>NZ_JBFTIJ010000005.1:0-538742 GCF_056394705.1 Variovorax sp. 10N420 | reverse complement strand
ATCAGCTCGTGCCAATGCGCTTCGTCGAACTGGTCCAGCGGTGCGCGGCGCTGCATGCCGGCGTTGTTGACCAGGATGTCGATCGGTCCGATATCGGCTTCGATCCGTTCGACCGCAGCGTTCACGGCATTGCCATCGCTGACGTCGAATGCGGCGGTGAAGACCGTGCCGCCTTCGCCGCGCAATTGCGCTGCGGCCTTCTCCAGCTTGTCAGGGGAACGGGCATTGAGGATCACGCGGGCGCCCGCCCCTGCCAAGCCTCGCGCGAGTGCGTATCCGATGCCGGCGCTCGAACCGGTGAGCAGAGCTGTTCGACCAGCCAGGGAGAAGTTGTCGAGCACGGATTGCATGGGACCTCCAGGGATGTAAGGGGCTGCGCGCGGGAATCATCCCACACGTCTTTCCCGCCCGCTCCCACGGCCGGGCTGCGCCAAAGCGCAGATGTTGGGGGCTGGCCGTTTCGAAGTCTTGCCATGCCTTCTCGCCTGCCGGTGTTCGTGGGGCGCCATCCTGTCTGGTCCGTCATCGCGGCGCTCTTCGTGGTGCTGGTGGCGTTCGTCCTGGTGTTCGACTGGAACTGGGTCCGCCCTTCGCTCGATCGCTATATCTCCAGGAAGACGGAGCGCGAATTCCACAGCGCCGATCTTCACGTCAAGCTCGGACTGACGCCCACCATCGTCATGCGCGACGTCTACTTCGGCAACGCGGCGTGGTCGAAGGACGCGCCCGCCATGGCGAAGATAGAGCGCCTGGAGTTCTCGGTCGCCTTGCGCGACCTGCCTGAGAAGATCCTGGTTCCGCGCGTGGCGCTCACGCGTCCCGACCTTGTCTTCGAGCGATTGCCAGACAACCGCAAGAACTGGATTCTGTCCGACCCATCGGACACATCACCCAGCAAGTTGCGCATCAGCACGCTGTCGGTGGACCAGGGCCATTTGATCTACATCGACCATGGGGAGCCCTTCACGATCGATATCCAGGGAAGCACCTTCGATCCGAACGCGCAAGAGCAGGTCAAGAATGCGAATACCAAACCGTCCAACAACCGCTACACGACCCAGTACGACTTCAAGGGCAAATACCACGACGCGGCGTTCTCGGGACGCGCGCTCACGGGTGATGTGCTGAGCTTCCAGGAGTCCGGGGTGCCGTTTCCGCTCAAGGGCCAGTTGGACGCGGGCACGACGAAGCTCGCCGTCGAAGGCACGATCGCCGACGCGGCCAACATCACGGCCATCGACACCCAATTGCGCATCGAAGGCCAGACGCTGGCCAATCTGTATCCCTTCCTGCTGTTGCCGCTGCCGGCCTCTCCGCCCTATCGCCTGCAGGGCCATCTGATTCTCAAGGGCAACCGGTACAGCATGGACGACCTTGCCGGGCGGATCGGCTCGACCGACGTCACCGGCAAAGGCGCCTACGTCGATCAGAAGCCGCGCCCGCTGCTGACAGCCGATCTGCACAGCAAGCTGCTGAACCTTGCCGACCTCGGTCCGCTGATTGGTGTGCAGACGAAGCAGAGCGGTGGCAAGCCGAACGTATCGCAGGCCGAGACCCGCGACAGGCCCACAGCCAAGGCGAAGGAAAAGCAGATCGATCCCACGCACGTGCTGCCCGCGGGCACTTTCGACGGCAGCCGATTGCAGAAGATCGATGCCGAGGTCGACCTCGTCGCTACCAGGCTCGAGGTGCCTCAGTTCCTGCCCCTGGAGAGCCTCAAGGCTTCGCTTCGCCTGCACGATTCGATGCTCAAGGTGGCCCCGCTCGACTTCGGCTTTGCGGGCGGCAGCATCGCATCGCAGGTCGCGCTGGACGCGCGCGAGCCCACGTTGAAGTCCGACGTCCACATCGACCTGCAGCGCGTGCGCATCGATCAGCTCGCGCCCGACAGCAAGACGATCGCAAAGGGCGCGGGCCGCGTCGGTGCCACCTTGCACCTGAAGGGCACGGGCAACTCCATCGCCGACGCCGCCGCCAAGGCCGACGGCCGCATCGTCGCTACCGTGGTCAACGGCCGGGTGTCGAACCTGCTGGACGCCGCGAGCGGCCTCAACGGCGGCAAGGTGCTCATGTTGCTGGCCGGCGGCGACAAGGACATCGTCATCAACTGCGGTGGCGCGGCGTTCGACGTGAAGGACGGCCAGGGCAAGTCTTCGCTCTTCGTGGTGGACACCGAGCAGACGCAGGTGCTCGGCGGCGGCACCTTCGATCTCGAACACGAGCGCTTCGACATGACCATTGCACCGAAGCCGAAGGAAGTCGGTCTGCTCTCCCTGCGCACGCCGGTGCGCGTGTATGGCACCTTCAGGCAGCCTCGCTTCGAGATCGAGAAGGGACCGCTCGTTGCGCGCGCGGGCGCCATGGCGGCGCTGGCAGTGGTGAATCCGCTGGCGGCGCTGGTGCCATTGATCGAGACGGGCCCGGGCGAAAACACGAACTGCGGCGCCATTGAAAATCGAACGGCGGGTGCGGTCCAGCAAGCCGAGGGCGGCAAGCCAGGGATTGCGCCCAAGGCCAAGCCCAAGGCCAAGCCCGACCTGGAGGCGAAGGGCAAGCGCTGACGCTACTTGGGCTCTGTCTTGAACAGGCCCCTGACGTTCAGGATGGCCAGGCACACCTGCAAGGCGATGAGTGCCCAGGCGTCGGTGTGAAGCCCCCAGGCCACCCAAAGAACGTTGCTGAGCAGGAAGATCCAGAAGCCCGCATTGCGCCTTCCCCTTGAACTGGAAGCAACGAGGTAGGCGGCCGCGACGGAAGCCGCGAACGCGGGCCACTGCACCAGGTCCAGCAGGTCCACGCCGGTCACTCACCGGACGAACAACGCAATGAGGATGATGATCGGGATCGGTACGCCAAGAAACCAAAGAAGAAGTGAGCGCATGGGAGTTCTCCTGAATTCGAGACGAGGGAGTGAAGTCTTGTCAACGCGTCGCGCGGACCACCGGCTCAGAGATCACGGCGCCGGCCGCCGTAGATGGCCGCGAAGCTCGCGACGAAAGCGCCGATCAGCATCGAGACCACGAGCCAGAGAGACGCGTATGCAGAAGCTTTGCGCGCCGCGTCGGCCGCTTCCTGCGCCTTGGTCTTGGCGTCGTTGAGCGTCGCCTGCGCCTTGTTGTAGGTGTCGGTCACTCGCCTTTCAGCGTCTTGCTGACTGAGCCCTGTGCGCTGCGCGACGAGCTGCCCGACGTACTTGGTGTCTTCGGGCGACAGCGTGCCTGCGCGGAAGCTGTTCACGAAGATGCGGGCGACCTCGGACGCCGGTGCGTTGCCCGCCGAGCTATCGGAGGGCGCCGCACCGGCGGCGCTCGGGTCCCGGCGGAATAACGAGTCGACGAAGTAGCCGACCGGGCCCGAGCTCGAGTTCGAGCTCGAAGAAGAGTCGCCGGTGGAAGATTCCGCTGCCCCAGCGGCCGTTGCAGAAGCTGCGGCGGTTGCTGCCCCACCCGCGGCCGTGGCGCCCACTTGCGCACCCGTACCAACGATCGATCCGACGGCCGACGTAAGGAGCGCTGCGGTAAGCAATGTCGCAACAGCCCAGGCCAGGAAGCCATGCGCTGTGTCGCGGAAGTACACCTCGTCCGTGTGCAAGCCGGCCCATTTGGTGCGCAGCCTGCCCGCCAGATAACCGCCCATGCCGGATGCGGCAAGCTGAACGATCGACAGCCACACCACGGACGCGACACCGATGGTCGTGGCACTGGCGCCCTTGTTGGCCCACGGGCTGACCGTGGACAGGCCAAGGCCGGTGCCAAGCAGCAGAAGGACCAGCGACAACGCCGCAGCGCCGGCCGCGCCCGCGAATATGGCACCCCAGGAAACGCCACTGGCGCTGGACCACTCCTCGACGCGAGCGCTGCCACGCGGCTGCACGGTGGGATCAACTCTGTATTCAGCCATGGGCGCTCCTCATTTGTGAAGGCTGCACTCTGGATTTGGGCGCGACCCGACGTGGTCATCCAGTCACTACACGTAGAGTAGGCAATGGACTCAACAGTCCACTCTGGTCCCTTCCTACATGAGTCCGTCCGGCAACCCGACAGTGGTGCCGATGCCAAAGGGAAGAATGGGTGCACACCCCGACTCGATGGAGACCCAATGGACATCGACCTGATCAGACAACCCTTGAATGACGCGCCAAACGCGCCACCATTGACCGATGCCGATGTGGCGGCATTGGATGCGACGACGCCGGCGCCAACTCCTGATGCGATGGCGCCGAAGACCTTCAGGCAAAAGCTCGATCAAGCGCTCGATGTTTGCACGGTCCGCACAAAGGCCTACATTGCCGAGCGCCCCGTGAGCGCGGCCTTGATGAGTGCCGCTGCTGGTGCTGCGCTGACGATCTTCCTCAAGCGCACCTTGGGCCTGTCCCAGCGCCAACGCCTCGACTGACACTGAAGGATTCATAGCGCAGCGGGCACGCGGTTTGCCGAGGAGAGTGGGTGCATTCACCCCAACCCCCACTCCCAACCTCCACAAACCACATGGCCCACCCCACCACCAGCGCTTCCGCGCGCGACGGCTCCCGTTCTTTCGACTACCTCATCGTTGGAGGCGGCTTCGCCGGCTGCGTCCTCGCCGAGCGGCTTGCCAGCCAACTCGACCGGCGCGTGCTCATCGTCGACCGGCGCAACCACATCGGAGGCAACGCCTTCGATCATCTCGACGAATCCGGCTTGCTCGTGCATCGCTACGGGCCTCACATCTTTCACACCAATTCGCAGCGCGTGCTCGACTATCTGTCGCAGTTCACCGAGTGGCGGCCTTATGAACACCGCGTGCTGGCGATGGTCGACGACCAACTCGTGCCGATCCCTATCAATCTGACCACCATCAACAGGCTGTATGGACTGAAGCTCGATGCCGCCGGCGCGGCAGCCTTCCTGGCGGCGCGCGCGCAACCGACCGAGAACATCGTGAGCTCACGCGACGTCGTGGTGAGCCAGGTGGGTGAAGAGCTTTACCGCAAATTTTTCGAGGGCTACACGCGCAAGCAGTGGGGCATCGATGCCTCTCAACTGGACAAGGCGGTGACCGCACGCGTGCCGACTCGCACGGATGCGGACGACCGCTACTTCCAGGACAAGTACCAGTGCATGCCTTCGCACGGCTACACACGCATGTTCGAGCGGATGATCGACCATCCGAACATCACCTTCCTGCCCAACACCGACCATGCTGACGTGAAGGACGTGATCCCGCACGATCACCTGATCTATTCGGGTCCGATCGACGAGTACTTCGGCTTTTGCTTCGGCAAGCTTCCCTACCGCTCGTTGCGCTTCGAGCACAGCACGCTCGATCAGCCATGGCTGCAACGGGTGGCGGTGGTGAACTATCCCGCGCCTGACGTGCCCTTTACCCGCATCACTGAATACAAGCACCTGACGGGGCAAACGCATGCGCGCACGAGCATCACACGCGAGTTCCCGACTGACGAGGGCGACCCGTACTACCCGATCCCCGCGCCGCATAACGCAGCGCTCTACAGGAAGTACGAAGAGCTGGCCGAACGCACGCGCGGCGTGACCTTCACGGGCCGGCTCGGCACTTACCGCTACTACAACATGGACCAGGTGGTAGCCCAAAGTCTCGCGTTGTTCGCGCGCCTGGAGCAGGAAAGCGACCTGGAGGCGGCCTGAAGGCAGCCGTCCCGCTACCGATGGTCTTCCTATGGCTATGGCACGTCAAAACCTGGTGGTCGCCCGCGTCGGCCGCCACTCGCTCCATCCATCCTGGCTCGGTACCGCGGGCCAGCGCAACTGGGATCTCTATCTTTGCCCCTACCAGGCGCTGCAGCCGCAAGACGATCTCGAATGCACCGTAGGCGACGTGATCCCCGGACCCAAGTGGACAGGCCTGCGAGAGCTTCTTGGGGGTTGGACCGGCTGGCGCGAGTACGAGCGCATATGGCTGCCGGACGACGACATCTTTGCGACGGCAGACGCGATCGACAGGATGTTCACGCACTCAGCGGCGCTCTCCTTCGATCTCTGCGCGCCTGCATTGCACGAGGCGTCCTACTACGCGCACTACAGCACCATGCGCAACAAACGCTGCTTTGCACGGCGCACGGGCTTCGTGGAAATCATGATGCCGTGCTTCAGCCGATGGGCGCTCGATCGGCTTCTGCCGACTCTTGAACTCAGCTCGACCGGGTGGGGATGGGGCCTGGATTCACTTTGGCCGAAGCTGCTTGGTTATCGCAACCTCGGCATCATCGACGCGGCGCCGGTGCTTCACACGCGGCCGGTGGGCATGTTCCGCGATGCCGAGCTCGGCCGCCGCGTGCATGCGGAGTCCGACCGGATCATGGAGGACTTTGATTGCGCGCAAATCCACAAGACCTTCGCGATTGTCGGCCCGGAGCGGGAGACGCTCGGCCTGGAGCCCGATGCACTCGCGGTCATGCTCGCCGACGGCTGGCGTTATTTGCTGCAAAGCAATCCAGCGGTGCTGCCACTGCTCTTGCAGGCACAGCAGCCTGAAGGTGGTTGGGGCGGCTACCCGATCGCGGGGACGCCATCATGCGTGGCAGCCTGAGCAGCAGCTCCTTGCATTGCACAGACCTGGCGCGTCCGCAGCCGTTGCGTCTCTCGCGCGCATGCATGGACCTCGCGCCGCCGGAAGTGCGGCGGCCGGACTTCGGACCCGGCAAGCTGCGCCCGGGAATCCTGCACCTGGGCTGCGGATCGTTTCATCGTGCGCACCAGGCCTTCCTCACGCAGCGCGCCGTCGAATGGGAATACGGCCCCGCAAAACGCCTGCGGGGCAGCGAACCACCCGCCTGGGGCATCGTCGCGGCCAGCCTGGTCACGCCGGGCACCGTCGATACGCTCGCTGCGCAGGATGGCCTCTACACGGTCCTTGAACGAGGGAGCCAGGGAACACGCGTCACCGTGGTGGGCACATTGAGTGAGCTCGTCTACGCGCCGCGCGACCCGCTGCCGCTGCAGCGCGCCTTCGCCGATCCTGCGATCAGGGTCGTGACACTCACCATCACGGTCGGCGGCTATGGCGCGGACGCCTGCGGCAGGCTCGACACGAGCACAGCGGCGCAGGGGGATTGGCGGCTCCCGCAACCCCGCACGGCCATTGGCGTACTCGTCGCGGGCCTTCGGCAGCGGTGGCGGACGGGCACTGCCCCACCCGTGGTCCTGTCGTGCGACAACGTGCCTTCGAACGGGCGCCTTTTGCGCCAGCTGTGCATCGACATGGCCGCGCTGGAGGATGACCGCCTCTCCGCATGGATCGCGGGACACGTGCAATTCCCCTCGACCATGGTCGACCGGATCGTGCCGGCCACCAGCGCGACCGACCTCAAGGACGCGAGCGCCGCGCTGGGATTGATCGATGCGGCGCCGATCTGCGCCGAGCCCTTTCACCAGTGGGTCATCGAGCGCTTCGACGGCGCGCGCCCGCGCTGGGATGCCGCCGGCGCGGAGTACGTATCGGACGTGACGCCATGGGAAGCCTCGAAGCTGCGCCTCCTCAACGGCGGCCATCTGGCCATCGCCAGCCTGGGCCAGCTCGCAGGCTGCGAGACCATCGCCGACGCGATGGCCGTACCCGGCTTCGCAGCCTTCGCGCTGCGCTTCATGCTCGACGAGCAGAAGCCAACGCTGCCGCCCAGCGACCATGACATCGATGCCTATGCGCGGCAACTGCTCGCGCGCTGGCGCAGCCGCGGTATCGCGCATCGGGTCGAACGGGTGGCCCGCGACGGTTCGTCCAAGCTGCCAGCGCGGCTGCTCGCGTCCTTGAGGGACAACCGGCGGGCGCGCCGGCCGGCACCCTGCACCGTGCTGGCAATCGCCGCATGGATGCGCTGCATCGCAGGGCACGATGATTTCGGCGGTCCAATCTTTGTACCGGACCATCTGTGCGCCACGCTGCAACGCAGTGCTGCCGATGCACATGACGATCCCCGCCGGCTCGTCGACCTCCTGCTGGGCCTGCCGAGCATCTTCGGAGACGATTTGCCGAGAGACATCGGCCTGCGCCGGAGCCTGATCGACGCAGTCACCATGCTCCGGCAGCGCGGCGCACGCGGGGCCGTGGCGGCATGCGTTTCTGGCATGCTTGCGCTGGATGACTGACATGGACATGGCACCTGAAACCCTGGATCGACTGGTTGCGTCGGCCGTTGTGTTCGACATGGACGGGCTCCTGCTCAACACGGAGCACCTGGCGCGCCGAGCCCTGAGGCTGGCCGGGGAGGAGGTCGGGCTCGATCTGCACGACGACGTCTGCGCGCTGATGATTGGCGTGCCGGCCGACGGCTGCCGGCGGCTGCTGCTCGAACACTACGGCGAAGGGGCGCCCGCCGACGACCTCTTCGCGGCTTCGTCACGCCACCTGCTCGCGCTCATCGATGGCGGCGGCATGCAGCTCCAGCCGGGCGCGTCCGAGTTGCTGGCGCTGCTCGAAGAGGCGGGCGTGCCGCATGCCGTTGCGACATCGTCGTCGCGAGAAAAAGCGCATCACCACCTCGAACGCGCAGGCATCGTGCAGCGCTTCGATGCCATCGTGACGCGAGACGACGTGGCGCGCGGCAAGCCCTACCCTGACCTCTTCCTGCGAGCCGGCCAACTGCTCGATACATCGCCGGGCGACTGCCTCGCGCTCGAAGACTCCTACAACGGCGTGCGAGCGGCGCATGCGGCTCGCATGCCGGTCGTGATGGTTCCCGACCTCCTGGTGCCAACGGACGAGATGCGTGAGAAGGCCATCGCCGTGCTGCCCGACCTGCATGCAGTGGCCAGGCTGTTGCACTTCAAGCCCCGACCCGCACCGCGATGACCTGACGCTCAGGGCGAAAGCTCGGCGGTTGCAGGAGCGGTCGCGGTTGCGGTCCCGGTCGCGGATCCCGTCGAAATTGCAGAGGCAGCCAGCGCCGCCGCGCCAGCCGTGGTCACCGGCCGTTGCGGCGCGATGGTGCCGCCGCGCGCGAGATGCGCTTCGATCTTGCGCTTCTCCATCCATGCCACCAGCCCCTCTTCATCGAGCCCCGGCAGCTCGCGGCTGTATCGATGGCCATGCTCCAGCGTGCGCATTTCGCCCCACTCCGGAAACGTGCGATGCACTTCCGCGAGTTCTTCATCCGGATCGATGCCCATGCTGCGCAGCCTGCGATAGAACGGACCTTCGACGCGGTCCATCGGCTTGGTGTGGTCCATTGGCACAGCATCGACGATGCTGATGCGGTTCTGCCCGTCCAGCAGCGACGACCACGCGTAATCGATGCCCCAGGTACAGCGGGTGAGCAGAAAGGTCGGCAACAGCACCTCCAGCGCATCGCGCGAGAAGCATGGCGCCATCAGCAAGCGGCGTGCCCGCCGGTCTACACGGTGCCTGGGATCCATGAGCGCGACAGGCTGGTCGCGGCCTTGATCCGCTCCAGCGGAATCTTGGGCGTGCGGTCCGCATTCAGCAGACCGTTGGCCTCCTGGAACGTGTCGGCGAACTGGGTGTAGCAAAAGCCACTGAAGATCGCCGCGTGGACGATGGTTTCCAGCAGCCGCGCATACAGCTCGCCGAACTCCTCCGCGCCATGCGCCACCGCGTAGCCCCAGACCTTCTTGGTGTCGTGCCCCACGGGCAATGCCAGCGGCGCGGGCTCGGCCTGCTTCGCATGAAAGGCGATGCCGCCGAATTCGGTCAGCATGATGGGCTGGCCTTCATGCGGATGATCGTCCAGCGTCAGCACGCGGCCGGCCGGCCAGCGATGCTCCAGCAGTGCCTGCCGCGCGGTTTCGGCGCCGCCGTAGCGCTTGCGCAGGTTTTCGGTGTCGGCGTCGTAGTCGTGCACGCCGATGATGTCCGTCGCGCTCGACTCCCAACCGTCGTTCCCAATCACCGGCCGGCTCCCGTCGAGCGTCTTGGTCAGATGGAACAGCGCCTGCACCGCATGCCGGTGCGCCCCGACCGACGGCAACTCGGGCACGCCCCACGACTCGTTGAACGGCACCCAGACGATGATGCACGGATGGCTGTAGTCGCGGTCGATGGCCTCTGTCCATTCGCGCACGGTTCGCTTGATCGCGCCGCGCGTGAAACGATAGGCGGAAGGCATCTCTTCCCACACCAGCAGGCCCAGCCTGTCGGCCCAGTACAGATAGCGGGGGTCCTCGATCTTCTGGTGCTTGCGCACTCCGTTGAAGCCCATTGCCTTCGCGAGTTCGACGTCGCGGCGAAGCGCGTCGTCATCGGGCGGAGCCAGCAGCGTGTCCGGCCAGTAGCCCTGGTCCAGCACGAGGCGCAGCAGGTAGGGCCGGCCGTTGAGCATGAAGCGGTCGCGCAGGATGTGAACGGAGCGAAGCGCGGTGTATGAATCGATCGTGTCGATCACTCTTCCGTTGCGCAGCAGACGCAGCTTGGCATCCAGCAGCGTCGGACGCTCGGGGGTCCAGAGCATCTCGTTGCGGAAGTCGTCGATGCCTGGGTCCGACAGCACGATGGAGCGGTCGACCTCGCCTTCGATCACCTGGTAGCGGTCACGCGCGAGCAGCTTGTCGGCATGCCGCAATTCGATCTCGATCGCCAGATCGTCCGAGATGTCTCCGGCGATGCGAGCTTCGAAATAGAGCGCGTAGCCCTCCACCTTCGGCGTCCAGCGGATCTTGTCGATGTAGGTCCTGCCGACGCGTTCCAGCCACACGGTCTGCCAGATGCCTGTCGTGCGCGGATACCAGATCCCGTGCGGTTCGGCTTGCCAGTCCTGCTTGCCGCGCGGCTTGGTGAGATCGCACGGATCGTCCTCGGCCCGCACCGTGACAACCTGCCGACCCGCAGGGTCGAGCAGATGGGTGATGTCCGCGGAAAACGGCGTATGGCCGCCGTCGTGCGTGACAGCGAGCCGGCCATTGACCCAGACGCGCGCGGCATAGTCGACCGCGCCGAAGCGCAGGATGACCCGGCCACCGTCGGGCGGAAGTTCGACGTCGCGCTGGTACCAGCAGACGTAGTGGAAGCCGCGGTCGCCAATTCCGCTCGCTTCTGATTCAGGCGGAAACGGAACGCGTATCTCACGAGGCCACGCGGAGATGTCGTCCGGGCTGAGAAAGGCGCGTTCGTCGTCGAAGCAGAAACGCCACACGCCATTGAGCGACATCCAGTCATCTCGTCGAAGTTGAGGGCGCGGATAGGCAGGGTTCAAGGCAGAGTCCAAGTCGTGCTCCTTGTGCATTCCCCCGGCCCGGGCGGGGCGCGGCCGGCCGGACAGGTTAGGGGCTCGCCCGACCGGAGCGTGTCGGAGCATGCCGCATATGCCGCATCTAAGGCCGCGGCTGCGCGCCCCTGCGCCGCTGTTCGAGCGGCGCGATGTTCAGGGCCTGCCGGTACTTGGCCACCGTGCGCCTGGCGATGCGAAACCCCTGGGTCGCGAGCGCCTGCGCCAGCGCAGGGTCGCTCAGCGGAGCGTCTTTCTGTTCGCCTTCGATCAGCTCACCGATAAGGATCTGAAGGGCCGCCGGCGCCGTCTCGCCACCGGCTTCGTGCGGCATGCCGCGCGAAAAGAAATGATGCAGCTCGAACACGCCGTGCGGCGTCGTCATGTACTTGTGGTGGACGGCCCGCGACACCGTCGACGAATGCACGCCGACCTCATCGGCGATCGCTCGCAGGCCCAGCGGTTTCAGCGCGAGCGGTCCATGGTCCAGGAAGAGCTTCTGACGGCCGACGATGGCCGTGGCGATGTCGAGGATCGTCGAAACGCGCTGCGCCGCGTTGCGCACAGTCCATCGCGCCTGGTCCAGGCAAGCCTTCATGGCCGAGTCGCCTTCGGTCCTGTGCTTTTCGAAAAGGGCGGCGTAGGCCTGATGCATGCGCACCCGTGGAATCGCGCTTTCGTTCAGCGACGTCCGCCACGCGCCTCGCACCTTGGAGACGACCACGTCGGGAACCACGACGCGCGCGATGCCATCCGCGTAGCGCCAACCCGGGCGCGCATCCAGCGACCGTATGCAGGCGGCGGCGCGCTGCACTTCGGCCTTTGACGCATTCAGCAGCTTGGCAAGCTTGTCCAGCTTGTGAGCGGCCAACAGCTCGAGATGCGCATCGGCGATGGCGCGGGCCATGGCGCGCGTCGGCGAATGCGGCAGCGCGTCGAGCTGAAGCCGCAGGCATTCGCCGAGCGAACGGGCGCCGACGCCCACCGGGTCGAAAGCCTGCACGCGGCGCAACGCGACCCGCAACTCGCATTGCGCATCCGTCCCGGCTTCCCCCAGGGCCGTGCCGAGCTCGTCCAGCGAGATGCGCAGGTAGCCGTCGTCGTCCAGCGCTTCCACCACCGCGTCGGCGAAGTAGCGCTCGCGCGCGTCGAGCCGCAGCACCCCCACCTGCGCGTGCAAATGCTCGCGCAATCCGGCGGGGACGGGCAGGTTCTGCAGGTGGTCCGCGCTGTCCTCGTGCGAGAGGCGCTGCCGGGGGTCGTGCCCCCACATCCGGTCGAGTCCGGCGGCCCAGTCCGACTCCGATTCGAAGCGAGCGGCGGCAGGAGTTGACTGCGGGTTTTCCGGAAGGCTTCCGGGCATGTATTCCAGGTCGAGGAAGGGGTTGCCTTGCGCAACCTCCTGCAGAGTGTCCGCATAGTCCATCGAGGACATCTGCAGCAGGCGCACCGCATGCTGGAGCCTGGGAGAAAAGACCATGCTTTGCGCCAAGCGCGCCTGGAGGTGTATTTCCGTCATCGCCTTCTACATTGAACGTCGAGCGACCGATGCGCAACGATCATGCCAATCGCCTGTTGCCGGCGCTCCAGAGGCGCAAGCCTTCATGCGCCTGAAGCGGCCTGCAAGTTGGCGGCCACCCCTCGCAATCCATGCGGCAAATCTTGCGGGAGACGGAGCGAGCAGGGGGTGCTTCGCGGGCACGGCTATTGCTCGAACGACATGGACGATCACCCCGGAAGAGCGCCATGAAATGGACAGAATGCTACGAGCGAATTCAGATGCTGAGTCCGAAGTCGGCCAAGCTTGCCGCGCGAATGCTCCGCAAGGACCGCCTTGTTCCGTCGAGCTGGGCTTTCTCGCTCGACCTGGCGCTCACGTGCCGCGCAAAAGGCTCAGGGCCCGTCACCGAAGGCGACTTCGAAGTCATCGCCACCAATCAGAAGGCGGAAATGTCGCAGCCGCCTGAGACGCTTGATGGAGATCAGCGGCGGGCCTGGGAGTTCGCAGCAGCGGTGAGGGGGTTCCCTGTTCACAAACCCAGGGTTGAGAGCGAACGCGAACCCATGGAGGCGCGCGAGCCCGCACTGGCGCAAATCGACAGGAGTGTTGCGACCGGCCGACACCGTTTGGCTGCAAAGTAACTTGATGAAGCTCTTTTTGCCGCAAACCTTACCGGCTTCCTGGGGCCGCGGCGTCGGTTTGCGCTTACGACAAAAGGGCTGACCTTCGTGCGCCGCAAGAGCGGCCGGGGCAGTCATGCTGGCAGTCCACGTCCTTGACGTGTTTCGGTTCCACCCGCCTGGAGAATTCATGGACAGCGACAAAGCTCAAGTTTTTCCCTTTCCCACTGCCGAGCATCACGACAAGCTGCCCGAGATGGCTGAGCGGCCCGTGGAGCAGGCGCCGACCGAGTCGGCACTCGACCACGGCATCGAGGAGTCCTTTCCTGCCAGCGACCCGGTGTCGGTGAATGTAAGCAAGGTAAAGCACGCGCCGGTTGCGCCAGTGACGTCGCAGGACGCGAACGCACCGGGCAAGCCGGGCGGCGAGTCGCGATCATTGAAGAACCCGCTGACCTGGGTCTACGCGGCTGCGGCCGTCGGAGCGGCCGTGGTGTATGCGGCGACGCGCCGCAAGCGCCTGTATTAAGGCGCCACGCCCGACGCCTTATGGCGCCCGGGAGCCGCCCGGCAGCCCATGCTTCGCCTGCGGCAGAATCCTTGACCCGCAGCAAGTCGACTTCAAGGAACATCACACATGGGCGCGCAATGGAAAGCCAAGCACAAGGATCTGGCGGCGAACGCCAAGGGGCGCCTGTTCGGCAAGCTGGCCAAGGAAATCATGATTGCAGCGCGCAGCGGGGCCGATCCGGCATCGAATGCGCGCCTGCGGCTGGTGGTCGAGCAGGCTCGCAAGGTGTCCATGCCCAAGGACACGCTGGAGCGCGCGATCAAGAAAGGCGCCGGCCTGACCGGCGAATCCGTGCATTTCGATCATGTGATCTATGAAGGCTTCGCGCCGCACCGCGTTCCGGTAATGGTCGAATGCCTGACCGACAACGTGAACCGAACGGCGCCTGAGATGCGCGTGCTGTTCCGCAAGGGCCAGTTGGGCGCCTCCGGTTCAGTGGCCTGGGATTTCGATCACCTCGGCATGATCGAGGCCGAACCCCAGCAACCCGACGCCGACCCCGAACTCGCCGCCATCGAGGCTGGCGCACAGGACTTCGAGCAGGGCGAAGAAGGCGTTGCGGTGTTCCTGACCGATCCCGTCGATCTCGACCTCGTCAGCCGCGCGCTGCCGGCGCAGGGCTTTTCCGTGCTGTCGGCCAAGCTCGGCTACAAGGCCAAAAACCCGATCGATCCGGCCAGCCTGAGCGCCGAGGCGCTGGAAGAAGTCGAGAGCTTCCTGGCCGCCATCGATGCGAACGACGACGTACAGAACGTGTTCGTGGGGCTGGCGGGTTAACTGCGCGTGAAGTGCGGCGGCACCGGTACCTGTCCGCCTGCGTCTTTCAGCGCGTACTCGCCATGCTGCCGGATCAGCTTGGCGACCAGCCCGGTCCAGCCGGTCTGGTGGCTGGCGCCGAGGCCGGCGCCACTCTCGCCGTCGAAGTACTCATAGAAGAGCACCAGGTCCCGCCAATGCGGATCGCTGTTGAACTTCTCGTATCGGCCATTCGAAGGGCGCTTGCCGTTCCCGTCGCGCAGGAAGATATTGACCAGCCGCTGCGACAGGTCGGTGGTCACCTGCCAGAGAGTCATCGAATGGCCGGTGCGCGCGGGCTCGGGCACCTTGAAATCGTCGCCGAGGAAATAGTGGTGCTTCTGCAGCGCCTCGATCAGCAGGAAGTTCAGCGGAAACCACACCGGGCCGCGCCAGTTCGAGTTGCCGCCGAACATGCCGCTGGTCGACTCCGCCGGTTCGTAGTCGAGCGTGAAGGTCTGGCCCTCGATATTCATTACGCAAGGGTTCTGCGCATGCGTCTTTGAGACGGAGCGAATTCCGTGCGGACTCAGAAGGTGCGCTTCGTCGAGCACGATCTCCAGCAGGCGCGCGAGCTTGTGCGAATCGACGAGAGCCAGCCGCATGCGTTCGTGAACGCCGATGTGGGTCATGTCGGCCAGATTGCGCAGCAGTTCGGGTCGGTTGTCCGCAAACCACTGATAGCGTTGTTCGTAGTCGCGGAAGCTGTCGAGCATGTCTTTTTCGCCGACAGCGATCGCGAACAGCGGCACGAGGCCCGCGACGGTATAGGCATTGACGGGAAAGCGGCGCCCGTCGGGCAGCAGCAGCACGTCGAAGTAGTAACCGCGCTCCTCGTCCCACAGGCCACGCGTCTCCGTGCCGATGTGGTTCATCGCGTCCCCGATGTAGACGAAGTGCTCGAAGAACTTGGTCGCCACGTCTTCGTAGGTCGGATTCTCGAAGGCCAGCACCAGCGCGATGTTGAGCATGTTGAGGCAATAGGTCGCCATCCAGCTGGTGCCATCGGCCTGCTCCAGATGGCCGCCGCCGGGGAGGCCTGAGGTGCGATCGAACGCGCCGATGTTGTCCAGCCCGAGAAAGCCGCCCTCGAACAGGTTGTTGCCTTCCTGGTCCTTGCGATTGACCCACCACGTGAAGTTGATGAGCAGCTTGCGGAAGATGCGTTCGAGAAAGACCGTGTCCATCCGGCCGGTCATCTTCTGCTCGATCTGGCAGATGCGGATCGCGGCCCAGGCATGCACCGGCGGATTGACGTCCCCGAAGGACCACTCGTAGGCGGGGATCTGCCCATTCGGATGCATGTACCACTCGCGGGTGAGCAGCAGCAACTGGTCTTTTGCGAAGTCGGCGTCGATCATCGCGAACGCGACGCAATGAAAGGCCATGTCCCAGGCTGCGAACCACGGGTATTCCCATT
The DNA here is from genome assembly GCF_056394705.1 of Variovorax sp. 10N420. Classification (NCBI taxonomy): domain Bacteria; kingdom Pseudomonadati; phylum Pseudomonadota; class Betaproteobacteria; order Burkholderiales; family Comamonadaceae; genus Variovorax; species Variovorax sp. 10N420. The sequence continues at coordinate 522,662 of NZ_JBFTIJ010000005.1, read as the reverse complement.
TGTCGGGCATCGACAGCACGTCGCCCGTGGCAAGGTGGGTCCATTCGTGGTCGCGGCCCTGCTTGCGCTCCTCGGGCGGCGGCGACTGCAGCTTGTCGCCTTGCAGCCAGTGCGCAACCACGAAGTGGTAGTACTGCTTGCTCCAGAGCATGCCGGCGAAAGCCTGGCGCTGCACGTTGCGCATGTCCGGCGGCAGGTCGAAGGGCGTGATGCGCTGGTAGAAGGCATCGGCCTCTTCGGTACGGCGCGCGAACACCGCATCGAACCCACTGCCGAGTGCGTCCGAGAGCCGGCCGTCGTTCGACAGCCGCAGCTTGACCACGCAGCTTTCGCCCGGCTGCAAGGTGCGCCGGTAGAGCGGCGCGGCCTTGGTGCCGACGTTCGCGCGATTGACCGCATCGTGGCGCCCGTGCACCACGAAGTCGCCAAAGGCGTCCTTCGCGAATCCCTGCGCCGGACTGCCCCAGAGCCGGGCGGCGTTGCTTTCGTTGTCGGTAAAGAGCAGGTCATCGGAGGGTTCGTGGTAGAGCCAGTACGTACCGAGCCTGGCGTGCGTGGCGGCGATCGCATGAGGCTGCGCAGGGTCCTTGGCGAGCCGCGGCTTGGGCTTCCTGCCGGACCACGACCATTCATTGCGAAACCACAGCGTGGGCAGCAGATCGAGCGGCGCCGGCTCGGCGCCGCGATTGAACGCGCTGATGCGCACCAGCACGTCGTCCGTGCCCGCCTTCGCATATTCGACGAAGACGTCGAAGTAGCGGTCCTCGTCGAAGATGCCGGTGTCGAGCAGCTCGTATTCGGGGTCGTGACGGCCGCGCCGGCCGTTCTCAGCGACGAGCTGGGCATACGGAAAGGCCTGCTGCGGGTACTTGTACAGGTATTTCATGTACGCGTGGCTCGGCAGGTTGTCGAGGTAGAAGTAGTACTCCTTCACGTCCTCGCCGTGATTGCCTTCCTTGCCGGTGAGCCCGAACATCCGCTCTTTGAGGATCGGATCGGCACCGTTCCATAGCGCCAGCGCAAAGCACAGGCGCTGCTGGTCGTCGGAGATGCCGGCGATGCCGTCTTCGCCCCAACGGTAGGCGCGTGAACGCGCCTGGTCATGGGTGAAGCTCTCCCATGCATCGCCGTTGGCGCTGTAGTCTTCGCGCACCGTGCCCCACTGCCTCTCGCTCACATAGGGCCCGAAGCGGCGCCATGGGACCTGCTTGTCGCGAACTTCGGCCAGGCGCTTGTCTTCTTCCGAGGGTTCGGCTGGGGCGGATGGGGTAGGTGCGGTGGGTGTGGTGGGTGTGGTCAATTCGGCTTTTTTCCGCTGCGGTGGGCCCGCCTGCTTTTACTGCCGCCCGAAGCGCCAGTCAAAGTCAGGCACTGCGAGGCAAATCGGGGTACAAATCCGACGGTCGCACGACCAGCGACATCACCAGCCACATCACCAGCCAAAGAGGAACGCCATGTCACTCAAAGGAAAGATCGCCATCGTCACGGGTGGAAACAGCGGAATCGGCAAAGCCATCGCGCTGGGGCTGGCCAAGGCCGGTGCCAACGTCGTGATCGACTATGTCGCCAATCCGGAGGCGACCGACGAACTGGAGCGGGAGATCACGGCGCTGGGCGACCAGTCGATCGGGGTGGAGGCCGACGTCAGCAAGGTCGACGACCTGCAGCGGCTCGTCGATGCCGCCGTCACGAAATTCGGCAGGATCGACATCATGGTCAACAACGCCGGCGTCGAGACCCGCACGTCGGTGCTCGACACGACCGAGGCCCAATACGAGAAGGTGCTGGACATCAATCTCAAGAGTGCCTTCTTCGGCACCCAGTTGGCGGCCAGGCAGATGATCAAGCAGGGCGGCGGCGGGCGGATCATCAACATCACCTCGGTGCACGAGGATTGGCCGATGCCCGGCAACACCGCCTATTGCCTGTCGAAGGGCGGCATGCGCATGCTCACCCGAACCGCCGGTGTCGAACTGGCGCCGCACGGCATCGGCGTCGTCGGCGTCGGCCCCGGCGCAGTGGCCACGCCGATCAATCTCTCGACCATGCAGAACCCCACCTTGCTGGCGGTGCTCAACAAGGCCATTCCGCTCGGCCGCATGGCCCAGCCCGAAGAAATCGCCAACGTCGTGGTGTTCCTCGCAGGCGACGGTGCCAGCTACGTGACCGCCACCACGATATTCGCGGACGGCGGCATCATGCAGAGCAGCCCCGGGCTGTAGCCGCCATGGACGGGCACTACGACGTCATCATCATCGGCAGCGGCGCCGGCGGCGGCACACTCGCGCATCGCCTGGCGCCTTCGGGCAAGAAGGTGCTGATCCTCGAACGCGGCGACTGGCTGCCGCGCGAGGCGGCCAACTGGAGCGTTGCGGAGGTCTTCGCCGACAACCGCTACATCTCGGCGGACACCTGGTATCTGCCCAGCGGCAAGGCCTTTCAGCCGCAGGTGCACTACTTCGTCGGCGGCGCGACCAAGATGTACGGCGCGGCGCTCTTTCGCCTCCGCAAGGAGGACTTCGGCGTGATGCGGCATCACGACGGAATTTCGCCCGCCTGGCCCGTCGGCTACGAAGAGTTCGAGCCCTACTACACAGAGGCCGAACAGCTCTACCAGGTGCATGGCGAACGCGGCACCGACCCGACCGAGCCGCCAGCCAGCGCGCCCTACCCCGCTCCGCCGATCTCGAGCGAGCCGCGCATCGCAAAGCTCGCCGAAGACCTGAAGGCAGCCGGCTACAAGCCCTTTCACGCGCCGTCGGCGGTGATGATGAACGAGGCCGACATGGCCTACAGCCGCTGCATCCGCTGCCAGACCTGCGACGGCTTTCCATGCCTGGTGCATGCCAAGAGCGATGCCGAGGTGATCGCCGTGCGGCCTGCGCTGGAACACGCCAACGTCACCCTGGTGCGCAATGCACGGGCGCTCAAGCTCGAGAGCAACGGGGCCAGCGTTACCGGCGTGCTGGCCAATGTGGCGGGCATCGAGCAGCGCTTCTCGGCCGACATCGTGGTGGTTGCCTGCGGCGCTGCCAATTCAGCGGCCCTGCTGCTGCGTTCGGCGAGCGATGCGCATCCCGCCGGCCTGGCCAATGGGTCGGGCCAGGTCGGTCGCAACTACATGTTCCACAACAGCCAGGCGGTGCTTGCGCTGTCGCTGACGCCGAACGACACGACATTCCAGAAGACGCTCGCTCTCAACGACTTCTATTTCGGCATGGACGGGTTCGACTATCCGATGGGCAACATCCAGATGATCGGCAAGACGCTCGGCGGCATGTACCGCGCCGAGAAGGCGCTGCTGACCGCACTGGTGCCCAGCCGTGCGCTGGACGACATCGCGCGGCATGCGGTCGACTTCTGGTTGACCACCGAGGACCTGCCCGATCCGGACAACCGCGTGACTGTCGATGGCGATGGGCGACTGACGCTTGCCTACACGCCCAACAATCAGGTCGCCAAGCAGAAGCTCTACGAAAAGCTCCGTTCGATGCTCTCGCAGCTCGGCTTCAAGTCCCACCATCTGCTGGGACGGAACGTCTACATGCAGAGCGACATCGCGCTGGCCGGCTGCGCGCACCAGGCCGGCACCTGCCGCTTCGGCGACGACCCGGCCAGCTCGGTGCTCGACCGCAACTGCAAGGCGCATGAGCTCGACAACCTGTATGTCGTGGACACCAGTTTCTTTCCCAGCATCGGCGCGGTGAATCCGTCGCTGACCGCGATCGCCAACGCATTGCGCGTTGGCGACCACCTGCTGCAGCGGCTCGGCTGAAGCGTGGCCCGCACTGCAAGTCGATTCGAAGTCGGCGTCCTCTATGCCGCCGGCGTGGTGCAGGGACTGGCGCTGGTGAGCTTTCCGGCCGCAAGCGCCATCCTGACCAGTCCGTCCGGCTTCGGCTTGTCCAGCACGCAATTCGGGCTGATGTTCGTGCCGCAGGTGGTGCTGGCGATCCTGGCGTCCGCCTTCGGCTCGCGTCTGGCGCTGCGCCTGAGCCTGCGGGGCGTGCTGTTGCTGGGGCTCGTCGGCGATCTGATCGCGATGGCACTGCTGGCCGCGAGCCAACTCTGGATGGGCGCGCCAGCGGCTTTCGTGCTGCTGTGCATTGCCACCGGCGCGCTGGGTATCGGCTTCGGTGCAACGGTGATGGCGCTGAACACGCTGGTGGAAGGCTTCTTCCCGGACAACGCCGACAGCGCCGTCCTGCTGTTGAACGCGCTGCTCGGCGTGGGGACTGCATTGGCACCGCTGCTGGTTGCGTTGTTCACAGGCTTGGGCGCATGGTGGGGCTTGCCGCTGCTGATGGTGGCGTTGATCGTGTTGCTGCTGCTTGCCACGGCCAGCGCCGCGCTGCGCCTGCCCTACAAGCCTTCCGGCGGCGACAGCCAGCTGCCGCGCCGCTTCTGGTGGTATGCCGCCGCGGTGCTGCTCTATGGTGTGGTCGAGACGCTGAGCGGCAACTGGGCGACGCTCTATCTGTCCAGCCAGCGCGGCATTCAGGCGAGGGATGCGTCGTTCGCGCTCACCGCCTTCTGGTCGGCCGTGACCCTGGGACGGGTGCTGATCGCCTTCCTCGAACGTGCGGTGCCCGCGCGCTGGATCTACCTGGCGCTGCCGGTGCTGCTGGCCGCGGTCTTCCAGTGGGTCGCCCGGGTCGACGGCGCCTGGGGCGGCATCATCGCCTTCGGCTTGGCCGGGCTGGCCTGCTCGGCTTTTCTCCCGCTCAGCATCAGCTTCGCCGGCACCGAGATGCCGCGCCAGGCAGCCACGATGTCGGGCGTGCTCATTGCGTTCTATCAAGTGGGCTACGGCGTGGCGGCCTTCGGCGTTGGACCCTTGCGCGAACTCACCGGCCTCGACTACGCGAGCCTGTTCGCAGTCGGCAGCGTGGTTGCGCTGGTACTCGCCGCCGTGGCGGTCGGGCTGGTCCGCCGTCCCCGCCGTCCCGCACCTGCGGCATAGTGCCGGGCATGCAGTTTCGCCTTTTCACTTCGCTGCGCGGCTATCGCGCGGCATGGTTGTCTCGAGACCTGGTCGCCGGGCTCATGCTGGCGGCCATCGCCATACCCGGGCAGCTCGCGACCGCGCGCCTCGCCGGCATGCCGCCCGAGACGGGCCTTTATGCCTTCGCCGCCGGCTCGATCGCTTTTGCGGCCTTTGGCGCGAACCGCTTCATGTCGGTAGCGGCCGATTCGACGATCGCGCCGATCTTTGCCGGTGGCCTGGCCTCGATCGCGGTCGGCAGCGCCCTGGCTTATCCGCAACTCGCGAGCCTGCTGGCGCTGATGGTCGGCATCGTGCTCGTGGCGGTGGGGCTGCTGCGCGCCGGCTGGCTCGCAACCTTGCTGTCGGTGCCGGTCACGACCGGCTTTCTGGCCGGCATCGCCGTACACATCATCGTCGGCGAGCTGCCCACACTGTTCGGCGTGCCGGGCGAAGCGGGGCATGTGCTGGTGCGGCTGGTCCATGTTCTGGCGCGGTTGCCCGATGCCAATCCTTATTCAATGGCGCTGGGCTTGGGGGTGCTGGCGACGACGATGCTCGCCTCGCGCATCAGCGCGCGCATACCGGGCGCGCTGATCGGACTGGTCGCGGCCGGCCTTGCGGTTGCGTTGTTCCATCTGCAGGCGCGCGGCGTGAGCCTGCTCGGCGCACTGTCGGTGCCGCTGCCCCACATCGGTGTCCCTGCGCTGCCCGACATCGGCAGTTTCAGCCGCCTGCTGCAACTGGCGCTGGTGGTGGCGATGGTCTGCATCATGCAGACCGCTGCGGTCGCCAGCACCTTTCCGTCGCAAGAAGGGCGGCCCGACGATGTCAGCCGCGACTTCGCCGCCGTCGGCGCGGGCAGCGTGCTCGCGGGGCTGCTCGGCGCCTTCGCCGTCGATGCCAGCCCGCCGAGCACCGCCATCGTCCGCGAATCGGGCGGCCGTTCGCAGATGGCGGCGTTGGCGGCAGTGGCGCTGATCGTGCTGCTGGCCGCCGTGGCCTCCGGCCTGATGGCCTACGTGCCGCATGCGGCGCTCTCGGGCATCCTCGTCTATATCGCGCTGCGCATCTTCCGCGTCGACCAGATGCGCCTGATCAGGCGCCGGGGCGGCAACGAGATCCTGCTGGTGCTGGCCAGCGCCGTGCTGGTGATCGCGCTGCCCATCGAAACCGGCATGCTGCTGGCGATCGTGATGTCTTTCGTGCATAGCCTCTACGTGGTGGCGCGGCCTTCATGCGTCGAACTCGCGCGCGTGCCGGGCAGCACCGTGTGGTGGCCGCCGGTGCCCGGCGCACCGGGGGAGCAGGTCGCCGGCGTGGTGGTGATCGCGCCCGGTGCACCGCTCAACTTCACCAATGCCGAGCACATCTGCGCCTACATCGACGCGGCCATCGCGCGGCAGGTACAGCCGGTGAAGCTGTTGGTGATCGAGGCCACCGGCATCATCGATATCGACTACACCGGGTCGCAGGTCTTGCGAGGGGTGATCACCAAACTGACGCGTGCCGGCACCTCGGTCGCGATCGCGCGGCTCTCGGCCGGCCGTGCACAGGCGCAGGCGCAACGCACCGGCCTGCTCGACACGATCGGTGCCGACCGCGTGTTCATGTCCGTGGAGGATGCGGTGCGCAAGCTTGCGCCCGGCGCGACCGCCATGGCCCCTGCGCTTGCGACTGCCTGAGGCCCCCCGGTTCACCTCGCCAACCCAGCCGCCGTCAACGCCGGAAGCCGCTCGTGGACCTGATCCCCGCCAAGCAACTGCTGCAGGTCGATCGCCTGCCCCATCGCTCGATAGCCCGCATCACTCGGGTGCAGATGGTCTCCCGAATCGAATTGCGCCAGCAGGCGTCTGGGCCGCGCCGGGTCTCGCAGCAGTTGGTCGAAGTCCACCACGGCGTCGAATACGCCGCTCTCGCGGATCCACTGATTGAGCGCTTGGCGGGTCGCGTCCTTCTGGGCGCTGTAGTGGCCTTCGAGCGGAGTGCCCTGCAGGGCATCTTCAAACGGTGACACCGTGGCACCGATCACACGCACGCCCCGCCGATGCGCTTGCGCCACCAGTTGCTGGAAGCCGTCCGTAAGAGCCTTCAGCGTGACCGGCGGCTCGTGCGGCGCGAACGCGCCACCGGGCCAGCCGATGTCATTGGTGCCCAGCATGACGATCACCGCACGCACGCCTGTTTGCTGCAACACGTCCCGCTGCAGGCGCGCCAGGGCGCTTTCGCCCATGCCGTCGCGAAGCAGCCGATTGCCCGAGATGCCTGCATTGAGCATCGCTACGCCATGCGGAGCGAGGCGTTCGGCCAGCACGTCAGGCCAGCGGTGATCCGCACCGGGCGTGGCGCCGTTGCCGTCGGTGATCGAATCGCCCAACGCCACGACGGCGACCGGCGCTCGATCGGACTGCACCGCCACTGCGGCCAGGAACGCACGTGAATCCAGAGCCTCCCCGCCCGCCGCACCGGCGCGCCCGACGGCATCGCCGGACAGCAGCCATGTGCGCTCGCGGGCGTCCCAATGAAAGCCCGCCGGCCGCGATGTCCCGGGCAGGTGCAAGTCGATGGTCAACCGGGCGCCATCGCCGGCCGCCAGCGTGACCGGATCGCTCAGCACGTGCGAGCCCGCCGGTATCTCGACCCCTTGCCTGCCCTGGAATGTGACCCGCAAGCCGTCGACGGCGCCTTCGAGCGCCACTTGCGCCCGACCTATCTTCAGCGGCGCCTTTCCGTAGACATTGCTCAGCACCAGCCGGAGGCGCTCGCCGCCCACCGCCAGTCGCAACGACTGGCGCAGCGTGACGTCCTTCATCGTTTCGGGGATGCCCAGCGGGAGCACGAAGTCCGCGTTCCAGGTCGGCTCGGGCGCCGCGATCCAACTGGTGGTCCAGTGCCGCGACGACGCGCCGCCCCACGCTGCAGTGGCCGCCAGCAGACCGCCGAGCATTGTCACGGTGGCTGAAATTTTCCTCATCGGATGTCCTTGACAGTTTGGATGGTCGGACTTTGAGGTATTCGTATTGGCTATGGAAGACGGCAGAATGGAAGACCTCCTCTTACTTTTTGGAATGGCGTATGGACAGGCTCAGGGCCATGGATGTCTTCGTTCGAGCAGTCGAGTTGGGCAGCCTGTCGGCTGCCGCGCGCGACCTCGGTAGCACCCAACCCACGGTCAGCAAACTGATCGCGGGCCTGGAAGCCAGCGTGGGAGTGCGCCTTCTGGAGCGCAGCAGTGCCCGCGCCGCACCCACGGACGAAGGGCTCCGCTTCGTGGCAAGCGCCCGACAGATCCTCGCCGACTATGAAGAGACCGTGGCCGAGCTCGGCCAGCGAACCCGCGCACCGCGTGGGCTGGTGCGCGTCTCGGCGCCGGTCGCGTTGGGAGAGCTGCATCTCAACAGGCTGATGCTCGAGGCGCTCGGCCAGCATCCGCAGTTGCAGGTCGAGCTGCTGCTTGAAGACCGCTTCGTCGATCCCGTGCAAGAGCGCATCGACATCTCCGTGCGGATCGGCGGCGCGCCCGCGCCGGACCTGGTTGCGCAGCCGCTGGCGGTCTGGCCGCGCTACCTTGTCGCATCGCCCGGCTACCTGAAGCAGCGCGGCAGGCCCCGGCGGCCCGAAGACCTGGGCAAGCACTCGTACCTGCGCTATGGAAGCGGCGGCGATGATGCCCTGGCACTCAGCGCGGCGGACGGGCGCAGTGCGACGGTGCAGGTGCCGGCGCGCTACCGCGTCAACAGCGCGATTGCCCTGCTTGAAGCGGTGCGCTGCGATGCCGGCATTTCGCTGCAGCCGAGCTGGATGGTGAATCCGTTGCTGCGTTCGGGCGAACTCGTCCGCCTGTTGCCTCGCTGGAGCGGCCCTGCGCAGGTTGCCCAGTTGCTGCACGCGCCGCGCCGCCGGCAGGCCATGCGGGTGCAAGTGATGCTTGACTTCCTGCTCGCCACCTTGCACCGCCTGTAGTCAGGCCAGTGAGCGCGCTCCGGCGGTAGAGCGGCCGGTGTTGTCAAAGAGTCGCGACCGCACCAAAGGGCAGTTTCGCAAATCCCGTTCCTTCGGTAACTTGAGGGCCGAAGCCAAAGTTCCGGCGCGCCTTCAAAGACCGAGATTGTGGACCGACACACTGTATTCATCATTGATGACGACGAAGCCTGTCGCGACTCAATTCGCGAGCTGGTCCTTGCGGTCGGAATGGCGGCGGTCGTCTTCAGCTCCGCGTTCGAATTCCTGGCGGCCTTGGAGGCGAGTTGGCGAGGCTGCCTGGTGCTGGACTTGCGCATGCCGCGCATGAATGGTCTCGCGCTGCAGCAGCGACTCCGGGAAATGGGCGTTCAACTGCCCATCATCTTCATCAGCGGCAGCGTCGACATATCAACGGCCACCCAGGCCATCAAGGATGGCGCAGTCGACTTCCTGCAAAAGCCCTATCCGCAGGAACAGTTGCTCGAAGCCATTCAGAGGGCCCTGCGCTGGAATTGAAAATACCGGTCATTGAGCAGGAAGTGCGACAGCGCCGGGATGAGCACCAGCGCGCCGACCATGTTCCAGACGAACATGAAGGTCAGCAGGATGCCCATGTCGGCCTGGAACTTGATGGGCGAGAAAGCCCAGGTGACGACGCCCGCGGCGAGCGTGACACCCACGAGCGCAACGACCCTGCCCGTGAAGGTGACCGCCTCCGAGTACGCCTGGGCCAGGCTGAGCCCGCGCCTCTGGCCTGCCAACTGCACGGAGAGCAGGTACAGCGCATAGTCCACGCCGATGCCCACGCCCAGCGCAATCACCGGCAAGGTCGCCACCTTCACGCCAATGCCCAGCCACACCATCAGCGCCTCGCACAGGATGGAAGTGACCACCAGCGGAATCACCGCCACCAGCACCGCGCGCCACGAGCGGAAGGTCAGGAAGCACAGCGCGATCACCGCCGCATACACGTAGAGCAGCATCGTGCGATTGGCCTCGCGCACCACGATGTTGGTCGCCGCCTCGATGCCGGCCGAGCCCGCAGCCGGCAGGATCTGCACCAACGCAGGGTCGGTCGGATGCGCCTTGACGAAGTCTTCGACGACCGCCAGCACGCTCTGCAGCGTCTTGGCCTTGTGATCCGAGAGATAGACCACCAGCGGCATCACCGAGCACTCGGTGTTGAAGAGTTCCGGATTGTTCACCGTCGCCTGTTGCCCGCCGTAGTTCAGGACATCCTGGTTGCGGCTGATGGTGAGCCACTTCGGGTTGCCCTCGAAGGAGCCGGCCGTGATCTGCCGCACCACATCCTGCAGGCCCACCGTGGCGCGCACCTGCGGAAGCTGCTGCAGTTCCCAGGCGAGCGCGTCCACGTGCGCGAGCGTGTCGTACTTCAGGCACCCTTCCTTGGGCGTCTTCACGATCACCGCGAACAGGTCGCTGGAGAGTGAGTAGTTCTTCGTGACGAAGGCGTTGTCGCGGTTGTAGCGCGAGTCGGGCCGCAGCTCCGGCGCGCCGGGATCGAGGTCGCCCACCTGCAAGTTCAGGCTGACTGCAAAGCCGAAGACAGCGAGCGCCGCCGACACCAGGACTGCGCTCAGAGCCCAACTGCGCCTGCTGGCGAAGTTGTCCAGCAGGGCCCACAGCCGCGTGCCTCGCCCTGCAGCCTGTTCCTGCTCCACGCGAAGGCTGCGTGCGGCGGCCCTGGGACTCACGCCCACGTATGACAACAGCACCGGAAGCAACAAGAGGTTGGTGAAGATCAGCACCGCCACCCCGATGCTGGCCGTCATCGCGAGTTCGCGGATCACCGGAATCGGGATCAGCGCCAGCACCGCGAAGCCGACCGCATCGGCCATGAGCGCCGTGACACCCGCCAGGAACAGGCGCCGGAAGGTGTAGCGCGCAGCCACCAGCCGGTGCGTGCCGCGGCCGATGTCCTGCATGATGCCGTTCATCTTCTGCGCGCCGTGGCTCACGCCGATGGCGAAGACGAGGAACGGAACGAGCATCGAATAGGGGTCGAGTTCGAGCCCGAACAGCCTGACCAGGCCCACTTGCCAGAGCACCGCGACCAGCGAGCACGCGAGCACCATCGCCGTGCTGCGCACGCAGCGCGTGTAGCCGTACAGCAGCAGGGCCGCAATCAGCGTGGCGACGCCGAAGTACATCATCACCTGCAAGAGGCCATCGAGCAGATCGCCGATGATCTTGGCGAAGCCGATCACGTGCACCTTGACGCCCCAGGGCTTGCCGTCGGGCGCGACGCCATGCTCGTACTTGTCGCGGATCTGGGTCTCGATCTCGCGCGAGAGGCGCCAATAGTCCAGGCGACCGTCCTTGTCGTTGTCCAGCAGCGGGGCGACGATGGCGCTGGACTTGAAGTCGTTGGCCACGAGGCTGCCGACGAGCCCCGCGCGCGCGACATTCAGGCGCAGCTTGTCCACGCTGGCGCTCTTGCCGTCAAAGGTGTCGGGCATCACGGGGCCGCCCTGGAAGCCCTCTTCGGTGACTTCGGTCCAGCGCGTGGCCGGCGTCCACAGCGACTTGACCCAGGCGCGATCGACACCCTGCGTCAGGAACAGGTCGTCGTTGATGTGCTTGAGGGCATCCAGGTAACGTGCATCGAAGATGTCGCCGTTCTCGTTCTCGACGACCACCCGCAAGGTGTTGCCCATGCCGCGCAACTCGCTGCGGTTTTGCAGGTAATTCTGGATGTAGGGATGACCCACGGGGATCATCTTGTCGAAGCTGGCGTTGAGCGACACGCGCGTCGCGAAGAAGCCCAGCACCAGCGTGGCGACCACGCAAGCCAGAGTGACCACCAGGCGATGATTGAAGACCGCGCGCTCGAGCCAGTTGCCCGAGTTGCGAGGAAACTGGGCGAGGTCGCGCACGACCGGCATCTGGCCCAGTCCGGAAGAGGTGGCCATTACTTGTCCTTGGTGATGAGGTCCAGCGTGCGCAGGCCTCGCGGGCCGCCCAGCACGAGCGACGAAGTGCTTGCGAAGGCAATGGCCGCGAGCGGCGCCTGCGAGCCGATGGGCGAGCGCGTGAAGCTCAGGCCGCCGTCAATGCTGAAGGCGATGCCGCCGCCCTGGTCCGCCAGGGCCAAGGTGCCGTTGGCGGCGACCGCGGCACCGACGATGCTCGCGGCCAGCTGCGTATCCACGGACGACCAGGCCGCCCCGCCGTCGGTGCTGATGAACGCATGGCCGCGCATGCCGAAGGTCAGGATGGCGGTCTTGGTGACCACCAGGCCGAACAAGCTGCCCTTGTACGGCGAGGGCAGCGCCGTGAAGCGCTGGGCGCCCGCGTCCAGCTTGAGCAGCAGGCCGCCCTCCCCCGCGATGTAGACCGCTCCGCCTGCGGCGCGGATCGCGTAGAGATTGAGAAGACCGGGGTTGTCCACGCGATCGAACCACGGCTCCCAGGTCTTGCCACCGTCGGCGGTGCGCATCACGAGCCCGTAGGCACCCACCACGAAGCCCTCGTTCGCGTTGACGAAGCACAGGTCGAGGAAGGGCTTGTCGGGCCCGGCGTCCGCGTTGCGCTGCGCTTCGTCGAGCAGCTTGCGATCAGCTTCGCTTGCGTCGGACGTGGCGACGCGACGCTTCATATGTTCGAGCACCAGCGCGTTGACCTGGCGGCCATCGAGCAGGCGCGTCCAGCTGTTGCCGCCATCGCGCGTGCCGAGCACGACGCCGTCGTGGCCGGTGATGTACCCGGTCGTGTCATCGACGAAGCTCACGGCCGTGAGGTCCGAGCGCACCGGCACCAGCGCCTGCGTCCAGCTACGGCCGCCATCGCGCGACAGCACCACATGCCCGCGCTGGCCGACCGCGACCAGCCGCTCGCCGGTGCGTGCGATGCCGGTGATCAGCCGCTGGCTGGCCAGCGCACTCATGCGCGCGGGTTGCTCCAGGACCTCGCCGGCGCGCAAGGCGGAGGCGCCCAGCGTGCCGAGCACGGCCAGCAGCATGGTTCTGCGGTGCACAGGTCGCTCCTGCTCAGCGCACGCCCGAGCCCGCCAGCGCGTCGGCGGACCAGGCGTTGGCGGACAGCGGGTCGATGTACTTCACGCCCACGTTGTAGGCGCCCAGCAGCCCGGTCATGTTGTAGCCGCCGCTGGTGAAGTCGTGAAACGACTGGCCCATGGCCGCGGGTGCCGGCAGTTCGTAGGACGGGTTCGTATAGACGAAGCTCGCGCGATAGAGCTGATCGCGCGCGTCGTACATGTCCGAAGCCACCGCGACCCAGCTGTCCTCGTCCACGTAGAAGGTGCGCTTGGCATAGATGTGGCGCTTGCCAGGCTTGAGCGTCGCCTCCACCACCCACACGCGATGCGCCTCCCAGCGCACGTAGTCCGGGTTCAGGTGGTTGGGCGTCGTCACCGCATACGGGTCCTTGGCGTACACCAGCTTGAAGGTGTTGTAGGGCACCAGCATTTCCTGCTTGCCCACCAGCTTGAAGTCGTAGCGGTCCATCGCGCCGTTGAAGACCCAGGCGTCGTCGTAGGTCGATGCGCCCGCCGAACCCGGATTGGGTGTGTCGTAGGCGATGTCCGGTGCCAGCTTCACGCGGCGCTGGCCCGGCAGGTACTGCCAGGCGCGGCGGCCGTTCTTCATCGGGTTGATGTAGTCCTGCGCGAGCAGCGCCTCTCCGGCACGGCGCGCCGGTGCGGTGTAGGCGATCTTGGTGCGGAAGTAGACATCGTTGTCGGCCGAGGCGCCCGTGCGCTTGGGGTCGTAGTACGGGTAGTCCATGTAGATCTGGCCGGTGGTGGCGAGGACCGCCTTGCCGGCCGAATCGACGTTGATCGAGTCGTACTGCGTGAAGTAGCTTTGGCCCGTGTAGCGCAGCAGGTGGTTCCACATGACCTCGTTGCCCGTCTTGGGGACGGGAAAGGGAATGCCCGCGTAGGTGCCTTCCAGGCCCAGGCCGTCATCGGTGGTCTTCACCGATGTGGCGTTCTTGACGGTGTTGTCCAGGACGTACTTCGGGAAGGCGACCGAACGGTGCGACGGATAGACGTCCACGCGCATGGTCGGGTATTTCTTCAGCAGTTCCTTCGTGCCCGCTGTGAGCTTGCCTTCGTACTGCGCCATGTTCTGCGCAGTGATCGCATAGAGGGGCTTCTCGGCCGCGAAGGGGTCGGGACGCATGCCCGAGCCCTTCTCGTAGCCGGCCGGCGGCGTGGTCAGGCCGCCGGTGTACTCGGGGATGCTCTTGTCGGCATTGCCTGCACGTTCGGCACCCGTGGGCGTGAGGGTGGTGCCGAGCTTCTTCGCTTCTTCGGCGCTGACGGCGGCCAGCGCCGAATGTGCGGCCAGCGCGAACACTGCGCCTGCCACGATGGAACGGGTCTTCATGGGTTGTCTCCTGATGGGGGTGGGATGGCCTGGAAAGTGGCCTAGAAAGTAGCCTTGAAGGTGAACAGCACGTGGCCCCGGTCGGACAACACCGCGTTGGTGCCGTTGGCCACGTTCATCGCACCGGTGGGCGTGGTGCTGTAGTCGCCATAGAAGCCCACGTAGCGCAGCGAGAAGTTGTATTTGGCATAGACGTCCGCCGCGATGCCGATGCCGAACGATCCGGCGTTCTTGTTGCCCCCGGAAAGCACGGCCGAGTTGCCCGAGAGGCCTCCCGACCAGCTCAACGGCATCGAAAGGTCCACGCCCGGAAAGACCTGGTACCAGGTGGGCGTGAAGTTCAGGCCCAGGCCGAAATAGTCCTTGCTGACGGCATCGACGTTGGCAGGGTTGGCGATGTAGGCCGCGCTGCCCTTGAAGGCGCCAGGGTTCTGCGAGACGCTCAGCCAGCGGTTCCACACCAGTTCGGCATTCCAGGTGGCGGAGTCGAACACGGGTGTCTTGGAGAGCGTTCCGAGGAAGTTCAGCACACCATGCGCAGTGTTGCCGCGCGCGCCGGGCGTGTCGCCGCCGAGCTGGTTGAGCTGCGCCAGGGAGATCGCGCCCGTCGCCGGGTTGACCAGTGCGGCGGGCAGCACCTGCACCGGCACGCTCTGCAGCGGCATGTCGTGCCGATAGCTGAGCTCGGCGCCCACGCTGATTCCGGCTACGTTCTTTGACAGGCTCACGCCGTACATGTCGATGTCGCGGCCGTAGTAGGCCTGGTACTGGCCGACATAGCCCGCCTGGATCTGCGGCAGCGTGGCCGCGCCGGGGTTGATGTAGCAGGTCGTCGGGCCGATGGCGCGCAGGCCCGCTCTCGCGCAGGCGGCGGCGGGTACGCCTGCGGCCACCGCGGGCAGCAGCGCGAGCTGCGGCTGGATGTCAGCGGTGCGGCGGCCATAGAGCCCCGCGGTGCCGTCGAGCCACTCCGGGCTCCAGCGTGCCGAGAGGCCGAAGTCGCCGGTCTTCTTGGGGTCGCCGCCCGTGCTTTGCAGCAGCCGCTGGCCCGGTCCCGCGATGAGCGACTCACCGCCGTGCAGCAGCGCGTCGTTCACCGTCAGGTAGCTGCCCGACTCCGGATAGCGCACGCTCTCCCAATCAAAGAAGGTCTGCGCCGAGAAGGACAGCTCGGGCGACGGCTGCGCCTGCAAGGTCATCGAGTTGCGCGGACGATAGATCTCCTTGGCCTCGATGCCGGGGGTGGCCAGCGCCTTCCACAGGTCCAGCGAGTACTGGCCGTAGCTGATGCCGTGGATCGCGCCTGCACCCAGCAGGCTCTCGCCCCAGTACACGGTGTGCTTGCCAAGGCGCAGGCTGACATCGGTCTCGCCGAAGGTCTTGCTGCCGAAGACGAAAGCATCGAGCAGTTCGCCCGAGGGGCCCTTCGCATAGCGCGAGGTGTAGTCCGAGAGCGCACCGGCCGTGGGCAGACCGTAGACCAGCGTATTGGCGGTGGCGTTGCTGCGGTTGTCCAGGTTGCTGTATGCCGCGTCGTACCAGGCCGCGCCGCTGACGCGAAAGCCGTAGTTCTTGTCGACCACCAGGTCGAGTTCGCTCAAGAGGTCCAGGCGGTTGGCAATCAGCGAGTGATTGTTGAAGTTGCGGTCGCCATCGTCGAAGTTCGGGTTGCCGAGAATCGCCCTGTCCTGCCCTTGCGTGCGCTGGCCGAGGTTGTAGCGAATGGTGTTGTCCCAGCGCAGGACGACGTCCGGGTTGCCGGTGTCGATCTCGATGGCGTGTGACGTGGATGCGAGCGTGCAGAGCACGAGCGTTGCGCAAGTCAATGCGCTGAGGCGGTGCGCGGCAAAAGGCGTGCGCGCGAAGTGGTGAGGCATGAGCTTGTCTCTTGGTTTTTAGTTCTGATGGATGACGCAATGACGACGATGGCGGCGATGACGCCGAAGTGTTGGGCTCAGGCGATCAGCTTCACGAGGCTGTGATAGCTGTTGGGCATCAGGCGCGACAGCCAGAACAGCGTTGTCGACTGATTGCCCGTTACCACGCGCTTCTTGCCTTGGCGAACGCCTTTCAGGATGGCGGCGGCACAGTCTTCTGGCGGGGTGGTCAAGAGCCTCTCGCCCAGGGCCGAGAAGCGCGCTTCTTCCTGTCCGGAATTTCTGCAGCGCCGGCCCGCTCGCTCGAAGTTCGTCTTGATGCCGCCCGGATGCACTGAGAGTGCTCGCACGCCCGTCCCTTCGAGTTCGCGCCAGAGGCACTCGGTGAGCCCTCGAACGCCGAACTTGGAGATGTTGTAGGCACTCTGGGCCGGAAAGCCGACCAGCCCGAAGACGCTCGACAGGTTCACGATGCAGCCTTCGCGCTGCGACAGCATCATCGGCAGAAAGGCCTTGGTGCCGTAGATCACGCCCCAGAGGTTGATGCCGAGCTGCCACTCAATCTCGTCGATCTCCAGATGCTCCACCGTGCCGATCACGGTGACGCCTGCGTTGTTGAAGACGAAGTGCGCTGTGCCGAAATCGCGCCTCACGTCCTCCGCGTGCGCAAACACGGCCTCTCGCGACGAAACATCGAGCGCATAGCCGCGCACTTCGGTGCCGGCGGGAAGCAGGCGGATGGTCTGGGCGAGTCCTGTCGGATCGACATCGGAAAGAGCGAGCCGGGCGCCGCCCGCCGCCATTTGAAGGGCCAGTGCCCGACCGATGCCGGAACCGGCGCCGGTGACGACCGCGACCTTGTCTTTGAAATACGTTTGCACGATGTCTCCTTAGTTCTTGGTAAGAATGTGAATGGCCAGGGCAGCCTCTTCGACGCCATGGAGGCCGCCCCCGTTTTCCTGAATGGCACGGCGTGCGCCCTGGACCTGCCGCGCGCCGGCTTCACCGCGCAGCTGCGTGACCAGTTCGTGGATCTGGCCCAGTCCGGTCGCGCCCAACGGGTGGCCCTTGGATTCGAGCCCGCCGGACGGGTTGATCGGAATGCGTCCGCCGATGGTGAAGTCGCCTCGCTCCGCGGCGGGTCCGCCTTGTCCGAGTGGGACGAGGCCGAGGTTTTCGGCCTGGATGATCTCGCCCATCGCCGTCGCGTCGTGCACTTCGGCCACATGCATGTCGGCCGGGCCGAGGCCGGCCTGTTCGTAGGCCTGCTGCGCGGCGAGCCGGCCGATGTTGAGCTCCGGCTGATCGAGCCCACGCACCGTGAAGCTGCGCATCACGCTCGCAGCGAGCTTGACGTTGCGCGACGGCAATGCGCCGATGCGGCGCAGTCCGCTGGCGCTGCAGAGCACGACCGCCGCGGCACCGTCCGAGAGCGGCGCACACATCGGCAAAGTCAGCGGGTAGGTGATCGGCGGCGCGGCCAGGACTTCGTCGATCGAAAAGGGCTTGCGAATCTGCGAGAGCGGGTTGTGCACCGAGTGCAGATGATTCTTGGCCGACACGGCCGCGATCTGCCGCTGCGTGGTGCCGTGGGTCTTCATGTGGTGGCGGCACAAGGCAGCATAGATCGCCATGAAGCGGCTGTACGGCTTGTCGGACTCGGATCCGGGCGGCAGCGTGATGCCCTCGCCCATTCGCATCAACTGCTCGTAGTTCTCTTGCGTGCGCGAGACGTCCCAGCCCGCCTCGAAAAGTGCAAGCGCCCGGGGCTTGTCGGCGATGTTCATCTTTTCCGCGCCCAGAGCCAGTGCGACGTCGCAAGCGCCGGCCTTCAGGTACTGGACGGCCAGGTGCAGCGCCGTGCTGCCGGAAGCGCAGGCGTTCTCGACGTTGAAGATCGGAATGCCCGCGACGCCGCTCTTGCCCAGCACGACCTGCCCCGGGATCGAGAGCTGCCCCTGCAAGGGCCCGTTGGTGATGCCCGCGTAGAAGGCCGCACCGACATCGCCGACGCCACAGCCGGCATCGCGCAAAGCGCCGTTCAGCGCTTCGCGTGCCATGTCCTCGAGAGAGCGCTCCGGGTGGCGCCCGAACACGGTCATGCCGATGCCGGCGATGTAGATGTCGCTCATGAGGAACTCAGGCGGGGGTGCGCTGAAGGAAGCGCAGGAACAGCAGCGAGTAGATGACGTCTCCGCTCACCAGCAGGGCCATCTGCGGCGTCGTGCTGCCGGAAACCCAGTTCGCCCACACGATCGCCACGACCGCCAGCTTGCCGAGCACCCCGAGCGCGACGATGCCGCGGTAGGCCCTCGGCGCCATGCCGACCAGCCCGTAGCCGCATCCGAAAACGAAGATGGCACCGAGTGTGATCTGGCCGAACAGGGATTGCAGCGGCGGCTCCAGGCCCAGGGGGCGCGCGAACAGCACGAAGATCAGGACGGCGCCCCAGTTGAAGAGCGCGGCGGAATAGAAAAGCGCCCGGGTTTGTGCAAGTGTCATCGTGGTTCTCGCAGTTCTTGTGGATGTACCGCGCAATGCGAGCACTCAGATCGCGCGTGCGGCGTCGGCCCAGTACGGCGCGCGCAGGTCCTTCTTGAGGACCTTGCCTGCGGCGCTGCGCGGGAGTGCAGGCGTGAAGTCGATTGTCTTCGGCGACTTCACGGCACCGAGCTTTTCGCGGCACAGCGCGATCAACTCCTCGGCTGCGACTTCGTGGCCGGGGCTCAGCTCCACGATGGCCTTCACCGCCTCGCCCCATTTCTCATCGGGCACGCCGATGACGGCGCAGTCCTGCACGGCCGGATGCGCCCAGATCACCTGCTCGACTTCGCTCGGATAGACGTTGAAGCCGCCGCTGATGATCATGTCCTTCTTGCGGTCCGTGATGTGCAGGTAGCCCGCCGCGTCGAGGTGCCCGACGTCGCCGGTGTGCAGCCAGCCGTCGACGATGGTCTCGGCGGTCTTTTCCGGGGCCTTGTAGTAGCCCTTCATGACCAGGTCGCCCCGCACGCAGATCTCGCCGGTCTCGCCCGGTGCGAGCAGCTCGCCACGGTCGTTCATGATCTCCACACGGACCAGCGCATTCGGCCGCCCGACGGAAGACAGGCGTTCATCCCCTGCGATGCGGCCCAGGACGAAGTGCTCCGCCGGTGTCAGGAACGAGATCGAGGCCGGGCATTCGGTCTGGCCGTAGCCGCCCATCATCACCGGCCCGAAGACCTCGATCGCGCGCTTGAGCTTTTCGACGGACATGGGCGCCGCACCGTAGAGAAAGTAGCGCAGCGAGGCGAAGTCGACCTTTTCGATGCCGGGGATGTCCAGCAGCTTGTAGATCACCGTCGGAGGCAGGAAGACTTCCGTGACTCTGTGGCGAGCGATCGATCCGAGCAGGACGGCAGGGTCCGGCTTGGTCAGGACGACGACGGTGCCGCCGCGCGCCGTGCACGGAACTGCCAGCATCCCGGCGGTGTGAGTGATCGGCGCGGCGGCGAGGTTCACCGGGTATTCGTCGCCCCCATAGCTCGCGGCGGTCATGAAGTGCGCAATGAAAGCCTGCAGGCTGCGGTGCGTGTTCATCACGCCCTTGGGCATGCCGGTGGTGCCACCGGTGGGCGACACCGCGACCACGTCATCCATGTCGACGCTCACCTCCGGCCGGGTGGTCGGGGCCGATTCGATCCAGCTCGCGAGCGATTCGACGCCCGGCAGGGAACCGTCCAGGCAGATCCAGCGCTGGACCTTGGGCAGGCGCTCGCGCAGCGCGGCAATCTGTGCGCCAAAAGCTTCCTGGAAGAACACCACTTCGCAATCGAAGCTCTCCAGGATGTAGAAGTTCTCTTCCGCGGCGTTGCGGACGTTGATCGGAATCCACGTCATGTTCGCGCGCCAGAGGCCGAGGGTGCAGATCCATGCGGTCACGTCGTTGCCCGCCCAGACGGCACCGCGCGTGCCCTTGGGAAAGCCGTCCGCAAGCAGTTGGTTGGCGATGCGGCAGGACAGGCTGCCGACCTCGTCGAAGCTGAACTTGCGCTCGTCCTGGATGTAGGCGATGCCTGTCGGATTGATGCGCCAGCCGCGGTCGAAGAAATCGATGATGGCCATGGGGCCTCCTTGAAGTGTCAGAGCTGCGTGACGGTGGCTCGTGCGAGTCCGCGCTGCTCGAGGAAGCCCAGCAGGTAGCGATGGCCGAGTGCCTTGACCGCCGAAGCGAAGCCGACCTTGGCGGTATCGCCGTCGATCAGCTTGACCGCGGCCGCTGCCTGCAGCACGCCGGTGGAGATGTACGGGGTCAGCCCATGCACCGTGGCGCGCACTGCCGCCAGATGGCCGCGGCCGATGGCGAAGTCGACCGTGCGCTGGGCCGTGGTGCGTTCGCGCGGCGGCATCTGGGGCGTCGTGGAGTCGACAAGATGCTTGACGACCGCAGCCTGTTCGCCTGCGCTCAGGTGCTTGTACTCGGCTTCCCACTTCTGGCCGACCGAATGCACCAGCTTCATGACCTCGTTGTCATAGAAGCCGACTGACGATATGCACGAGCGCACGCGTGAGTCCTGCTCCAGGAAAACCGGCAACGAGGTGCCGCCCCAGGGCAGGCAGAAGATCGGCTGCATGAAGTCGGGGGACACGATGTTGAAGCTCGTGCCGGCCGCATGCGGGACAAGCTTTTTCTCCCAGAGGTAAAGCTCCTGCTGGCGGTACTGGCCGAAGATCGAAGCGGTCGAACCGACGGTCACGCCCGCGCCGACGCCGCGCAGGCCACGGCACAAGGTCGCAGTCTCGAGCGCGTCCACACCTTCCGTTTCGAGCGCCAGCTCGGCGGCGATTTCCGCGAAGGTGAACATGTACGAGGTCGAGGGCGCGACGAGAAGGCCGGCTTGGCGGAACAACGTGCCGAACTGCTCGCGCACCTGCAGGATGTAGGCCTGCTCGCCGGTGCTGTCGAGATAGTGGCAGCCGGCCTTGAGCGCGGCTTCGACCCCGACCAGCCCGTAATCGATAAACGGGCCCACCGTGTTGCAGACGACTTTGGCGCCCTTGAACGCTTTCGTGAGCGATTCAACGTCGTGGTCGCATTCGATGATCTCGTAGGTGGCGGATTCCAGGCGCACCACACGCTGCGCCATCATTTCCCGCGTGCGGGCGGCACTGCGCGCAACGGCCGTGAAAGGGATGTTCTGGTCGATGAGCGCGTCCATGATGAGCATGCCGGTGTAGCCACTGGCTCCATAGACGACGACGGGGTGCTTTGCCATTTGAGTGTCTCCTGATTGAATGTCTGCGCTGCTTGACGAAAGGGCTGAATGCCTCAGCCTTGCAGCGAGTGTCCGGACTTGCCGCCCGTGCCTCAATCCCGGAAAGCCGGGAATTCATTGGCCACATCCATTCACGGAAATCCGTGAACGGGCCCGCGGCAGCACCGGCGTCCATCGCGCGACCTGCGCCTTCGCCATAGGTATTTACGTAAGCCGGAATCGAAGTTGCCAGTGGGACAATCGCCGCACCCCGAAAGCCACCGCCCGCTTCTGTGATGTTGTCCCATGCTCCAAGGCCGCTTTCTCTGAAGCTGTGCGCTCCCCGTCCGGTTCCTCATGAGATAGAACGCACCGCAGTCGCTGCATTGATTGCACAGTCGCCTGCGAAGGTGGTGCTGGTCAATGCACCAGCGGGATACGGCAAATCCACCGCCATGGGGCAATGCCATCGCACGCTGCAAAGCCAAGGCACTCCAGTGGCCTGGCTCACGGTCGATCACGACGACAACGATCCGGAACGTTTCATCTTCGATCTGCAATCGGCACTGGCGCCGGTGTTTTCAATGCCGCCTCCCGGCGAAACAGGCGGGCGTGCCCATCGGCTGCTCGATGAACTGGCCGCATTCCAAGGCGGCTTCGTGCTGCTGGTCGATGATCTCGAACACCTCGAGAGCCCGGAGATCCTGCAAACGTTCGCCCGCGTCATCGATGCGCTGGGACCGAACCAACGCGTGGTGATCGGCTCGCGTTCAATGCCGTCGCTGACCTTGGGTCGGCTCCGCGCGCAGGGTGCGTTGCTGGAGATCGATCGAAAGTCTCTGCGCTTCTCGATGGAGGACCTGCGCGACTACCTCGCGGCTCGCCTGGCGGCACGCGTCGACGAGGCGAACCTGACCCTGCTCCAGAGCCAGACCGATGGCTGGCCCGTGGCCGTGCAGCTGGTTGCTTCGCTCATGGGTCCAGCAGGCGCCGATGCCGCATTGCGGACGCCGGACTTCTCGCGGGCCATGGCGAGCTATCTTGCGGAAGACGTTCTCGCCAGGCTGCCGGCGCACGAACTGCACTTCCTGTTCCAGACCGCCTTGTTCGAAAGCTTCTGCGCCGCCATGTGCGACACCGTCCTGGAGCGCCAGGACAGCACGGCCTTGCTGCAGAAGATCGAGCGCGAAAACATTCTTCTCTTTGCCGTTGAATCCGAGGGTGGCGGCTGGTTTGAATACCACCCGTTGTTTCTGGCGTTTCTTCGCAGCCGGCCGGGAGTGCCGGCGGGCGAGGACGCAAAGGGGATGCATGTCAAAGCCGCAACCTGGCTGGCCCACGAAGGCCGGCTGACACAGGCGATCCATCATGCACTCGCGGGTGGGGCCAGCGAAGTGGCCGCGGAGTGGATGTCGCTTTGCGCCTTGGAGATGATCAATACCGGGCAGATCGACATCTTGCGCAACTGGGTCGACGCGACGCCCGAACACCTGTTGGAAAGGCACCCTGAACTGGCGCTTTCCGGCGCCTACGCCATGGCCATCCGGCATCGCCATACGGCCGCCATCCGGCTGATCGACCTCGTCGAACGCGCGGCGCCCCTGGACCCGCAAGTCGCCTCGGAAGTGGTGGGCGCAAGACTCGCTGCTTTCTCGTGGGGTGACGAGGTCCCCAAAGCGACGGCACTCGCCCGTGCCCACGTGAGCGGTTTGGACGATGCCCCCCCGAGAGTCCGCGGCCTGGTCCTGAACGTGGCCGCCTACGAGTGCATCAGCCGGGGAAACTACGCCCAGGCACTGCACCATCTCGCCACTGCGAAGCGCGCCTATGGCGGCGAGATCCACGGGATCAACCACACGCTCTGCTTCGAAGGCGCCATAGAGTTGCACCAAGGCAATGTCGCCGAAGCGCGCCTGCGTTTCGAGGCCACATTGCGCAGGATCATCGACGCGGGGTATCGCTTCACCGATGCATCGGGCGTTGCCGCCGCTCATCTGGCCGAAGCTCTCTACGAGCAGAACGACCTGCAAGCCGTGGAGCTTCTGCTCGAAGACTACCTGCCCACCATTCGCGACGCCTGCACAGCCGATCACGTGATCGTCGCCTATCGAGTGGCCGCGCGCACGCACGCCTTGCGAGGACGCCTTCGATCCGCCCAGCAGACACTCTCGGAACTGCTGGACCTTGGCGACGCCTGGGCCATCCCCCGCATCGCCGCTGCAGCCCGGCACGAGAGGCTGAGACTCGCACTCTTGGGCGGCGACCTCGCGAGTGCGCGCCATCTGATGGCGTTGATGGAACAAAGCGTCAGCTGGAAGGCCGACGCCGGCCAGTTCCTCCATGCCGACGATCTCGACGATGGCTTCATCGCGTCCGTGCGGCTCTCGATGCGCTCGGGCGCGGCACCGTCGATGATTCCTCGCGTGCAGGAGGCGGTGGCGAAGGCCGAGGCCGCGCATCACACCCGCCGTGCCGTGCGCCTGCGCTGCCTATTGGCGCAAGCCTGCGAGGCCGCGCTGAAGCGCTCGCAAGCGCTGGAGGTGCTCGAGCAAGCGCTGCGCGTTGCCAGCACCAAGGGGCTGATTCGCGTGGTGGCCGATGAGCCCTGGCACCTTCAGCCCCTGCTCGATGCGATAGGAACGCGTGACGGCATTCACCTACCCCACCTGGCCGCCGTCTGCGACGCCATGCAGCCGATGCTGACCCCTGTGCTTGCCGCTTCGGAACCGAGCGCCGGCGAAGCACTGCTGAGCGATCGCGAGCGCCAAGTACTGCGCCTGCTGGCCGATGGGCTGTCGAACAAGCAACTGAGCCGCGACCTGTTCATCAGCGAGAACACTGTGGAGAGCCACCTTCGCCGCATCAATGGAAAGCTCGGCGTGAGGAACCGCATGCAGGCGGTCACGCGAGCGCGCGAGCTGGGCCTGGTCTAGCGGTACCTCTTCCGCGCGCTTTCTTCCGAAGCCATCAGGGCTGCAGTTCGATCTCTCCGGGGCGCCAGGTCTTGTTGAACCATGGTTCCAATGGGCCGTACAGGCGCAGGAGCATGAACCAGCCCTTGCCTGGAATCGTCTGCACCCAGTTGTTCTCCATGCCGGCCGGGGCCTTCGGCCCGAAGTAGACATCCACCGAGCCGTCCGCATTGGTCTTGACGCCCTTGTCCTGGCTGCTGACGCTCGGGGCCTTTTGGTCGGTTTGCACCATGGAGCGGGTCTGGTTGTCATAGACGATGACTGACCAGAAATCCTTGACCGGAACGTTGGGCGGAAGGCGCAGCTTGTAGTTCTTGCCGCCATCCAACGGATTGCCCTTCGCATCCTGCACCGACCACGGATATTGCGAGCCACGGCCCACCATCTTCTCCTCCATCGCCGGCGTCACGGCAATGGCGAAGTAATAGAAGAAGACCGCGCCGTCCAGGTTGCTGACACCCGGCGCGGATTCGAACTTGTAGCCGCCGAGGAACGGCAAGCGCCAAGCGCTGTTGGGGAAGAAATAGGCGTCCTTGGATCGAATCTTGAAGGCGATTGATCGAGCCGTCACAGCGCCGATGTTGGCCGCATCCGTCAGGATTTTCTTCATTCGCTCGTCAGGATTGAATGGCTGGCCCTTGACGATGCCGATCGAGGCGAACAAGCCCAAGGTGGTTGGATCGGAGCCATTGGCCGGCTCTTCCTGGATGACCTGGTTCAACAAGGTCCAGAACGAGTAGTCACCCGGTGAAACGAAGTTCGCGGGAACGCCGGAAGCGTTGACAAAATTCATTCGCGGCGGATTGGCGGCCTCGGCCAGCGGATAGATGCGCAGGTTCTTCTTGGCGGAGTCGATCGCAGGTTGCGTGGAACCCTCTACCAGGAATGAGCGAAAGACAAGATAGCTGCCAAATGTGTTCGGCCGCAATACGTGGTAGCCGACTGGAATGCTGCCCTGGAACCCGGGCGGCAACAGGAGGTACTTGCCACCCTCGCCTTTATCGGCCCCGGTGATGCCGATGTCGCCCACCCACTTGTACCAAAAGTCGTCGACCGTCCCGAGGACCTTGGGCGGAATCTCGGCCACGACCGGACCTTTGCTCGTGTCCACCCACATGAAGTTGTAGATCGTGTTGTCGTTGCCCGTCAGCGCGACGGTCTTCGAATCCATCAGACTCTCCCAGATCACGTTGGTCTGGTTGTCCGGTCCGAACTTGCGCAGCGACTCTCGCATGCCTGCCTGGTTGACGATAGGAATGGCCAGCAGATAAGCCTGCAGCGCCCTCGAACGGTCCAGGTTGTCGTAGATCTTCTCGACCGTGTCGGCCGACGGGTAGCCGTAGTCGAGGTTCAGGGTCCCGATCGACGACTCGATCTTGTCCGGCACAGCGACGCCCGGTGCGATGGGTGTCGTCATCTTGAAGGGCTGTGCGGAAGCCGTCGTTGCGAAGGCGGCGGCGATCGCCAGGCCGAGCAGTAGCTGTTTCATTGCTTGGATTCCTCTTCTTCTCTTGTAGATCTCGCAGCCTGCAAGTAGCGCTACCTGCAGTTTGTGCTGCGCAGAGTACCGACAAACGCCGCCGCACGCACCTTCCCTAAAGGGAAGTAGACACCCTGGCAATGGAAGGCGGGCGGCTCAGGCAGCCGCTCGGCGGATGGCAGCCAGCACATCGGCCCCAAGGTCGTTCTTGCGAAAGTAGGCCGCGCAGCCGATGGCCTGCGCCGCGGCACGCGTTTCCGGGTCATCGTGCGCAGTGATGAAAATGAAGGGCGGATGTGCGCCTTCGACGCTTTCACTCACCAGCCGCTGCGCCAATTCGATGCCGGACATTCCGCCGAGCTGGACGTCGAACACCAGGCAGTCGAAGCGGGGCCGCTTCGCATCCGCAAGAAACGCTTCTGCCGATCCATAGGTGATCGGCTGCATGCCAGCCGCGCGCAGCAGCCTGCCGAGGGATCGGCAATGGCTCTCGTCGTCATCGACGACGGCAACGTAGAAGGGGGTGATGGTGCTCATCGGAGTCGACGCCGACTTTGGGCGTCACCCAGGCCGCTGTCTACTGCCCCTTAGGGAAGGTGGGCAAACCCGCGGTCATGACACCCGCTTCCTGTGACAACTGCGTGAGCGCCGCGACGGACGCCACGCCGAGTTTCGCCATCATTGCGGCCCGGTGCAGTTTCACGGTGCGCTCGTTGATTCCCAGGTCGCCGGCTATTTGCTTGTTGAGCCGGCCCCGCAGGACATGCCGGAGAACCTCGAGCTCTCGCGACGACAAGGCGCCGAAGCGCTGCTCCATCTCGCGTTGGCGAGACCTCGCCTCCCGTTCAAGCCCGTTGCGCGCCAGGGCGCGGCGGATGGCGTCGATCAGTTCGTCCCTGGAAGCCCGCTTCTCCAGAAAGTCTTCCGCGCCGCCGCGCATCGCGCGCACGGTCGACGCGATATCGCCGTCGCCGGTCAGAAAGACCAGCGGCAGCGGATTGCGCGTCGCAGCGATTGCCGATTGCAGGTCGAGCCCATTGAGGCCAGGCATCCGCAGGTCCGCCACCACACAACCCTGCGCGTCGCTGTCGCACTGCGCCAGAAACTCATTCGCGGACAGAAAGCTTTTCACGGCAAACCCGCTGACGCGCAGCATTCGGGTGGTCGCGGTGAGAAACGATTCGTCGTCATCGACGACATAGACGATAGGCTCGATCGTGATCATGTTGCAGTCATTTCCACTTCGCCCGACGGCGTCGCTACATTGCGTGCGGGGGTCTGCGCGACCGGCAGCGTAAAGCGCAGGCTTGCGCCGCCACCTTCGCTGTTCTCGGCCCACAAGCGCCCTCCATGCGCCTCGATCAACGAGCGCGAGATCGACAGGCCCATGCCCATCCCCGTGGATTTGGTCGTGAAGAACGACTCGAAGATTTGCTCCGTTCGCTCCTTGGCAATGCCCGCACCCGTGTCGTTGACGGCGATCTCGACCGTGCCGGCGGCACGGCGCATTGCGCTGACCACAATGCGCCGGCCCTTGCCTGCGGCTTCATCGATGGCGTCCATGCCGTTGGAGATGAGGTTGAGCAGCACCTGCTGCAGATGGATTCGGTCCCCAAGCACCGCGGGCAGACCGTGAGGCACTTGCAAGACCACCCGAATATGCCGTGCCGCCGCATCGGGACGCACCAGCGCGGTGGCATCTTCCAGCAGCTCATCGACCTTCAGGGGCACGACTTCGATTTCGTGGCGCCGCAGCATCGCGCGCATGCGGTCGATCACGGCACCGGCGCGCTGGTCGTCGGCGCGGATGTCATCGACGATCTCGCGGATCTCGTCGAGGTCCGCATGACCGGAGCGCAACATCAGTTCAGCGGCTTCGGCATTGCGAAGGATCGCGCCGAGCGGCTGGTTGATTTCGTGGGCCAGAGCCGCTGCCAATTGACCCATGACCGACAGGCGGCCCGCATGAGCGATCTCGTCGCGCAGGCGCAAGTTCTCTTGCTCGGCTTCCTTGCTCGTGGTGATGTCGCTGCATACGCCCCGGCTGCGGACCGCGCGATCGCGGTCGAATTCGAACTGGCCCTGTGCCGAGATCCACCGCGAATTGCCCTCGGCGCCGCCGACGCGAAACTGCATCTGGTAGCGGCCATCCCCGACCCCGGCGGCCGCTTGCGCGAACGCCGACCGAACTGCGTCGCGGTCGTCCGCATGCACCTTCAGCAGCAATGATTCGAAGCTGATCTCCTCGCCCGGCGAGAAGCCGAACAGCTGGCGGGTTCTCGGGCTCGCCCAAACGGCATCGCTCGCCATATCGTGCATCCACAGGCCGAGTTTTGCAGCCTGCGTGGCGAACGTCACGCGCTCTTCGCTCTCGCGCAAGGCGTTGACCAGTCTTGCTGCAGAACGCACGTTGCGGCTCAGTTCGTAGGCCATTGCAAACACGATGCCCAGGGAAAACAAGCTCACCGTGATGGGCATCTCGATGAAGCCCCAGAAGACGAGGATCGCCTGAGCGACACCGCCCAGGGCGAACAGGCAGGCTGTCCCGCCGATGGTGAGCGCGGCGGACCTGTCGCCGCGGCGCCAGGCCGATCGCCCGGCATCCAGCACAAAGATGGCGAGCAGGCCCATTGTCAGTTGTCCGACCAGCATCCAGGGATTGGGCGTCGCGACAGCGACCGAGACCTTCTCGCCCAGGAAGGGAATGGCGCGCAGTGCCGAGATCTCGTTGAAGTTCAGTGACTGGCCGCTCAGGAAGTTGGGCACCAGCGTGAAGGTCCTCAGCGCGATGACTGTCCACCCCAGCCACGGTCGGCCGGCTCCGAGATAGCTGCGCACGAACCCGACCAGTGAAAAGGTGGCAACCCAGACAGCCACTTGCCCGACGCGGTTCCCGAACGCAAATTCTTCCGGCGTCTGCGACTTCATGATGAAGAGTTCGCAGAAGGCAAGCGCAGCCGTCGCCATGGCCAGCATCGACAGGAACAGACTTGGCCATGCCGCCCGATCCTTCACCCAAACCGGCAAATGCACTGCAGCCAGCATGAGGCAAGCGGAACCGACCATGGCCCACACAACCGTGACCCAGCTCATGAAAACTCCACGCGATGATCAAGCATCATTGTGGCTGGAGTATGGCGCAGCACACGCCATCGGCTGGGCCCGCCGCGGGCTCTGCGACCTTGCCGGGGTAGCAATGGAAAGCGGCGGATCCTAGAGCGGGATCTTCATGGCCGGCCGGGCCACCATGGTGCTCATGCGAAGAGCCCTCCCCAGCCTTTGACCGCGCGAGTGTCGATGCCGGTGATCTTGAGCGCCTTCCACACGACGGTGGCAACCGAGTCGTAGATGGGAATGCCGAGTTCGCGCTCCAGGTCGTCGGCCAGCGGAGCGCCGTGCAGGTTGGTGCACATCACGGTGATGGCGTCGGGCTTTTGCTGCGCGACCTCGCGGATCATCTTGCGCAGGGTGTCAGCATCGACTTCGGCGAACGAGAAGTTCACCGTCAGGTCGAGGTGGCGTTCCGCGACGCACTGGATGTCGAGCGCAGCGTAGTTGGCCACGATGCGGCGCTGCACGTCCTCCACATAGGGCGACACCAGCCCCAGCGTGCGTGCGCCCTGCGCGGCCAGCAGGTCGTTGAGCGCCAACACCGACGTGGTCGCCGGGATGCCGGTCACTTCGGTGATGCGCGCGCACAGCGCACGGTCGCGTTCGAAGCCCAGCCAGCTGGCGGAGGTGCCGCTCCAGCAGATGACGTCGACGTTCGCATCGGCCAACAGCCTGGCCGCATCGAGAATGAGGCGTTCGTCGAACTGGTTCTGCGAGGTATCGCCCATCGAGATCTCGGTCACGCGGAACCGCGAAAAGTGCGCCGTGACGCCCGGCACGCCGGCGACCATCGCGCTGGTCAGGGGCTCGAGCGCCGTGTTGGAGGAAGGCGTCAATACGCCGATGCGCTTTTGCTGGGACATTTTGCGGATCTCGAAAAGTTAGGCGGAGGGGGACCTTCGTGCTGCAGGCCAGCGAGATCCGTGCCTATGCCCGCGATGACCAAGGCAAAGCCCCACCAGCCGAGCATCGCGCCCGGGCCTTGGCTCGTCAACATCATTGCTGAAAAACGCGTTGACGCTAGCTGATTGAGCTCATGACCCTGCCTCATTGGCACGGAGCACCGTGATGAACTCGTCCAACGCTGCAGCGGCGCCATCGGCATCGCGCGCCCTCAGGCGCTCGACGACCTTGCGCCGAAGCGGGAACACATCAGGTCGGGGGTGCGCCGGAATGACAAGAGCCATCCGTTCGCGCAGCACCGCCGTCATCGTCCGCGCCATGAGCTGGAGCACTTCGTTGTGGCCCGCCAGAGCGATCGACGAGAAGAAGCTCGTCATCGCTTCGATGCGCTGCGGGAGCGCCTTCTCGCCCTGGTGCTGCTCGATCCGGTCAACCGCCTGCTCGATCGCATCGACTTCCGCTTCGGAGGCGCGCGCGCAGGCCAGGCGAAGCAGCGTTCCGTACAGCGCGCGATAGGCCTCGTCCATGTCGTTCGTGCCGAGCTGGCCTTCGAGCACCAGCTTGCGCAGCGACTCGGCCAGCATCATGTAGGCGCCCTTGTAGAACACCAGCGCATGGTCCGGCGAGCCGGGCGCCATGTGCTTGACTTCGCCGATGAAGATCTCGTGGTCGCCGGCCTCATGGCGCGCATAGACGGAGCACTCGAAGCTGGCAAGGCAGTCGTCGATGAGCGGAGTCCCGAGCGGCCCGGCGCGCCATGCGACGCCTTCGAACTTGTCGGAGATCTTGCTCGAAGCAAAGCGCCCGGAGAGCGCGTCCTGGCTCTGCGACAGGATGTTGATCGCGAAGGTACCTGCCTCCACGAAGGCCGGCAACAGGCTGCTCGCCTTGCGCAGGCTGAAGAGCACCAGCGGCGGCTCGAGTGACACCGAGCTGAAGGAGTTGCAAGTCAGGCCCGCGGGGCGCCCGTCGCCGGTGGTCGTGGTGACGACCGCAACGCCCGTGGGGAAGCACCCCAGCAACTGGCGGAAAAGTTGCGGCTCGATCGCGTCGATCCGCGGCGTCTCATAGCTCATGATGCCGGCGTCGGCTGACGCTTGAAGAGTTGAACGACGTTGCCCTCCGGGTCTCGCAGCGACAACACGGCGCCATGCGAGCCCATGTCGCGCACGCCGAGCACCTCGCCGCCCGACGCCGCGACGCGCTCCGCGACGGCCGCGAAGTCTTCCACTTCGAACACCATCACGACCCCCGAAGTCGCGGGAACCGCTTCCTCGCGGCAAGCCAGCGCGACGTTGCCGTTGCCCACGCCGTACTGGATCCAGCGGTCCTTGTCGCGGAACTTGAGCTGCAGTCCCAGTGCCGACTCATAGAAGCCGTGGAGTTCCGCCGGCCGCTGGGCCACGATGAACACGTTCTGCAGGCGCTTTGGGGAGTCCATGGTGTTGTCGCTCACGTTGCGTTGTTGTTGTAGATATTGGTCAGCGATGCCTTGAGGAAGCCGCCATCGACCACGATGTCCTGCCCGTTGACGTACGCCGACGCATCGCTTGCCAGGAAGGCCACCACCGAGCCGATGTCCTCCGGACGGCCGATGCGGCGTGCGGGGATGGCGGCAGTGCGGCTCTTCAGCGTGGCCTCGTTGCGGTAATGCGGCTCCGACAGCGGTGTGCGGATCATCCCCGGGCTGACCGAGTTCGCACGGATGCCGCGCGGTCCCCATTCAACGGCCATCTGGTGCGTCAGCGCCCTGAGCGCGGCCTTGGTCGGGCCATAGGCGCCAACGCGGGTGGGCACCTGGGCGGCAATCGAAGCCACGTTGACGATGCTGCCCGCCTGCTGGTCGAACATCATCGGCACCAGTGCCTGCGCGCACAGCAAGGCGCCACGCAGGTTGACGCGGAAGATTCGGTCCCACACGTCGATCGGAAGATCGTGCAAGGCCACCGGCGGTGCGGTGATGCCGGCGTTGTTCACCAGCACGTCGCAGCGACCGAAGCGGGATTGCACCTGCCGCGCCATCGCGGCGATGGACGCGGGCTCGCCGATGTCGCAGTGCATGGTCAGCGCGCCATTGCTTTCTGTGATTCCGGCAGATTCGGTGATCTCGGCCGGATAGCTGATGTCGACCTGCACCACGGAGGCGCCCGCCAGCCGCAGGTGTTCGCAGATCGCAAGGCCGAGGCCGCCGGAAGCGCCGGTGACCACGGCCACCCTGCCCTGCAAGGCCTTGGTGTCGAAGGCAGTGGGAGCCGTGGGAGAAGGCATCGAGGACATATGCGCCTCAGGCGGAGACCGAATTCATCGAATCGACTTCCTTGCGGATCGCCGGGATGATCTTTTCGCCCCACAGTTCGATCTGGCGGAGCATCGTCTTCTGATCGCAATCGCCCAACTGCGTCTGCAGCGCAATGTGCTTGGGCCGCAGGATGCTGATTTCCTCCAGCATCTTGTCGATCACCTGGTTGACCGAACCCACCGGCAGGTTCTTGCGCAGTTGCTCGAAAGTCGGGTCGGTGGCCGACGGCACTTCCTTGACCATGTAGCCATCGTCGGACTGCGCGCGACGGAACTTGAGGCTTTCGGAGATGCGGCGCTGGAAGCGCGCGTTGTCGAGGTAGTTGTCGATCTCGGCCTGCTTGTCAGACGCGAACGCGCAGCGCAGGAAGCCGAACTTCACGTCCTCATCGAGATCCGCGCCGTTGTCCTCTGCGACCTTGTCGAGACGCTCGCGCAGCGAGACGATCGCTTCGGTGCCATTGAGCAGTGCGGTGACGAAGAGGTTATGACCTTCGCGCACGCCGCGGCCGAGCGTGACCGGATTGCCCGAGGTGATCCACAGGGGCGGCATCGGCGACTGCACGGGACGCACCGCGATCGAACTCGGCGGCAGCTTGAGGAATTTGCCGTCGTACGAGACGATCTTCTGCGTCAGGCCCTTCGGGATGATGTCGAGGAATTCGTTGTAGATCGCGCCCGAGTCCTCGATCTTCACGCCGAAGCGCTCGAACTCGAACTCCTGGTAGCCGGAGCCGATGCCAAGCTCCAGCCGGCCGTTGGACACCGTGTCCGCAAAGCCCACTTCCGCCAGGAAGCGCGCGGGGTGATACAGCGGCAGGATGCACACCGCGGAACCCAGGCGAATGCGCTGGGTCTTGGCGGCCATGTGCGCGATCATCATCAGCGGCGACGGCGAAAGCGAATAGTTGTTGAAGTGGTGCTCCGCATACCAGGCGGTGTTGAAGCCGGCCTGTTCGGCCACCACGGTCTGCTCAATCGAGTTGTTGATGACCTGCTGCGAAGTCTGGTGATAGCCGCGCTGCTGGGCCAGGATGAATACGCCGAATTCCATGGGTTCCGCCTTCCGAAGGGGTGATGTGCAATGACGGAAATTCTCTTGTTCGATCCCTCGCTCGTGAATACCGAAGGAACGTGATTCAGTCCTGCAAAAAAAGGTGGGATGCGCGTTGCGGACGCGCAAAAAAAAGGACCGGAGCGCGTGGCTCCGGTCCTGTTCCCGGGATGCGCGGTGGCGCTTACTTTTCCTTGAGATCCGTCGTTCGCGCGAGTCCCTGCCAGATGGCGGCATCGCGCTTGATGGAAGCGGTGAACTGCTTCGCCGTGGCGCTCGCGGGCACGATCATGTTCTGCACTTCGATCTTCTCTCGCACTGCGGGCGTCTGTTGCAGGCGGTTGATTTCCGCGTTGAGCCTGTCGATGATTTCCGGCGGCGTTCCTGCCGGCGCGAACACGCCATACCAGCCATCGGCCTCGAACTTGTATCCCTGCTCCGAAAGCGTAGGCAGGTCCTTGGTCGCCGGCCAGCGTTGCGAGCCGGTCTGGCCCAGCCCGACGAGTCGGCCCGCGCGGATGTGCGGAACGGGCGACGCGATGTCGGTGAAGCCAACGCTGATGTTGTTGCCGATGAGATCGGTCACTTCCGAAGTCAAGTTCTTGTAGGGCACATGCGGCATGTCGAGGCCGTAGCGCTCCTTGATGCCCTCCATGGCGAGATGGCCCGACGAGCCGGTGCCCCAAGAGCCATAGGCGAGCTTGCCCGGGTGCGCCTTGGCATAGGCCACCATGTCAGCGAGGTTCTTGAAGCCGGTGCCGGGAT
The DNA here is from genome assembly GCF_056394705.1 of Variovorax sp. 10N420. Classification (NCBI taxonomy): domain Bacteria; kingdom Pseudomonadati; phylum Pseudomonadota; class Betaproteobacteria; order Burkholderiales; family Comamonadaceae; genus Variovorax; species Variovorax sp. 10N420. The sequence continues at coordinate 488,649 of NZ_JBFTIJ010000005.1, read as the reverse complement.
TGGCCACCAGCAGGATGCCGGCCGCTCCCACCTGCGCGATCGGCAGCAGGTCCTTCTCCGTGTCATAGGGCAGCTTCGAATGGATGACCGGGTTGATGAGGATCGCGGACGACGGCGCGAACAACAGGGTGTAGCCGTCGCCGGGAGACTTGGCGACCGTGTCGCAGGCGATCAAACCGTTGGCGCCCGGCTTGGAGTCCACCACCACCGGCTGCTTGAGCACTTCGGCCAGGGGCGCTGCGATGAGGCGCGCAAAAATGTCGCCGCCGGCACCGGGCGAACCGGCGACCACGATGCGGATGGGTCGATTGGGCCAGTTGCCCGTGTTCGCGAAGGCACTGAAGCCGGCACCCAGCAGCATGCTGCCGAGGAGGACGGTACGACGTTTGATGGGTATCTGGGTTGAGGTCGGGATCGGGGTTGGGGTTGGGGTGGTCATGCAAGTCTCCTGTTTTGATGGGTGCCCAGTTCCTTCTGGATGGCGGGAATGATCTTTTCGCCCCACAGCTCGATCTGCCTGAGCATCGTCTTCTGGTCGAAATCGCCCAACTGCGTCTGGATCGCGATGTGCTTGGGCTTGAGGATGCTGATCTCTTCGAGCATCCGGTCGATGACCTGGTTCACCGAGCCCACGGGCAGGTTCCTGCGCATCTGCTCGATGGTGGGGTCCGTCTCGTACGGCACTTCCTTGATCATGTAGCCGTCGTCGGACTGTGAGCGGCGGTACTTCAGGCTCTCGGAGATGCGGCGCTGGAAGAGCGCGCATTCCAGGTACGCGTCGATCTCGGCCCTGTTGTCGGACGCGTAGGCGCAGCGCAGGAAGCCGAACTTCACATCGCCATCGAGATTCCTGCCGTTGACGCCGGCCACGTTCTCCAGCTTCGCGCGCAGCGTGCGAATGCCCTCCGTGCCATTGAGCAACGCGGTCACGAACAGGTTGTGGTTCTCGCGAACGCCGCGGCCCAGCGTGACCGGATTGCCCGACGTGATCCAGATCGGCGGCATCGGCTCTTGCACGCAGCGCACGGCGATCGAGCTCGGCGGCATCTTCAGAAAGCGGCCGTCATGCGAAAAGATCTTCTGCGTCAGCCCCTTCGGGAGGATGTCGAGGAATTCGTTGTAGATCGCGCCCGAATCGGCAATGTCGACGCCGAAGCGCTCGAATTCGAATTCCTGGTAGCCCGAGCCCACGCCCAGGTCCAGCCGGCCATTGGAGACCGTGTCGGCAAAACCGACCTCCGCCAGAAAGCGGGCCGGCTGATAGAGTGGCAGGATGCATACGGCGGTGCCCAGGCGAATGCGCTGCGTCTTTGCCGCCATGTGGGCCACCATCATCAGCGGTGACGGCGAAAGCGAATAGTTGTTGAAATGGTGCTCCGCATACCAGGCGGCATCAAATCCAGCCTGTTCCGCCATGACGGTCTGCTGGATCGAGTTATTGATGACCTGCTGCGAAGTCTGGTGATAGCCGCGCTGCTGGGCGAGAATAAATACGCCGAATTCCATTCTTTTCTCCGGGAAAATACCGCCCGCAAGGATCGATAAATTCTAGAGAGACGAGCCGCATCGGCTATGGCTGAAACTGCAGATCAGAACTGCACCAACTGGAGGATTCATGGACAGGTTGCGCGCAATGGAACTGTTCCTGTCGATTTCCCAGACCAAGAACTTTTCCGAGACCGCACGTCGCTTCGGCATCTCGGCGACAGGCGTGTCGCGGATGATCACGGACATCGAGGAAGAGCTGAAGGTCAAGCTGCTGCTGCGCTCCACGCGCCAGATCGCGCTGACCGAATCCGGGCAGGAATATGCGCGCCAGCTCGAAAGCATCCTCTGGCGCATCAACGAACTGCAGAGCAACATCACGGCGATCAGCTCGGCGCCGCAGGGCTTGCTGCGGGTGCATTCGCGAATGATGTTCGGCCTGGGCGTATTGCCCAACCTCATTGCCGGCTTTCGCAAGCTCTATCCCGAGATCCACATCGAACTCACTCTGGGCGAGGCTGCGGTGGACCTGCGACGCAACCAGTTCGACGTGGACTTCCGCATCTCGCCGCCGGTGGAGGCCGGCGTCAAGCGCCGCATGCTGTTCCAGAGCGACCGCTACCTTGTCGCATCGCCCGCCTACCTCGCCGGCAGGCCGGAACTGACGGAACCCGCAAGCATCCTGGCCCACGAGTGCCTCGCCTATCAGCTGCCCGGCGATGAATACACCTGGACCTTCAAGCAGGAGGGGCAACTCGACCAGATCGCATTCAAGCCCCGCCACATCACCAACAGCGGCATTGCCCTGCTGGAGCTTGCGCGGCTCGGCGAAGGCATGGCGCTGCTGGACGACTACACGGTGCACAACGACATTCGCCAGGGTCGCCTCGTGCGCCTGCTGAGCAACTACCGCATCAGCAACAAAGGCTTCGACGAGGGCATGTACGCCACCATCCTCGACACGCCGATCATTCCGGCCAAGATCCGTCTCTTCCTCGACTTCGTGGCCGAGCGCGTGGCCGGACCCGAGCTTCGATTCCTTGCGCACGGCAAGGCCGCGGGACTGGACCCGTCGCCGGGCTCGCCCTAGAGCGGCAGGCGACACACCGGCCGCGCCAGGCCCCGGAAGCCCACGCCCGTGAGCTTGAGCACGGCGCCGTCCATGGGCCCGGATGCGCTGAGCCGTCCACTGTCGCTGATGCTGGTGACGAACAGGTCCGCCATGTCGGGGCCACCGAAACACAGCGCGCTGGGGTACGCCACCGGCAGATCGATGCGATGCGTCAACTGGCCCTGCATGTCGAAGCGCCCCAGCGCGCCTGCGCGCACCAGCGCGGTCCAGAGCCCGCCTTCGCTGTCGAAGGTGCAACCGTCAGGCCCGGAGTCGCAGGCATCGGTCCGCACGAACACCTGCTTGTCGGCCAGCGTGCCGTCGGGCGTGATCGCATAGGAATAGATCACCCGCTCGGCACTGTCCGCGACGTGCAGGCGGCCGTTGACGGGATTCACGCACGGCCCGTTCGCGATGCCGATTCCGCCATCGAGCTTGTGCAGGCGCAAGGCTGTGTCGAGGCGATACAGGCCACCCAGCGGCGGCTCGCCGGCTGCCCGAAACACATGCATCGTGCCGGTCACGAAGCTGCCGTCGGCAAGCGCAACGCCGTCGTTCAGTCGCAGATCAGGATGGCTCGCATCAATACGCGCCAGCGATCGCAGCTTGCCGGTGCGCAGGTCCAAGGCGGCGATTTCTTCCTTCAGGGACAGCACGATGCAGTCGCTGCCATCGCCATTGAATGCGAAGGAACCGAGGGGCGCGGGGGCTTCGTGGCGCGCAGTCACTTCGCCGGTGTCCGGATCCATGGTCAGGATCAGCCCCTGCCGGCAATCCAGCAGCCACAGCCGGCCGCCATGCCAAAGCGGGCATTCGCCCAATGCCAGTTTCAAGTTGCCGAGGCGCTGAATTTTCATTGATTTTCTGACTCGCTAATTAGCTCGCCAATTAATCAGCCAATTAACTGCATTAATTAATGCGACGAATTCAAACTGAATTGTTCAAGTAGACCCGGGTTGACGAATCCGCGCTGGCGCATCCTAGCAGCCATGCCCCAACGGACTCCTTCATTTTTTGCAGAACACTCCTTCAGAATGAATGGAGAACGATTCGGAGTGCCATTTCTATAATTTTCCGCAAGAGACAAACAGGCGGAACGGGCGTTTCATGCCGTCGCCGAAGCCAGGAAAAGAATTTGCCGCAGCGAAAAGCCTGTTTGTCGGAATCGTCCTTTATTCAGATGGATGCCGCAGCGCGCGGTGCCGATTACCGAGGTGATGTATGAGTGATGAATGGGTTCGTTTGGAAGTCTCCGAGGGCGTCGGCCTGGTCACGATGGACCGCAAGCCCGTCAATGCCCTGAACCGCGAAATGCGCCGCCAACTGGTGGCGACGTTCGACGCCATCTCCGAGCGTGAGGACATCCGCTGCGCCGTGCTGACCGGCACCGGCAGCGTCTTCTGCGCGGGCGCCGACCTGAAGGACCGCCCCGATCACACGATCGCCGGCGACTTCCTCGATCACAACCGCATCACCCGCGAGACCGGCAATGCGATTCGCGAATGCGCCAAGCCGGTGATCGCCGCAATCAACGGCACCGCCCTGGGCGCGGGGCTCGGCCTCGCTGCCGCCTGCGACATCCTCTACGCCTCCGAGAACACCACCGTGGGCATGCCCGAGATCAATGTCGGACTGGCCGGCGGCGCCTCGATGCTCAAGACGCTGTTCGGCCGCTCGACCTTGCGCCGCATGTTCTTCACGGGGCAGCGACTGACCGCGGAAGAGCTCTTCCGGCGCAACGTGATCGAGGAAGTGGTTTCCGAGAAAGACCTGCTCCCGGTGACGATGGCGCTCGCACGCGAGATCGCGTCGAAGGCACCGCTGGCCATCATCTACGCCAAGCGCGCGGCCAACATGGTCGACCTGATGCCCCAGCGCGACGCCTACCGCTTCGAGCAGGAATTCACCGTTGCGCTGTCAAAGACCGAAGACGCGCGTGAAGCGCGCATGGCCTTCCTCGAGAAGCGCACGCCGGTCTTCAAGGGACGGTGAAGATGCTGACCCAGGTTCAGGCCACGCCGGGCGCGGGGCTCGACGCATTCTTCAGCGCACGCAGCGTTGCGGTGATCGGCGCGTCCGACGACGTCACCAAGATCGGGGGCCGCCCGGTCCAGTTGCTGCGCAAGTACGGGTATGCGGGCGCGATCTATCCCATCAACCCGAAGGGCGGAACCATCCAGGGTCTGCAGGCCTACGCTTCGGTGCTGGACACGCCCACGGCGCCCGAACTCGCCATCGTGGCGGTGCCCGCGAACGCCACTCTGCAGGCCCTACGCGACTGCGGCAACCGCGGTGTGCGCGGCGTGGTGGTTCTCTCCACCGGCTTCGCGGAGGCGGGCGCCGAGGGCGCGGCGCTGCAGGCCGAACTGGTCCACGTGGCGCGCAACCACGGCATGCGTCTGCTCGGGCCGAACTGCCTCGGCGCGGTGAACGTGGTGGACCGGCTCGTGGCCTCGTTCTCCATCGCGCTCGAACAAAGCATGCCGCCTGCCGGGCAGGTGGGGATCGTCTCGCAGTCGGGAAACATCGGCAGCTTCACGATGCGCTGCATGGCCGATCGCGGCCTCGGCGTGAGCCGCTTCATCGCCACCGGCAACGAAGCCGACGTGGATGTCGCCGATGGCATCGCCGCACTGGCGAACGATTCCGCCACGCGCATCATTCTGTGTTGCATGGAGACCTGCCGCGATGCAGGAAGGCTGATCGCAGCGCTCGACATGGCACGTCGCCATCGCAAGCCGGTGATCGCGCTCAAGATCGGCGCCACCGCGCAAGGCCAGGCCGCAGCCGCCTCGCACACGGGCGCGCTGATGGGCTCGGACGCGGTGTTCGATGCGGTCTTCCGGCGCTACGGCGTGCTGCGCGTGCGCTCGTTCGAAGAACTGCTCGACGTCGGCCACGCAGCGGCCCTGCTGGGTGCGGACCGCCTGCCCACCACCGATGCAGTGACGCTGGTGGCTGCATCCGGCGGCTTCGGCATCATGATGGCCGACGCGATGGTCGAAGCCGGCATGACGCTTCCGCAACTGGCGGACACGACCCGGGCCCTGATCCGCGAAGCCGTTCCGACCGCCGGCACGAACAACCCGGTGGACGCATCGGCACAGATGTCCGCCCGGCCGGACATCCTCTTGAAGATGCTGACCGCACTGCAAGGCGATGCGGGCGGCAGCACACTGGTGCTGCTGCTCGCCCTCTCGCTGTACAACCCGCGGCTGCGCGGCGTGTACATGGAAGCGCTGTCGAAGATTCGCCAGAGCCACCCCGATCGCCTGATGGTCCTCATCAGCAAGGGCCCGGCCGATGCGGTGGCCGAGATCAATGCGCTGGGCATCCCCGTGTTCCCGAGCATCCCTGCGGCGGCCAGCGGGATGGCCGGGCTGGTTCGCCTCGGGCAACTCGCCAGTCTCTCTCCGGCAGCGGCGTACAGCGGCCCTGTCGACAAAGTCGATCCGGCTGTGTTCCGCAACGAGTTCCACGCCAAGAAGGCGCTGGCAGCCGCCGGCATCAGCGTGCCGCGCGAAGAGGTGGTTTCTTCCGCTGAAGAGGCCGTTCGCAGCGCACGGGCGACAGGCTATCCGGTGGTCCTCAAGATCGCATCGGAGGACATCGCCCACAAGACCGAAATCGGCGGCGTGGCGCTCAACCTGAAGGACGACGACGCGGTGCGCCAGGCTTATGACCGCCTGATTGCCAACGCACGCCAGCATGCGCCGGAGGCGCGTCTCGACGGGGTGCTCGTGGCACCGATGGCGCGCGGCGGCGTGGAACTGATCGCCGGCGTTTCGCGCGACCCCGTATTCGGTCCGGTCGTCATGGTGGGGATGGGCGGCATCCATGCGGAAATCCTGAAGGACGTCGCCGTGCAGGTCGCGCCCGTTTCCGAGGAAGAGGCCGCGCGGATGATCCGCAGCCTTCGCATGTATCCGCTGCTCGACGGCGCCCGGGGCCAGGCCAAGTCCGATGTCGGCGCCGCCGCGCGCACCGTGGCAAGGCTGTCCGAATTCGCATGCCGCCATGCGGGCGACGTGGCCGAGATCGACATGAATCCGATCCTTGTCAGGCCCGAAGGCGAGGGTGTGCTCGTGCTCGATGCGCTGATGGTTCCCACCTCTTGAAGGCTCTCATGCACACGGAAAAAAACCCGGCCATCCCGGCCGCCTCGGCGGGTCCGGCCGTCTACCGCCAATATGCGCGCGAGTGGCTCCGCACCCATCTGCCCGGGCACATGCGTGCCGACAGCCTCGACTACCGCACACCCACGCTGGACGAGTGCCGCGACTGGGAAGCCTCCATGTACGACGCGGGCCTGGCCGGCATGACATGGCCCAAGGCCTATGGCGGCCTCGGGCTCACGCTGCGCGAACATCTCGCCGTCAACAAGGAAGTGGGCGCGCTCGCCATGCCCGAGAGCGTGAGCTCGATCGGCAAGGAATTGGCCGGCCCCATCATCCAGACTGTGGGAACGGAAGAGCAGAAGCAGTTCTTCCTGCCGCGCATCCTCTCGATGCGCAACTACTGGTGCCAGGGCTTCTCCGAGCCCGACGCGGGCTCCGATCTCGCGCGATTGCGGACCAAGGCGGTGCAGGAAGGCGACACCTGGCGCATCAACGGCCAGAAGATCTGGACCAGCGGCGCGGCCAAGGCGCACTACTGCCTGCTGCTGACGCGCACCGGCACCGTCGCCGACAAGCACCGCGGCCTGCTGATGTTCGCGGTGCCGATGGACACGCCCGGCATCCGCGTGGTGCCGATCAAGTCGATCGACGGCAAGGACTCGTTCGCCGAAGTGTTCTTCGACAACGTGGTGGTGCCTGACAGCGCAAGGCTCGGCGCGCCCGACGAAGGCTGGAACGCGGCGATCCGCGTGCTGTCGATCGAACGCGCGACCAACCGCATCTACCGCGCGTGGCGCTTCGAATGCGAACTGCGCCAGCTCGTCAACGCCTGCAAGTCCGATCCGCAGTTGTCGAAGTTGCTCGATGACGGCTATTACCAGCGCCGCATCGGCGATGTGGTCGGCGAAATCGCGGCGCTCAAGGGACTGGTCGAACGCACGGTGGACCAGCTCGCGGCCGGCGACAGGATCGGCGCGCGCGGCTCCCTGACCAAGCTGTACTGGTCCGAATGCCACCAGGCCTTCATGGGCTTCGCGCTGTCGATCGTGTCCCAAATCAATCCGCGGTCGAGCCCGCTGGCGCAACGCGCGCGCAAGCACTTCACCGGCGCCTATCTCTATGCCCGCGCCGAAACTATCTATGCGGGCACCACCGAAGTGCAGCTGGACATCATTGCCCAACGCATCATGGATTTGCCCACGGACCTCCAGGAGTCGCTGAAATGAGCGCATCGGACAACGATCTCAAACCGGAGGAGTTCGCACAGGCCGCTGCCGATGCGATCGCAGACGCACAAGCCGCACAAGCCGCACAAGCCCGCGGCTTCCGCGAGGCCGCCGCAGTGCTCGCCAATGCGGGGCTGTGCGGCGTATGCGCAAGCGAAGATGCCGGCGGACTTGCGCTGGGAACCGAGTTCGCGCTGCCCATCGTGGCCGAGGCGGGCAAGCTGCGCCTTCAGTGGCCGCTGCTCGAAACGCTGCTGATCGCCAAGGCGCTCGGCGATTCGCCGCTCGCGGCGGAGCTGGCCGGCGGCACGCGTGTCGCCACCTGGGCGCTGCAAGGCAACCTGCGGGACGGCTTTGCAGGCCACGCGCGCCATGCACGCCACTGCGACTGGGTGCTGGTCGCCGATGGCCAGGGCGGCGGCGCGCTGCTGGATCTCGATTCGATCGAGATTCAGGACGACGCCGCGCTGGACCCGGACTACCCGCAGTCGTGGCTCACGCTCAGCAACGCCAAGGTGCTCGCCGAGATCGATGCCGGCACCTTCGCCACTCTGCAGCGCGACGGCGAGATCCTGATCGCCGGTTGGGTCAACGGCGCGGCCGAAGGGGCGCTCGCCACCACGGCCACCTACATGGCGACCCGCGTGCAGTTCGGACGCCCTCTCTCGGCCAAGCAGGCGGTGCGCCACCTGCTGGCGCGGATGCGGCTGGTGCAGGAGGCATCCAGCGCTGGAATCCAGCGTTTGTTGCGCAAAGACGAATACGGCCATGTGCGCGCGACCGGACCGGTGCTCGCCAATGCGCTGGCGAATGCGGCCTTCGTGCTGGAGAAATCCATCCACCTGCATGGCGGGATGGGCTTCACCTGGGAAGTGCCTCTGCACTACGCCCTGCGCGAAGTGCGCAAGTTCGATGCGGCGTTCGGATCGGGATCGCTGGCGCGCCAGGCCGGACTGGACTTCATCCAGTCCGCGGCATGAATGAAGGAGTTCGAATGAATCAGGATCTGCTCGGCCGCGTGGCCCTCATCACCGGCGCAGGCGCCGGCATCGGCCGCGAGACCGCACTGCAGATGGCGGCCCGCGGCGCCACGGTCTGCGTCAACGACATCAAGGAAGAACTGGTTTCCCCGGTCGTCGACACCATCAAGGACCGCGGCGGAAAAGCATTCGCCGTGCCGATGAACATCGCCACGCGCGAAGGCATCCGGGACGCCATCCGGCGCTCTTTGGAGCACGGCGGGCGCTTCGACATCCTGGTCAACAACGCGGCCTGGGTGCGCTACCAGACCATCCCCGAAATCATGCCCGAGACGATGGACCGCATGCTGGACGTCGGCTTCAAGTCGGTCGTCTGGAGCCTGCAGGAAGCCGTCGCAGTGATGGACCCGCAGCGCGGCGGCTCGATCGTCAATGTGGCATCGGTGGCGGCCCTGCGCTCGGCCGCCAACTCGGTGGTCTATTCGGGCATCAAGGCCGGGATCATGGGGATCACGCGTGCGGCGGCAGCGGAGCTCGGCGCGCGCAACATTCGTGTCAATGCGGTGTGCCCGTCGGCCGTTCCCACAGAAGGCACGCAGCGCAACCGCGACGCCGCGCGCGATGCCAACCGCATCGCGCGAACGCCGCTGGGCCGACTCGGCACGGTCGAAGACATCGCGCGCGCCATCTGTTTCCTGGCGAGCGACGAGGCGGGATTCATCACGGCGCAGGGCCTGACGGTGGACGGCGGCATCACGCTGACCAACATCTGACATTCGCAGGACACCCGCAGATGCAGACGGTCCTCATCACCGGTGCCGCTTCGGGTATCGGCCGCGATGCCGCGCGACGCTTCGCCGCCGCGGGCTGGCAATGCGTGCTCGTCGATCACAACGAAGAGGCCTTGCATGCGCTGGGGCGGACGTTGCCTCTACCCGCTTCGTCGGCGCATGTGCTCCGCACGATCGACCTCACCGATCCGGCGCAGATTGCATCGCTTCGGGACGGCACGCCGGCACTGGACGCGCTCATCAACAACGCCGGCATGTCCGATGCATCGAACACGCCGCTGGCCGAACAATCGCCGGCACAGATGGCCCGATTGCTGGCGCTCAACCTGGCTGCGCCGGCGGCCGTGATCGACGCGTGCATGCATCTGATCAAGCCGGCCGCGCGAATCGTGAATGTCGCATCCGGCGCGGGGCTGCATGCGATCCCATGGCGCGGCGCCTACAGCCCGAGCAAGGCGGGGCTCATCGCGCAGACGCGAGCCCTCGCGGCAGCGCGGCCCGACTGGTGCGTGACGGTGCTCGCGCCTGGCTTCGTGCGGACCGAGTTGGTGGACGGGCTGATTCAGGCCGGCCGGATCAAGCCTGAGAACGCCGTCGGAAAGATTCCGCTCGGGCGCATGGCCGCCCCTGCCGAGATGGCGCAGGCGCTCTTCTTTCTGGCAAGTCCAGGCGCGGCGCCTCTGCATGGACAGGTGCTGGCGTTCAACGGTGGCTCTTCCATCTTCGGAGGCAGCCAGCGCTTCGAGCCGGCCACGCTGGAGCCGCTGCCCTTGGACCTGCCGCTATGCCTCGAAGTCCACGGCGGCGATGCTGCGACGTGGCAAGCCGCGGCGACAGAGCCCACCGCGGCGCAGCACTACAACGGGTGTCTCGACCTGTCGCCGCTGTCCTGCGAAGGACCGGGCCTGTTGCAGGCGGTGCATGCCGCTGCCACGCGCTTCCATGCCCGCTACAAGCAGCAGGCCAGCCTGACGGTGCTGCTGCCACGCACCGGGCAGGGCCGCTGGCAGGAGGCGGGCGACGCTGCAGCGGCACGCATGCTGGTGTCGACCCTCGCCTGCGAATGGGGCGGTCGCGCCATGCGCATCAATGCGCTGGAAGTGCCGGAAGACCTCGATCCGAAATCACTCCACCCGCTGCTGCGTTTCGTCTGCGGCCCAGCCGCGCAGTACCTCACGGGGCAGACGCTGGTATGCGGCGGCGCCGCTCAGGGAGAGGCACGATGAGCGCGCAGCCGGAAAACATCACCGATGCCGAGCTCGCGCGGATCAAGGAGACCTTCATCGCCGAGCGCGGCTACTGGCGTCCCTGGACCGAGACCATGCTGCAGGCGTGTCCCGGCTTCGTGGCGCAGTACGCGCGCTATGCCGGCTATCCCGCGCGCACCGGGCCGCTCTCGCCGCGCATGGTCGAGCTCATCTATGTAGCCCTCGACAGCTCTTCGTCTCACCTCTTCGAATCAGGACTGCAGACGCACATGAAGCGCGCGCTCGAAGTCGGCGCGACGCAGGCCGACATCTTCGACGTGCTGCACCTCTTGGCCGTGCAAGGGGTCGCCAGTGTGGGGCAGGCCGCCGACATCCTCGCGGAGCTTGCCGGTACGGATGCACCCGGGTCAATCGGCGACGCGCTTCGGGGCCGGATCGATTCGCTCGGTCCTGCACATGGGCTGTCCCTTGCCGCTATTGCAAGGATGGACCCGGGCTATGCCGAGGTGCTGCTCGACTTCATCGAACAAGGCCGGCCTGGAGGCGGCCTCAGCGCGGCGGAGCGCAGTCTGGTGCAGGTGGCATTGCACGCATGCTTCACTGCCTTCAATCCCGAAGCGACGAGGCAGATGCTGTCGGTCGCGCTTTCGCAGGGCGTACCGCCGGCCGAACTGCTGCAGGCCATCCAGTTGGGATCACACCTGGCGGTGCATGGCACTGCATTGGGTGCGAATGTCTTCCGGCAGTTGGGACCGTTGCGGCAACCACCGCAGCAACTCACGTCGTAGCCGTCAGCTCTTGCCCACCTTGGCCCGCGAACGCACCGCAGGCTTGCTCACAACGGCGCGGACCGGCCCCCGCTGCTCCCCCGCCCGCGCCGTGCGCATCAAGAGGCTTTCCGTCGAAGTCACGCCGACGATGCGCGCCAGTTGCCGGCTGATGCTGACGTAGGCATGGCCGATGCGGCTGTCGAAGTAGAGCGAATCGCCGCGCTCCAGACGCACGACCTCGCCGACTTCGAAATGCACTTCGATCGTGCCCGAGAGCACGTAAGCAAACTCCTCGCCGTCATGGCGCGCGAAGTCCTCGGGTCCGTCGATGCGCCGCGCATGCACGGTGCCGATCACCGGGCTCATGAGCTTTCCGGTGGCGGTCGTACCCAGAAATTCGTAGGCAAAGGAAAGGCCGCGATACACCACGCCCTTTCCGGATCGCGTCACGACCGGCGCCTGCAGGGCCGTGGTCTTCACGCCTTCGCCCGCGAACATGGCGTTCATGTCCATCTTCAGTGCGCGGCCAAGTGCTGCGAAGTTCTCGTAGCCCAGCGCCAGTTGCCCGCGTTCCGCGCGCGAGATGGTCGGCACCGAAACGCCTGAGAGTTCCGACAACTGCTGCAACGTCCAGCCGAGACTCTTGCGGGCGCTTCGCAAACGGCGTCCGAAGGTCTCGCGGTCCAGCAACTGACCCTCGGGCTGCGCGTCCTCGCTCTCGCGCGGCTTCATAGATTCATCCTCGATCTCCTGTGTGTCTCGGCGGGCCTGCCCAGCAGGGATTCTGCCAGCCGGCGCCATGGACACGGCTGCTTGCTGGCCTGGATTTTGCGTCAACGCAAATTGCGGATGCGCAAATTCACCAATGTGAGCGGTGAGTGTTTACCCTGAAACTCCCCGACTGTTTTTGCGTATCCGCAAATTTGTCCCTACACTCCGCGTCTCCCGCACCCCTGACGCCAATCGCTCTTCCAAACCATGACTTCCGAGACCGCCGCCATTCAAGCCGACTTCCTCGTGATCGGTGCGGGCATCGCAGGCGCATCCGTCGCGCACTGGCTTGCACCGCATGGGCGCACCATCGTGCTCGAGCGCGAATCACAGCCCGGCTATCACTCGACCGGGCGTTCGGCGGCCCTCTTCATGGAAAGCTATGGCACCGAGCAGGTGCGCGCGCTCACGCTGGCCAGCCGCGCATTCTTCGAGTCGCCGCCAGCGGGTTTCACCGAGCATCCGCTGCTGACGCCTCGCGGCGCGATGATGGTCGGAACGCCCGAGCAGCACGCCGAACTCGACGCGCACTGGGAGGTGCTCAGCGCGATGTCGCCCCGTGCTCGCCGCCTGACGCCCGCCGAAGCGTGCGCGCTCGTCCCAGCCCTGCGGGCCGAGTTGCTGCACAGCGCCGTCTACGAACCGGATGCCGCCGACATGGACGTGCACGCAATCCATCAGGGCTATTTGCGCGGCATGCGGCGCGCCGGTGGCACGCTGGTGTGCGATGCCGATGTCTCGCAAATGCGGCGCGTGGGCGGCCGCTGGCAATTGACCGCAGGAGCGGCGACATACGAAGCCCCGGTCGTGCTCAATGCAGCCGGTGCGTGGTGCGACGTGATCGGGCAACTCGCCGGCGCACGGCCGCTGGGCCTTCAGCCGTGCCGCCGATCGGCATTCATCTTTGCCGCCTCGCCCGGGCAGGACCCCAGCCATTGGCCGATGGTTCACGGCGCGACGGAAGACTGGTACATCAAGCCGGATGCCGGCATGTTGCTTGGCTCACCCGCCAACGCAGACCCTGTCGATCCGCAGGACATCCAACCCGAAGAGCTGGACATCGCCATGGCCATCCACCGCATCGAGGAAATGACCACGCTGCAGATCCGCCGGCCCACGCGCACCTGGGCCGGGCTGCGTTCCTTCGTGGGCGACGGCAACCTTGTCGGCGGCTTCGACGATCAGGTGGAGGGCTTCTTCTGGATCGCCGCCCAAGGGGGCTATGGCATCCAGACTTCCGCCGCAATGGGCGAGACCTGCGCCGCACTCGCGCGCGGGCTGCCGGTGCCCCCGCACCCTTCTTCCTTCGGCCTCACCGAAGAGATGCTGAGCCCGCGACGTCTGCGCAAGCAGGACGTCGTCTCTGTCTGATTCCATTCGTCATTCACAAAGGAGTACTCCGCCGTGCGTGTCTTCAGCGCTTCCCTCGCCACCGAAACCAATACCTTCGGACCCATGCCGACCGGCCTGGCGTCGTTCCGTGATCGCGGCTACTTCCCGGCCGGCAAGCATCCCGATTCGATGATGCTGTTCTCCGGGCCCCTGTGGGCTGCGCGCCTGCGCGGCAAGGAAGCCCGCTGGACGCTCATCGAAGGCATGGTCGCCGCAGCCCAGCCCAGCGGCATCACGACGCGCCACGCCTACGAGTCCCTGCGCGACGAGTTGCTGCGCGACCTGAAGGCCGCCCTGCCGGTGGACGTGGTGCTGCTCGGCCTGCATGGTGCGATGGTGGCCGATGGCTACGACGACTGCGAAGGCGACCTGCTTCAGCGCGTGCGCGCGCTGGTCGGCCCGGACACGGTGGTCGGCGCCGAACTCGACCCGCACTGCCATCTCACGCCCGAGATGGTGAAGCACGCCAACCTGCTCATCGCCTTCAAGGAGTACCCGCACACCGACGTGCTCGAACGCGGCCTGGAACTGGTGGACCTGTGCGTGGCTGCCGCGCAGAAGAAGATCAGCCCGGTCGCCGCCGTGGTGGACACCGGCTTGATTCTCACGGTCCACACGTCCCGCGAACCCGCGCGCGGCTTCGTGCAGCGCATGCAATCGCTCGAAGGCAAGGACGGCGTGCTCTCCGTCTCTCTGGCGCACGGCTTCAGCTGGGGCGACGTGCCCGGCATGGGCACCAAGATGCTGGTCTACACCGACGGCGATGCCGCAAAGGCGCAAGCGCTGGCACGCCAGCTCGCGGACGAGGTGATCGGCATGCGCGATGCGCTGACCGTGAACTATCCCGCCATCGATGCCGCGCTGGACGAGGCGATGGCCTTCAAGGGCGGCCCGGTGGTCATGGCGGACGGCGCCGACAACGCAGGCGGCGGCGCCGCGAGCGATTCGACCTTCGTGCTGCAGCGCATGCTCGAACGGGGAATTACGAATGCCGCGCTCGGCCCGCTGTGGGACCCGATCGCCGTGCGCATCGCCTTCGATGCCGGTGAAGGCGCGCGCCTTCCGATGCGCATCGGCGGCAAGATCAGTCCGCTTTCAGGTCAGCCGCTGGACCTGGACTGCACCGTCAAGGCGCTCAAGCCCGCACTTGTGATGACGGGTCTCGCGGGCACGCCCACGGCAATGGGCGATTGCGCGCTCGTCGAAGTCGCGGGCATCGAGATCGTGCTGATCACGCTGCGCAACCAGGCCATGGGCACGGACCTCTTCACGCAGCTCGGCTGCGATCTCACGGCCAAGCGGCTCATCGTGGTGAAGTCTTCGCAGCATTTCTATGCGTCCTTCTCCAAGGTGGGCAAGCACGTGATCTATGTCGCCGCGCCGGGCTCGGTGACGCTCGACCTCAACACCCTGCCCTACCAGAAGATCCGGCGTCCCAAGTGGCCGATGGACGCGCTGGCCGCCTGACACGCGAACCCCTTTCCCTTCCCTTGTGACGACCCTTCCCGGAGTTCCGACGATGAAACGACGCACCCTTGCTGCCCTGGCCGCCCTTGGCGCCCTCACGCTGGGCATCCTCAGCCCGGCCGCGATGGCGCAGACGCAGCCACCGGCGAAGACCCTTCGCATCGTGGCGCATGCCGACCTGAAGATCCTCGATCCGACCTTCACCACGGCCTACATCTCGCGCAACTTCGGCTACATGGTCTACGACACCCTGTTCGCGCAGGACACCGCCGGCAAGCCCCAGCCCCAGATGGTGGAGAAGTACACCCAGTCGCCGGACGGCAAGCAGTGGAGCTTCACGCTGCGCCCGGGACTGAAGTTCTCCGACGGCTCGCCCGTCACGCCCGCGGACGTCATCGCCTCGCTGCAACGCTGGACCAGCCGCGACAGCCTCGGCCGCGCGCTGGCGGCAAACGGCGCCGAATGGAAGGCGGTCGACGCCCGCACCTTCACCCTGGCGCTGAAGGAGCCCTTCGGCATGGTGCTGGACGCACTCGCCAAGCCTTCGGGCTACCCGGCCTTCATCCTGCCGGAGAAGCTCGCCAAGCTGCCTGCCACCTCGCCAATGACCGAAGTGCTGGGTTCCGGCCCCTTCGTCTTCAAGCGCGACGAGTGGGTGCCCGGCAACAAGGCGGTCTTCGTGCGCAACACGCAATACGTGCCGCGCACGGAGCCCGTCAATGGCCTGTCCGGCGGCAAGAAGAGCAACTTCGATCGCGTGGAATGGCTCTACCTGCCCGACGCAAACAGCGCCGTGGCCGCCTTGCAGCGCGGCGAGGTGGACCTGATCGAACAGCTCCCGCCGGACTACATCGCACCGCTGCGCGCCGACAGCAAGATCAAGGTGGGGACCGGCGGCAGCTACCAGGCCTTCCTGGTGCTCAACCAGCTGCATCCGCCCTTCGACAACATCAAGGCCCGCCAGGCTTTCCAGTTGGCGGTGAACCAGGAGCGGTTCGTCGCGGCAATGGGCTACCCGGCGGACATGCGCATGGCCTACTGCCACACCTACTTCATCTGCGGCAGCCCCAACGACACGGCGGCCGGCTCGCAGGGTCACGCCAAGCCGGACCTCGCGAAGGCCAAGGCGCTCCTGGCCGAGTCCGGCTACAAGGGCGAGAAGGTTGTGCTGCTGGTGCCGACAGACGTCACCTACCTCAATGCGCTCGCGCTCATGGCCGCGCAGACCCTGCGCAGCATTGGCGTGAACGTCGACATGCAGTCGATGGACTGGGCCTCGATCGGTGCCCGCCGCGCCAAGCGCGACGCACCGTCGGCAGGCGGCTGGAACGTGTACGTGACCGTTGCCGGCGAGTTCGACGCCAACTCGCCCATCACCAATGCCTACCTGAGCCCGGCCTGCGGCAATTCCTTGCCCGGCTGGCCTTGCGACAAGGAACTCGACGCCTTGCGCGCCGCCTGGCTCCAGGCCACCGATGCGTCCCAGCGCAAGCCGCGACTCGACGCATTCCAGGCCCGCGCCTACGAAGCCGTGCCCTACATCAACGCCGGCCAGTATTCCGCCGTCTATGCCGCGCGCGCCGATCTCAAGGGCCTCGACAAGCTCTGGGGCGGCATGCCGCTGGTCTGGGCGCTGGACAAGTAAGACTGCCAGCAAGCGCCAACCATGGGCTACATCCTGCGTCGCCTTGTCGCCACCTTGCCTGTCATGGCGGTGGTGGCGGTGGTGGTCTTCCTGCTGATCCATCTGTCGCCCGGCGATCCGGCCGCGCTCATCGCGGGCGACCTTGCCACCGAGGACGACATCCGCCACTTGCGCGAAGCCTTGGGCCTGAACCTGCCGATCTGGCAGCAGTTCCTGATCTGGATCGGCAAGCTGGCGACAGGTGACCTGGGCACGTCGATCTTCACGCAGGTCCCGGTGACGACCCTGCTCGGCCAGCGCATCGCGCCCACGCTGACGATTGCCTTGGTCACGATGCTCTTCACGATCCTGATCGCCATTCCGCTCGGCACGCTCGCCGCGCATCGCGCGGGCAGTTGGGTCGATCGGCTGGTGATGCTGTTCGCGGTGCTTGCGTTCTCGGTGCCCTCGTTTCTGGTGGGCTACCTGCTGGTCTACGGCTTCGCCATCCGGCTGCCGTGGTTCCCGGTGCAGGGCTATGTGCCAATGAGCGAGGGCCTCGGCCCGTGGCTGCGAAGTATCGTTCTGCCCTGCGTGAATCTCGCGCTGGTCTATATCGCACTGGTCACGCGAATGACGCGCGCGACGGTGATGGAAGTACTGCACGAAGACTACATCCGCACCGCGCGCGCCAAGGGTCTCGGTGTGCTGCCTGTGCTGGGCCACGCATTACGAAATGCGGCGGTGCCGATTGCAACGACAGTCGGCGTGGGCATCGCATTGCTCATCGGCGGCGTCGTCGTGACGGAGACGGTGTTCGCCATTCCCGGTGTGGGGCGGCTGGTGGTCGATTCGGTTCAACGACACGACTATCCGGTGATTCAGAGCGTGCTGCTGCTCTCTGCGGGGGTGTATGTCGTGATCAATTTGCTGATCGACTTGAGTTATCAGCTCTTCGATCCTCGGATTCGGTATTGAGATGAAGCCCATCGTGCTTGGAATGCTGAAGCGAGGGCTGGGGCGGGATCGCGCCGACGGCGTACTCTGCTCCGCGAATGTCCCCCGGCCTTTGGCCTCCTCCTTTATTTCGCTGCGCAGAGCACACCATCGTCGCGATCCATGGGCGCAGCGGTGGTTGATCCGCCGGCACAACACGAGCGTCACTGTGGCGAGGATGCCCGGTGGTCCCCGCAGCGAAATAAAGGAGGAGGCGAAGCCGGGGGACATTCGCGGAGGGGACCACCGGGCATCCTCGCCACACACCCCCACCGCTTCAATGCAGCCTTCCACTGCATCCCATAGCTCCTGACACGAGGCACAACAACCCGATGTCCGCCGTCCCCCTATCAAAGACCGCACCACCGAGCGACGAATCGGTGTTCGTTCCTCCGCGCTGGCGGTGGGTGCGCAAGCATCCGACCCTCATCGTCGGCGCCGTGCTGCTGTTGATCATGGCTGCGATTGCCTTGGCAGCCCCGTGGATTGCCACCCACGATCCGCAGGACATCGACCCGCTCGCGCGCATGCAGGCGCCTTCATCGGAACATTGGTTCGGCACCGATGCACTCGGGCGCGATGTGTTCAGCCGCACTGTGTGGGGGGGACGCGTCTCGCTCATCGTCGGCATCAGCGTGGCCGTGGCTTCGACACTGCTTGGCGTGATGCTCGGGCTGGCGGCGGGGTTCGTGCGACGCGTCGATGGCTTTGTCATGCGCATCATGGATGGGCTGATGGCCATCCCCGGAATCCTGCTGGCCATTGCGCTGATGGCGGTGACGCGCGCAAGTCTCGCTACCGTGATCGTCGCGATCATCGTGCCCGAGGTGCCTCGCGTGGTGCGGCTCGTGCGGTCGCTGGCGCTCACGTTGCGCGAACAGCTCTTTGTCGAAGCCGCACACGCCGTGGGCACGCGGCTGCCGGTCATTCTGCTGCGCCATGTGCTGCCGAACATGGTCGCGCCGCTGGTGGTGCAGGCCACGTTCATCGCTTCGTCCGCGGTGCTGATCGAAGCGGCGCTTTCGTTTCTCGGTGTCGGCGTGCCGCCCACCACGCCCAGCTGGGGAAACATGATGGCTGAAGGGCGCAACTTCGTGGCCGTGGCTTTCCACATCATTCTTTATCCAGGGATGCTGCTGGCTGCCACGGTGCTCGCCATCAACCTGTTAGGCGACGGCCTGCGCGATGCGCTGGACCCGCGCCTGGCACGTCAACTCTGAAGCGAGGCTCTTCGGATGAACCGCATGGACATTCCCGCACGCACCGCGCCACCAGCAAGCAAAGGACATGGCGAGGTCCTGCTCGAGGTGGACAACCTCTACACCCGCTTCGACACGCTCGACGGCCCGGCGCGTGCAGTGGATGGTGTCTCCTACACCGTGCGCGCCGGACAGACGCTGGGCGTGGTCGGCGAATCGGGCTGCGGCAAGAGCGTCACGGCCATGTCGATCATGCGGCTTCTGCCCACGCCACCGGCGCGCCTGTATGGCGCGGTTCGGCTGCGGGGCACCGATCTGCTTTCGCTCAGCGAAGCGGAGATGCGCGCTATTCGCGGCAACCGCATCTCGATGATCTTTCAGGAGCCGATGACCTCGCTCAACCCGGTGCTCACGGTGGGCCGGCAGATCGCGGAGACGGTTCGCCTGCATCAGAAAGGGAGCCGCGCCGAGGCGATGGCACGCGCGGTGGAGATGCTGCGCCTGGTGCAGATCCCGGAGCCGGAGCGCCGCGCGAAGGAGTATCCGCACCAGCTCTCGGGCGGCATGCGCCAGCGCGTGATGATCGCGCTCGCACTGGCGTGCAACCCGGAAGTGCTGATCGCCGACGAGCCCACGACGGCACTCGACGTCACCATCCAGGCCCAGATCATCGATCTGATCAAGCGCCTGCAGAAGGAGTTGGGCATGGGCGTGGTGATGATCACGCACGACTTGGGCGTGGTGGCCGAGAGCTGCGACGAAGTGGCCGTGATGTATGCCGGGCGCAAGGTCGAAGAGGCTGATGTGCAGGACCTGTTCGACCGGCCACTGCACCCCTACACCCGCGCGCTGATGGCGTCGATGCCATCGATGAACACCCGCAGCCCGCGACTGACCGAGATCCCCGGGCTCGTGCCTTCGCCGCTGGCGCCGCGCCGAGGCTGCGCCTTCGCGGCCCGCTGCAGCCTCGCCAACGCGCGCTGCAGTGCGGAGATTCCGGGCCTGACAGAGCAAGGGAACGGCCACCGCGTGGCCTGCTTCGCGGTCGAGGAAGGCCGCTATACCCCTTCCACATCGGAGGCAGCGAGCGCATGACCGCGAACAACACCCTGCTGCGGGTCGAAGGCCTGCGCAAGCACTACAGCAGGCCTGGGCGCTGGCTCTCGCGCCCGCAACCGCCGGTCCAGGCGGTGGACGATGTCTCTTTCACGGTGGCGCGCGGCGAGACACTGTCACTTGTCGGCGAATCGGGCTGCGGCAAGACCACGACAGCCAAGTCCGTGATGCGGCTGATCGAACCCACGTCCGGTTCGGTGCTGCTCGATGGCGAGGACCTTCTCAAGCTCAGTCCCACGCAGATGCGCCAGCGCCGGCGCGACGTGCAGATCATCTTCCAGGACCCCTATGCGTCGCTGAGCCCACGTCTGAAGGCTGGCGAGATCGTGGCCGAGCCGCTGAAGAACTTCGGCGATCAATCCGCGGCCGAGCGTCGCGAACGCGTGCAGTGGCTGTTCAGCAAAGTGGGCCTTCGGCCCGAGGCGATCGACAAGTACCCGCACGAGTTCTCGGGCGGCCAGCGGCAACGCCTGGGCATCGCCCGTGCGCTGGCAATGCAGCCCAAGCTCATCGTCTGCGACGAACCGGTGTCCGCCCTCGATGTCTCGGTGCAGGCTCAGGTGGTCAATCTGCTGATGGACCTGCAGGCCGAGTTCGGGATCGCCTATCTCTTCGTCGCGCACGATCTCTCGGTGGTCCGCCACATCAGCCACCGCGTGGCTGTGATGTACCTCGGCCGCATCGTCGAACTGGCCGACCGCGACACCTTGTTCAACGCGCCGAGCCATCCGTACACGCAGATTCTGTTGTCGGCGGTGCCCGTGCCGAACCCGCGCTTGCCGGCACAGCGCATGCTGCTGCAGGGCGATCCGCCGAGCCCTGCCAATCCGCCTTCGGGCTGCCGCTTTCACACGCGCTGCCCGCTTGCCCAACCGGTCTGCAAGGAACAGGCGCCGCCGCTGTCGGCGCGCCCGGTCCCTGCCGGATCGGACGGCACGCAGGAGCACTGGGTGGCTTGCCACTTCCGTTGAGCGGCACCGCCGCCCTTTCGTTCAGGAGTCTTTCAGGAGTCGACCATGACCACCAACCACCATGACCTGCTGATCCGCGGCGGCACCGTGATCGACGGAACGCGCGCACCCCGCTTCGACGCGGATGTGGCCGTGCGCGACGGGCGCATCAGCGCAATCGGCGATCTTCGCGATCACAGCGCAGACAGCGTGATCGAAGCCGCCGGCCGCATCGTCGCGCCGGGCTTCATCGATTCACACACGCACGACGACCAGGCCGTGCTGTCGCAGGCGACCATGCCCTTCAAGGTCTCGCAAGGCGTGACGACCGTCATCGCCGGCAACTGCGGCATCAGCGCCGCGCCGCTGCGTGCCGAGATGGAATTGCCCATGCCGCTGAGCCTGCTGGACATGCCCGCCAAAGATCGCTTCACCACCTTCCGCGCCTACCTCGATGCGTTGCGCGCGCAACCTTCGTCGGTCAATGTGGCGGCGATGGTGGGGCATTCAACGCTGCGTGCAGTCACCATGGACTCCACCGACCGCGAAGCCACGCCCCAAGAGATCGCGCAGATGCAGACGCTCGTCGAGGAGGCGATGGAAGCGGGCGCCATCGGCCTTTCGACAGGCACGTTCTATCCACCGGCGGCCAAGGCCACCACCGAGGAGATCATCGAGGTCTGCCGCCCGCTCAGCGCGCGCAACGCGCTCTACGTCACGCACATGCGCGACGAAGGCGATCAGGTGATGGAGTCGCTCGACGAGACCTTCCGCATCGGCCGCGAACTGGGCGTGGCGGTCGTCGTCTCGCATCACAAGGTGCAGAACACGCAGAACTTCGGCAAGTCGCAGACCACGCTGCCGCACATTCGAGAGGCCATGAAGAGCCAGCGCATCTGCCTGGACTGCTATCCCTACACCGCCGGCTCCACCATGATCCGCGCGGACCGCGGGATGCTCGACTGCCGCGTGCTCATCGCGGACAGCCAGCCGCACCCTGAATGCGCAGGCCGCGACCTGGACGACATCGCGCGCGAATGGGGCGTCGACAAGGTCGAGGCATCGCGCCGTCTCCAGCCCGGAAGCGCTATCTACTTCCTGATGGACGAGAACGACGTGCAGCGCATCCTCGCCTTCGATGAAACCATGATCGGCTCCGACGGCATTCCACTCGGCGAGAAGCCGCATCCGCGCCTGTGGGGTACCTTCCCGCGCGTACTGGGTCATTACAGCCGCGACGTGGGGCTGTTCCCGCTGGAAACGGCGGTCTGGAAGATGACCGGTCTCACCGCACGCAACTTCGGGCTGCACGAGCGCGGCGCGCTCAAGGTCGGGCATTGCGCCGACATCGTCGTTTTCGACGCCGGCACGATCCGCGACTCAGCGAGCTACGAAGCCCCGAAGACCCCGGCCGAGGGCATCGAGGCCGTCATCGTGAACGGCCTCGTCACCTGGAAGCACGGCGCGCACACGGGAGCGCGCAATGGGCAGGTCATTACCCGGCAATCCTCGAACCCACAACAACAGCAAGGTGCACAGCCATGAACATCGAACGCATCCCCTCCCCTTTGCCGGTCCCGTTCTCCAAGGCAGTGCGAGCCGGTGGTTTTCTGTTCCTCTCGGGCGTGCTCGCGATGGACGCGAAGGGCGGCGTGATCGACGGCGACGTGCAGGTGCAGACCCGCGCCGTCCTGGAACGCATCGCGCAGACACTCGGGGAATGTGGCACCAGCATGGCCAGCGTGATTCGCGCGACCATCTGGCTGTCGGACCTCGACGACTTCGCCGCTTTCAACCAGGAGTACGCAAAGCACTTCCCGGACGGCCTGCCTTCGCGCTCTTGCGTGCAGGCCGTGCTCTACAAGGGCGCGAAGGTCGAGATCGAGGTTCAGGCCCTCGACGTTCGCCAGTGATCAAGGTTCATTGATTCTCACGCGCCACCCAGCATCGCGGCAGGATTGGGAAGGCGCGGTGGATTCGGCGCACCGGCCCTGACCCGGCGTACCTCCGGCTCTTCACTTGAAAGCCTCTTCGAAGCGGACGCGCTGGATGCGCGTTCGCAGTCGTTCGGTACCACGAGCACGTCCGTGTCCGAGCGGCCGATGATGCGATTGGCGGTGCTCTCCAGAAAGAGATCCCTCAGTCGCGACGAGGGTCGCCTGCCAACGACGATGAGCTCGGCACCGCTGTTCTGCTGTTGCACGATCGTCTGCCGCGCGGCGTCGCCGTGGCCGACGGCCGACAGCACCCGGTTGCGCCTCGAATCGTACGAATCGGTCAGCCAGAACATCCGGTCCTGTGCGTAGCGCCGGCATTCGCTGCGGTAAGACCTGATGGCCCGATCCGAGACCTCGGCGTAGCGGAGCTTCATCTCATTGGCCGTGCTCACCGCATGGAAGAGCTCGACACGCGCCGATGGATTGAGCGCAAAGCCAAGATCAACGAGCCCGCGTGACGCCTCGGAGAAATCCACGGCAACGATCAGGCGGCGGTAGTCATGTTCGGCTTCGCGTCGCACGACGAGAACGGGCCTTCGGACGGTTCGCAGCAGCTCTTCAACCGGCTGCCCCAGGAAGAATGTCCTCAAGCTTCGGACGGTGGCCGTGCCCCAGACGACGAGGTCGGCGCATCTCGCTTCGGGGAGGACATCCTCGAACGTGAACGCGAGCCTGCCTGCCGCACGCACACGAATGCCATGGCGCTGCCTGAGCTGCAGGGCGTGGTGCGTCAGCCTGCAGGCAGCATCGCCAGGGGGAGCCTCTCCGGGATATGCAAGGTAGACGAGCTTGAGCGTCGCGCCGTGCTCCGCGCACAGGAGTGCTGCTCGCGCGAGCGCGTTGTCTCCCTGCGGGGAGAAATCAGTCACGGCAAGAATGGAGTGAGGAGTCATGGCAATTCCTTTCGATCCTTTCGATACTTTCGAAAAGGCTAGCGCCAGCCTTCCAACGCGCAAGTCGCGATGAAGGGAAAGCGGGGTGAAGGTCAGCGACTACCGGGAGTAGTCCCCGGCAGCCTCGGGCTGGTACTGGATGGCGGCGATTTCGGCTTCGCACGCTTCGCCTGTGGGCGTGAGCCACTTGGCGACGTCGCCGGTCCTCAGGCCCAGGAGATTGATCCCCACCGGCGAGAGCACCGAGATGTAGCCGGCCGCGGGCTGGGCATCGCCCGGGTAGCAAATCGTGAGCACCTGGCGCCTGCGCGTATGCACGTCGACGACTTCGACGCGCGAATACATCGTGACGACGTCAGCTGCGACGGCGCGCGAGTTCGTGACCTCCGCGCTGGCGAGCAGGTCCGCAAGCGGGGGTGGAAGCTGCTGGCCCAGGAGCTTCGTGAGGCGGGCGAAATCAAGTTCGGTGAGCGTGCGCTCACCGTGAACAACTGCATGCATGGTTGCACTCCATCGAATGCGAGTGCCGTCTGTGAATGGCACCCGCGGACGCGCGGGGGAGGTGCCCGGCGGTGGATGGTTGCGCTGAAGAGGAGAGAGCGGACCGCCGGGCTTAGGAGTGTGCTGGCGTCAGCTGACGACGTGCCTTCTTTGCGGCCGCACGTGCGCGGGTCGCTGCGCGAAGCAGCGTGCCCGGGGCAACGAGGGAGCAAATCAAGGGGGTGGTCATGGACGCAATCATAAGCAGTCGGCATGCATTCCGCATCATTTCAGGCCGATGCCCTCACGACGCCTGCCAGATTCATGCGCCATCGACGGCCGGCGCATGACAGGCCGCGCACAGCTTGTTCCCGTCAGGATCTCGAAAGTACGCGCCGTAGTAGTTGTCGTGGTACTGAGGGCGTAGGCCGGGTGGTCCCTCGCAGATGCCACCGTTCTGCAACGCGGTTTCGTACGCGGCACGCACGACTGCGCGAGACGTCGCGGCAAAGGCGGTCATCTGCCCATTGCCGGGGTTGTGCGGCTGCCCGTTGAATGGCTTGCAGATGACGAACAACGGGCGTGCGCCCCCTTGACTGTTCCAGCCGGCCCATGGCCTCTCTCGCTCACAGAAGCGCAGTTCGACGCCCAAGCTGTCCATCACGGCGCTGTAGAAGTTCAGCGCGCGTTCGAATTCGGTGACGCTGATGAAGATGTGGGAAAACACTTTGGCTCCTCAGGCTGGGGGGCGGGCAAGCGGGCTGAAAAACGATTGCAGGCAAGGTCTTTCTACGCCACTGTAGCCCGAGGATCCACAGACAGAAATGGGCCCGCTGGTCAGTCGCGCCCAGCAGGAGCGCGTGCAGCGCTATGTCCGCCCGCGCCTCGACTGACGGCCGAGCCGCAGTCGGCGCAGTTCAAGCGACGGCCCGCCTTCTCGTCGACGGTTCGGCCTCGTGCAGATAGGTGGTCAATCCATCCTTGGCCGGCGCAGCGGAATTGAGCAGCATCACTGCGCTCACTTGTCCGCGGTGACCTGTTCCGTGCGTGATGACGTGCATGAGCATCTCCTCCCGCGACATGCAGCCTGGCGCACCGTCAGTGAAGACGAAATCGATGGGTTCGGCCAGCTGGTCCGCATCGAGCGTCGACACATAGTCGATGTACGCCTGGTCGCTCTTTCTGAGATCAGCGGATAGATCGCGCAGGGTCGGCATGTCCGTCAAGTTGGCCGACGTGTAAGCGTGGGCTTCTCGCTTCATGTGTGCGGCGAATATGCGATCGACCACATAGGTGTGGCTCAAAGCCCTGACTGCCAATGGAGTGATCGCGGACTTGTCGTCCAGCCGGGCCAGCGCCGTCAAGAGCTGGTCGTTCGCCCAGGCCTTGTATCTGAAGAGGCGGTGCAGTGTGTCGTCCATTTCATGGGTCTCCTGAAGGTGTGCGCGCGACCGGACCGTGGGTGCAAGAAGAAGGGGCTCCTGAGTGCATTCCGTGCGCGTGTACTTAGAATACGAGCGAACATTTGCTTTTTCTACTCGCATTGGCGGCAGTCAAAAATGGCACGAAAGCCGGTCATTGGCCCCAGGAAAATCGCCACCCAGGCACGATCGCGCGCCACTGTGGACAGCCTCGTCGAGGCAACTGCTCGCATTCTGGTCAAGGAGGGCTTCGACAAGGCCAGCACCAATCGCATCGCGGAGGTGTCGGGGATAAGCGTCGGTTCGCTCTATCAGTATTTCCCGAGCAAGGAGGCTCTCGTGGTCGCAGTGATCGAGCGCCACCAACACCAGATCATGCGAACAGTACGCAGTGGCCTGGCACGAGTCTCGTCGGAGCCGCTGCAGGAGGCCATGCGCCAATTCGTCAGGATTGCGGTGAAGGCCCACCGTGTCGATCCCGAGCTGCATCGAGTGCTCGCGGAGCAGATTCCGCGCATTGGAAAGCTCGAGAAGGTAGAAACCTTCAGCCGCGAAAACTTCGGTCTGTTCAGGGACTATCTCGAAGGCGCCCGGGACGAGCTTGGAGTCGATGACCTCGAGCTCGCATCCTTCGTATGTGTCACGACCATCGAGGCGTTGACGCATAACGCGGTGCTGCACTATTCAAAGGCGCTGACGGAACATCAAATGGAAGCGCTCATCGACGAGGGCGCGCGGCTTGTGACTGGCTATCTGAAAGGCCATGGCTGAAGCATGTCCGAGCGCCTCGGATGCATCCCTTGTCCTACGCGCCCGGGGCTCCTATTCTCAAAATTCATGCGTATGCGCCTATCGGCAAATCAGGGAATGTCCGACGTCCTCACGTCCGGCGTATGGAAGACTTTCAGGCGGATCCGCACGACTCGTGAAAGGAGAACGCAGTGAAACGTCGCAAGCTACTCGTCATTGGTGCATCGCTGGCATCGTTGCTGGCCGGCGGTGCCTACGCACAGGACAAGCCCGCCAAGCAGGCCGAGATCAGGGCAAAGGCCATGCAGGCGCTCGAGGACTTCTACAAGGCCGATCCCAAGATCAAGACCGCCGTAGGCAAGGCCCCCGGCTACGCCGTGTTCACGACCTACGGTTTGAGCTTCGGGCTTGGCGGAGCGGGCGGGAAAGGCATAGCCCACGACAGCAAGTCCAAAAAGGACACATACATGAACATCGCTCAGGCGAGCGCAGGCCTGCAGATCGGGGCCTCCGATACGCGCTATCTCTTCGTGTTCAAGGACGCCAAGTCGCTGGCCGACTTCATCGACAACGGCTGGGATGCCTCGGCCGGCGCTGCCGCGGGCGCGGGCACCGGCAGGGACGAGGCCAATGTTGGGGTGGGTGCTGTCGCGTTCTCGGGCGGCACCGCTTACGTGCTGACCAAGGCCGGCTTGCAGGCGGGGGTGTCCCTCGGAGGCTCGAAGGTCTGGAAGGACAAGGACCTGAACTAAGCGCCGTGTTCAAACAACCGACGCCTATTCCATGCGCCGGCTGCGCGCTGGGCATGCTCGGCTCTTTTCTACGATGGTGAGCTTCAGGAGCGCGCAGCCCATGTCGCTACTGCTTGCCGCCAGTGGCATCGTGCGCCTGCTGGTTGCCGAAAGTCAGTGGCGCCGTGTTGCAAGCGAGCACTGTTTGCCCCGTGCCGGTCAGTTTGATCAGAACCAGCGCCGTGTCTTTGGTACCCGGCTCTCCGCCGTCGGTGAAGGTAAATGCAATTTCTGCCGGCAGTCCATTGAAAGTACCGGTTCCCGCTCCGTCGAAGGTATCAAAGCCTGCATTCGGCGGCTGCTGGATAGCGTCCAGTGTCACTACAGACTGCCTTCTGTCAGCGTGGTCAGATGGAAGTTGTCGCCGCCCGACAAATTGATCTCGAGATTGTTGGGCTCGGCCAAAGTGGCCGGTGGATCGCCCTTGCAATGCAGCTCAAAGCCGTGCGTCACTTTTTGTTGGCTCTGGTCACTGCACACAAAGCTTCCGCCCCCGGTCATCCGACCGAGTTGATGAGCCCACGTGGGACCCATCGTCGTCGCCGCAGCTATGGCGGCGGAGCAAAGCACAGCCTTTCCTAGCAGTTTGTTCATGATCTCTTCCTCTGCCCGCCACGGGCGGTGATTCCAGGGCCAAAGCCCTCCACTCAGGAGGTTGAACAAACAGGCGCAAGGGCCAATGGGCGGCAAACGTTTTACTCCGCGTCAAGGCCGCCCTCCATATCACCAATGGCTTATCCCGGCGCCTCAATCATCGGGCGCGAACCGCGCCACCAACGCACCCAGGCGTCCGGTGGAGTGCGCCAGGCCCTGGTAGATCGCCCGCACGCCCAGTGCCCAACCCACGTACAGGCGCGTCGCACCGGTTAGCCGCGCCAGGCGGAAGAGGTGCCGGCTCCAGAAGGTGATGGATGCACGCGCGCGATAGATCAACTTGCGCCGCCACGGCAGGCCGGCGTCGGGCATGACGCGCTTGCGCGGGCGCAGGCCGCGGCGCCGCCATGTCAGGCGGTAGGCGAGCCCTTCGCGGCGCTGGCGCAGCCCGGCGGCCTGCGTGCGCGCCACGAAATCCGCATCGACCGCCTCAAGCGCCAGCCGGCCTTGCGCGATGGCGTCATGCACCATGGCGTGCAGGTGCGCCGAGCGGATGATCACCACGTTGTTCCCGCGGCCATCGGACGCATAGGGCTCCACCCACGCGTCGCCGAACGAGATGTCCGCGGTCTCTGCGACGACGTCGTCGCAGACGTTGCACGCAGCGTTCTGGAAGAAGCCCGCGCCCCAGTCGCCTTCGGCCAGGTGGAACCAGTCGCGCTGCGCCGTGCGCCCGTCGCGAAGCTCGAAACGCGCGGTGTACCAGTTGGCCGGCCGCCGCGCGTCCTTCAGCCGATAGTCCATGCCGCGCACCTCGTCCAGCGGGACGTCCATTTGCCACGCAAAGCTCTCGGCCAGGCGCGTGCTCTTCATGTGCCCGCAGAACAGGCCCAGCGTGAAGGACACGCGCGCCTTGAGCACCGGGTCTTCCTGGCGCAGCAGCTGGATGGCCTTGATGAAGCACGGCACGCCGACCACGGCGTAGCGGCCTGGCGTGGCGCGAATCGCCTCGAGCACGCCCGACAGCTCCACCGGGTAGTACCGCGACTTGGCGCCGGCACACACCTCGTCCACCGTGCGCGACAGCCTGTAGGCGAAGAGACGTTCGCCGTCGCTTGCCTTGCCGGGGCCAACGTGCGCCACGGCATCCACTTGCCCGGTGCGCAGCAGTTCGGCGGCGGTCCAGCTGACCATGCCGCCTGAACTGCCCCTCTCGCGATGCCCGCACTCTGCCGCGTGCCCGACGTAGGCGGACTCGAATCTGCCCACGCGACCATCGGCGTGGGCGGCACACGGAAAGAGAGCGGCGGCCAGCGTCGTCTCGTCGTTGGCGGCGGGCGAGAAGGGACAGGTGCGCGCAAAGTCGGACGCGCCGCGCCGCAGGCGACGGGCAGCGCCGGTGGGCTTGAACTCGCCGTCACGGTCCAGTCTCATCCGGATTGCGCCGGCAGTGCCGGCCTGCGCTGAACGCGCCGCGCAGCTCCCGCAGCCGATGCACATGCCGGCGCGAACGATGTCGGCAGGGCTGACCGCGGGGGCGCCATCATGCGACGGCATGGCGGGGACCTTCGACCTGCTCGGGTGCGACGTCCAGCGCTTCGTCCAGCCAGGCGTGCGACGCAGCGCGCAGCACCTGCAGGCGCGCCTCGACGGCGAGCGACGGCGCCTGCGACAGGCGCGCATCGATATCCGCGGAGCTTGCTCCTGGCCCGGCGAGATGGTCGTCCGCTTCCATCAGGGCGAGCAGGTTGCGGATCTTCACCGCGCGGTATGACGACTCCTCACACACGAAGGGCCTGTGGTGGCGCAACGCGAAAACGCAGCCGTGGAAGAAGTTCGTTGCGACCGCGTCGGCACGTGCCATGAAGCGGGCGAAATCTTCAGGCCCGGCGGTAAGCCATTGCGTGTCGCACCAGTCGTTGCGGTAGCCGATGCTGGCCAGGACCAGGCCGCGACGGTCGGCCCATGCGCGCAGCAGCGCAGCAAAACCCGGGCTGAAGTTGTGGCCGTAGACCGCCACATGGGGCTTGGCCGCGCCGCCGCCGGTGAATGCGCTCGCGCCCACGTGCGGAAATTGAAGGCAAGGGTCGAGCACGACGGGCGGCGCCGTGCCCAGTGCGCCAGCCACGAGCGCCTGGGCGTTGGCATCGCGAACGGCAATGGCGTCGAAGTTCCCGAGCCATCCACGCCACGGCGCGGGAAGGCCGCGCTCGGCGCTGTAGTTGCCGAAACTCGCCGCATAGGCAATGCGCCGCCGCGCCCGCAAGCCTTCGCCATAGAACAAACTGCACCGGCCGTACCACGGGTGCGCGAGGTTCCAGACTTCGTCGCTGCCGACGACCACCGTGTCGACCGGCGCCATCTGCACGGGGTCTTCCAGCGAGAACGGCCGCGACAGCGGCAGCGCGGCAACGGCCTGCAGCAGCGCCCGCGTCTTCCGTGCATACGCCGAACGTTCAGCTGCGCTGGTCGGCAGCGGCAGCACGGGATTCAAGGCGCAGCGCCACTCGGCCCAGTCCACGCGCCGCGAACGGTGATCGAGCACCTGGACGTGGTGACCTCGCGCCTGCAGCCCTTCGACCAGGCAACGCGTCTGCCAATAGGAGCCGTAGTTGATGCAACGGTGGAACGTGAGCACACCGAGGGACGAGGACGGCGCCGAGGAGGGCGTGCGAAAAGGAGCCAGCATGCGTGCAACGCTAGGCAGCGCTGCTCGCCTCTGGCGTCGGACGCTGCGCCGTCAGGCGGTACGCGCGGCGAACGCAGGCGGGCAGGCCGCGTCTCGCCCGACGAGCAGTGGAATCACGAAGGCCATCAACACCAACGCGATGAAGAAGTCGAGCACCACAAAGGCTTGCGACCTCTGGACGCTGTGGCGCCTCTTTAGAGCCGATTCAGAACGCTGCTGCGCGCCCGCAATTGCCGCGCCAGCCGCAGCACCGGCGCATCGACCATCTTGCCGTCGACCATCACGGCGCCCTGCACTGACTGCGCGGCCGCGGCAAGCACGCGAGCCGACCATTCCACCTGCGCCGCCGAAGGCTCCATCGCGAGATGCACCGCGGCCACCTGGGCGGGATGGATGCACAGCCTGGCCCCAAAGCCGAAGTGCAATGCCCGGTGCGTCTCGCGGCGAAGTTGCTCGACATCGTCGATCGCAGGGGTGACGCCATCGATCGGCGGGGCAAGCCCGGCGCGGCGCGACGCGAGCACGAGCGCCCAACGGGCCGGCGCCAGAGCCTCCTGCGCCTCGCTCGGTTCCATCGACAAGTCCGCCATCAGATCGAGGTGGCCAAGGCTCAGTCGCAGTACCCGTGGCGCCCGAGCAATGGCGTCCAGCCCGAAGAAGCCCTCGCCGGTTTCGACGAGCGGAAACAGCGGCAGTCCGGGGCATGCGCTTGCCACGGCGTGCAGCGCCTCTGCGCCCTCCGCCTTGGGCAGCATCAGGCCGCCGAGCCCCTGAAGCGTGAGATCGGCGGTTAGTTCGAGGTCTTCCCTATGCCATTCGCTGGTCGCCGAGTTCACACGCAAGACCACCCGTGCACGCGACGCTGCATCCAGCACCGCAAAGGCCAGGCGAAAGGCTTCGCGTGCCACAGCCTTGGCCGCAGGCGCGACCGCGTCCTCCAGATCGACGATCACCGCGTCGGCGCCGGATGCCAGCGCCTTCGCCAGGCGCTCCGGACGGTCTGCCGGCACAAAAAGAAAGGTGCGCGCTCGTGCAAGCGCAGCCTGCCTCTCGAACGTTTCGATCATCGCGCTCAACCCAGCTGCGAGCCTTGCGCCGGGTTGTTCATTGACTGTCATGAATTGTTCCCTGCAGTTTTCAGTCCGCACGCACGGGCGGATGGCCGATCTCGCGCAGGATGGCTTCGGTGTGCTCGCCCAACGCCGGCACTGCGTCCATGCGCGGCACGTACCGGTTGCTGCGCGCGGGCGGCAGCATGGCCGTGACATTGCCGGCGGGCGTGCCGATGTCGCACCAGACCTTTCGCGCGGCCAGCTGCGGATGCGCCCAAAGCTGCGCCATGTCGCGCATGCGGGCGTTGGCAATGCCGGCGTCCTCGAGCCGCTCGATGACCTGCTGGGTCGACAAGGACGAGAAGGTCTGGAGGATCAAGGTCCGCAAGGCGGCCCGGTTCTCATTGCGCAGTGCATTGGAGGCGAAGCGCGGATCGGTAGCGAGCGCGCCCCGGCACATGACCTTCTCGCAGAACTGCTTCCATTCGCGCTCGTTCTGCAGGCCGAGCATCACCGTGCCGCCGTCGCCAGCCGCAAACGGGCCGTAGGGATAAATGCTCGCGTGCGCCGCCCCTGCGCGCGGCGGCGGCGTTGCGCCTTCGTAGGCGTAGTAGAGGGGGTAGCCCATCCATTCCGTGAGCGATTCGAGCATCGACACGTCGAGATGGCTTCCCTCGCCTGTGCGTCCGCGCAAGATCAGCGCATTCAGGATCGCGCTGTAGGCGTACATGCCTGCAGCGATGTCGGCGATCGAGTTGCCGGCCTTCGAAGGTTCGTCGGGCGTGCCTGAGATCGACACGAGGCCCGCCTCGCTCTGGATCAGCAGGTCGTACGCCTTCTTCTCGCGCATCGGGCCGTTTTCGCCGTAGCCCGAAATGTCGCAGACGATCAGGCGCGGGTGCGCCTGGTGCAGCGAGGCGTAGTCCAGCCCCATGCGAGCGGCGGCCCCCGGCGCCAGGTTCTGCACCAGTACGTCGGCCCGCGATATCAGCGCGCGCAAGGCGTCCAGCGCGTCGGCCTCCTTCAGGTCCAGCGCAATGCTCTCCTTGGAGCGGTTGGTCCACACAAAATGGGACGACAGTCCGTGCACGCGCTTGTCATAGCTGCGCGCAAAGTCGCCCACATCGGGGCGTTCCACCTTGATGACGCGCGCGCCCTGGTCCGCCAACTGCCGCGTGCAGAAAGGCGCTGCAATGGCGTGCTCCAGCGAGACAACGGTGATTCCCTCAAGCGGTCGTGTCATTGGCATTGCTCCGTTCAGAACGAGCGCGGCAGTCCGAGCACATGCTCCGCCACGTACGACAGGATCAGGTTGGTCGAGATCGGCGCCACTTGGTACAGGCGCGTCTCGCGGAACTTGCGCTCGACGTCGTATTCGCAGGCAAAACCGAAGCCGCCGTGGAACTGCAGGCAGGCGTTGGCCGCCTCCCAGCTCGCCTTGGCTGCCAGGTACTTCGCCATGTTGACCTCGGCGCCGCACGCCTCGTGGCGATCGAACAGCTCACAGGCCTTGAAGCGCATCAGGTTGGCCGCCTCTAACTCGATGTGCGCCTCGGCAATGGGAAACTGCACGCCCTGGTTCTGTCCGATGGGTCGGCCAAAGACCACGCGATCCTTCACGTAACGCGAGACGCGGTCGATGAACCAATAGCCGTCGCCGATGCACTCGGCGGCGATCAGTGTCCTCTCGGCATTGAGACCGTCTAGGATGTACTTGAAGCCCTGTCCTTCCTCGCCGATCAGGTTCTCGGCCGGGATTTCCAGGTTCTCGAAGAACAGTTCGTTGGTCTCGTGGTTCACCATGTTGGGAATCGGCCGGATCGTCATGCCGCTCTTTACCGCATCCTTCAAGTCGACCATGAAGATCGACATGCCTTCGGACTTCTTCTTCACGTCGGCGAGCGGCGTGGTGCGCGCCAGCAGGATCATCCAGTCCGAATGCTGCACGCGGGAGATCCAGACTTTCTGGCCGTTCACCACGTAGCGGTCGCCCTTCTTCACGGCAGTGGTCTTGATCTTGGTCGTGTCCGTGCCCGTGGTCGGCTCGGTCACTCCCATGCACTGGAGGCGCCATTCGCCCGACGCGATGCGTGGCAGGTAGAAGTCCTTCTGCTGCTGCGAACCGTGGCGCAACAGCGTGCCCATGTTGTACATCTGGCCGTGGCAGGCGCCGGAGTTGCCGCCCGAGCGGTTGATCTCTTCCATGATGACGGACGCCTCGGCCAGGCCAAGCCCGGAGCCGCCGTATTCCTGCGGGATCAGCGCGGCCAGCCAGCCAGCTCGCGTCAGGGCGTCGACAAAAGCCTCGGGGTAGGTGCGCTGCTCGTCGATCTTGCGGTGGTACTCGTCGGGAAACTCGGCGCACAGGGCACGCACCGCGTCGCGGATGTCTTGGTAGTTGTTGTTGGAACTGGCAGTCATGTGGTTGGGTCTCGGAAATTCTTCAGATCGATTCAGGCCAGGGTGGCGCTCGCGCGCATGGCCAGGAAGCCCTCGTGGTCGCTGGCCCACAAGCGGACGGTCTTGCCGTCTTCCGACGGTGCGCCGTTGAGCGTGAAGGGTCGGCCGTCGAACATGGGTCGTTGTGCCTTGAAGTCGAAGGCAAGTAGCTGTGCGTCCGGTTGCTGCCGACGCACCAGGTCGACCAGCAGCGTGGCTATGAGCGGGCCGTGCACGATGAGGCCCGGATAGCCTTCCTCCTGCGTCACGTAAGGGCGGTCGTAGTGGATGCGGTGGCCGTTGAAGGTGAGCGCGGAATAGCGAAACAACAGCACCTCGTCCGGATGCACCTCGCGCTGCCAGGGTGCATCGGCTTCGGCCAGCACGGGCGGCGGCGAGGATTCGCCGGGGACCGCTGCATCTCGATAGACGATGTCGTGCTCTTCTTCCACGGCGAGGCCAGCGGCATTGGCATAGCGGTGCGACACCAGCACGAACACCAGTTCGCCGGAGCGCCCGGACTTGGGTTCGACGGAAACGATGCGCGAGTCGCGCTGCACCGTATCGCCGACGACGAGGGCGTTGGTGGAAGACCAGCGCAGCCGCCCGCCGGCCCACATGCGACGTGGCAACGGCACCGGCGGCAGGAACCCGCCGCGCTTGGCGTGGCCGTCGGCGCCAATCTCGCGTTGCAGGTGCTGCGGCAGGAAGTAGAGCCAGTGCCACAGCGGCGGCACCGCACTGCCGATGCTTGGTTCCGGATCGTCACGGTCCAATGTGGCCGACAAGCCCCGAAGAGGCGCGGCATCGATCTGATCGTGCAGTGTTTCGCTGCGGCCGACCCAGCCGGAAAGATCGACTTCAGAAGTGGGAATGTCTCGCATGCCTCGATGTTGATGCGACGAGGGCGGAAGAACAATCGATCTTTTTGAGATACTGCCTTCGTCATTCCCGAAGGCTGCGCAAAACCTCCATGCAATTCGACCTGACCGATCTGCGCCTTTTTGTCCTGGTGGCCGAGGAGCTCAACCTCACCCGCGCCGCCGCCCGCCAGCAGCTCTCGCTGGCTGCGGCAAGCGCTCGAATCAAGTCGCTGGAAGAGCAGGCGGGGCTGCCATTGCTGGTGCGCGAGGCGCGCGGTGTGAGCCTTACCGCCCCTGGCGAAGCCTTCCTGCATCACACGCGCGCAATCCTGCGCCAAACGCACCAATTGCGCTCCGATCTGCAGGACTACGGCGGTGGCCTTCGCGGTCATCTGCGGGTGTTTGCCAATACCACGGCGGTATCGGACTTCCTGCCGGAAATCTTGCCGGCCTACTTGGCGTCGCATCCTCGAATCAACATTGACCTTCAGGAAAAACCGAACGCTGAAATCGCCCGAGGTGTGCTGGATGGTGGCGCCGACCTCGGCATCGTGGCGGGCGAGACGGACACGCTGGGGCTGGAGAAACTGCATTTCAGCACCGACAGGTTGGTGCTGGTCACGCGCCGTGGGCACCCGCTGGGCAGGCGCAAGAGCATCGACTTCGCGCAAACATTGGGCGAAGACCACGTGGGCATGCACCAGGGCAGCACCTTGCAGACTTTCCTGGCCGATGTGACCGAGCGCCTGGGCAAGCCGCTGAAGCTGCGCATCCAGCTGTCGAGCTTCGACGCCATGTGCCGGATGATCGGCGCCGGCGTGGGAGTCGGCATCGTTCCCGAGAGCGCGGCGCGGCGCAATGCCGAGGCCGGACAGCTGTCCCTGGTGGCCTTGAACGACGCCTGGAGCATTCGCGAGCGCTACGTGCTGGCGCGCGAACGCGCACGGCTTCCAACCTACGCGCAGGAGCTGGTCGAGGCGCTGGTGCGCCACTATCAATAGTGAATAGTGCTCTGGCACCTCGCTTGTCGTCAGCCTTGTGTGGCGCCGCGCAACAAGGCCTTGTTCCCGCCCACCGTGCACGGCTTCGACGAGTTCTTCGGCAACCTTTATCACCTCAACGCCGAGGAGGAGCCCGAAGACCCGCAGTACTCCATCCGCGAGCACGCACCTGCTCTTTCTTTCGCGGCGTTGCCTCAGCCTTGCCCCAGATCCATCAGCGCCGAGTTGCGCCATGTTTCGTATCGATCCGGCGGAAGCCATTGCGCCAGTAGTTGCTGCGCAGCCGCACCGTGCAACGGCGCTTGCGGCGGCTTCGGCGTTTGCGCTGATGTGCGCTCGAAGCGCGGTGCAGGTGCCGGCTGCACGACGCCATCGATTTCGATCAGGGTCCCGCGCGCCTTCAGGTGTGGATGATCGGCCGCCTCTTCGAACGACAGCACCGGTGCAAAGCAGACATCCGTGCCTTCGAGAAGCTCGCACCACTCGCTGCGCGTGCGTGTCTTGAAGACCCGCTCGTAGGCTGCCTTCGCCTGGGGCCATGCCGCCTCGTCGAACTGGCCGCCGATCGTGCTCGGATCGATGTCGAGCCGTCGCAGCAAGTCGGCATGAAAACGCCCCTCGATCGGACCGATCGAAATCCATTGCCCGTCGCTGCATTCGTACACGTCGTAGAAAGGCGCGCCCGAGTCGAGGATGTTGCTGCCGCGCTGATCGTTCCATTGGCCTGCCGCCGAGAGCCCGTAGAAGGCCGTGGCCAGCGAGGCCGCGCCGTCGACGATGGCCGCGTCCACGACCTGACCCTGTCCCGTGGCGCGCGCATTGAGCAGGGCCGCGAGCACGCCCATGACCAGGAACATCGCGCCGCCTCCGAAGTCGCCTACCAGCGCCAGCGGAACGGTAGGTGGTTGATCCTTGCGGCCAATCGCGCGCAGAGCGCCGGTCAGAGAGATGTAGTTGATGTCATGGCCTGCTGCCTGCGCAAGCGGGCCGCTCTGGCCCCATCCCGTCATGCGGCCATACACGAGCCTCGGGTTGCGCGCGAGACAGATGTCCGGCCCCAATCCCAAGCGCTCGGTAACACCGGGCCGAAACCCCTCGATCAGCGCATCGGCCTCGCAGACGAGGTCGAGCACCAGGCGAATCGCATCGGGGTCCTTCAGGTCGAGCGCGATCGAAGGTCGATTGCGCAACAACAGGTTGAACTTCAATGGCCGCTTCACACCGAGATCGGCCGCTTCGCGGCGCTCGATGCGCAGCACGGTCGCGCCCATGTCGGCCAACTGCATGGCCGCCATGGGCCCGGGGCCGATGCCGGCCAGTTCGATGATCTTGATGCCTGCCAATGGGCCCATTGCGGTGTCTCCTTGATGTGTCGGTGCGACGTGCGGCTTTCGTCAGGCTGAGAGTGCCACATCGGGCGCGGGGACGAGCCGTGTGATCGCAAGTTTGCTAAGGTCGCGGACATTTTCGACTAAGGCATTCTCGAGTTGCGGATATTTTCGGAACTTCAGCACCGAATGTTTCCAGACTTCGCTGACGAGCGCATACTTTTAAAAGTGCGGCCCCCACAGCTGGGGCTTAGCCGAGCCGAAGAGGGCGGCCGCTGCAGTTGCTGACGGACCGGATTGAGCCTGTGGCGAAGGTCGCTTCTGGGCCCTGAGCTGTCTTCCAAACTCATCAACCTACTGTTTAGGGTTGTGCGACACCTGCCCTCCGGTCGTCGTCGGCATTGCGCTGCGCCAGTCTCCGGGCAGGTATCTCACAACCCTAAACAACAACAGTCCTTGGGTGTTTGGTTCTCATCAACAACATCTGGTCGGTCTCTGGCTCATCGACCAATCCCAAGATCAACCAGCTCGTCCTGCAGCCCTTCGCGAATTACAACTTGCCGGGTGGGCTGTACCTGACCACATCACCCTTGATCACATCGAACTGGGAGGCAGCAAGCGGGCAGAGATGGACAGTGCCCCTCGGCGGGGGCATCGGCAAGATCTTCCGCCTTGGGAAATTGCCGCTGAATACCCAGAGTGGGGCCTACTACAACGTCGTGCGCCCGGATTACGCGCCATCTTGGACACTGCGGGTCCAGGCGCAGGTTCTATTGCCGAAGTGACATGTGCATCCTATCCGACAGCGCTTGGGTTTTGTCCCAGATCGACAGGGTCGGAATGTTCCTCCGAGCCCAGCGACACAGCGAAATGGGTGAAGGCCATCCTTTGAGCGCCCGGCCCAATGGCGGCGACCGGGCGCAGCGAGGTAGTTTTCATTGCCTCAATTCGAGCCCCCTCATTGAAAAACAGGAAGCAGGACTGAAAGCCTCTCGTAGGATTGACGTAGCCGTCCCCGGCTAGCCGACAGGGCTACCACAAGCAGACGTTCGACGTCCCAGCTCAATTCGCGAAAATGCTTTTCTGCGGGCTGCAGAAGCGGTGACGGTCGCTCTTGCTGGGCACTCCATCGCGCGAGGCCGTGCGACGACGCCTTTGCGCACGCTTTCAACGCCGACTTCGCTTGGCTCACGCTGGCGCGATCAATTCACTTTCCTGCAATGACTCCATGATCGTTCGCACCAGCGGCCTGTAGCGGTGCGCGGGCCCGGCGTACGCCACGACCAGCGTGCCGGGCGCTACGGGCGATGCCACCGGCAGCAGGCGCAACTGGCCGCTCTCGACTTCGTTGCGCACCATCGCCGTCGGAAGCACCGCGGCGCCCTGCCCTGCAGTGACCAGCCGCGCCATCAGGGTCAGCGAGTTGCAGGTGCTCATGCGCACCGGTTCCATGCCGCTGGCGTCGAACCAGTTGCGGATCGCGCGATAGATCGTCGATGGCTCGGGCATCGTGAGGATCGGCACGTTGCGCAGGTCCGCCGGCTTGAGTGCGCGTTGCGGAAGCTTCAGCTGCGGCGCCGCGAACCAGGCCAGCTCGATCAGGCCGACGGACTCGACGGTGATCGCGTCGCTCACCTGCGGGTCGGTGAGCACCGCGACGTCCAACTCGCTCGCGTTGAGCTTTCGATTGAGCGCGGCCCCGACGTCCAGCGTGAGTTCGACCTTGAGCTCGGGATAACGTGCCACGAAGCGCGGCAACAGACTGGGCAAGGTCATCAACGCGACCGATTCGACCGCGCCCAACCTCAGCAGGCCGCGCAGGGTGCGACCGCTCTGGCTGTGCGCCGCGATGTCATCGCTGAGCTTGAGCATGCGGTCCACGGGCTCGACGATGCCACGACCCCGCGCCGTCAGTTCGGCGCGCTGTCGGGTGCGCGTGAAAAGTTTGGTGTCGAGCGTCGCCTCCAGCTCGGCGATGCGCGCCGAGATCGTGGGCTGGGTGACGTGCAGGTGGCGCGCCGCCGCATGAAAGCTGCCGAGCCGCGCGATCCAGTAGAAGGCTTCGAGTTGGGCGATGGAAGCACGCATGATCAGAAAATCTTATCACTGGAGCGTCGATTTCCGATTACCTCCCCGATGCGCCGCCCTCCTACAGTGTCCTTCCAACGCGCCGCTGATTCGCGGGGCCTATCACGAAGGGCAGCATGCAGCAGATCGGATTCGATGTCGGAGGCACCTTCACCGACCTGGTGGTGACCGACGCAGAGGACAACATCCGGACTCTCAAGGTCCTGTCGACGCCTCACGACTACAGCCAGGGCATCCTGGGGGGCATCGCCCAGATGGTCTCCAGCGGGGTGCTCGAACCGGCGTCGGTGGAACGCATGGTGCATGCCTTCACGGTCGCCACGAACGCGCTGCTGACACGCACCGGCGCCAAGGTCGGCCTGATCACGACACGGGGCTTTCGCGACGTGCTGGAGATCGGCCGTCTGCGCATGCCCCGTCTCTACGACATGGAGTGGGACAAGCCCGTCCCGCTGGTGCGCCGCAGCTTGCGCCTCGAAGTCACAGAGCGCCTGTCGGCCACCGGCGAGGTCGTGACGCCGCTGGACGAGGACCAGGCCGCACAGGCGGTCGACAGGCTGGTCGCGGCGGGCGTCGAGTCGATCGCGATCTGCCTTCTGCATGCCTACGTCGATCCGCGCCACGAGAAGCGTCTGCTCGACATCGCACGGCACCGCGCGCCGCAGCTGGTGGTGTCGGCTTCGCACCAGGTCCTGCCGGAGATCCGCGAGTTCGAGCGCACCAGCACCACCGTCGTGAACGCCTTCGTGAAACCGGTAGTCGACGAGTACCTCGGCCGGCTCGAACGCGGCTTGCAGGCGGCAGGGGTCACGGCGCCGCTGATGATCATGCAATCGGCGGGCGGCGTGATGAAGGCGGGCACGGCGCGGCAGCTGCCCGCGTACTGCATCGAGTCGGGCCCGGCCGCCGGGGCCGTGGGTGCCGCGGCGCTCGGCAAGCTGCTCGGCATCGCGAACATCATCGCGTTCGACATGGGCGGCACCACCGCCAAGG
Organism: Variovorax sp. 10N420; assembly: GCF_056394705.1. Taxonomy (NCBI): domain Bacteria; kingdom Pseudomonadati; phylum Pseudomonadota; class Betaproteobacteria; order Burkholderiales; family Comamonadaceae; genus Variovorax; species Variovorax sp. 10N420. The sequence goes on along the minus strand of NZ_JBFTIJ010000005.1, from coordinate 448,066 downwards.
CCTGCCTGATCGAGAACGGCGAGCCGCGGCTGACGGCGGAGCTCGAAGTCGGCGCGGCGCTCAATGCCGGCCAGCGGCTGTTGAGTGGAGGCGGCTACGTGGTGCGTGCGCCCGCCATCGATCTGGCCGAGATCGGCGCGGGGGGCGGCAGCCTCGCCTGGATCGATGCCGGCGGCGCCTTGCGTGTCGGGCCGCAAAGTGCGGGATCGGTCCCCGGCCCTGCCTGCTACGGCCTGGGCGGCGACGTGCCGACCGTCACCGATGCGAACGTCGTGCTCGGCTACCTGAGCCGCAGCCACCTGCTGGATGGCGCGATGCCGATCGACAGCGTGGCGGCCGACGGTGCGATCCGAAAGCACGTCGCCGAGCCCCTGGGCATCGCGGTGCACGAAGCCGCCCACGGCATCCATGCGGTGGCCGATGCGACGATGGTGCGCGCGGTGCAGGCCGTGACCAGCGAGATCGGCCGCGCCCCCGGGGATTTCACGATGATCGCCTTCGGTGGCAGCGGGCCCGTGCATGCGGCATCCCTCGCGCTGCACGCCGGCATCGCCCACATCGTGGTACCGCCGGCGCCGGGCGTGTTCAGCGCGTTCGGCCTGCTGTTCACGCGCATCGAGCACCGGCTCGTGCGCACCTGCGCCATGGACGCCGACAGCGCCGACCTGGAACGCATCGGCAACCTGCTCCACCTGCTGCGCGCCGAAGCCGACGAGCTGATGCACGCCGAAGGCGTCCCGCCGGCGGACAGCGAACTCACGCATCAACTCGACCTCCGCTACCGCGGGCAGAGTTCCGAGATCGCCATGCCGCTGCCGCTGCCGCTCGAACCCGCCTCGATCACCGCTGCCGTCACGGCCTTCCATGCCGAGCACGAGCGCACCTATGGCTATTGCAGCCTCGACGAGCCCGTGCAGATCGTCAACCTGCGCCTGCGCGTTCGCTCGCGCAGCGGCGGCACCGCCAGCGTGAACGCCGACGGTGTCAAGCCTGCGCTGGCGCCCTTGCGCAGCGGCGTGCTCGGCAGCCGCAAGGTCTACTTCGGCGCGCGCTGGGGCTGGCAGGAGACGCCGATCGTTCGCCGGGCCGGCCTTGCGCCCTGCCACGGACCGATCGTGATCGAGGAGTACGACACCACCGTCGTCGTGCCGCCGGGCGCGAGCGCCCGTCTCGACGGCACCGGCAGCATCCGCATCGACCTGACGCCCATCCTGTGACGCCCACCATGAACATCTCGCGCGATCCGATCCGGCTCGAACTTCTCAAGAACGCCTTCGCCGCGATCTCCGACGAGATGGCCGCGACGGTGGTGCGCACCGCGCGCTCCTACGTGATCAAGGAAGCGATGGATTTCTCGACCGGCCTGATAGACGCCCAGGGGCAATTGATCTCGCAGGGACTGTGCCTGCCCATGCACATGGGGTCCTTCCCGCCGACCATCGAGACCGTCCTGCAGCGCTTTGCCGGCGACATGCACGAAGGCGACGTCTACATCACCAACGACCCCTACACCGGCGGCGGCACGCACCTGCCGGACATCTACGTCTTCAAGCCGATCTTCCACGACGGCGTGCTGCTCGGCTTTGCCGCGGCGATCGGCCATCAGACCGACATCGGCGGGCGGGTCGCGGGAGGCAACGCCTGCGACAACACAGAAATCTTCCAGGAAGGCCTTCGCATCCCGCCTGTGCGGCTGTTCCACCGCGGCGTGCTCGACGAAGACCTGATGGCCATCCTGCGGCTCAACGTGCGGCTTCCGGACAAGGTGCACGGCGACGTAATGGCGACGGTCTCTGCCTGCACGCGCGGCGAGCGCGCCATGCTGGCACTGGCCCGGCAATACGGCACGCAGGTGCTGCGCGAGGAAATGGCACACCTGCTCGACTACACGGAGCGCATGACGCGCGCCGCGTTCGAGGCGCTGGCCGATGGCGAATGGAGCTTCGACGACTACCTCGACGACGACGGCTTCAGCGAGGACCCGATCCGCATCCGCTGCAAGCTGCAGAAGGCAGGCGGCACCCTGAAGGTGGATTTCTCGGGCAGCTCCCCGCAGGTGCGCGGGTCGATCAACCTGCCGTTCTCCATGACGCAGTCCTGCACCTACGCCTGCGTGCGCTGCATCCTGGACGCAGGGCTGCCGACCAACAGCGGCTTCATGCGCGCGATCGAGGTGGCCGCGACGCCCGGATCGGTCGTCTACCCGACCACGCCGGCACCCGTGGCGGCGCGGGGCCTGACCGCGATGCGCGCCACCGAGGCGATCTGGGGCGCGCTCGCCCGCATGCTGCCGTCGAAAGTCTTCGCGTGCGGCGCCCAGGGCGACTTCGGCGTGACGATCGCGGGCTACGACGCCCGGCAGGAACCGTTCGTGCTGCTCGAATTCCTGTTCGGCACCTGGGGCGGCCGGCCGGGCAAGGACACCAATGACGGCCTCTCCTCGCTGGCCGTCAACTATTCGAACTCGCCGGTCGAAGTGGTCGAGGGCGAACAGCCGCTGCGCATCGAGGGCTATGGCTTCCGCACGGATTCGGGCGGGCCGGGCAAGCACCGCGGCGGCGTGGGCATGATGCGCAGCTACCGCCTCACGGGCGTGCCCGAAGCGGTGCTGCAAGTCCGAAGCGACCGGCAGAAGTTCCGGCCCTACGGGCTGCAGGGCGGCCACGACGGCGCCTTCGCGGCCAACTACCTGAGCAACGAGGGCAGCGAGCGCACGCAGTTGCCCGGGAAGTTCATGCGCACTTTCGCGCGCGGGGAACTGTACGAAGCCGTGCTCGCAGGCGGCGGCGGCTGGGGCGATCCGCTGGAGCGCGATCCACATGCCGTGCGCGAGGACGTCATCGACGAGAAGGTGTCGGGCGAGGCGGCCTTGCGCGACTACGGTGTCTGCCTCGGCGGCGACGGGCGCGTCGACGAGGCCGCCACGCTGAAACAGCGCCAGATCATGCGAGACTCCCGCCGGCCCGGCGACTGACATGGAACTGCGCACCCCCACTCTCCTGCTCGACCTCGACGCGTTCGATCGCAATGTCGCGCGCATGGGCCGCACGATCGCGCAGGGCGGCAAGCGCTGGCGTCCCCATGTCAAGGCCATTCGCTCGGCCGCGCTCGCCCGGCGCCTGTTGGCCGCCGGAGCACGCGGCGTGACCTGCGCGACCGTCGACGAGGCGCAGGCCATGGTGGACGGCGGCATCGATGACGTGCTGATCGCGTCACAAGTGATCCAGCCCGCGGAGCTGCAGCAACTGGCCCGCCTCAACCGGCATGCGCAGGTCGCGGTGGCCATCGACGCCTTGGCCCAGGTCCGGCCCCTGGCGCATGCGGCACGCAGCTCGGGAGTCACGATTCCGGTGCTGATCGAGGTCGACGTGGGCCTGCGCAGGGCTGGCGTGGCACCGGGGCCAGCGGCAGCGGAACTGGCCCAGGGGCTGGCACCAGAGGACGGCGTGCGCTTCGAAGGCCTCATGGCGTGGGAAGGCCACACGACACGGGTCGCGGCAGGCGCACGACGCCACGCCATCGTCGAGGCCGTGGGCCTGCTCGCCGAAAGCGCGCGCCTTTGCGCCGCTGCCGGTCTTCTGCCGCGCGTCGTGAGTTGCGGTGGAACGGGGACTTTCGAGACGACGGCCACGCTCGATGGCGTGACCGAGATCCAGGCCGGAGGCGGCGTGTTCGGCGACCTGCGCTGCCGGGAGGATTTCGGCATCGACCTCGAAGCGGCGATGCGGCTGCGCGCCAGCGTGCTCGCGCGCCCGACGGCGACGCGCATCGTTTGCGATGCGGGCTGGAAGTCGCTCGCGGTCTACCCCAAGGCGCCGCGCGTGCTCGGCATCGCCGGCGCGGCGCGCATCGCGCATTCGGCTTCTCTCCTCACGCTCGAACTCGACGCCGGCGCGTCGTCGCCCGCCATCGGCGCCTCCATCGAATTCGACATCGGCTACGCCGACGCCACCGTCTTCCTGCACCGCGAAATCGTCGGCCTGCGAGGCACGCGGATCGAGACCCGTTTTGCGCTGCAGGACACGCGCCCGGGCGCGCAGCCCGCTTTCCAACCCTAGGCCACCACCGGAGAACCCCACCATGGACTCACTGAACGCCAGCAACAAACGCGACTTTCTCAAGGGCACCGCACTGCTCGGCGCCGCGGCCACAGGGCTCGCGACGACCGCGGTGGGCCTGATGCCCCGCGAGGCGCTCGCGCAATCGCTCGACAGCGGCATCCGGCCCGAATCGACGCTCGCCAAGGTGCTCAAGGCCGGCGTGCTGCGGGTCGGCTATGCGCAAACCGGCCCCTTCTTCTACAAGAACGCGAAGACCGGCGAACTCGGCGGCATCTACTTCGACGCGGCGACCGAACTTGCCAAGCAGATGGGCGTCAAGGTCGAGTTCAAGGAGGTGACCTTCCAGAACGCCACCGTTGCCTTGCGGCGCGACGACTACGACGTGTTCGGCTCCGCGCTCACCTACACGATGGCGCGCGCCATGGCGGTCGACTACATCGGGCCGATCTACGAAGTCGGCAGCCTGCTGCTCGTGCACAAGGACAACGCAGGGCGCTTCAAGAAGCTCGAGGACTTCAACGATCCGGGCGTGACATTCTCGGTCGTCTCGGGCGGCAGCGAAGAGCCGCGCATCCCCGTGCTCTTCCCGAAGGCCAAGCTGATCACCACGACGGGCCAGGCCGAGCTCGGCGCCGAGCCGGTGCGTGCCAAGAAATCGGACGTGTGGATGAGCAGCCAGGTGGCCGTGCAGCTCATGGCCAAGCGCGTGAACTGGGCCGTGGCCTTCGAGCCCGATCATCCGATCGACCGCCGCCCGAGCAGCTGGGCCGTGCGCTACGGCGACTACGAATGGAAGAACTTCCTCGACTTCTGGGCCGGTTTCCTGCGCACCAATGGCGAGACGGAGCGCCTGATGAAGCTTCACATGGAAAGGCTCGGCAACGCGTGAAGCCGGCGCATCCCCCGGCCGTCTCCCTCATGCCGCTCGAATCCGCACCGCCCGAAGCACCGCCCCAGGTCGGCGAACCGTGCATCCGCGTGACAGGGCTGCACAAGCACTTCGGCACGCTGGAGGTGCTCAAGGGCATCAGCTTCGACGTCCATCGCGGCACCGTGCTGAGCATGATCGGCGCGAGCGGGTCGGGCAAAAGCACGCTCTTGCGCTGCATCAACCGGTTGGAGACGCCGAGCGCCGGGGATGTGCTCATCGACGGCGAATCGCTCTGCGTGCGCGATGGACGGCCACGTTCCGTTGCTGACGTGAACCGGATCCGGCGCGACCTCGGCATGGTGTTCCAGCAGTTCAACCTGTGGCCGCACATGACCGTGATGGAAAACGTCACCGAAGCGCCGCGCCACGTGCGCGGCCTCTCGCGCAAGGCGGCCCGGGAGGTCGCCGAGGCCTGCCTGCACCGCGTTCACATGATCGACAAGGCCGGCGCCTATCCCGCGCGGCTGTCGGGCGGGCAGCAGCAGCGCGTCGCCATCGCGCGCGCGCTGGCGATGCAACCCAAGGTGATGCTGTTCGACGAGGCGACCTCCTCGCTCGATCCCGAGCTGACCGAAGAGGTGCTGGCGGTGATGCGCGACCTCGCGAGGGACGGCACGACCATGATCGTCGTCACACACGAGATGGCCTTCGCGCGCGAAGTCTCGGACCACGTCATGTTCCTTCACAACGGGCTCGTGGAAGAGCAAGGCCCGCCCGCCGAGCTGTTCGGCGCGCCCCGCTCGGAACGGCTGCGGCAGTTCCTTAGCAAGGCCGGCGGCTAGGAGTGGCACGATGCCCGAGGTGTTGAGAGAAACGTTCGACCTGTCCTTGTTCTGGGAATACCGCCAGGCCCTGCTCAAGGGCCTGGCGATGAGCCTGGGCGTGTTCGCCTGCGCAGCCACGATCGCGGTCATGGCCGGGCTTGGCGTCGCGCTGCTACGCCGAAGCCGCTTCGCACCGTTGCGCTGGCTCGCGACGCTGCACACCGAGATCTCGCGCAACTCGCCCGACTACATCATGATCGTCTGGGTGCACTTCGTGCTGCCGCTGCTCATCGGCACGCTGCTGTCGCGCCGGCTCGAGTTCGACCCGTTCGTCTCGTCCGTGATCGCGCTGGGCTACGTCTACAGCGGCTACTTCGCAGAGACCTTCCGCGCAGGCATCGAGGCTGTGCCACGCGGCCACTTCGAGGCCGCGCAGTCCTTCGGCATGTCCGAACGCCACATCATGTGGCGCATCGTGCTGCCCCAGGTCGTGCGGCGCATGCTGCCCGAATCGACCAACCAGTTCATCTCGATGTTCAAGGCCACGAGCATCGTCTCGCTGATCGCCGTGCCGGACCTGATGTACCAGGTGTCGATGGTGAGCGCGCAGGAGATGAAGCCGATGCCGCTCTACACGGGCGCCGCGCTGGTCTACTTCGTGATCGTGTTCTGCGCGGCCTCGCTGCTGCAGGCTCTCTCCAAGCGCTGGCGCGCGAAGGTGTTCGCATGACGAGGTCCGCGTCGTGAGCAATTGGCAGCGCCTGGTCTGGGACCAGCGCGACGCGTTCGCCGCGGGCTTCCAGGTGACGCTCGAAGTGTGCGCAGTGTCCTTCGTGTTCGCGCTCATCGGCGGACTGCTGCTGGCGCTGGTCCGGCTTTATGTGAAGCCGCTGCGGCCCGTCGCGATCGGGCTGATCGAGTTCTTTCGCGCAACGCCGGTGCTGGTGCAGCTGCTGTGGGTCAACTACGTCTGGCCCGAGCTCATCGGCTGGCCGAACTCCTTCTTCGCCGCGGCCTGCGTGGCGCTGGCGCTGCAGTCGAGCGGCTATCTGGCAGAGACCTTCCGGGGTGCGATCGAGTCGATGCCGCGCGGGCAGATAGAGGCGGCCAGTTCGCTCGGCATGTCGCGCGTTCGTGGGTTTTGGCGCATCGTCTTGCCGCAGGTGCTGCTGGACGCGGCGCCTTCGATCGGCAACCAGTTCACGGTAATCGTCAAGTCGTCGGCGCTGGTGTCCGTGATCGCGGTGCCCGATCTGATGTTCCAGTCGCAGAAGCTCGTGAACCGCTGGTACGAACCGATCGAGATCCTGACTGCGACGGCGGCGATCTACATCGTCTTCATCTTCGCGGTGTCGGCCTTGCTCAAGGCCTTGGCGGACGCATTGCGGCGGCGCTTCGGCCTCAGCGTGCCCTGACCAGCTCCCGTCGCGTTCGCCTGTCGGTCCGCGCCTTCCATGAATCGCTTCATTGCCATCTCGCTTGAAACTGCTGACCTCGTGCGCCACGATCAGGTGATGCCTGGCGTCGACCGCCGCCTGGACGTTGCAGCCCACCAGACCCGAGCCCTTGGCTTGCGAGTTCATTGAACGTGCATCGGGATCGGTGAGCGAGCGTTGCCCGTCGGGTTCCTTCTTCAACTCTTCCATGGTGTCGTCGAGCTGCTTCATCTGCTCGCGCAGCTTCTTGATCTTCTCCGTCAACCGCACGGTCTTGGCTTCAACCTTCACCAGCTGCGTGCGCTCGGCCGTCTCCAGCGCGTCGAGGTAGCGTTGGATGCTCTGCTCGATCTGCCGTTGCCGAGCGTCGATCTTGCCGGGCGTGAAGTTGCGGTCGCGGCTGTTGACCGCCTTGAACTTGCTGCCGTCGATGGCCACGATGGCGTGGGAGAACAGCTTGGGCTCGCGGCACAGGCCGACGAAGCGGCGGCAAACGTTGCGAGTACCGGCTCCATTGTCGTGTTGGAAGCCGGCGATGGTCTTGAAGTCCGGCGCGAGCCGGCCGGTAAGCCACATCAGTTCGACATTGCGCTGCGCCTCGCGCTCCAGACGCCGGCTGGACTGAATGCGGTTCAGGTAGCCGTAGATGTAGAGCTTCAGCAGGACCGAGGGGTGAAATGAGGGGCGCCCAGTGGCTGCGGGTTCAACGCCTTCGAAGCCCAACGCATAGAGATCCAACTCCTCGACAAAAGCATCGACGACCCGCACCGGGTTGTCTTCGCCGATATAGTCGTCAAGGCACTCTGGCAGCAGAGTGACCTGCTGACGGTCCTCGCCTTCGATGAATCGCTTCATGGGCCACCTCGCTCAGACGGGTTGCTCAATATAGGCGACCATCAATGGAGTTTCCACACACCCTCGGCCGGGAGCGGCTGGCTGCGGATTGTTGACCGGCATTCCGTCAGTGCGCACGCGTTTCGATTGATCGCACCCCTGCGCTCGCCCCGCCCTCCCCTGCCCCGCTCGTTGCCGTCGCTCCCGGGCGGGGCGTTCAAGGGAGCGACGGCCGATTTCTCATCGAATCAACAACTTGCGCGCGCCGTCGTCAAAGTTAGGGTCTAAATTTGATGGAAATCTGGTCTAACTTTGAACGAGCTCACCGAACATCGAGCGAGCTGAGTTCCTCCAAGGTTGTCTCACCTAGTTACCCAAGGATCAACAGCTTGCGAGCGCCGTTTTCGAAGTTGCACCGGTCGCCTTTTCAAAGTTCTGCCGGCACCGGCGCAGCGAGCATCCAACAGCCGCTTCCGAGCCCCATTGCTGTCCGCTGTAAGCCCGGTTCGGGCCCATCAGCGACATTCACGAGCATGAAATCGGCGCCGGAAAGCTGCCAGAGGGGCACAGGACCTTCAATGGCCCTTAGTCCCTGCTAGGCTGCAACCATCGCTGGATAGCGCCCTTCAGGAATCGCTGACGCGCCTCAAGCAGATCAGCGAAGCCGCGCTGCCGCGCCGTTGAGGTCGCGCGGTGGGTGCCCAGCTATCGCAGGCCTGGGCGCAGGATCTTGCGGACCGTGGATTCGGGAACCAGGGCCTTGCGCAGTGCGCGCGGATGTCGTTCACCCAGTCCCGGGTCTGAGCGAACCACCACGGTCTTGACAGCCTCGCCCCTGGCCTCGTCGGGAATTCCGACCACTGCGCATTCGAAGACACCCTGATGTTTGATCGAGCACTGCGAGATCGAAGTCGACCGGTTCTTGAAGAACAGGTTGACCGGCAGTGACTCCTGCGAGCACTGCCGAACGTCGAATGGAGGTCGGCCGAACTTTATCCGCTCACTGCATTGAACTGCTGGCCTAACTGGAAGGAGCCTGAGGCCGAAGTCAGATCAAGTGTCCGGTACTGTTGGGGTGACCCTTAGCGCACGCCGAATCCAGCACGATGTCGGTGGAGGTCAAGCTCCGAATTTCCTCGCCGCTCGCGGTTGCCGCCGACCGGGCCACTCACTCAAGTCTGACCGAAAATGGCCCGCTCGAAGCGGGCCCAAGGACTGCCTTGAACAATCCCCTTGAGGACTCGGTTCCAGTTTTTGCGCCTGCGCTTTGTAAAGGGCAAGACCGCTCGATCTCTCATTTGCCCATGACGTCTCAGGCGTTCTTCTGCGCGACAAAGCGCGTCCCGCGTTGTGGGCGAGCTGGTCCTGCGTGGCCTCACATGACGGCCTCCGCAAGGTGGAAACGGTTGCCACGATCTTTGGACATGTTGATGATGACCGCAGAAGCAGAAACGTGCCTTTCGCGCCCAATTGCGAATTGGTCACGTGCCGCCACTCATCTCCTGGCAAGCGTTCGTTGATCGCACGGCTGCCGCCGGGCAATGCGATGGGTGATAGCCCGCTAGTACTTGGTGTCGCGCTTTTCCTGGCGTCCGCCCTGCTTGGTCTCGTGCTTGTCTTGCCGGCACTGAGCGTTGCTCTTCTGGTTTTCGGCCCGGCAGTCGATCTTGTCCGAACGCGCGTCCTGTTTCGCCGCCTGGTTCGCGTCTCTGCCTTGCTGACGCTGTTGCGACTGATCGGTGGCCAGGGCAGCCCCCGATAGCATCAGGAGTCCGACCGCGGCCAGCATTCCGCCTGCCCGGCGCCAGTTTCCGCCTCTCGAGTCGATCATTTGCGTTCTCCAAGGTTGATGGATTGAGACCGAGGTCCAAGTGTCGCACCAAGCCGCCTTCGTTGCCCTTGAACGGTCAGAGACAAGAAACCTCCCACGGACAAACGAGCTTCCATTGCCGCTCGGGTCATGGTCGCGCCAATCACTGCCGAAGTGAACGAATTTCAATCCGAGTTCGTCGCCAGCAGGTCGCAGTTGCTCGATAGGTGGTCCGCGATCGCCGCGATTCGATCGACCTGACATGAGGACTTCCATGAGGGCTTCCCTGTCAGTCTCTACAGCGCCGCCGCAGCAGTTCGGGTTCAGCACCGCGCAAGAGTCCGGCCGGCGGGTCGGGGATCCTTGGCGGCGGCCGCGGCACACGAAGACTCGCTCGTACTGGAATCGGCCGCCAGACTGCCGCGCGAGGCGGTAGGATGGGCGCATGGGCGCAACCGAGACCATTCCGTTCGTCTACGCGCCGGAGGATTTTGCGGTCAATGCGCCCGGATCCTCCGCTCCATGCGGACTGCTGGGGTTGAAGGGACGGCGGTTTTCGGCAAGACCGCAGACGGCTGGACCCGGGTCGTAGTCACGATCTCAGGGGAACCGGAGCCGATGCGCATCGCACGCATGGGTCTTCCGATGGAAGCTCAGGACATCGGCTGCGATCGCCACAGAGCGATCAAGACGCTCCCGAACAAGTGAGGCACCTCGTGGCTCATTGGTCTGTTGGTCGAACGCCAGAGTTGTTCACTAAACTGCTTACGGCATCGTTGCAGCAGGCGCGGCAGGCGCACGAAGCCGCCAATCAGCCCCAGCATCATCGGGGTGTAGATGAGGTAGACGTCCGTGGGAGGACGCGCCAGCAAAAGGGTCAACAGCGCCGGGGCGCATTGCGTTTGCTCAAGAGCTTCGGAGATCCGGATGCGGCTGCCAACCCTGAAGCTGCTGCAAGCGGAACACCACCGTCGACTCGCCGCGCCGGACCCTGCCAGTTCAAAGAGACACCCGTATGCTTCGGGCCGGACGCGTGACCCACATGCACCGCACTGCAACCTCTTGATCTCCTTCATCTCGACAATGACGCGGCTTGTATTCACTTGGCGCGAGCGCTCTTCAAATAGCGCCAAAAATAATCTCGCCCAAAGCCAAAACACGAAACACGCAAGTAGAAACAAGTGCCGCCTGAGCGAGACACTCAGGAATATGGCCCGACGTTCGGCGCGATGCCCCCTATCGATAGGATCGGCACCGTCTGCAAAGGATTACATGGACAAAAACGAGGTACAGGCGCTCGCTTGGGTGAGATGGGAAACCGCCGCTGAGCGGATTTCGCTTGAATTGGCCCCGCCGGACGGCGAGGTTTGGGATGAGCAGCCACGCGATCTCAAGGCCGCTGTGGAACTCGCCCGCGCTGCGCTCGATGCGATCGAAGCAGCATACGGCCTCGACAAATCCTGAAGGTCTGATTTGCTCCGCCAGGGTTTGCGGCCGAGAGAGTCCCAGTAGGCGCGGCCACCCTGGTGGTTGGTCTCGAAGGTGCGCTGTCGGCAGTTGGGCGGCGGGTACTGGCGCTGGTCTTCAATCGAACACGGAGATCAGGATTGGCACTGCCCGATGACGCCGGTCACGCTCGTCTCTGGGCCGCGGAAACCAACCATCGAGCCGGATCCATTGGTCGCCGGGCGCACCATGGCGGCGGAGCCGCTTGGTGGCATCTGACCAGGAACGAAGACATCGAATGCCGTGTCATTCGCATAGACGTACTGCGTGTAGACAGTCTGCCGGGTACCTGTGGCCCATTTCTGCGCGATGCATGCAGCGGCTGCCTTGGGGGGAAGCTGGCTCTGACCGACAGGACGCACCTCCGATGGCAAGGGTGATGGTGATGACGTTGGTTGGCTCGCACACCCAGAGACTGCAAGAACCAGAGCGGGCAGGACAAGTTTCATGATGATGGCTCCATATCAAGAACGCGAAACAGCAAACCTATCGAGTCGCAACTCGCGAGTCTTCATGGTGTGGGTCCTGGGTGCGCGGACGTTCAACGCACATTGCGCACGCGCCCTCAGTGGATTGCAATTTGTGCGCTTCGCACCCCCTGCAGAAGGCAGGCCGTCTCCTGCACACGAGCGCTGCGCCCGCCTCGCCTCAGTCCAAGCCCCAGACCTTGAGGGTGGCTGATGGCTTGTCGCCGAGGATCTTGTACTGGACCGTGACTGCCGTCAGTCGCCCTTTCCGACCCGGGGCATCCGCTGCGGCGGTCTGTCCGCCTGCCTTGATGACGCCAACATCCTTCACCGTGTCGTCTCTGCGGTTGTCCCAGTTGAGCACGAGCTGCGTGATCTGAACGTCGGCACCCTCTGCTGACAACTTCACCTGTTTGACGTCCTTGTCCCATCGACCGCCTTCGCTTTTGATCTGCGCGCTGGGGTCCGAGGATTTGATTGTCTGCTCGCCGAGCACGAACCACTGGTCCGCCGCTGTCGCGCTCTCCACAGCGCCCATGAGGGACGCGGACGCAACAACGAAGGAGGCCGCCAATATATGCATCTTCATCTTCATGGAGTTTCCTTCCGATCCCGCGAGCATGCAGGATGAATACCGTCAATGCAAAGTCCCTGAAAAATTCAATGTGTGTGCCACCATTTTGTCCAGACGGCTCGAGGCAACATGTTGTTCCGTCCTTGGGCGGTCGGGCAGTTTAGGCATCCATGGAGTGAGCGCGCATTGACGTTTGTCAGTTGATGCGAATCTATACATGGTCCGTTCCACAAACACGCTTTTGCTACTTAATTCGGCATCAATGCACACGTTGCCAATGAGCAACCATTGGTAGTTGGTTCTGACTTAATTGAAACAATGATGTCGATAACTGGTGATTACACAACGTTTGGTGACGTCTCAACGCATCGAACTGCCAAGGCCGCCTCTATCGTGGATTCGTCCGGCTTCGGCTGAGGCTCTCATCAACGTCAACAACTGCGGAGTCTTTATGTTCGATCGACGCGCCCTTGCAGCTTGCTGCGTACTCGCCATTCCGTGCGGTGTCTCTCTGGCCCAGACCAGCTTCGCACCGGATCAGTACTACGACAACCGCTGGTACATCACTCCCTTCGGCACCTACGTCCATCCGGACAACAACTGGAATGCGAAGAACGGCTGGGGCGGAGGCGTCTCGATCGGCAAGCCGATCAATCCTTACTGGAACATCGAGGGGCGCGTGCAGTACGAGCAGCTCGACAGCAAGTTCGGCACTGCCTTCGGCGTCTTCAACACTCACGACAAGTACAAGAACCTCAGCGGCACGATCGATGCGCAGTGGTTCTTCCTGGGCCGCCAGGGGATCAATCGCTGGCAGTCCAGCAGCGTGCAGCCTTATGTCGTTGGCGGTATCGGCGCGCTCGACAACAAGGTGGATACCCTGTTCGCCAGCAGCAGCAGCCACACCAGCTTCACCGCCAATGCGGGGCTGGGCGTGGTCTGGCCGTTTTCATCGTGGGGCCGGCTGGTGGCGGATGCACGCTACCGCTATGTCGACAACGCGAGCAACGTCAGGTTGGCAAGCCGCCAGCAGATGAACGACTGGATGTTCACGGTCGGATTGCAAATCCCCTTCGGTCCGCCGCCCGTGGTGGCGCAGGCACGTCCGCCATCACCGCCGCCAGCAGTGATGCCGCCGCCTCCACCGCCGCCTCCGCCTCCGGCCGCGCGCAACTTTGAACTCAAGGCCGATGGCACCTTCGCCTTTGCCAAGTCGGACCTGACGCCGGCCGGCCGCGCACGGATCGACAGCACTCTGCAGGAGCTCAGGTCCTCCGGCATCCGGCTGCGTTCGATCTCCATCGTCGGGCACACCGATCCGATCGGCGGTGTCGAGTTCAACCAGCGCCTGTCCGTGGCGCGCGCCACCTCCGTGCGTGACTACCTGGTCGCGCAAGGGGTGCCTGCGAACATCATCCAGACCGAAGGCCGCGGCGAGACCGAGCTCAAGATCACCGAGCAAGAGTGCAGAGCGCAAGGCAAGGCGAAGAATCGCACCGCGCTGATCGCCTGCTTTGAGCCGAACCGGCGCGTGGAGATCCGGGCGACGGGCGAGCAGGGGCTCTAGAGGGTTCGACTCCAGCGACTTGAGAGGTCGTCAGGCGCTGGAGATACAGTGACCAGAGAAACTGTTGGCTCGACCGGTGAACGGGCAAGCGCTTCAGGATGACAACCGCAGCGAAACGGCAGCTCGCGTCGAGCCATCGCATCGGTCCTCGTGGAAAGGGGCAAACTTCGAATGGCATCCCCAAGCGCGCGTGCGAAGGTGGGATTCAGCCGGATTGAGCCGGCGCGTTGGGGCGACGATAACCGCTTGGACGCGCCTCGACGAGCGTGTTGCTGCCGCGAATCAGCTCCTGCTCTCTCTATGGGGCAATCACCGGCGCGATCGCGTAGGCTCCGTTCAGGTCCCGGACAACTCTTCCTTCGTGTCGTCGAGCTGCTCCATCTGCTCGCGCAGGTTCTTGATCTTGTCCTGCAGTCGTTAGGTCTTGGCTTCGACCTCCGGGGGCTGCGTGCGGTGGGCGTCTCCAGACAGCTGCACGTTGCCTCCTAGCAAATCGGTAACCGCACCCGCACGGTCCCGAGTCCACCGAAGCCTGGGCCGAGCGCCACGCGTCAGGAGCGCGCGCGCCAATCCGCGCAAATGCATTTGCACAGCCGGCATCCATACCCACTTGCTGGACAGTTGGGGCGAAAACCGACTATCGACCAGTTCAGCGCACTGCGGCGGTCGGGCGATATGTAGTGAAGCGTCCGGTCAGGCCCATGTCACCGGCCTTCACCGGATCACCTTGTCCGCCTCCAGCGTGACGGCGTCCTGCCCCAAGGCCACATCGGCCACCGAGCCGGTCAGGTCACCCGGCTGCGGCGCTGCCTGACCCGACCGTGTCACGCGCACCTCGATCGTCACCACGTCAAAGCGCGAGATCGGGAGGTCCGGTGACATTGCCAGGGTGTCGTCGAGCACGAACTTCGCAGGCAGATCCTTGACTTGCAGGCGCAGCACCGCGACCGGCATGCGCCCGGTGGCGGGGGACTTAGCCAGCACGAACACTGTGTCTTGCGGCGTAGTCCTTTCCCGCAATCCCGTGGCAATGGACACGGTGCCGCCGACGCGCTTGCCCGCCGCTTCGACGCGCGGCGCTGCCGACTGCTTGGCCGCGTCCAGTTCGGCGAGGTTGGCGCCGATCCTCTGGGCCGCCTCGGAGTCCGGCGGCAGCAAGGACAGCACATGCTCCCAGCGTTGCCGGGCCTGCACGAGGTCGCCGCGCTTGAACGCGGCCATGCCGGCCAGCGCGAGCGCCTTCGGATGGTCGGCGTCAATGGCCAGCGCGGCATCGATGGCGGCCTGAGCCGGGCCGCCCAGATCGCCGTCGCGGGCCGATGCCAAAGCGTCCGCATAGTCGGCCAGCAACTGAGGCTGGTTCGGCGCCAGCGCCATCGCCTTCTGGTAGGCGACCACCGCGTCGTCGTAGCGCTGCAGGTATTCGTAGGAGCGTGCCAGCACGATCCATCCTTCGACATCGTCGGGCTGGGTGCGCAGCCGTGCGGCCAATCCACCGACCATGGCCTCGACCTCGCCGCCCTCGCCCTCATGCGAGCCCGAGCGCTCGGCCGCCAGCATCTGGCTCGCGGCGGCCATCGGATTGCCGACCTGCAGATACAGCAGTAACGCCGCGGCCGGCAGGCCGACGCTCAAGACGCCAGCGACGCCCCAACCCATCCACGGCCGGAACACGAGCCCGGTGCCAGGCGACGATGGCGTTGCCTCGTCGAGCACCTGCCGCTGCAGTTCGTCGATGGCCTGCGCGCGGTCCTGCGCGCTCAGCGCATCGGACTCGAAGTCCTTCTCGATCCGGGCCAGTTGTTCCGCATGAAGCCTGCGCACGGCATCACCCTGCGCCAGCGGACGCGCTGCCGATGCCCTGAGCAGCGGAGGCACGACGAAGAGCAGCGCCAGCACCAGCAGCGCTACGGCGGACAGCCACAGGACCGTCACGGCGCGTCCCCTTTCAGGAGCGCGGCCGCTCGTTCCCGTTCAGCCGGCGTCAACGGCGCGGGCTCCGAGCGGCCATGACGGCGCACCACACGCCACAGCGCCGCGAAGCCCACTGCGAGCAGCACGAAGGGTCCCACCCACAGCAGCCAGGTGGACGGCATGAAGGGAGGGTCGTAGCGCACGAAGGCGCCGTAGCGTTCCTCGAAATAATCCCTGATCTGCTGCTCGCTGCGGCCCTGGCCGAGCTGCTCGCGGATCTGATGGCGCATGTCCGCGGCCAGCGGCGCGTTCGACTCGGCCAGAGTCTGGTTCTGGCACACCAGGCAGCGAAGGCTGCCCGAGAGTCGCGCCTCCCTGTCCTCGATCGTGCCGGCGGCGTCCGCGCCGTGCATCAGCGCCCAGAGCAGGATGAGGCAGGCCCAACGGCTCATTGCAGGCTCTTCACGACCGGCAGCAGGCGGTCGCGCCAAATGTCGGCGCTGATCGGACCTGCATGCTTGTAGCGAATGCGGCCCGCGCGGTCGATCACGAAGGTCTCCGGCACGCCGTAGACCCCGTAGTCGATGCCGACGCGTCCATCGCTGTCGACTGCAGACCCGCGATAAGGATTGCCCCAGCGCTGCAGCCAGGTGCGCGCCGCGTCGCTCTTGTCCTTGTAGTTGAGGCCATAGAGCACCACACCGTCCTTGCCGGCGAGCTCCATCAGCACTGGCAATTCGTCGCGGCAGGGTGCGCACCAGGAGGCCCACACGTTCAGCAACCAGACCTGCCCGCGCAGACCTTCGACCTTCAACCGTTGCTGGGGGTCGTGCAGCAACGGAAGGTCTATTTCGGGCGCCGGTTTGTCGATCAACGCCGAAGGCAATAGCTTCGGATCGCGAAGCAAGCCCACCGCCAGCATGATCGCCAGCACGATGAAGATCGCGAAAGGCAGCTTGAACCGCATCAGGCGCCCTCCTGCGGCCGCAACGCGGCCGTGGCGCCGATCGCACGGGTCTTGCGCGCGGCCATGCCGAGGCGGTAGCGGCGATCGGTCGCCGCGAGCAAGCCCCCGAAGGCCATCAGCAGGCAGCCGGCCCAGATCCACGCCATGAAGGGCTTGACGTGGAGGCGCATCGTCCACGCGGCGTCTCTGGCCGGCTCGCCCAGCGCGACGAAGAGATCGCGCGTCAGGCCGACGTCGATGGCGGCCTGGCTCAACGGCATCTGCTGGGCGCGATAGATGCGCTTCTCGGGATGCAGCGTCACGACCGGCTTGCCGTGGCGCGACACCTGCACCGTAGCGCGCTGCGCGTCGTAGTTCGGCCCACTGGCCGGCGCGATGCCTTCGAACCGAAACTCGAAGCCAGCAAGCGCAACCTGCTCGCCCAGATTCAGCTTGAGTTCCTGCCGCCTTTCGAAACCGTTGGCCATCGTCGCGCCGAAGATGAAGACGCCGATGCCCGCATGCGCGACCAGCATGCCGTACCAACCGCGCGGCTGGCGGCGCGCGCGTTCGAGCCAGCCGCCGGGCGCGCCACGCAGCCGCTGCCAGGCGTGCGCCACAGCGCTGGCCACGGCCCAGGCCGCCACCAGAAGTGCAAAGGTCGACATCGCCGGCCAGCCCCGCTGGCCGGCCGGCAGCGTGAAGGGCATCAGAAGCGCGGCCACGCAACTGGCAGCGAGGGCCCAGCGCAGGCGCCGCGCCAGTTCGGGCAGCGGCGCATGCTTCCAGCGCGCAATCGGCCCCACGCCCATGAGGAAGATCGCCGGCACCATGATCGGCACGAACACGGCCTCGAAGTAGGGCGGCCCGACGGAGATTTTCTGGCCCGACAGCACGTCGAGCGCCAGTGGATAGAGCGTGCCGATGAGCACCGACATCGCCGCGACCGTCAGCACCACGTTGTTGGACAGCAGCAGCGACTCGCGCGACAGCAGGCCGAAGCGCCCGCCCAGGCCGATGCGCGGCGCGCGCCAGCCGAAGAGCAGCAGCGAACCGCCCACCACCGCGACCATGAAGGCCAGGATGAAGAACCCGCGCCCCGGATCGACCGCGAAGGCATGCACCGAGGTCAGCACGCCGGAGCGAACGAGGAATGTCCCCAGCAGGCTCAGCGAGAAGGTGCAGATGGCGAGCAGCACGGTCCAACTGCGGAAGGCGCCGCGCTGCTCGGTCACCGCCAGCGAATGGATCAGCGCCGTGCCCACGAGCCAGGGCATGAAGGAAGCGTTCTCCACCGGGTCCCAGAACCACCAGCCGCCCCAGCCGAGTACGTAGTAGGCCCATGCGCTGCCCATCAGGATGCCCAGGGTCAGGAACATCCATGCGGCCACGGTCCAGGGGCGCGACCAGCGCGCCCACGCTGCGTTGAGTTCACCCGACAGCAGCGCCGCGATGGCAAAGGCAAAGGCGACCGAGAAGCCGACATAGCCCATGTAGAGGACCGGCGGATGTACCACCATGCCCGGGTCCTGAAGCAGCGGGTTCAGGTCGCGCCCCTGCAGCGCGGGCGGCATCAGACGAGTGAATGGATTCGACAGAAACAGCAGGAAGAGGAGAAAACCCACGCTGAGCCACCCCATCACCGCGAGCACGCGCGCGACGTAGGCCTCGGGCAATTGCCGACTGAACAGCGCCACCGCCACGGTCCATGCACTCAGCAGGCAGAGCCACAGCAGCATTGAGCCTTCGTGCCCGCCCCACACGGCCGCAAACCGGTAGGCGGCGGGCAGGTCGGCATGCGAGTTCGACGCCACGTAGAGAACGGAGAAGTCGTTGTCCAGGAAGCACCATGCGAGGCACGCGAAGGCGATGGCCGCGAAGATGAATTGGCCGAGCGCCGCCGGGCGCGCCAGCCGGATCCAGCCGGTCACGCCCCAGTGCGCACCCGCCAGCGGCAGGCTGCCCTGCACCATCGCCACCAGCAGAGCCAGCACCAGGCTGAAGACGCCGAGCTCGGGGATCATTGGGGCGCCTCCAGCGTCGGCGCCGTGTGGGACTGCCGCGCCTGCTCCAGGGCCCCCGCAGCCTCGGGCGGCATATAGTTCTCGTCGTGCTTGGCCAGCACCTGGGTTGCCTCGAAGGAGCCGTCGGGCAGCAATCGGCCCGCCACCACCACGCCCTTGCCTTCGCGGAACAGGTCCGGCAACAGACCGCGGTAGCTCACCGGCACGCGCTGCGCCAGATCAGTCACCACGAAGCGGACTGTCAAGCCGTCATGGCCCCGCTGCACCGAGCCGTTCTCCACCACCCCGCCGATGCGGAAGGCGCCATGGCGCGGCGCGGCGCTGGCAGCGACCTGGCTCGGGCTGAAGAAGAAGACGAGGTTCGAGCGCAGCGCGTTCAGCACCAGCAGCGCGGCGAGCCCGAACGCCAGCAGTCCGGAGCCGATGATCGCCAGGCGCCGCGTCCTAGGCTTCATCGTGCAGCTCCGAAGGTAATAACGTTCGGGATTGAGCGCGGCAGCGGCGCACGAGCATCCAGACCTCGGCGGCGATCAGCACCGAAGTGACACCGTAGGCTGCGAGGAGGTACAGGGTCGGGTCGCTGCCGCTCATCGCCGCCTCGCCAAGGTGTCGCGCTCCACGATCAGGCAGCGAACGCGCGCCAGCACCACCGCCACCGAATAGGCCCAGCATGCGCCCGCCATCAGCAGCATGCCCGCGAGCATGGTGTGCGCCATCGCGGGCGCGGCCGTGAAGCTGATCGACGCGCCCTGGTGCAGGGTGTTCCACCACTGCACCGAAAAATAGATGATAGGCACGTTGACCACGCCGGCCAGCAGCAGGATCGCGCCGCCGCGGTCCGCGCGCCGTGGATCGTCGACGGCCGACACCAGGCCCAGGTAGCCCAAATAGAGAAAGAGCAGGATCAGCTCGGAAGTCAGCCGCGCATCCCACACCCACCAGGTGCCCCAGGTCGGCTTGCCCCACACCGCGCCAGTCCACAGTGCGATGGCGGTGAAAAGTGCCCCCGTGGGCGCCAGCGCCCGCGCCATCAGCGCCGACAGCCGCGTGTGGAAGGCGAGCCCCATCGCGGCATGGAACGCGGCCACGAGGTAGATGAACATCGACATCCACGCCGCAGGCACATGGATGAAGATGATGCGGTAGATCTCGCCCTGCTGGTGATCGGTCGGCGCCACGAGGAAGCCGACCACGAACCCCACCACCGCGAGCACCACGGCCAGGGCCGCGAACCACGGCACCATGCGGCCCGCCCAGCCATGAAACACCGCAGGAGACGCCAGCCGCCGCCATCGGCCGCGCCGAGCGGCCGCCGACGGCGCCAGGCCTTGCGGGTCGATACGTCGAAGCGAATCCATGGCGCGACCGCTCATTCGACCGCCAGGCGCAGGGCCGCGCTCGCCGCCCAGGGACACAGGCATGCTGCCACCAGCAGGCAGGCGCCGAGGAGCGACAGGTGCGGGTTCACCGGCAGCCCCTGGTTGCTGGCCGCGACCGCACCGCTACCGAAGATCAGGACCGGCACGCACAGCGGCAGCACGATCAGCGCCAGCAGCACGTTGCCGCGCAGGCCGAGCGTAAGCGCGGCACCCAGCGCGCCCAGCAGCACCAGCGTCGGTGTGCCCAGCAGCAGCGACAGCAGCAGCACGCCGATCGCCTGTGCCGGCAGCCCGAACTGCAACCCCATCAACGGCGCAACGGCGACCAGCGGCAGGCAGGTGATGAGCCAATGTGCCGCGATCTTTGCGTAGACGATGCCCGTGAGCGAACGCGGCGACAGCAGCAACTGTTCGAGCGCGCCGTCCTCCAGGTCGGGCAGGAAGAGCCGATGCAACGAGATCATCACGGCCAGCAGCGCAGCGACCCACACGACACCGGGACCGATGGCCGCCAGCAGTGCCGCATCGGGCCCGACGGCCAGGGGGAAGACGCTGCCCACGACGATGAAAAACAGCAGCGCGCTGAGCGCGTCCATCGGCCGGCGCGACGCCGTGCGGACTTCACGCCCGATGATCGGAAGGGCGGCAGTCAGCATCGCTCAGCCTGTTCATGTCCAGCGTGCGCGCGCAAGGGCCGTCGTGGCCAATGTCGCGATGGGTCGTCACCACGGCCATGCCGCCGCGGCGGGCGTGATCGGACAGGGAGGCGTCGAAGATGCGTTCACCTTCGGCGTCCAGGCCAGCGCACGGCTCGTCGAGCAGCCACAACGGCCGCTGGCTCAGGAGCACGCGCGCCAGGCTCAAGCGACGCTGCTGGCCCTGCGATAGATGGCGGAGCGCCTCGTGCTCGCGGTCCGCGAGTTGCAGTCGTTGCAGCACATCGTGGCATGCGGCATCGCCGCTCGCGCTGCCGGCGACGTGCAGCGAGAAGCGCAGATTTTCGAACACCGTGAGTTCGCCGCTCATGCCGACCGCATGCCCCATGTAGGCCACCTCGCTGGCAAAGCCGGCGTCGTGTGCGCCGACGCGCCGGCTGCGCCAGTGCACGCCGCCATCGATCGGCTGCAGGAGGCCGCACAGCAAGCGCAGCAGGCTGCTCTTACCGCTGCCGTTCGATCCGCGCACCTGCACCACGTCGCCGGGCGCAGCGTCGAAGGTGAGGCCGGCGAACACGCGCCGTCCGCCGCGCGCGCATGCCAGGTCGCGAACGCGAAGACCGTCGTGCAAGATCTCAGCCACCCGTTTTGGCGCCGCCCGGCGCCCCGCCAGCGGGCGCCATGGCCTCGTCGCCTTCCTTGGGAACGACCTGGCCCGGCGTGTCGGTCGGTGCCTGGCCCGGCGGGATGTGGGGCAGCCTGTGGGCGATGCCCTTGTGGCAGTCGATGCAGGTCTTCTCCTTGTTCGCCAAGAAGGTCGTGTGCATGCTCTGAGCGCGCACGCTCTGGCGCGTGAAGTCCATGGACTCGTAGTTGTGGCAATTGCGGCATTCCAGCGAGTCGTTGGCCTTGAAGCGCGCCCACTCGTTCTGGGCCAGCCGAAGACGTTCCTCCCGAAACTTCTCCTGCGTCGAGATGCTGCCGAATATCTTGCCCCACACCTCCTTGGAGGCCTGCATCTTGCGCGCCATCTTGTCGGTCCAGTTGTGCGGCACGTGGCAGTCGGAACAGATTGCGCGCACCCCGGATCGATTGGTGTAGTGGATGGTGGGCTTGAGCTCGGCGAACACGTTGTCGCGCATCTCGTGGCAGCCGGTGCAGAACGCCTCGGTGTTGGTCAACTCCATCGCCGTGTTGAATGCGCCCCAGAAGACGATGCCGCCGATGAAGCCGCCCAGCGTCAGGAAACCCAGGCTGAAATGCACGCTCGGCCGGCGGATGATGGCCCAGTAGCGCTTCAGGAGTTTCATCATGGTGTGGTGTTCCCGCGGCTACTTCTTGTCGGCCCGCGTAGGCTCGGCGGCCCGCTTCGCGATCGTGTCGGCATTCTCGAAGCCGTTGCCCACCAGCGGCTGGACCGGGTCCTGCGCCACGTGGCACTGCATGCAGAAATAGCGCCGCGTCGAGATCTGCGGCAGCACCTTGCCGCTGCGGTCGATGTAGTGCGTGGGACTCACGGGAATCGCCTGCGAGAAATCCGTGCGGGTGCGCGCATGGCAATCGAGGCACTTGTTGAAGTTCTTGTCGATCTGGTAGCCGTCGACGCGATGCGGGATCGTCG
The DNA here is from genome assembly GCF_056394705.1 of Variovorax sp. 10N420. Taxonomy (NCBI): domain Bacteria; kingdom Pseudomonadati; phylum Pseudomonadota; class Betaproteobacteria; order Burkholderiales; family Comamonadaceae; genus Variovorax; species Variovorax sp. 10N420. Next base: position 425,576 of record NZ_JBFTIJ010000005.1, on the reverse strand, counting down.
GCGGCTGCATCTCGTAACTGCGTGGGCGCCGCACGTCGTCGTTGATCGCGTTGCCCAGGCGCGGCGGCTCCGTGGGGTCAGGCACCGGCACCGGGCCGCGCGCCGGGTCCACCAGGCCACCCGACTGAGCCCACGCGAAGGCGGCCAGGAGGCCGAGCAGCGGGAGGAGCTTGCGTGGGGTCATGCCGGTGTCTCTGGACGGCTCAGACCCTGACGATCTTCACCGCGCACTTCTTGAAGTCCGTCTGGAAGGAAATGGGATCGGTCGCATCCAGCGTGACCTTGTTGATCAACTGGCTCGCATCGAACCACGGCACGAACACCAGCCCGCGCGGCGGCTTGTTGCGGCCCCGCGTCTCCACCCGCGTGCGCATGCTCCCGCGCCGCGAACTGATCTCCACCTCGATGCCGCGCCGCACGCCCAGGGCCCGCGCGTCTTCCGGATGCATGTAGCACACGGCGTTGGGCACCGCCTTGTGCAGTTCGGGCACACGTCGCGTCATTGAGCCCGAGTGCCAGTGCTCCAGCACACGGCCGGTCGACAGCCAGAACGGAAAGTCCTTGTCGGGCGACTCCGGCGGCGGCTCGTAGGGGAGCGCGAAGATCAGCGCCTTGCCGTCCGGGTGGCCATAGAACTGGAATCCGGTGCCGGCCTTGACGTAGGGGTCCGAGCCTTCGCGGTAGCGCCACAAGGTTTCCTTGCCGTTCACCACGGGCCATCGCAGGCCGCGGACCTGGTGATAGGTCTCGAAGGGCGCGAGGTCGTGGCCATGGCCGCGTCCGAAGGCGGCGTACTCCTCGAACAGGCCCTTCTGCGCGTAAAAGCCGAAAGCCTTTGCCTCGTCGTTGTCGTAGCCAGCCTCGATCATAGAGTTCGGGAACTTGTCGACCTGCCCGTTGCGGAAGAGCACGTCGAACAAGGTCTTGCCCCGAAGCTCGGGCTTCTTGGCGATCAGTTCCTCGGGCCACACTTCCTCGACCGTGAAGCGCTTGGAGAACTCCATCAACTGCCAGAGGTCGGACCGCGCTTCGCCGGGCGCGCTGACCAGCTGGTGCCAGAACTGCGTGCGACGTTCGGCATTGCCGTAGGCGCCCTCTTTCTCGACCCACATCGCTGCCGGCAGGATCAGGTCGGCACTCAGCGCGGTCACGGTCGGGTAGACATCCGACACCACGATGAAGTTGTCGGGGTTCCGGTAGCCCGGGTAGCCTTCCTCCTTCAGATTGGCCGCCGCCTGCATGTTGTTGTTGACCATCACCCAGTAGGCGTTGAGCTTGCCGTCCTTCAGCATGCGGTTCTGCAGCACCGCGTGGAAGCCGGGCTTGTCAGGGATGGTGCCTTCGGGCAGCTTCCAGATGTGCTCCGCCTCGGCCCGGTGCTTCGGATTGGTCACCACCATGTCGGCCGGCAGCCGGTGAGAGAAGGTGCCGACCTCGCGCGCGGTGCCGCAGGCCGATGGCTGGCCGGTCAGCGAGAAGGGACTGTTGCCCGGTGTCGCGATCTTGCCGGTGAGCAGATGGATGTTGTAGACCATGTTGTTGCACCACACACCGCGCGTATGCTGGTTGAACCCCATGGTCCAGAAAGACATCACCTTGACCTTCGGGTCAGCGTACATCTCGGCCAGCGCCTGCAGGCGGTTGCGCGGCACGCCGCTGAGCCTGGCGGTGTAGTCGAGGTCGTAGGTGGAGACGAACTTCGCGAACTCGTCGAAAGTCATCGGCTTGGAGCCGCCTGCGTCGCCGGCGTTCTTGGCCGCCTTCTGCAGCGGATGCTCCGGCCGCAGCCCGTAGCCAATGTCAGCGTTGCCGAGCCGGAACGAGGTGTGCTTGTCTACGAAGTCGCGGTTCACGCGGTTCGTCGTGATGATATGGTTGGCGATGTAGTTGAGGATCGCCAGGTCGGTTTGCGGCGTGAAGGTCAGCTCGATGTCCGCCAGCTCGTAGGAGCGGTGCTCGAAGGTCGACAGCACCGCCACCTGGACGTTGCGCCCGCTCAGCCGCCGGTCAGTCACGCGGGTCCACAGGATGGGATGCATCTCGGCCATGTTCGAACCCCACAGCACGAAGGCATCGGCCGCCTCGATGTCGTCGTAGACGCCCATGGGCTCGTCGGCCCCGAAGGTCCGCATGAAGCCCACTGCCGCCGACGCCATGCAGTGCCGCGCGTTGGGGTCGAGGTTGTTCGAGCGAAAGCCGGCCTTCATGAGCTTGAGCCCGGCATAGCCCTCCCAGATGGTCCATTGGCCCGAGCCGAACATACCCACTGCCGTCGGGCCCTTCTCCTTGAGCACACGCTTGAACTGCGCGGCCATCACGTCGAAGGCCTGGTCCCACGAGACGCGCGTGAATTCGCCGTCCTTCGCGTAGTGGCCGTTCTTCATGCGCAGCAAGGGCGTCAGCAGGCGATCGTCGCCGTACATGATCTTGGAAAGGAAGTAGCCCTTGACGCAGTTGAGGCCGCGATTGACCTCGGCTTCAGGGTCGCCGTGGGTGGCGACCACGCGGTTGTCCTTGACCGCCACCGTCACGCCGCAACCGGTGCCGCAGAAGCGGCACGGCGCCTTGGACCACTTGAGGCCGGCAGCGTCGGGAGCGACCGCCTGCGCGATACCTGTCAGGGGAATGCCAGCCACCGCGCCCGCGGTCGCCGCCGCGGTCTGGCGGATGAAGTCCCTCCTGTCAATGGGCATCGGGGATCTCCTCGTTCATCGCTTCTACTGTGTCCGCGTACTGGTACACCAGCGCGGCGGAAAGGACGCCTTCGGTGCGCTGGATCGCGTTCACTCGGGAAAGCATCGCGTCGGCGCTGTCGGCATCGAGCGTGACGACCAGCTTGCCGTTGGGCGAACTGCCGTACACCCGTGCGCCGGGCATCAGCGCGATCGCGTCCTCGACACGTCGCAAGCGTTTCGGCGTGGCATGCACGACCAGACTGCTGATGTGTACTTCCTCGGACACGTTGGCTTCCTTTTGACAGGTGACTGGTGTGCTGCGCGAGATGCTGCGTCAACCTCGGCTGCCGGGCGGCCCCGCAAGGAGAAGCTGGTACATCCAGACAAGAAAGCCGTAGCCCGCGACGATGATGCCCGCCAGCACTGGCGCCATGACCACGGAGAGGAACAGGAAGCTGCGCAGCTCCTGTGCTTTTGTAAAAGGCACATTCGGGTGTTCCACAGGTCTCCTCCATCTTGGGCTGCCGCAAGAACGCCGGGCCGGGAATTGAGAAAGTCGAATTCATTCTTCACCGAAGGGCTGGCAGTGTCAATTTGCCCTAAGGTGCTACAAGTTCCTGATCGGCGCTGGCCCCGGAAACGTCGTAGCCGCGGTTCGACGCAATCTGCTGTACTTTCTGGGGGGCGAGAGGGTTTCGTCGCACAGTTCCTCACGCAGGCGGATGACCTCCCCCGTCGAATGTCGATCGTCGAGCTCCTTCTTCTCGCGCTCCTTGTCTATTTCGGCCAGGGACAGGCACACCGGGCTTTCCCCGTGCTGAGCGGCGGCGCGCTAAGGGGCATTGTTGATTGCGGGATGCTGGCGCGTGCTCTTCGCACGCCCGGCGCGACGGTGGGCAGCGCCTGCGAAGGCTCAGTGCTGCACTTCGCGCTGCCCGGCGAGAATTGCCGCACGGTCGCCACGCGGATGGCCCGCTATCGGCTCGAGCGGCTTCCGGTCGTCTCCGATGCGGCCTCGATGTCGCTTGTCGGCATCGTGTCGCGCAGCGATCTGATCAAACCGTCGATCGTGCATTTCGACGAAGAAGAAAATCGCGAACGGCTGCGCAGCATGCCCTGGCGATCGCAGCCGTAGTTCGGCCCCCGTGGTCACTTCGCGAGGGCGTCCACCTGGGCGGCTTGCCCCCTGCCACTTTCGTCGTGGTGGTCGGCGGCAGGCCGCGCCCGCTTTGCTTGGAGAGAGCTCGCAATGGTTGCCTCGGGTGTATCCGCAAATACACGCGACATCCGGAAGGCACGCGAGGAATCTTCCCTGGCGCGTCCCACGTGTCCTTTGTAACTCCTTCCTCGTCAGCCCAGCCGCTCTGACCCTCTCTGAGCAACGCGGACGCCCCATGTCATCGCCTTACGGTCAGGTCAGACCGTGACATCTTCCACGGGAGCTCCTTCGTTCGCACGAGCGCTTGAGGGTCGAGCTGATCGATGCTCGGCGCGCCAAGCTGGCCCAATGCATTCATCGTTTCGTCCCGAAGGATGTCGAGGGCGCGAGCCACCCCGTCCGCGCCACCCGCGCAGAGCCCATAAAGAGGCGCACGCCCTGCAAGCACGGCATCCGCTCCCAGTGCGAGCGCCTTGACGATGTCGGTGCCGCGCCGGATGCCTCCGGACATGAAGAGCAAGACGCGATTGCCGGCGATGCCGCGCGCAACGGGCAGCACGTCGAGAGCGGAAACGGCCCAGTCGAGTTGCCTGCCGCCGTGAGTGCCGAGCATGATGCCGTCGACGCCGCTGTCGCACGCACGCCGAACGTCATCCGGATGCAAGACTCCCTTGATGAAGAACAGCTTGCGCCAGCGCGAACGGATCTTCTCTACTGTCTCCCACGATAGCGAGCGGGACATCTGGTCGCGGATCCAGAACGCGCTCTGGAAGAAGCCGCGCTGATCCTTCGGGACGAAGTCGATCACGTTTGCGAACACGGGCATGCCGTGCGTGAGCAGCGTCGATGCGAGCCAGTGCGGATGCAAGGCGGCATCGAAGATCGCAGCGGCCGATGGACGCGAGCGGGTCGCGCGCGTGCGCTCATCCCACTCGCGGTTGCCATAGATCTGCGCATTGGTGGTGAGCACGAGCGCTTCACACCCGCAGGCGTCCGCACGCCGGAGCAACTCCTGCCAGACTTCGTCGCCGCCGAACACGTACAGCTGCCACCAGTGCCGCAAACCCGCAACCTTGGCGACCTCGTCCATGCTGTCGTTCGACATGGTGCTCTGGATGAAGGGAACGCCCACGCGTGCGGCACCTTGCGCGAGTGCGACGTCAGCGCCATGCATGAAAAGGCCGTTCAGACCTGTTGGCGCAATCAGCAGCGGCAGCGCAGCCGGCCTCCCCGCAACGTCGCGCTCCGCACTGCAATGCGCCACATCGACAAGGGTGGGCGGGACAAAACGCCATTCGGAGAATGCTTCCAGCTCGCGGCGAAGCGTGGCCTCTTCCTCGGCGCCGCTTTCGAGGTACTCCAAAACGAAACGCGGCATGCGCCTGTGCGTGCGCGCGCGCAAGTCCTCGATGGTCTTCGCCCTCTTCAGGTCCGCACCGCTGTAGTAGCTGCGGCGTGGCGTGCCGCATAGCTGGGCGGGATCTGACGAAAGTTCAGACGTCGTGAAAGCGGGTGAATATGCCATGGCATTGGTTCCGGCGATGCTTAGGTTGCGGAATCCATTAGGTCATAACATGATGTATTGATTCCCCACCAACGCACTATTCGTCGATGCCCGCTTTGGAACTCGGTGAAGTCCTACATCGAATTCACAGCTTCTGGGTCGAATCTCACCGTCCTCGTTTGCCTGTCGTGATCGCGGACTGATGGAGCAATCGGCATGCACGCATCTCCGGGTTCATTGGTTCGAACGCCGATCATCGGCAAGGTGGAGCCGCAGTCCGCCCAGGCAGAAGCGCTTCGCGCGATTTGGGAGACCAGCCCCGGCTGGATTGGCTGGCTCGGTTCGGTCGACCACAAGGAGATCGGCAAACGCTACCTCGTGACGGCATTCCTCTTCCTGCTCGCTGGCGGCGTCGAGGCGCTCGTCATGCGCCTGCAACTCGCCCGGCCGAACGAGACCTTGCTGACACCTGAACAGTACAACCAACTGTTCACGATGCATGGCATCACGATGATCTTTCTGTATTCGCTGCCCGTGCTCTCGGGTTTCAGCAACTTCCTCTGGCCGCTGCTCCTCGGCTCCCGGGACATGGCGTTTCCTCGGCTGAACGCGGTGTCGTATTGGATCTTTCTTCTTGCTGGCGTGTTTCTGTACGCGTCGTTCCCTCTGGGCGAAGCGCCCAATGCGGGCTGGTTCAACTACGTGCCATACGCATCCCGCACGTACAACCCGGGACCCAACATCGATGTCTACGCACTGGGCATGATCTTCCTCGGACTCTCGACGACGGTGGGCTCGGTCAATTTCGTGGTGTCGCTGTTTCGCACCCGGGCCCCGGGGATGTCGATCAATCGCGTGCCCATCCTGGTATGGGGCACGCTCACCGCTTCGGTCGGCAATCTGCTCGCGGTACCTGCCGTATCGCTGGCCTTCCTGATGCTCTGGCTCGACCGCCAGTTCAATACGCACTTCTTCGACTTCACCGACGGCGGCAAGCCGCTGCTCTGGCAGCACCTCTTCTGGATGTTCGGGCACCCGTGGGTCTACGCGCTTGTTCTGCCAGCCATGGGCATCGTCTCGGACGGGCTGCCGACCTTCTGCCGTCGTCCATTGGTGGGTTACACCGCGGTCGCCCTGTCGACCATCTCCACCATGATCCTGGGCTTTGGCGTGTGGGTGCACCACATGTTCGCCACCGGCTTGCCGCCATTGTCATTGTCGTTTTTTGGCTCGGCCAGCATGGTGATCGCCATCCCGAGCGCGGTGGCGGTCTTCGCGTGGATAGCGACGATCTGGTACGGCCGCCCGGTCTTCAAGACGCCGTTCCTGTTCTTCGCGGGGTTCGTGTTCCTGTTCGTCGTGGGCGGCGTCTCCGGCTTCATGACAGCGGCCGTGCCGCTCGACTGGCAGCTGACCGACACCTATTTCGTGGTTGCCCACCTTCACTACGTGCTGCTTGGAATCAACGTCTTTCCGGTCGTCGGAGGCATCTATTACTGGTTCCCAAAGTTCACTGGCCGCCTGCTGAGCGAGCGGCTCGGCCGGTGGGTGTTCTGGACCATGTTCATCGGGTTCAACCTGGGCTTCTTTCCAATGCACATCTCTGGTTTGCTCGGGATGCCACGCCGCGTCTACACCTACGGCCCGGAGATGGGATGGAACACGGTGAACATGGTGACCTCACTGGGCTCTTTCGTCTTCGCGGCCGGTGTCGCTCTATTCGTGGTCGATGTCGTGACCAGCTATTTCAAGGGGCCGAAGGCGGGGCCGAATCCCTGGGATGGTGCCAGTCTCGAGTGGGCAGTTCCGTCTCCGCCGCCCCCCTACAACTTTGCGGTAATCCCCATCATCGCCAGCCGGCACCCGCTTTGGGAGGGGCGAATGGAAGAGACCGCGGGACGCTCTTCGATCGAAGAAGGTGCACTGCTGAACCATGGCCGGGAGACTCTCGGATCCACCATGCTCGACGCGGTGCCTGACGTGATCCTGCACATGCCAGGAGATTCGCTGACCCCGCTGTTCACCGCGCTGACCTTGGGGCTGGCATTCCTCGGGCTGCTAATGCATTCGGCATTCACTGCCGCGCTCGGAACGCTCGTGTTGGGGTTGACCCTGGCCGTATGGCTTTGGCCGGCGAAGCGGGACGCACACGCACGAGGTGCTCATGGATAGCGCGATGCTCCTTCAACGCCCGCTGCCCATCCGGGGTTCGCGATGGGAGTCGACTGCATGGTGGGGCATGGCGTTCCTGATCCTCACCGAAGGGTCGTTGTTTGCTTATCTTTTCTTCAGCTATTTTTATCTGGCGTCGCAAAGCACCGGCACGTGGCTGCCAAACGGGCCGCCGGATTTGACGAACGCATCGATTGGCACGGTTTTGCTGCTGTCGAGCAGCGGGCTCGCGTGGTGGGGCGAGCGCCGAATTGCGATGGGCAACACGCGCGGGCTCTCGATCGGACTGGGCGCGACCATCGTGGTCGGCATTATCTTCATCGCCATCCAAGGCCGTGAGTGGGCGACCCGGCCGTTTGGTCTTTCCAGCAGCCCCTACAGCTCGCTCTATTTCGTCATCACCGGATTCCATGGCGCGCACGTGATCGTCGGCCTGCTCATGCTCTCTGCGCTGCTGTTCTGGAACTTGACCGGACGCTTCGCGCAGGGATGGCACCTGGAAGTTTCGGTGGGCATCGTGTACTGGCATTTCGTCGATCTCGTCTGGCTGGCGGTCTACGCCACGCTCTACCTCAGCCCTCGCCTTAGCTGAGCACGTCATGGCCGAGCGCGCGACCCACGACCCGGAACTTGAGATGCCGCGACCCAGCCGGTCTCGACCGGGGGCGGTACGGCTGTTCGCCGGCATGGTCATTGCGCCGACCGCATGGTCGCTGCAGGTACTCATCGGCTACGGGTTCGCGGCATATGCCTGCTACCCGACCGACAGGGCTCTTGCTGCGCCCCTTTGGGAGAACTTGCGCACGATCGTCGGCCTGGTTTCTGCCGTGCTGTGGCTCCTCCTTTTCGTGGGCTGTGGCATCGCATGGGGAAACTGGAAAGCCACGCGCTCGCAAAGCAACGTCCATCCGCGCACGACCATCCAGGCGGGCACCGGACGAGCGCGCTTCATGGCCTTGTGCGGGGTCATGGTCAGCGGCCTGTTCGCTATCGTCCTGCTGTTCACGAGCATTGGTATCTTCTGGGTACCGAGCTGCGGGCCATGACAGTCGCCGCCGACGTTGCCATTGGGGGGGCCCGCATGCTGCCACGGGGGTGGGAGCCGGAGCCTGTCGTATGTCTGTTGCTGACCGCCATTGCCGCCATCTACGTCGCCGGACTGATCCGCCAGTCGCGCGAGCGTCGGCTGCCCAGGCATGCGCACATGCGCGCGCTCAGCTTCTCGACGGGCATCGTCGTCCTTGTGCTGGCACTGCTCTCGCCGCTCGACGCATGGGGCGATGAACTTTTCAGTGCGCACATGGCGCAGCATTTGATGCTCATGATGGTCGCGCCGCCGCTCCTCGTGCTGGGACGGCCCGCGGTGGTCGCGCTGTGGGCCTTGCCTCGTGGGCGGCGACACGCGCTCGGCGCCTGGTGGTTGCGCAGCCGGGCATTGCGTCCATTGACTGAAATGATCCGCGCACCCCTGACCGCGTGGCTGCTTGTCAGTGCCTCACTCTGGTTCTGGCACCTGCCGAAGCCCTATGCATTGGCGTTCTCGCACCCGACGGCGCACGCGCTGGAGCATCTGTCGTTCTTCCTGACGTCCATTCTGTTCTGGCGCGTGGTGATCGGCGGCCCGCAGGCGGGACGACTGTCGGCCGGCGCGATCATGGTCTTTCTCATCACATTCGCGATGGAGAACGCAATGCTGGCGGCAATCCTCATCTTCGCGCCAGGTGTGTTGTACGTCGTGCATGCGGTTGCCCCGGCCTGGAGCCCTTGGACCCCTGTCCAGGATCAACAGGTCGCCGGCATTCTCATGTGGTCGGTCACCGCCGCGGTGGACTTGCTGGCGCTTTGCCTGCTGTTCGTCGCGTGGCTTGCGAGCAGCGATCGCAGGATGCAACGCGCATGACAGCCGCGACTTGCCTTCTCCTGGCGCGGATCGCCCTGTTGGTCGTTTGGACACAGGCGGGCGCTGCAGCGCTTGCGCAAGGCATGCCGGCGACAGGCTCGGTCGACGCCGATCTGGTCTCTCGCGGTGCCTACCTCGCGCGCCTGGGGGATTGTGCGGCATGCCATTCGGTGCCGGGCGAACCCGCTTTCAGCGGCGGTCTGCCGTTGCATTCGCCGCTCGGCACGATTTATTCGACCAACATCACACCCGATCCCGAAACCGGCATCGGGTCCTATTCCCTGCAAGACTTCGACCGGGCCGTGCGATCGGGCGAATCACCTCGCCACCATCTGTATCCGGCGATGCCATATGTGTCGTTCGCGAAGATGTCGAGCGAAGACGTCGCGGCGCTCTACGGCTATTTCATGCACGGCGTAGCGCCTGTGCACCGAACGCCGCCAAAGACCGCCCTCACCTTCCCCTTCAATCAACGCTGGGGACTGGCCGTATGGAATTGGTTCTTTCTCGAAAAGGGCGCCTACGGCGACGACGGCGCGCGAAGCGCCCAATGGAACCGCGGCGCGTACCTCGTCCAAGGCCTGGGTCACTGCGGCTCATGCCACACCCCGCGCGGGCTCGCGTATCAGGAGCGCGGCTATTCGCAGACATCGAGCCACTACCTGACCGGCGGCATCACGGATCACTGGCTGGCGCCGAATCTCACGGGTGACCCGATCAGCGGCCTTGGCGGCTGGAGTGAAAGTCAGATCGTGCAGTTTCTGAAAACCGGCCACGGGGGCCGGTCCATGGCATTCGGACCCATGAAGCAAGTGGTCAGCGACAGCACGCAACACTTCGATGACGCCGATCTCGCGAGCGTCGCGAACTATTTGAAGTCGCTGCCGCCGCAGCGCCCGGCCACGTCATTCCTGCCGCCTTCCCGCGCGAACCGTACCGTCGAGTGGCTCGACAGCGGCGACGTTCGAGTACCGGGCGCCGGGCTCTTCAACAATTTTTGCGCCAAGTGTCATCAAGCGAGTGGAGCGGGCAACCCTGCCAAGGCGCCGGCGCTCGCGGGCAGCGGTGTAGTGCGCGCCGAGGACCCATCCTCGGTCATTCACATCATCCTGAGCGGCGCCAAGCCGCACCAGGCTGCCGACATGCCGCCGGTCGAGCCCATGCCAGGGTTCGCCGACCGATTCGATGACCGCGAGATCGCGGAGGTCGCGAGCTTTGTGAGGCGCTCCTGGGGCAACGACGCCCCGCCCGTCACCTCGCGGAAGGTGGGGCAGGAACGTGCCCAGATCGCCGCCGAGAAGCCGTGAGTTGCAGACCGACGACGAAGGGGTTCCCAAATGAATGACGCCGTCGCTCCGCTGGCCTACTTTCACACGGCCGGGCCCGCCGCCGATCCGATCACGCGACTCGGCTGGGGCCTCGCCCTCGTCTCGATAGCGGTCGTGGTCATCATTTCGGTGCTGCTGACGCTGGCGATCTTTCGCAAGCGGCTGCGCAGCGAAGAGAATTCGGAGCAGGACGGCGGGCAAGCCAGGATGCCGCTGCACGAAAAAGCGGGGCTGACCTGGATCGCGGTAGGGACAGGCATTTCCGTCCTGGCCCTGTTCGGTTGCGCAGTCTGGACACTCTTCACCTTGAGCGCCGTCGCCGCACCCACCACCACGCCGCGGGTGGTCATCGAGATCCATGGCTACCAGTTCTGGTGGCGTGTGCGGTATCTCGATGCGAATGGGCAGGTGCTGCTTACGACCGCCAACGAGATTCACATTCCGGTCGGAGAGCCCGTGCGGGTGCGTCTTTCAAGCAGCGACGTCATTCATTCGTTCTGGGTGCCCGCCCTCGGTGGAAAGATGGACGCCATACCTGGTCAGACGAACGTGACGTGGATGCAGGGCGATCAGGTGGGTCGATACCGCGGCCAATGCGGCGAATACTGCGGGCTGCAGCATGCGCACATGGCACTCTTCGTCAACGTCGATTCTGCTGCCGATTTCGATCGTTGGCTCGACTCGCAACGCCGCCCGGCAAGTGCACCCGAGCAGCAGAGCATCGCGGGCGCCCGCATATTCATGGACAACTGCGCAGGTTGCCATGCGGTTCGAGGCACCGCAGCACGCGGCGCACTGGGTCCCGACCTCACTCACCTCATGACGCGAGAGACCATCGCAGCTGGCGCATTGCCCAATGGGGCCCCATCGCTGCGACGCTGGATTGCCCAAACGCAGAGCGTGAAGCCTGGAAGCGAAATGCCGGTCGTGGGGCTCAACTCGTCCGAGTTGGACGCGACCGTCGCGTACCTGGCGACGCTTCATTGATCATGGGGTCTGCTTGCAGAGGTCTGATCCAGGTCGACGCGACGCAGCGCAAGAACGCAATGGATCAATGCGAGATGACTGAGTGTTTGGGGATAGTTGCCGGCCAAGCGTTTGCTAGCCACGTCGTATTCCTCTGACAGGAGGCCAAGCGGACTGCGCAATGCCAGCACGCGCTCGATGGTCCTTCGGGCATCCTCGTGGCGACCCTGCCGGATCTGGCATTCGGCCAGCCAGAACGAGCACGCCAGGAAAGCTCCCTGCGGAATTTGGAACTCAGACAGGTTTCGCAGCACCAGCCCGTCGACTGTGAGTCGCTGCTCGATCAATGCGATGGTGGCGGCCATGCGCGGCTCATCGGCCGGGAGAAAACCGACGATCGGCAAGAGCAACAGCGACGCGTCGACCGATTGACCGCCGAAGAAACTGGTGAAGGATTGCAGGCCTTGGTCGAAGGCTTCCGCACAGATCACCGCATGGATGTGGTCGCGCAAGGCGTGCAGGCGCTCGCGCTCATGAGTTGAACATTCGTCACCGCCCTTGCCACTCAGGAACCGCTGCAGGACCACCCAGGCCATGACCTTGGAATAGGTGTAGTGGCGTGCCTCACCACGACTTTCCCATAGACCCTGATCGGGTTCGACCCAGATACGCTCCACATGCCGGACGATCGCGAGTTCAAGGTGGCGTCCCTGTTCGTTGCGTTCGAGGCCAGCGTCTTCGGCGTCGTGCAGCGTCCGCAGCAATTCACCCCAGACGTCCAGCTGCAGCTGACTGGCCGCCGCATTGCCGATGCGCACCGGCCGCGCGTACCGGTAGCCGGGAAGCCATTCCAGTTCGGACTCATCGAGCCGACGCGAGCCATCCACGCGATAGACGATCTGCATCTTGTCAGGCGCCCCAGCCACTGCCCGCAGGATCCAGTCGCGCCACGCGGCAGCTTCGTCGAGAAAGCCGCAGCCAACCAATGCGTTGAGCGCGAAGCTCGCGTCTCGCAGCCAGCAGAATCGGTAGTCCCAATTCAGTGTCCCGCCCGGCCGTTCCGGCAGTGAGGTGGTGGGCGCCGCGATGAGGCCCCCGGTCGGGCGGTGGATCAGGGCCTTGAGGGTCAGCAGCGACCGGCGTACGGCATCGGCGTATTCGACGGGTCGGTCGAAGCGCGCAATCCAGTCGCGCCAGAACGCCTGTGTCGCAATGAGCGCCGCCTCTGGGTCGACAGGACCCGGCTCCGGCTCATGCGATGCGCCATAGCGCAGCACGAAGACGTGCCGACTGCCCGTGTCGACAACGAAATGGGAAACGACAGCGTAGTCCTCCACGGTGAATTCGGTCGGGCCATGCAGGACCAGCTTGTCGGGTCCGACGCGCATGACCGCGTGGCCGTTCGTCGTCTCCGTCCAGGGCGGCATGTTGCCGTAATCGAATCGAAAAGCGGCGTCCAGCCGAGCACGGACACTGCCCGAGACGCCGGTGACGATCCGCACCAAGGCCGGAGCCCCGTCCCGCATCGGCATGAAGTCGGTCAGGCGAATGGTGCCCGTGGCCGAGGTGAGATCGGTCTCCAGGATCATGGTGTCGCGCTGATAGCGATGCACGCCTTGTTCGATCGGATCTTCGGGTGCGATGGACCACCGCCCGTGCTGGCTCGTTCCCAGCAACGCCGCGCAACAGGCGGGCGAGTCGAACCGGGGCAGGCACATCCAGTCGATCGAGCCCAGGCGCGAGACCAACGCCACGGTCTCGCCATCGCCGATCATCGCGAGGTCTTCGAGCGGCAGGGTCATGGCCCGACACTCTGGCTTGCCGTCCGAAGCGCGAACCGATGGCGGGCGATACACGGGGGCGTCATCGTCAACGCACTGCAAACAGACGGGCGATGCCACGCGCGCCGGGATTCACGCGCATCAGGGCGCCAGCCATCGGCTCGCGTTGTTTTTGCTCCGGGCTCATCGCGGAAGAAGCGCTGCTGACATACATCGTCGTGAGGTCATCGCCAGCGAACGCGCACATAGTCGGCTGGCTGACCGGGAGCGTGAGGTCTCGATCGGGCGACCCGTCCTGGTTGAACCGCCGCAGCTTGTTGCCGCCATGAAGCGCGCACCAATAGCCGCCTTCGACGTCGATCGCCGCGCCGTCCGGGATGCCGTGCGCCTTGGGTATGGTCGCGAACAGTCTGCGGTTGGACAGGCGCCCGTCCTGTGGCTCGAAGTCGAAGGCGAAAATCTCTCCGGCATAGGTGTGCGAGACGAAGAAGGTGCGCCAGTCCGCGCTCCATGCCATGCCGTTGTGCAGTTCGGAGGCGTCGGGCTCCTCGCGCAACCCGCCTTGCAGCGTATAGCTGTGCAGTCGGCCCGGCCGCGGCGAGGCATCGGCGTCGAGCGGGTCGAACATCACGCCCACCCAGAAGCGCCCATTCAGGTCGCATGCGCCTTCGTTGAAGCGAAAGAGCGTCGGATCGTAGGGCGGAGGCGTCAGGAGTTCGAGGCTCCCGCTTTCGAGGTCCAGGCGGTGCAGGCCCTGGCGCAAGGCGACGAGCGCGGCGCCATCCGGCAAGAGCGCAAACGCGCCCAGGTCGCTGGTCACCTGCCAGCTTCGCAGCGCGCCGGTATCGATGTCGAGTCGATGAAGCGCCGGCGCCTTGACGTCCACCCAATAGAGCGCTCGTTGATGAGCGACCCAAGTCGGCGATTCGCCGATCTCGGCGCGCATGGCAGTAAGGGGTTCGATGGTCATTGGGCCTCCATCAGAGTTCACGGGCGGCGGCCAGCTTCTTGATCCTGTCCGCAGTTCTGAGGGCGAGGGCCTGGATCGTCAGGGACGGGTTGACTCCCCCGACCGTTGGGAAGACGGAGCCGTCGCATATCCAGAGGTTCAGGATGTCCCAACTGCGGCAATCCGCGTTCACCACGCTCTGGTGGGGATCGGTTCCCATGCGCGCGGTGCCGCCGAGGTGGCAGGTGTCGTCCTCCTGGCGAAAAATATCGGCTGCGCCGATCACCTCGATTGAGCGAGTCATCTGGTCCAGCGCATGCGCGATCAGGGCCTTGTCGTTCGCGCCCCACGTATAGGTGATCCTGGGGACGCGCAACCCGTACGGGTCCGTCTCGTCGGCAAGAGTCACGCGATTGGCTTCGTCGGGCAGCATTTCGCCGACCATCTTCACGCCGATCATGTGGTTGTAGTCGAGCATCGCGGTGCGCAGTCTCTCGCCCCACAGCCCGCGCGCAGCGGTCAGCATCGACACCCACTCGATCGGCAGTGGCCCCTGGCCCATCCAGCAATAGCCGCCATGGAAATCCTTGCGGTCGTCGTAGTTCCAATGCTCTGTGATCGCGAGGCTCGGCGGTCCCTTGTACGAGCGGACCTCCTGCTCCATGCGCCCCCAGACGGCCTGGTTCGACTGGGTCATCAGGTTCTTGCCGACCAGTCCGGAGCGATTCGCCAGGCCATCGGGAAAGCGGTCGTTTGCGGAGTTGAGCAGCAGTCGAGGTGTCTCGATCGCGTAACCGGCGACCACGACATTCCGGGCGCGCTGGAAATGCCACCGGCCCTCGCGGTGGAAGTGCACCCCGACGGCACGGCCGTGGGGGCCCGTCTCGATGCGCCCGACCATCGCGAGGTCGCGAACCTCGGCGCCTGCCGCGAGTGCGCGCGGAATCCACACGGTGAGCGCCGAGCGCTTGGCGTTCGTCGAACAGCCGAACCGACAGAAGCCGCGATAGACGCAAGGCGGCGAGCGGCCCTCCGGCCCCGCGTGCGGCGCCGAGAGCGTCGCGAGCGGCGTTTCGGTCCAGGCCATGCCGAGCGCTTCGCAACCCTTGGCAAGCAGTTTGGCGGCCGTGTTGAGTTCGTGGGCGCGATAGGGATAGCGCGGGCGCGGCGGACCCCATGGGTAGTTCAGCGGGCCGGCGACGTTGAGCTGCCGTTCAACGAGGTCGTAGTAGTGCCACATCTCCTGCCATGAGATGGGCCAGTCCGCGCCATAGCCGAGCGACGTGCGGGCCTTGAACCACTCGGGCCGGAACCGCAGCGACACCATCGCGAAGTGGACCGTCGAGCCACCGACGGCCTTGCCCGAGTTGTTGCCACCCATGTTGATCGGATTGGCACCATCGACGATGCGCCTGTCGGTCCAGTAGAGCTTGTTCTGCGCCGTTTCGTCAGAAGCGAAATCTTCGAGTGGCCGGAAGTAAGGTCCCGCATCGAAGGCCACCACCGAGAACCCGAGTTCAGCGAGCCGGGCGGAAAGAGTCCCGCCGCCGGCGCCCGTGCCGACGATGACGAAGTCCACCTCGTCGGTGTGCCGGTATTCGCGCATCGGCACCCACGCGCCCTCGCGAAAGACGTCCGGCGCTCGCGCATCCTTTGCGCGCGGCGCGCTCAGCGGATCAGACGACATGGCGATTCATCCACTCGGCGTCGTCCCGATCGCCTCCAGGCGTCGCTTCGACGGCTTCCCAGGGGTCGAGTCGGTCGCCGTCGAGTCGAACGTAGCCCCGCGGGCTCGCCGGACCGCCGAAACCAATCTCGTCCCATGCGTTCGGATGACCGTAGTAGAGCGCGGGCACGTCCACCAGCACACGTTGCTTGAAGAACTTCTCGGCGCTCATCCCGCACCAGTGCTCGCCCTTCAGGTGGCCGTGCTGCATCGAATCGATCAGCGCGTCCTTGTCCTGATCGTCGAGACTGCGATACGAGCGGCCTGCATGCCGGTTTTTCGCTTCGACCTCCAGCGCTGCAAGTCCACAGCGCCAGGCGTCCTGCATGGCAGGCATGTCGACCTCGCGAAAGCCTTCGCCCAGATCGCGCAGCAGCTTGGCGTCGAGCAATGCGACGAGCGACACCGGTGGCCGGTCTGGAGCCTGTGGCATGACACGGCGGCAGAGCGCCTCCGCCACGGCCCACTCCTGAGCGGTGAAGAAGCGAGGATGCTCGGGCGTGCGAAGGCGTTCGTCGATGGCCCGCCGGGTCTGCTCGTTCCACGAAAGGGTGTCGCGCTTCGCGAGCACGCGGTAGCCGGGAAACCGTGAAGCTTCAGTCATCGTGGGCCTCCGCCAGCAATGCAAGTGCGGCCAGCCCCGCCAGTGCGAGTCCGGTGAATGAGGGCGGCGCAGGCAGCGGCGGACCGGCGAGCGCGTTCTGGCGCCAGTTTTTCCATCCCCCCATGCCTCGCGATACGCCCCAGGCGTGAAAGGCGACGCCGCACAGCCCCATCAACCCGGTCGCGGCAAGCCACCAGCGCGACAGCGGCCGCGGCGTGTCGCGGCGGCGGCCCAATGCTGCCGCCGCGAGCAGGCCGGCGGCCACGGGCGGCATGGTCACAGGCAGTGCCATCGCAGGGTTGTGGAATGCGCCCCTGAAGTGCAGCAGTCCCGCTTCGGCCGTGGTGCCGAGGAGCGACGCGCTGGTCAGTCCCGCGACCACACGGCCGGCATCGAGGCCAGCGATGCGCGGCGTCGAGCCGGTCGGATTGCTCCGCACGCGCTCGCCCAGAAAGCCCATCAGCCCCGAGAGCGACATGGCGGCTGGCGCGCCGAGCGGGGCTGAATAGAACACGTTCTGCCAGCTCAACCCGCCCACTTTCTTGGTCACGTTGTAGACGTGAAAAGCCGTACCGACCACGCCCACGACGCCGGCCGCGCCGTAAATCAGGTCGCGCCCGAGGTGGGGACGCGCGCGCCGATCCACGTGGCCGTGCATGCTCGCGCCAATCGACAACACAGAGGTGAGGATGGGCGTCCACATCGCCTTGTTGTGGAAGTTGCCCCGGGCGTGCTCCATGGCGCTGTCGAGCAGCACGGACGCCGCCAGCGTGCCAGCCGAGCGGTTGAGCCGCGTGGCGGAGCGCACGATCAACCCCGAAGGGGTTTCGGCGATCTCCGCATGGGGAGCCTCGGTGTGACGGCCGCTTTTGGCCCGGGCGGGTGATGCCAATGCGGCAAGCGCGACTGCTTTCATCGCTTCAGCTCTTGCCGGGAATGACGCTCGCCAGCAGCTCCTTGGCGCTGTTCTTGAGGACGCTTCCGAGCTCGGGTTCGTTGCGCATCATTGTCATGAAGTTGCGCGCGTCCTTTAGGGTGATGTGCGGTGGCAACGGCGGCACGTTGGGGTCGGCCTTGAACTCGATGATGACGGGCCGGTCCGCCTCAAGAGCCTGCTTCCAGCACGACGCGATCGCGTCCGGGTTGTCGCAGAAGATGCCTTTCAGGCCGATCAGTTCCGCGTATTTGTGATACGGGAAGTTGGGAATGGTCTGTGTCGAAGGTGTCTTGCCTTCGCCCAGCTGCACGCGCTCCTCCCATGTGACCTGGTTTAGGTCCTCGTTGTTGAGCACCATGATGATCAAGCGCGGGTCGGACCACCGCTGCCAGTACTTGCTGATGGTGATCATGACGTTCAGCCCGTTCATCTGCATGGCGCCGTCCCCGATGAAGCCGATGACCGGCCGATGCGGGTAGGCCATCTTTGCCGCTACTGCATAGGGCGTCGCCGCCCCGAGTGAGGCCAGTCCGCCCGACAGCGAGCCCATCATGCCGCGCCGCATCTTGATGTCGCGCGCATACCAGTTCGCCACCGAGCCACTGTCCCCCGTCATGATGACGTCGTCTGGCAGCAGCGATGAGAGCTCCCAGAAGATGCGCTGCGGGTTGATGGGCGTCGCGGCCTCCATCGCGCGTTCTTCCAGCGTCTTCCACCACGACGCGACATTGCCTTGGACCGTCTCGCGCCACGCAGTGTTCGTGTTCTGCTCCAGCAGGGGCAGGAGGGCAGCCAGCGTCTGCTTGCTGTCGCCCACGAGCGAGTACTCCATCGGATAACGCAGGCTCACGTTCGAGCCGTTGATGTCGATCTGCACGCCGCGCGCGTCTCCCGGCTTGGGCAGGAACTCGCTGTAGGGAAAGGCCGAACCCACCATCAGAAAGGTGTCGCATTCCTTCATGAGATCCCAACTCGGCTTCGTGCCGAGCAGGCCGATCGATCCGGTGACATACGGCAAGTCGTCCGGGACGACCGCCTTGCCCAGCAGGGCCTTCGCGACGCCCGCGTTCAGCCGGTCGGCCACGGCAATGACTTCGTCAGTGGCGTGCAGCGCGCCCGCGCCGACGAGCATCGCCACCTTCTTGCCGCGGTTCAGGATTTCAGCCGCACGCCTGAGCGCGTCCATGCCGGGCAGGGTCGCCTCGCCTGCGAAACCGACTCCGGTGTGCGTGGCGCCATGCGCCATCGGAGGCTCTTCGTAGTCGAGTTCTTGCAAATCGTTGGGCATGATCACGCAGGTCACCGTGCGTTTGGAATGCGCGATTCGCACGGCGCGGTCGATCAGCGTGCGCACCTGGGTCGGGACGACGGCCGTCATGACGAACTCGCTGGCCACGTCCTTGAAGAGATTTTGCAGGTCGACTTCCTGCTGGTAACTCGCGCCGAGCGCGCTGCGCGCCTGCTGTCCGACGATGGCGACGACCGGCATATGGTCGGCCTTCGCATCGTAGAGACCGTTGAGCAGGTGGATCGCTCCTGGGCCGGAAGTCGCATAGCACAGCCCCACCTGCCCCGTGAACTTGGCGTGGGCCGAGGCCATGAAGGCAGCCATCTCCTCATGGCGTACCTGCACATAGTCCATGAAGTCCTTGGCCTTCTCGAGCGCGACGTCGAGGCCTCCGACGCCGTCGCCCGGGTAGCCATAGACGCGTGACAGTCCCCATTCGGACAATCGCTTCCAGACGAATTCAGCAACGTTTTGGGACATGATGAGATCCTCTGCCAAAGGGAAAAATGGTTTGGAACAGGCGGCGAGCGGGGCGTTAGCGTGAGGCACGTCGAGCCAGGAGGCCCGTGATGGCGAGAAGCGCGAGGCCAACGAGCGCGAAGGCGGCGCTGCGGTGCCGTTCGGTAAACATCTGCCAGCTCCGAGCGCTGGCTTCATCATCGAAGCGGCCGTGCGCTCCGAAGTCGCCAGGCACGGGCGCGAACAGATTGGCTGGTGCGTCGGGACTCGTGGGGTGATCGCTCAGTTGTCCTGAATAGCCGACCTTTGCGAGATACCGGTCCAACAGCCCGGGCGCCACGCGGTTGGCCAGAATGGCCTTGACTGTCGGGAATCCGATCCAGACCTCGCGCCGCTTGTGCGTGGCGGCGAAAAAGATGGCACGGGCCGCGACCTCGGGCTGAAAGATCGGCGCAACAGGCTTCGCGCGACGGCCTGTCTTGTTCAATGCCCAGTCGAACTGCGGCGTGTTGATTGCAGGCAGATCGACGATCGAGAGTTGAATCTTCAGCTTGTCGTGAATGATCTCCGATCGCAAGCTATCGGTGAACCCCCTGATCGCCGCTTTCGCGCCGCAGTAGATCGACTGCAGAGGTACCGAGCGGTACGCCAGCGCCGAGCCAACGTTAACGATCGTGCCGCGGTTGCGCATACGCATCCGACGCATGGCGGCCATCATTCCGTGGACCTGACCGAGGTACGTCACTCGCGTGCCCCGTTCGACCTCGGCCGCAGTGAGATCTGCGACAGGCGCGAACACCGTGGCCATGGCGACATTGACCCAGATGTCGATCGGACCGAGTTCCCTTTCCGCGCGGTCCGCTGCCGCATCAACCTGCTCAGCATCGGCGACATCTGTTGGAATTACCAGCGCTCTAACACCGTGCTTGCGGAGTTCGGCAGCAGTGCGTTCAAGCCGGGCTGCATCGCGCGACATCAAGGCAACGTCGTAGCCGTTCCTAGCGAACTCTTCAGCGGTCGCACGCCCTACTCCAGCGCCAGCACCCGTAACTACAACAATCTTGGACACTCGACCTCCTGAAAATGGGCGGACGCCTCACGCAACACCCAGCTAACTGGGAGGTTCCCCGAAGCACTGCCGCCCAGATAATGGGCGCCGACGCACGGGCGAGCATCGTCAGCCGAGCTCCTCGGTCAATGGCAGACGCGTATTACAAGCACGTACGCGTTTCACTGCCTAGCGATGGCACTGTCGGGTTGGGCTCATCCCGTTGGCGGAAGACTGCAGCAATCACTTTCCTCCCACTCCATGCCACATGCGACGAAGGCATCGGGTGGGCCCTATTCAGAAGACTATCGGGATGGCTTCCATTGCGTCCAGCCTCCAGACCAGCCCGGAGTGACGCAGGAATGGGGCCCTGCGTCGCGGTTCCTCATAGACGGGTCACACAGCCAATACCGGCCTGTTTCGGAAGCTCCAAACGACGCCGTTCACTTCAAAGATCACTGCGACAACTGACGCGATTCCTCTGCCACTCTCAAACGTGCGGATCTCTGGACACTTCAACGGCAAGAATGCAGAGCAAATGGGATCAATCCCCCTCGCAACCCTTCAAGGCGCGAAGGTAGCCATCCAAACTTTGGATGTTCAGCCTGTGCGATTGCGACATCTCCGCTATTTCATTCTGGAGGCGTTTCTCGCGCAGTCGAGGCGCTAAGGCGTCCAGCTTCCTGGCCACCCAGAACTGAGCGCGATTGAAAAACTTCAATCGTTTTCTCAGATTGGGAATGGCCATCCATCTGTCGTAGAACTCGCCGGTACGCGTGCTCGGCACCGCATTGCAGGCTTGTATTCCCCGGATCAGCACGCCGCACCATCTGACCTCGTCTTTCGATAAGCCGCGCGCTATCACTCTGAGCGCTCCATCACCGGCGTCGCGGGCAAGTTCCATGGACACGCGAGCGCCGGCGCGTTCTGCCTCCAGCAGTTCGTTCAATGCGCCAACCACCTCCTCATTGTCTGCGAGCTCCACATACGCCTCCTCGATTTCACTGGCGTAGCAGACCGGCGAGGAGACTTCAACCTTTTCGGCGACGGTTTCGGTGGGGAGAAACAACGCCGCCGCAGCCTCGAGCGCAATGCTCCCGATACGCTCGGCGGCAGCCCGAACGTCCCGGATGCGCGCCGCACCTTCTCCCGCGTAAAGAGCCATGGCCTCCAAGTCCCCGGTCGTGATTCGCAGAGGTGAGTCGGTGCTGAACAGATAAACCGGTCGATCTGCTTCGCGGCCGATCGGCGTCAATGCATGCCCAAACGGCTCACCCCGCTCACCTCGAGTCACGCTGTTTTGCAGCACCCGAACCTGTGCATCAGATGGCCAGTTGATGTGAAACGCGTGCGTCAGGATCGTGTCGCCGTCGCGCGAGTCGACAATCGCCTCCTTGTGGAAGTCGTGGGCGAACGACTCGCGTGTTGCCAGCAAAGCGGTCCCGAGCACCGCACCCTGTGCGCCCAGCGACATGACGCCCGCCACGTCCTGACCATCTGCCAAACCTCCTGCTGCAAGGACCGGAACGTCCACCTTGGCAAGCACGTGAGCGAGCAAGTCGTGCAATCGGTGGCTGCCGCGCACATGACCGCCGGCCTCCCTCCCCCGCGCGATCAGGACCTGGGCTCCGGCTCTCTGTGCCCATAGTGCCTCTTCGACACTGCCGATCTGGCACATGACCATCGTGCCCGCATCGCGGAAGCGTTCAATGATGGGTTGCGAAAGATCCCAGAAGAGGCACACCACGGGCACCTTCAGATCGATGCAGGTGAGTACTTGTTCATCGAGCAGCTTCTTTGAAGTGGCCGCGGGAATGATGCTCACGCCGAATGGGCGACTCGTCGACGATCGAACCTTCTCGACCTCTTGCCGGATCAGACGCGGTGATTCCCTCACCATCCCGAGCAGACCGAAGCCGCCGGCATTGGTTACTGCGCACACGAGCTCCGAGCGCGCAACTCCACCCATCCCCGCCAGAACCAGGGGGTATCGGCAATCCAGCAGATCGCACACGGGCCGATATAGCACACCGGAGCGCAAAGGCTCACCGGTAGGTGGCCGATCAGAGACCGTCATGGGCAGGTCCTGGCTCGATGGGACGACATGTGTTCTCTCCTATACGGCCGGCAGCACTCCAGCAGAGTTGAGGCGATCTTCAGTTGCAGTCGCATCGCGCCCGCGTTGAACACATTTTTGCGCGGGCGAACGCTGCTTGTAAAACGAGATTTATTGCTGTTTGAATGCGATCTTTCATTATCAATCTTGAAGGCGACCATGGATCTGCCGCTCGCGGAGACTTTCCTGCGGATCGTTCAAGTCCGAAGCTTTCTGCAGGCTGCTGGGCAGCTGCACGCCACTACACCTCGCTCAGGCGCAGGATCAGAACTTTCAAGGAACTGCTGTGATGCAGTCTGTTCGTGCGAAACAAGTCAGGCGCTGTCCTGACACTGGGGGCGAACAGTTCCTTCCACATGCGCCGAGTCTGACGCAGGTGTCGGAGCGTGCGAGACACCTGATGGCCGTGCCCGCAGGCCGTCGCGCTGTCTTGACGACCGGCTGCGAGATCATCCCATGACCTTCAGTGGTTGCTCCGGGATGCGCTCGGCCGGGCCGAATGTTTCGCCTCGACAGTGGTCTTGCCGAGCAGTCACTGAGACTCTCGTCCTGCAGTTGCTCGGCCGATATTCGTCCTCTGGATCGGGAAGCCCCCGGAACTCAATCAATCAACGCGCCTCTAAAAATATGCGGCGCAATCGGATGTCACATCTAGGATCAGTAGAGGCACGGAGGCGATCATGCAAAGCACAATTGGTCTTGTCGAGCAGCACATCCGGGAATCAGAGGCGCGTCTGCGTCATATCGACGAACTAATGGCGCGGTCGAGCCACCGCCCCATTGATGCGGCCGCAGTTCCTCAAGTCCACACACTTCTGATTCACACCGAAAAATCTCGCGCGAAGCTGGCGAATGAACTTCAAGACCTCCGCCGAGGAAGCATCCACGGCGCTGACCAGGCTCTGGTCCGCCGCAGCGAGGGCCTTAAATCTCTTCTTGAGGCAGTGGGAAGGCAATTCGAAAAGGCCCTCTCTGGGATTTTCGATTGCCGCGGACTGTAGTTGCAGGTGCTCGAGGGACGTTTCCGGCTACACCGGACGCTCATCGGCATTCGCCATGCCACCGCCGGCACGACGACGTACGCGTCTTGTAGCCCAATGCAGGCTTCAGTCCCGCACCGGATGAAGCTTCTCGTACCGTGCCGCCTCCTCATCGAACAGCTGAGTCAGATGCATGAATTCAGCCAGACAGGCAACCGTTGCGAAGATTGCAAGGATCAGTCGAAGCGGGCCAATCGCCCCGATGACAGTCGACAGGAGTCGAAAGGAAAGGAAGGTCGCCGCTACGCTGATCGAAGCGGTGATCATCAGGATGCCCAGGCCTTGCGCTCCGACTGCCAGGCATCTCACCCAATATGTCGAGAGAAGCATCGGCATCGTGTTCACTGATGGCATGCATGGCGATATCAGGCCCGCGCTACGGAGCTTTGGAACGCGCTTCGCGAACTCGGTAGTCAAGAAGCTTCGCTCGAATGAGGTCACCGGGGCGACCGCCTCTCTCTTCCTCATCGCACGCATCGGCGACCTCGGCACAAAGTGATACGACAGCCATCGAGAAACCCCACAGCGCGTCATCAATCTGCTCCTCGGTGCCGATCAGGCCGTAGCGGATCGCCAGCGCCTTGAGCAACCCACGGGGATCGCGCGCGGCGGCACTCGTTGCCTCGCCTTCGGTCATGATGTCTTCCTTTCTGCGTAGTGACTCTCACCGCGCCTTGATAGGAGTGCAGGTGCCGGTGCTCGGGTGCTCGCGACGGGCGGTTTTCAACAGCGTCGAAGCGGCCTCCGTGCTCTCGCCTGGGGGCCCGGGCGCGGTGCCTCGCCCGGCGCTGATCCCAAGGTCGAGTCCATATCCACTGGCCTGCCGGAGAGCGCGCGCGTTCTCGATCCTCTTCGGGAGAGTACGGCGCCTGCATCAGAAGATGGTCTGCAGTTCGCTCTCCACCCCGCGCTCGTCCTCGACGCCGCGTACCCCTGGAATGTTCTCTGCCGCGATGCGTGCAGCTTCTTTCTGACTCTCTCCCTGGACGAAACCGATGAAGCGGACCACGCCTTGATTCACGACAACGCTGGACCATGTACCCACCCACCACGGTTGCTTTGCAAGCTCAGCCAAGAGCCTTGCACGGATCTCAGCGTCCTCGAGCGGTCGCGAGGGCGCCGCGGCAGGTGCGCACATCCGCGCGAGGGCGCGGACCAGGTCGGCGCGTGTCACGAGGCCGACCATGCGCCCGTCGCGAATGACGGGGACACGGCGGATGTGACGTGCTTCGAAGATCGTGGCGAGCCGGTTCAGCGGGGCATCTTCCGCGACGGACACTACATTCCGGTCCATCACATCGCGAGCATGGACGCCGTGCGATTGGACGTATGCCAGGGGGCGCGGATCAATCTGAAGCAGCCGCTGCCACCAGTTGCGCTCGTCGGCCGTGCTCTCCGTGCCGAGCTCGTGCCGGTGCAAGAGGTCACCGACGCCGACGAAGCCCTGCACCCCTTCGTTCTCGACCACCGGAACACCGCTGATGCGGTGCTTCAGCAAAATGTCCACCACCTCGCGAAGTTCCGTGGCGGGTTTCACCGTGATCACTGCCCGTGTCATGACGTCGCTGGTTTGCATGTTCGCGCTCCTTCGAATCCAGGTCCACGAAAACATGATGCGCGCTCCGCAGGTCCGGGTAAAACGATATTTATTGGCAATTGAATGCAAGATATTTGAATATAGAAGGAGACGCCATGGACATCGATCTCGCGCTCACGTTTCTGGAAATCGCGCGCTCGCGCAGTTTCCTTCGCGCGGCAGAGCATCTGCACGTCACCCCGACGACTGTTAGCGCCCGCGTTCGCACGCTGGAAACTTTGCTCGGGCGGGCACTGTTCATCCGCAACAAGGCCGGTGCCGCGATGACGCCAGCGGGCGAGCAGTTCCTTTCCCACGCCAGCCTCTTGGTGCAGGTGTGGGAGCGCGCGCGGCATCAGGTCGCGGTGCCTGCGGGTCGACGCGCCGTGCTCTCGGTCGGCTGCGAGATGAGCCTTTGGGATCCCCTTTTGCGCGATTGGCTGCTCTGGATGCGCTCGGCTGCCCCGCAACTGGCCGTTCGCACGGAGGTCAGTGCGGCACAGGAATTGGTCGACAAGGTTGCGACCGGCGTCCTGGACATCGCGATCGTCTATGCGCCCCAACAGCGCCCGGGATTGCGCATTGAGCTGCTGATCGAGGAAAAGCTGATCATGGTCTCGAGCTCACGGACTGCAAGACTGCCTCGTCCCGACGTTTACATCTATGTCGACTGGGGACCGGAGTTCGCGCTGCAGCACGGCATGGCGTTTGCAGAACTGTCAAACCCCGGCGTCACCGTCGGCCTCGGACCCCTCGGGCTCGAATACTTGCTGGCGGCCGGCGGCGCCGGCTATTTCAGGCTTGACGTGGTACGGGCCCATCTCGCGGCAGGGCGGCTGTATCGCGTCAAGGATGCGCCGGAGTTCTTGTACCCGGCGTACGCTGTGTATGCTGCGGAGGGGGATGCAGGCATCATCGAACCAGGACTGGCCGGGCTCAGGCAGGTCGTGCACCCCCGGGGTGATGAAGCGCCGCCCAGTAGGCGCGAACGCACGCAGCTGTCAGGAACGCGCGCACGTAGTCGGTCGCGGCGATGACCGGGCCAGTCGCACCGCCAAGTTGTTGAGCGATGAAAGGCAACTCAGCAGCCTCACCTGCGCGCGCGCTTCGCAGAATTTTTCCGTCGCGCGCCAACTCGCTCCAGCTCTTGGCGCTGAACACCTCGACCTCGATGCCGTCCTAGGCCAACAGTTGCGCCGGTCGACCCGACCCCCAGGCTGCGGCCGCGCAGCTCACCAAGGCGCTCGCTGGTACGGGCAATGACGCCGGCATCTTAGGGTAGATCGTTGCCTCATTCGTCGAACGTCACAGCGTCTAGGCCGGCCCCTCTCCAACAGCTGTGTGTGGCTACTTCTGCTCAGCAGCGGTTGCGGGCGTTCACCACGGCCGATCGGACGTCCGTTTTGGGCCCAATTCCGTTGAAAAACTCGTCTCGCGTATCCGCGAGGTCTCGACCCTCAACGTCCTTGCTGCAAGCGGTGCAGTCCTTGGTCTGTTAGGCGCTTGCCGCCTTGGCGGTCCATTTCCACGAACCCGTTCGACCTTAGGCGATTCGAGACTTTGATTGAGTCAGTCGGATACCGCCCGGCATTCGCCTCCTGGAGAGCTTTAAGTGCACTCCACTGTTCGTCGTTGAGTTGAACTTTCTTGTTGGCCATCCCAACCTCCTTCAGAGGCGGCCCAGTATCGTTGTTCGTCTAACCAGCTCGCTACCTTGGAATTTCTCTTGCCAAGAAATTCGAATCAGACTAAGCAGGGTCTCACTCTCCGCTAGGCATTGGTAACTGGGGATCCCGACGGCACGAGATTTCGGCCACTGGCGCCAGGGACGCGAGCGGTCGCCATCCCTGTCACCATTTCGTGCGCACTCGACTGTCAAGCGTTTGGGCGCAAAGCCCTTCGAGCTTTCCATAGGGTATGCGCTTCAACAGGGTTCGGGCAGCTGCCGGAGGAATTTTCAGGAGGCGAGCTTTTCTGCAGAGTGATGCAGATCGAAGATTCTCATGACCGTGCTCGCAAATCGGAGCTACCGTGTGGAACCTGGCCCAGTTTGGGCCTGATCCGCGCTCATGCTGAGCCGGAAAAGCATCACCTCGCGAGCGGCTTTCAGTTTGGCGATCGATTCGTCCGTAGCACCCGTCGAGTTCAGGCTGGCGATCTCGAGGTAGTCCTGATGCAGTTTGAAATCGGCAATAACAGCCGCTGCATTGGGGATGTGGCGGACGATCGCCGACAGAAGCCCCTCGCTCACCATCAGCCGCGCAGAGACGTCTTCGTGTTGGTTTTGGAGGCGGTCCAACCGCTGGGCAATCTCATCCATCGTCATGGGTGGTCCTTATAAGGTCAGCTCACTCTACTAGGGTCATTTCGGGTGAGAAAAGGCAGAATGCGGACTTTCGGCCAGCGGAGTTCGGAGGTGCCGCCATGAACCTAGAAGACGTACCACTGAATCAAACCGCACTGGTCGTTCAGGAGCTGCATTGTCGGGTCACAGCGACACGCGTCGCAGAGGATGTTGTTCACCTGCGTTACTTCGCCCAGTCGACAGACGATCTTGTTCTGGTGGTGACGCTCGGCAGGTCAAAACCGCCGAACATCGATCCGCGCGATATCGACCCTGTTTTCTGGACCATACGGGTCGACGGAAATCCGGCTACCAAAGCTGACTTGGGGGATGCTGTTCGCCGTGGCAACGCTCGCTTCGAAATCGACCCCAAATCACTCACATTGAGCTTCTCCAAGTTGCCGCGCGCCACTCCCTGACGTAGGCGTCGCGCCCTTTCGCACCTTTGCGTTGCTTGCCAGGCGGAGGACAGCGGTGCACACCTCTGTGGCGAGGCGCGCATTCGGCTCACCGACTCCCCCCCGCGCGTAGCGCGCCGGCCAGTGCCGCGGAATGCTTTCAGAACCCGGAGACTGATCGTATCGAGAGCGGCTGATTGAGCCCTGAATCCCGAGACTGAAGATGGACGCTTGGCGCATGCCACGTCGGCGCAGACTTGCTCTGCGTCGATGACGAACCAGAGAGCTCAAAGAGACTCGAGAATTTCCAGAGGCAGGCATCAAAAAACCCCGCCCCGTACATCGCCCTTAGTAGCATTTCTCGCAGACACAGGTGAACACCATGCAGCACATTCTCAGAACGCACAACTACGCACATGCCGGCAATGGCGTCTGCGGACGCGTGCGTCCGTCGATGCGTGCTAAAGAAACTCGAAGCTCGAATCGAGACTTCGGGCGCAATCGATCATTCGCTGGTTGTTCAAATCGAGGGGCCTGAATCCACGGGCTCCGCATCTGGCGCCCACCGTGTCTACAAGACGAGTCGACGCAGACTACCCAGGCTTTTCTCCCTATCTATTGGTCCAACGCTCTGTTGCGGACAATGGCCTGGAGGTCCTGTTGCCTGTTCCTCTCGCGGCTCAGTTGAGCGAAGAGCGGGAGGGCCAGTGCCGCTGAGGCTGAGGCTGAGTATCGAGCGAAGGAGGAACGGCGCCGCGAAGAAGCCGCGGCCCGAGCCAATGCAGTCTCGCCCTCCCCCACCGCAAATCCGCTCGACCGAGTGGCGTTCGTCAGGGCCTTCGAGCGCGGAGTAGCCCACCGCAGGCGCAACCGCCAGCACCCCGTCACAGCACCGAGCAAGGCGCAGCAGCCAGCCTCAACGGAGCCAACGCAGGGACACATTGAGGCAGATGGCGAAGAGTCCCCACATCGCAACGCAGAACGCGTGGAGGGGCTCCACATAAGGAAAGCCATCGAGGCAAACCGCGAGCCGGACCAAGGCCGGCGACGCCACGCTCCGTGCGAGCGCAATGCTCGCAAGCGCCGCAGCCGCATTCGCAAACTGCGCTGCACACATCGAGCAGACCCACCGAAATGCCTGAGCACGGGCGCGGCACTGCTGCGAAAATGAGCGCATGTCACCCCCGGCCACCCGACACGCCTCAATGGGCGATTCCAAATCGCGCGCGGGAGATCGAACGTCAGAAAGCAAAGCCGATTCGCTGACACCCTCGGGCGAAGTCGCCCAGAGCCGCTTCGGAGCGGCCACCAGCATGTTGGACCGCCTCGATACACGTCCCCTGCATCTGAGGCTTCGAACGAGACCATGGTGGAAATTCTGGTGAGCACGACCTCTGGGTCAGGCGTACGCCGACCCGCCCTCCGGAGAAGTCGATGCGCCCTCGGAGGCGCTGCCAGAACCTTGGTGCGGCGCCGTCAAGCCGCGCCATTTCGTGTCATACGGAGCCACAGGCGCCACTGAAGAGGCCAGACGGAGTTCATCAGGGTCGGCGCTTGGTGGCGGCTCCCTGGCTTAAGGGATCGGGCACCATCGCAGAGGCAGAGGCAGAGGCAGAGGCAGAGGCAGAGGGGAAAGACTAACCAAACAGTCTGCGGATTGCGGACGCAATTCCACCGCTCCTGCGCACACGGCGAGAGATTGGTTCGGCGCGATAGATTGCCCGCTGTTCTTCAAGAGCGACGCTGAGGGCGGCGTAGTTTCGCGAACTGTAAGGCCACGTGCCGGAGACCACGTGAAGGCCTGATGTCATCGGCACTATCTGCAGATCCTCGACGCCGATGCGCTCGAGCGCATGGGCGCGTGCAGCCGCCTGTTGCGCCGGACCACCGAGGCTGGCGATCGGGCGGGCGAAGGAGAAACTGATCGCCTGAATCTGAGGAAATTGTTCCGAGACGAACGCGCAGATCTCGAAGAATATGAGCCGTCCGATGTGCCGTTGCTCATCCAGAACAACTTGCGTTGGAGAGAACGCTTCGATATGGAGTCGCGTGCCGTCGTTCATGACAGGCACCGGGTCCAGTATTCCCAGTAAGGCGTTCGCCTCGTAGACAAACATGGGTTCGCCGAGTTGATACGAGGCTTCGTGGGCCCCCGTGATTCGGATCTCTGTGGAGCTCATAAAAACGCTTGCCGCACACCGACAGATCAAACTTGTTGAGCCGTCGACGCCTCCTTTCTTTGCACAACCACTGTATCCGAGGCGCCAGATTTCGCTAACCTGCGGCTCAAGCATTCCTGCTTGTTGTCTGACCGAAGTCACGCAATCGTTCACGATCTCGTGTGCAGTGGCTGAGCGAGCTGTCTTCAAATCGCACAAAGCGTGCGAAGAGCGGATGCCCCTCGACCGCGCCGCAATGGAAGGAACGCGGCGCTCTCGCCATACAATTTGACACGGGCGATCCTCGGTCGAAATTGGCGTGAGATACCAATGTCAACGCGCTCCGCGCACCAAGCTGCCGACCCTCCAATGGTGAATTTCCCCTAGCCCCCACTCGGCGCAATATGTTGGTACAGCCCACAAGGACGCTTCGGATTCTGGTAGTTGAGGATGACGCGGATACCCTGTCTGCGACTCTGGAGTTGTTGGAGGCGCTCGGCCACTGGGCGACTGGAGTGCGCAGCGCGGAAGCAGCCAGCGATCGCTTCCTGGAAGGCTCCTTTGACGTCTTGTTCGTCGATTTAAACCTGCCGGGCCTTTCAGGCCTGGACCTGGTGATAAAGCTCCGTTCGCGCGAGCGACTGCCCGTGATCGTGGCGAGCGGCGCGGGACCGCCTGAACAGGATCTCGATCGCGCGATCTGGTTGCATAAGCCTTATACGATCAAGGAGTTGCAAGACGCACTGTCCCAATGCTGCCCCTGACCGGGCGCCGGGCCTCGTCGCAGTATGGAGAAATCGTCAAGATGCCGAATGGCTTGTGGTACGACCAGCACTACGAGGGGCAAGTCCTGTTGGTGGACATCCTCGCCGAGCGAATCCAGCTTCTAGGAGGTATTGCGTTTGCAATGGCCGCAGACATTGCCACAACTGAACGCAGCGTCAAGGCGCTGGAAATTTTTAGCCGAAAATATCCAGGACCTAGATTTTTTGCAAATCCGACCCCGTTCCCTCGGGGAAAATATTCACAACCTTAGCAAATCGAGGGAATCGTAAGATTGCTAAGGTTGCGGATATTTTCGACTAAGCCGCCGCGAGTAGCGGATATTTTCCGAACTTCATCACGACAAAGCTTCGCTGCATTGCGAATGATCTCAACCAGGAGGCACTCGGACATTCGCTTGCGATCTGTGCGGCCACAAATATCTCGCATCAAACGAAGGATGCGTATCGGAGCCTGATGTCGCGCCTGCCGCAAACTCCGATGAGAGCTGGGCTACGCAGATTGTGTTCAAAGGGGTGCAGGCCCTCGCTTCATTTTCAGAACGGTTTTTTGGCCCTAAGCTTCAAGCTTGAAGCACTTGGAGCCGCCTGTCCCTAGCTTCCGATGGCTGCCAGTGGCTTGCATTCACAGCTGCACCAGTCAATGCAGCATCGTTCGAACGGCCACTCTCGAGAAAACCGTCAGCGGCTTCGGGCGCGGACCACATTCGGGCCCTGATGAAAGCAGTCCCTTCGATAGGGCGCAGTCAGCGCCGCCAGGTTGCCACACCACAGCACGAGCGCGGCGCAGCAGACCAGGCATATGAACAACACACCGAATGCGTCGCCTGCATGGTCGATCGCCTGACCGAGCGGCTCGGGCCATCCGAACTCGGCGGCGCGTGCGCTTTGATCACTACCGCCCGCCCCGAAGCGCTGAAAGGGCTAGCGAAGGTCAGAAGGTCAAGTTCCAACTGAACCAGCCGTTCACAAGGGAAAGCGAGGGACGTCGGGTATCGGCGATCTCAGTCGTTCAGCGGAAAGACTCGACGGGGAGCAACCAATCTGAAGAACGTGTTCGAGATTCTGTCGAGCCGCAGTTGCCACCCTTATCCAACTATGCCCGTTGCGATCGGCGCTCGTCGCGCTTGTAGTCGCATCTTGGAACCGTACTACAGGACAGAAACGGGCCGAATTTGGACGTTCTTGGCCTGAGAAACCCCCGTCGCACTTGGGGCAAAGGCTGTGAGGCTCGACGATCTGCACCAGCGCGCTCCAGGGCACCACTCGATCCATCTCGTCGAGAAACTCGCGCTTGCGCGTCGTCTTCGTCGAAAGGTTCAGGCCAAGACCGATCTGATTCGGGGGAGTTACGCGTTTAACAATCATGGGATCAGATCATGCAAGGGATGAGCCTGTTTTGCAGATCATCCCTGGAGCCGGCGATGTCCGGCACACATGAGCACGCACCGTTGATCGCTCGCATGAGCGCCGCCTACGACCTCAAGGGCCCATTGGGGATCGCAAACGTCGCGAAGGGAATTTGTCTTCTGGCGGCTGAGGAAAACCGAGGCGTTGATGCAAAGCTTGCCACCGAGTATTGCTTCGTGAGTTTCAACCTTCACCGCGATCCGAAAGAGCGCGATCAGTTCATGTTCTACGAACTATGGACTGACGAGCCGCGGCACATGGAGGTTCTAAACCGGGCCTACTTTCAAACCTATCTCAAAGACCGCGTCGCGCTGATAGAAGAGAAGGTGGAACGCATCACCTCGGCCCTTGAACGTGTGGCGGCTCGCTCAGGCGGTTGATACATCGAGTCGTGATTGCAGCGAATTTGAGTCCCGCGTCGGCTGCGAACCGTTGAAGGGCGAGTAGGTCCACTCCACACCAGATCGCCTTCCACTGGCGAGGCTTCCGGGTGCGTACAGATGGTCGGCATGGACCGCGAAGCGCGACGTCGCATTGCCGAGCGGGTGAACTCGACGTCGCCGCCGCCCAAGCGCGAGACTTCTGACGGCCAGGCCACAACCGGACATTGCAAGGTGACCTGGAAATGTCGACGAAGAAGCTGCCCACCTCCACGCTTGAAGAGGGCGCCCGGGTCGCGACACAGATTGCCTTGACGGCTCCTTGTCCTCGTTGAGTGGGACCGCATTGAAGAAAACGCCCTTTCCGACGAGGTGACCAACGCGGTCGCCGCGACGTTTCCGCGCGCGCCTCGACGATCCCTCGCCCGCACGCCGCGCGGCCGCCACGACGTCGAACTGATCCGCGAGGACTTGCGGCGCGCTGGCTTCACCGCGATCGAGACTGAGACCCGCGGAGAAGTGAGTGTGCGCCGTCGGCCCGCGACGCCGCGCCCGCCTATCGCCAGGGAACGTCGCTGTGCCTCGAATCGAGGCACTCGATGCCAGCCTGCTTCAGCTTGCGAGAGACAGCGCGGCGGAGGAGATCGCTCGCCGCCCCGGCGAAGGTCCCTTAGCCGGGAAGATCCAGGAACACGTGATCGGGGCCGCTGAAGAGCGGAGTTCCGGCGCACTACTTTAGGCTGATCCCCATTTCCTTGGCGATCTTGACGTACATCGCATGGTCTTCTTCAAGTACCCGGCGGAATTCGTCCGGGGAGCTGCCGATGGGAGTGATCGCCATGTCCTTCAGGCGTGCCGTGAGTGCAGGATGCGCGAGCGCCGCGGCGAAGGACCGCTGCAACTTCGCCACCACATCCGCGGGCGTGCCTGCAGGCGCCAGGACGCCATACCAAGGCACGATAGCGACGTTCGGGTAGCCGGACTCGGCCATGGTCGGCAGGCCAGGCGCGAGCTCGGAGCGGGTCGGCATTGCGATGGCAATGGGCCGAACGCGCCCGCCGCGCTGGTAGGTGAGCACCTCGGGCAAGTTCCCGAAGGCCAGCTGGATGTGGCCGCCGGCGAGCGCGGTCATCGTTTCGGCCATGCCCTTGAACGGGATGTCCGTGAGCACGACGCCCGTGGCCTCCTCGAGCCGCTTGCCATTGATGTGGCTGCCGCTACCCGGGCCGAGCGACCCGATGCTCATTCCACCCTTTGTCGACTTCGCGAGGGCAACGAATTCCTTCATGTTCTTTGCCGGCAAGTCCTCGGGCACTGCAACCACCTGTGCGATGTTGCCGAGCAGCGTCACAGGCGCGAAGTCTTTCTTCCAGTCGTAGTTGACCGGCGCACCGAGCGCCGGCGCAGAGACGATGTTGCCGGCCGTGATAAGCAAGGTGTATCCGTCGGGACGCGCCCGTGCCACCATGGCGGTACCGATCGTGCTGCCGGCGCCAGGTCGATTCTCCACAATGACCGACTGCCCGAGGCTTTGCGACAGCTGGTCGGCGAGTAGGCGCGCCATGACGTCCAGCGATCCGCCCGCGGCGAACGGATTGATCATCGTCACGGTCTTGCTGGGATAGGTCTGAGCCGGCGCAACTGCTGGCAGACTGGCCACGATGCCTGCGGCAGCCACGACAGTGGCGCTCAGGAGACGCTTCATTCTCATACGAGGCTCCTTTCCTGGATGAACTACGGTGACTGGATTCAGCTGCGCTGAGTCGCAATGCGGCCAGAGCCGAAGGCGCGCTCGAAGGAAGGCAGCTTGCCTTCCTGCGCCGCAATCCCGGTGCGGGTTGCATTGATGCGTGGGTCCAGCGGACGCCAATCGTCTGCCGTCAACCACAAGCGCAGGAGCAGTCTTGCCTTTTCCGGCTCGGGCCAGTTCTCGAACGCCGTGCGCGCGTGGAGCACCGTGTAGTTGTTGAGCAGGTAGATCTCGCCTGGATCGAGCTGGAACTCGAATGCGAATTCGTACGTCAGGCGTTCGAGGCAGTTGAGCGCGTCGACCTGCAGCTGGCTCAGCGGTGCACCCCCCTCTCGCGCGGCGGTCTCGATGTAGGAGCGTGTGTACCGGCAGCTCAACTGCCCCTCCACGTACGAGAACACAGGAATGCGATGCGGCGTGATCGGCGCCTCGCCGGGCAGGTTCTCGCCGCGGCGGTGGTACGGGAAGCCTTCGTACAGGGGCTCGAGATAGTCGGGGAACTGCGCGAGGAGCGCGTTGTGCACCGCGGCCACGCTGGACGCAATGGAGATTCCGCCTTCGCGCGCGGTGCGGACGCACATCAGGCCGACGATGTCGGACGTATCGGTGTGCGGCGTGAGTTCCTGCTTGTTGCGGTAGGCGCGTGCATGCGGATCCGTTGCAGTCTTATCCTGGACGTGCCCCAACCGGTCGCCCAGCACGCTCTGCGACACACCGAGACCCAGATGAGTGCCGATGCCCCAGTAGATCATCTCCAGTTCGGGCACGCTGTAGCGGCCGACGTCGATCCCGCGAAGGATCACGATGCCGCGGCTCAGGCGAAGCTCTTCGCGCGCAGCTTGCAGGAGCGAAGCCGTACGAGGCAGCTCGAAGTGCTGGCGCTCGACTGTCTCCAGGCGCAGGCCGGCTCGTATCGCGGCCTTGAGGGCCCGGTCGATCTCTTCAAGGTGCTCGGCCTCGAAGTGCAGCGTGATGTCCTCCTTCGAACGGAAGTCGCTGCCTTTCCAGGCGCTTGGATGACGAATGGGTTGCTTTAGGATTTCCATGGGGACTCCGGTGGTGGGGTATGTTGGTTGTCGGGCCAGCCTGCGCTGGCCCACTCCTTGAATGCAAAGCGAGGACCAGCGGGCGGTATCACGCCGCCACGCAGCTCGCCCGGATTCGTGCTGCCCCAAACGTCCTCCCGCTCGGCGGGAAGTCGTCGGCTGTCGGGCGTGGCGAGCCACGTCCGCAGCAGAAGCCTCTTCTTGGCCGGATCCGCATGGTCCTCGTAGTTCGTGCGCGCGTGGTACATCACGTGGTTGTTCAAGAGCTGGATGTCGCCGGGTTGCATCTGGAACGTGATGCACAGCTCGTCGGCGACCGAGGCCACGAGCCGGATCGCCTCTTCCTGCGCCGGCGTGAGCCGCGGCACTTCCGCATAGCGTTGCGCCGATTCGATGTAGGTGAGCGAGAACTGGCTCATGAACTTGCCGTCGAGCACGGCATAGACCGACCCGGCGTACCAGGGCCGTTCTCCCCCGACTTGCTCTGACTGGCGGCTGAAGTAAAGGGGCTGGTAGAGTGTCTCCACCAGGTCGGGGCGCCGCCGCAACACTTCGTTGTGCACCGCCGCGGAGCTGACCGCCATGCTCAGGCCGCCGCTTCGGGCCTCGCGCACGCACAGCAGACCGAGGATGTCGCAGCGGTCCATGTGGAAGCGCAGCGCACCGCCCGTGCGATAGGCCCGCGAGTCCGCCTCGCCTTTCTTGACGCCAATGTCCCGCACCTCGCCGAGGAACTCGCCGTTCCGACTCTGCGAAAGCGGAATGCCGAGGTGAACACAGATGCCCCAGTACAGGATACGGATCTCTTCCTGCGTCAGCCCTTCGATGCCGAGGCCGCGCAAGAGCTGGAGACCGCGGCCCACTTCGAGCTCGCGGCGCACCTGTAGCAGCCATTCACCGAAGCGCGGCAGCGGAAAGCTCGCGCGATGGATCTGCTGCAGTTGGAGTCCGCGCGCCTTGGCGGCGTACACGGCCTCAAGGGCCTCCTCGACGCAGTCCCGAGGAATCCGAATGACCAGGTCGCCGGGTTCGACGGAACGCCGGTCCCATACGCAAGCACCTTCAATCGGACTGATGATCATCATGGGCCCTCTTCTCAATGTTCCGAATGGTATGCCATTGTGGTCCACACTCATAGCGACGTCAATGCAAAAAGCCCGAAGTCTTGACCTATGGTATACCTTCCCGGTATCCTAAAGATCGCCGAACCCGGGAACATCCACATCCATGACCATCTGCATCGAGGAACCCACCAGCAGCGTCGACCTGTCGTGCGCATTCGAGGACATCGTCCGTCAGCGTCGCTCCGTCTATTTCTATCTGGACCAGGAGGTGCCGAGGCATCTGCTCGAGCGGGCACTGCAAATGGCCGTGCTCGCGCCCAGCCACTACCACACGCGGCCCTGGCGCTTCGTTGTTTTCCGCGGCGGCGCTCGCTCTGAACTCGCGGCTGCCTACGAGAAAGCAGCGGTGCGAATCGGCTGGCATCCGGGCCGCGCGCGATGCCGGGCCTTCGATGCGCCCGTGATGGTGGTGATCGGCTGCGTCCCCGATGTCAGCCACCCGCGCGTGCGCCCGCTTGAGGAGGAGTTCGCGACGGCGGCGGCAACGCAGAACCTGATGCTGGCCCTCACCTCGATGCAGCTCTCCTGCGCCATGAGCTCATCGCCGCTTCAGCTTTCCGACGAGGTGGAACAGGTCGTCGGCATCGAGGGTGGCCGAGTGGTCGGCGTGCTGCAGATCGGATACAGGGACCCCGAGCGCGAGTTGTTCAAGCGGCCCCGGCCCAGCACCGCGGGCGTCGTGCGCTGGCGGTAGGAAGGGCACCCGCCCTTTCAGGTCGAGCGAAGCCTGCCGGCGACCTCTTCGCCCAGGCTGAACGCTTGCTCGACCCGGCTGACCGGCGCGCTGGCCATGGCGAATGCCGGCTCGGCATCGTGCTGGCTTTGATGCGCGGCTTCGAGCTGCATGACACCGGCACTCAGTCGCGCATAGGCGGCAAAGGGCTGCGAGCAGCCTGCATCCATGTGGCGCCCCACGGCCCGCTCCGCCGACACGCAGAGCTCGGTTTCGCGGTCGTTCATCGGCGCAAGGATCTCCTGCAGATCGGAACGTCCGCTGCACGTTTCGATGGCGATGGCACCCTGCCCTACGGCAGGCAACATGCGAGACGGCTCGAACACTTCCGTGACGTGGTGCTCCAGGCCGAGGCGGCGCAGCCCGGCCAGCGCCAGCACGATTGCGGCGAACTCGCGGGACGCCAGCTTGGCAAGGCGCCCCTCGACATTGCCCCGGATGAAGGAGATCTGCAGATCGGGGCGCATGCGCCGCAGCATCATGGCGCGGCGCAGGCTCGAGGTGCCGATACGCGCGCCCGCCGGCAGCTCGGCGAGCACCTGCCCGTTTCTCGCGACCAAAGCATCCCGGGGATCTTCGCGCACCAGCACGGCGGCCAGCATGAAGCCCGGCGGCAGCACCATCGGCACATCCTTGAGCGAGTGAACGGCGAGATCGGCATGGCCCTGGCGAAGGGCCTGTTCGATCTCCTTGAGGAACAGCCCCTTTCCACCGACCTTGTCGAGGGCGCGGTCGAGGATGCGGTCGCCGGTCGTGGTGATCAGCGAAAGCCGAACGGACCTTCCGCTCGCCTGCAGCCTGCGCTGGACCTCGCCGGCCTGCCACAGCGCAAGAGGGCTCCTGCGCGTGGCGATCACCAGCGGGTTCAGTCGACCCGCTGGCCGTCGACGGAGGGCCAGATCCTCTTGTAAAGGCGCATGAGGATCTCGCCGCTGGTGAGTCCCTCCTCGATGCCCACGGTCGTGTGGAACACCGGCTCCGCTTTGCCCGCTCCGGCATCCTCGAGGATCGGGCGGACCAGCGCGTCGTGCGTCGGATTCATGAAGAACGGAATCGAGTAGCGCTCCTTGCCGGAGCGATTGATGACCCGGTGCGGGGTGGCCATGAACATCCCCTTCGTCCAGATCTTCATCACCTCGCCGAGGTTGATGACGTAGCTGTCCGCGACGGGCGGCACGCCCACCCATTCGCCGTCCTCCATGATTTCCAGGCCGCCGGTGTCGTCCTGGGCCAGGATGGTGAAGGCGCAGTTGTCGGTGTGAGGACGCGTGCCGAAGCGGCCCTCGGTCTCCGAGGGCTTCTGCGGCGGGTAGTGGATGAGGCGCAGCAGCGACAGGGGCTGCTCGAAGTGCCGAAGGAAGGTGTCCTCCGGCAGGCCGATGCCGAGTGCCGCGATACCGAGCAGGTCGCGCGCGAGCGCGGTCACCATGCCGGCGTAGGCCATCACCTCCTCCTGCATGCCGGGCAATTGCGCGGGCCACACGTTGACGCCATGCAACGGCTTTCCTGCGGCCACGCCGGGGTCGCCCGGCGCGTGCTCCTGCCAGGCGTGGAAGGCTTCCAGCAGCAGGCCTTTCATGGTCGGATCGTTGCCGATGGTCTTCATCGGCAGGTAGCCGCGATAGGAATTGTTGTTCGCCATCGAGAGCTGCTGCTTCTGGTCATCGTTCAAGGTGAAGAACTGCCTTGCGATCTCGAACATCCGCTCGATCTTCGCCTTCGGAATGCCGTGGTTCACGATGTAGAAGAAGCCGACCTCGCTGCAGGCCTGCGCGATCTCCTCGCCCAGCCGCTTGCGCCTTGCGAGGTCGGGACTGCGCAGATCCGTGAGGTCGATGATCGCCACCTTGCTGGCGTTGCGGTTCGCATTGAGTACTGCGTTCATGGGGGTCTCCAGTGCTTTGCTTTTATTCGGCCTTGATGTTCTCTTCCTTGGCGATGGCCTGGTAGCGGCTGAGCTCGCCCGCGATGCGATCGCTGAACTGCGCCGGCGTGCTCGCCACGACATCGACTCCGAGCTCGGTGAGCTTGGCGCGCACCTCCGGCAGGGCGAGCACGTTGAGCAGATCCTTGCTCAGCGCCTCCACCACCGGTGCCGGCGTGCCGGCGGTGGTCAACAGGCCGTACCAGGCGCTCTCGTTGATGCCGGGGATGCCGGCCTCGGTCAGCGTCGGCACGTCGGGCGTGGCTGGCGTTCGCTTGTTCGTCATGGTCGCGAGGATCTGGACCTTGCGATGGCTCGCCTGCTTGATGGCTGAGGGCATGTTGATCATCGCCATTTGCACGTAGCCGCCCATGACCGCCAGCATGATGTCGGCCTGCCCCTTGAACGGCACCTTGAGGAAGTCCACCTTCGCCACCTTGGCGATCTGCGCAAGGACGAATTCGCTCTGGCTGCCGGGGCCGCTGGTGCCGAACGCAATCGGTTGTCCCGACGCGCGCGCCGCGGTGAACGCCTCGCCCAGGGTCTGGAACCTGGAGTCGCCCGGCACCACAAGCCCGTAGGGCGCCAGGCCCGCGAGCGTCAGCGGCGCCAGGTGCTTCTGCAGGTCATAGGGCAGATCGCTGCGCACGGCCGGCGTGGTCGTCAGACCGTTGGCCTGGATCAGGACGGTCCGCCCATCGGGCTTGGCCTTGGCGACGAAGGTCGTGCCCAGGATGCCCGCCGCTCCCGGCCGGTTGTCCACCACTACGACCTTGTGGCTGGAAACCTCCGGCAGCTTGTTCGCGATCAGCCGTGCCAGCGCGTCGATGGTGGAGCCGGCGGCGAAAGGAACGACCAGGCGCAGCATGGTCTCCTCCTGCGCATGCGCCAAGGCTAAGGGGAGCGTTGCGCCGAATGCAAGGAGGGCACGGCGGGTGAAATCGATTTGCATGGTCTTCCGATCATTGCTATGGTGTTATTGAGACAGCACAAACCGGTCCACCGTGTGCCGTCGATCCAGATGCTTCCACTTCTCCGCAATCGATGGGTGAGTGCCGTATGCGTGCAGGGCTCATCCGGCGCCTTCAACGTGGCTTCTGCCTCTCTGCGATTTGGGCTTCCAGACGGCTCCATTTCGACAGCTCCTCTTGGACGAACCGGGCGAACTGCGCCGGAGTGCCCCGCGAGGGTTCTGCACCCACCTTGAGCATGGCATCGACAATGTGCGGCCTCCCCATCAGCATGTCCACGTCGTCCGCGATTCGGCGGATGACTGCCTGGGGCGTAGTCGCGGGCGCAAAAAGGCCGAACCATCCCGAGGCCGCATAGCCCGGCACTCCGGACTCCGCGATGGTCGGTAACGCCGGGACAGCACGGGCGCGCTTTGGACTCGTGACGGCAATGGCCACCAGCTTGCCCGATGCGACATGAGGCAACACCGCCTGACCCGGCGCAAACATGAGCTGGATGGTGCCGGCCAAGAGGTCAGTCACAGCTTGGCCTGTACCTTTGTAGGGCACATGCAACATGTCGGTGCCAGTCATTTGCTTGAACAGCTCCACTGTGAGCTGGGACGCTGATCCTTCGCCCGACGATCCGAAGGCAAGCTTGCCGGGCTCTGTCTTTGCGCGCCCGATCAAGTCGCGGATGTTGTTGATCCCGAGCCTTGGGTGCACCACAGCGATGTAGGGGGACGCGGACACGAGCGCCACCGGCGCGAGCGCGGTGAAATTGCTCTCGTCGATGGCGCCGGTCGATGCCATCAGCAGCATGTGGCCGTCCGCCGGCGCACGCGCCACGGCGGAAGCACCGATCTTGCCGCTCGCACCGGGCCGGTTGTCGACCACGACCGACTGATGCCAGGCATTTCCGAGCGGCACCGCCAGAATCCGCGACAGGGTGTCGGCACCGCCTCCCGGCGGAAAGGGCACCATCAGGGTCACCGTTCGCGCAGGAAAACCCTGCTGGGCTCGTGCCAGGGACGATGCGGTGAGCAGTGTCGCCGATGCGGCAGCGATAAAAGTCCGGCGTGACGCAGGAGCGAAGTCGTGGCGATCGGAAC
The DNA here is from genome assembly GCF_056394705.1 of Variovorax sp. 10N420. Lineage (NCBI taxonomy): Bacteria > Pseudomonadati > Pseudomonadota > Betaproteobacteria > Burkholderiales > Comamonadaceae > Variovorax > Variovorax sp. 10N420. The sequence continues at coordinate 384,236 of NZ_JBFTIJ010000005.1, read as the reverse complement.
TCATGGGGCCACGATCCGGTTGCGCAGGATCATGGCGGGTGCCTCGAAGGCGCATTCGACGACGTCTCCCGGCTTCAGGAACAGGTCCTCCGCGTTCGCCTTGCCCACGGCGACCCCGCCCGGCGCGCCGGTGGAGAACATGTCGCCGGGCATGAGGGGCACGAGGCGCGAGAAGTGCTCGATGATCCGCGAAAGCTTCCAGATCTGTTCGCTGGTGTTGACGCGCATGCGCTGTTCGCCGTTGACGCTGCAGGTGATCCAGATGTCGTACGGATCGGGCACCTCGTCCATCGTGATGATGAATGGGCCCAAGGGACCGAAGCCCGGGGCGTTCTTTGCCGTCCAGAAGCGCGAGCCCGACGCGACTTCCCGCTTCTGCGTGTCGCGGCAGGTGAGATCGTTGAGGATTGTGATTCCCGCCACATAAGACATCGCGTCGTCAGGCTTCACGTCGTGGGCGGCCTTGCCGATGACGAAGACCATTTCGGGCTCGTAGTCCAGGCGCGTTACCGAGGCAGGGCGCACCACCTCGGCGTCGTGGCCGGTGAGTGCGTCGTTGAGCTTCACGAAGCCCGTCGGTTCGCTAGGCAGTTCCTTGATCAGGTCCGTCCTCTTGAGCTCCTCCAGATGGGTTCGGTAGTTCTTGCCGACACAGAGGAACTTGTTGGCATCAGGAACAGGCGGCAGGACGTGGACATCCTGAAGGGAATGCCCGGGACCAGGCAACGTATCGACCTTGCGTGCCAGCGCATCTAGCGCATCGCGACCACGTGCGAGCAAGGCCTTCACGGATGGCGCATCGACCTCGATCAGGCGGTCACCGCGCAGGAAGCCGACAAGCTGCCGCTCGGGCGACGAGCGAAGAGAAAAAGTGGCGAGTCTCATGGGAGCTCCTGGTTATGGTTATGAATGACCTCAGGGCCGGTGCCGGCTAGATGTCCAGGGTGATGCTCGCGCTTGTGCAACGCGACACGCAAGGAAGAACCAGCTTGTTGGCCTCCTTCTCGGCAGCCGTCAGGTAGGAGTCAAAGTGGGCGGGGACCCCGTCCTTCACCCCGACGGCACACCAGCCGCAGACGCCGTATTCGCATTCGCTCTTCATCGCGATGCCGGCCTCGCGCAGGGCTGCCAGCATGGTCTTGGTCTTTGGAACCGCGATCCTGCGGCCGGTGCTGCCCTGCACCACCGTGAACTCGCCGTCCTGCGCTTCGTCGCGCTGCACCTGCGGTGCGGCGAAATACTCGAAGTGGAAGCGGTCGGCGCGCCCCGCGGCCTCGCCGTGCAGGCGGACGGCGTCCATCATTCCGGTCGGACCGCAGCAGTAGATGTGGGCGTCGCCATGCGAGCGGCCCAGCTCGGCCTCGAGATCGAACAGTCCCGCCTCGGCGTCGAAGTGGAGGTGCACGTCGTGGAAGTTCGCCAGTTCCGACAGCCAGGACTGAAAGCCCAGGTCTTCGCGCGAGCGGCACATGTGCACCAGGCGCGCCCGAATGCCCCTGGCCTGCAGTTCGTACAGCATGGAGATGATCGGCGTCGCGCCGATGCCTCCGCTGAGAAAGACGAACTGCCCCGCCTCGGCGACAAGCGGGAAGTGGTTGCGTGGCCTGGAGATGAGCAGCCGGGAACCGACAGCCGCGTGGTCGAACACCCAGCGGCTGCCACCCTGGCTGTTTTCCGCGCGCTTGATGCCCAGTTCATACAGGCCCGGATGCAGGCGCGCACCGGTCAGCGAGTAGTGGCGGATCACGCCTTCGCCGCATGCGAGCGCCACGTGTGCGCCGGGCTCATACGGGGGCAGCGGCTCGCCGGTGGCGGACCTGAGACGCAGCAGCAGGGTATCGGGCGTGAGCTTCACGGCCTCGCAGACGGTGGCCTGCAGCCAGTTGCCGGCCTCAGTCTCGACGTCGGTGGCGGTTGATTCGATCACTTCCATTTGACTCACCTGTTCAACGGGACGCTGGAGACCGCAAGTGATCGCTCGTGCCCCATGCGGCGACGGGTCGGAGGGGAATCGGGGCGCGGCACAAGCTCGCCACCCTTGTAGATTGCGGCAATGCGCTTGGGGTCGCTCAGCATGTGGATGTCCGCCAGGGGGTCGCCGTCGAGCACCAGCAGGTCGGCCCAGCGCCCCGGCTGCAGGCTGCCGACCTCCCGTTCCCAGCCGAAGGCCTTCGCATTGTTGAAGGTGCCTGCCGTGATGGCATCGAGCGGCTTCATGCCCAGCAGCTCCACCATCAGCTCGATCTCGCGCGCATGCCATTGTCCGTAGGGGGTGACGGCAAAGCCTGCCTCGGAGCCCGCCATCATCGGCACGCCGGCCTCGATCGCCTTGCGGTGGGCCTTGACCAGCGCGTCGAGCTCACGCTTCTTGACCTCGATGTAGTTGGGATCCACCCCCACGTCGCGCCCGTGCTGCACGATGTTGGCGGTGTAGGTCATCGTGGCGCAGATGGGGACCTGCCGGTCCAGCAGGAGTCCGATGTCTCCAGCGTCCATGTACGACGCGTGAATCACCCAATCCACGCCTGCACGCGCGGCGGCAGCCACGGTCTTCGCGTAGCGCGAGTGGATCGTGACCTTTCGGCCGAGCCCGTGGGCCGTATCGACGATGCACGACAGCTCGTCGTCCGAGAAGCACGGGCCGGCATCGGGACGCGTGTCCTGGGCCTGGCTGTCGCCGCTGATCTTTACGAGGTCGACACGGTTCTTGACCTGGCGCCGCACTTCGCGCCGCATCTCGTCGCGGGTCGGACAGAGTACGCCCTCGGCTGAGACCGGCATGCCGAGCCAGCTGGGGAAGTAGTCCGCAAAGCCACCGTCGGCGCTGATGTGACGGCCTGCCGCAAAGATGCGCGGGCCGTCGAACATGCCGTTGTTGATGGCATCGCGGCAGGTGACCGCCACGTTCCAGGTCGAGCCCGGATCGCAGAAGCTGGTAACGCCGCTTTGCAGCACCTTCTGCGCATTCCAGACTGAGCGCACCGCAGACCACTCCGGGCCGCCGTAGATGTCGACCTCCTCGGCCGTCTTGCCCTCGCCGTAGGAGATGTGGCAATGCGCGTCGATCAGGCCCGGGATCACCGTCTTGCCCCGCGCCTGGACCACCTGTTCGGCGGGGCCCTGCTGGTCGGCCGGGCGCTCGCCGTTGCACCATACGGCCGTGATGCGACCGTCGACCACACGCAGCGTCGCGTCGGGGATCGGCGCGCTTCCCGTGCCGTCGATCAGCGTGCAGCCAGTGATCTCCAGGATCCTTCTCATGGCCAGCGCCTACAGGTCGATCTTGAACAGCTTGGCCGCGTTACCCGCCACCACCTTGAAGCGGTCCTCCGGGGAGAGCTCGTTAAGGATGCGATCGATGTTTTGGGTGGTGTTGGGATACGGGCAGGGCGGGTGCGGGAAGTCCGAGCCCCACATGATCCGGTCGATGCCGATCTCGTTGCGCAGCTTCGCGGCCAGCGGGTCGTTGATGATGCCGGCGTAGATGTTTTCCTCGACGTAGCGGCTCGCCGGCTTCTTCTCGAGATGATCGAAGCCGGGAAAGGTCTGGACGCGGTTGAGGCGGTACTTCAGGATCGGCAGCCACGACGCGTCGTACTCGGACAGGAAGATCTTCAGGCGCGGGAATCGGTCGAAGATGCCCCCGAAGATGAATTCGTTCGCCAGCGCGGGCTGCACCTCGTAGAACAGGTCGAGGAAGCTGGCCGGAATGTTTTCCCGCTCCTTGTCACCGTGGTAGGTGAAGGGGTCGCGCACCCGGCCGGTGACGATATGCAGCGTGACCGGCAGTTCCGCCTCCTGGGCGGCGGCCCAGAACTTGTCGTACTTGCGGTCGCGGTAGGGAGCCGCGCCGTCCACCGGGTTGGTGCCGATCATGATGGCGCGGGCGCCGCGCTTGACGACGCGATCGAGCTCCTTCACGGCCCAGTCGACATCGACGATCGGGATCATTGCGACGGCCAGCAGGCGCTTGAGGTTCTGGGAGCAGTACTCCTGGATCCAGTCGTTGAAGACCTCGGCGCAAGCATTGCGCGCAGCCCCATCGGCCATGCGGGGAATCCACAGGCCCCAGGTGGGGTTCAGGACCTCGGCGTAGATGCCGTCCTTGTCCATGAGCTCGAGACGGTACACCGGGTCGGAGCCTGCCTTGGCGAGGTCGTCCAGGCGGCGGTCCTTGCCGTCATCGGACACCAGCTCTTCTAGGCGCGCCGCTTCGCCCGGCCGCCCGACGTAGAAGAAGTTGCCTTCGTGGCCCTCGAAGTTGGAGACGCCCTGCGGCAGGTTGTCGCCGAAGCGACTGCCCAGGGTGTTCTTCCAGAGGTCGGTCGGCTCGAACACGTGGGAGTCCGAAGAAATGATGATCTTGTCCATGATCTTTCAGCTGGTGTTGGTGAATCGATGAAGAAATATATGCCTTATTGGTATGCCAGTCAAGGACTCCGATGAGTCAACAGGAACTCGAGCGCGCTGCAAGTGAACTCGGCGGCCTCGAAGTTCAGGATGCGATGCGGCTTGCCTGGGAACACGTTCAGCGTGGAGTCCGAGATCAGCTGGTGCATGCGCTGCGAATGCCAGACCGGCGTCACCGCATCGGTGGAGCCCACCGCAATCCAGGTCGGGCACCGGATATCGCCCAGGCGGCTGGAGGTGTCATGCGCAAGGATGGCCCGGTAGTGCCCGGCCAGGCCGGTGCGCGAGGGCGCGTCGCCCTGCTTCCAGCGATCGATCCGCTTCGCGATCTCGTCGCGGAGTGCATGCTCATGCGCATTGACGAACTCCGGCCCGAAGGCGGAGAACGCGCTGTACATGGCCCAGAGCTCCGGCGTCGTTTCCTCGACCACCTTGATCAGGATGTCGTAGCGCAGCCGCATGTACGGAAGCGGCCGCTCGTAGCTGGAGTACAGCGACAGCGACAGCACCCGCTGCGGCTGCGCCAGCGCCATTTCCTGTGCAATGGCACCGCCCAGCGAGTAGCCGGCGACGTGGGCCTGCTCGATGCCCAGTGCGGATAGCAATGCCAGGGCGTCCTTTGCCATCTCGGCGGGCGTGTAGCCCGTCTGCGGCACCTCGCTTGCGCCGATGCCGCGCAGGTCGTACACGATGCATTGAAAGTGCTCTGCAAACACCGGCAACTGCTCGTCGAATGCGGTGTGGTCCATGCCGTTCCCGGCGATCAGCAGGAGGGCCGGACCCTCCCCGAGCGTGCGGTAGAAGGTCCGTACGCCATTGGCTGTGATGTGAGGCATGGCCGGAATCAACGCCGCGTCAGGGGAGCGATTTCACGGTCCCACGCGTCCTGCCATTTGCCGCGCCCGGTTGCGGTCGCCTGCTCGTCGAACACGATCAGCTTCTGGAACTCCGCATCGGGGAGCGTGTACTTGGCGTGCTCGGGGGTGATCTTCGCGTTGCGGTTGACCGGCGTGATCTTCAGTTCGCGGGTGACGTTGGCGATCGTTTCCGGACTCAGGTAGAAGTCGATGAACTTCCTGGCTTCGGCGGCATTGGGCCCGTTCTTCACGAGGGCGATCACGTCCATGCCGGCGGGGGCGCCCTCACACGGGATCGTGAACTTCGCGGGCACGCCCTCGTCGATCATCTTGTAGGCGGCGCTGGAAACCATGGGCACGGCCCAGACCTCCTGTTGCGCCAGCAGGCGCTGCTGCCCGGCGGAATCGTCCACCACGGCCACCAGGTTCTGGCCCATCGTCTTCACGAGCTCCATCCCGGGCCTCACGTCCGCCTCCGTGCCGCCGGCGAGCTTGTTCGCCATGAGCAGGAAGTAGCCGTTCATGTACCTGGGGGAGGAGACACCGACCTTGTTGCGCAGGTCAGGGCGCCACAGGTCCTTCCAGCACTTGATCTCGGTCTTGACCTTGTCCGTGCGGTAGACGATGCCGTAGGGGTACACCCACATGCCGGCGAACTTGACCGCGCCGCTTGCATCGCGGCGCAGTCCACTGGCCGGCAAGGTGGCCAGCACGGGAATTTCCTTCGCCTCCAGCGTCGCGAGCAGGCCGTCGTCGTACGCGGTCACCGCATCCTGCGAAGTCGCCATCACTAGGTCGATCTTCGGGCTGGCCCGCTGGGCCGAAATCATCTGGATGTTCGCAAGCGACACACCGGAGATGACCTTCACCTTCACGCCGGTCGCCTTCTCGAAGGGGGCGATCGCCTGTTCAGCGATGGCCTTGCCCCAGGTTCCTCCCCAGGTGGCCAGCACGACCTCCCGGGTTTGTGCTGCGGCGGCGAAAGCGGCGAAAGCGGCGATGGCGACGGCGGATCGCTTGAGGCAGGTGTGCAGTTTCATGGCGGGGTCCTCGTGGTGAAGTGGACGGTTCTGAATATGGTATGTATTATTGGCATACCATTAAAGTATCCTGAACACCATGAACGCTTCTGTCAATCCCCGCCCGCCCGCGCCCACCTCCTTCGGTGAGCTTGCGCAGCGCCGCCGGTCGGTCTACGCCTATGTGGACGAGCCCGTGCCGCGCTGCGTGATCGAGCGTGCGCTGGCCGACGCCGTGCTGGCGCCCAACCATCACCGCTCTGCCCCCTGGCGCTTTTTCGTGATCACGCGCGAAGCACGCCACAGGCTGGTCAGCGCCTATGAGGCCGCGGCGCTGCGCACGGGACGCGATGTGGCGCGCGCGGCCCGGCGTGCCAAGGACGCGCCGGTGAACGTCGTGGTCGCCTGCGTGCCCGCGCTGGACAACCTCAGGGTGGTGGCCAGAGAGGAGGAATTCGCCACCGCCGCCGCCGTCCAGAACTTCCTGCTGTCGCTCGCGGATGCGAGGGTCGGCTCCCTGCTCACCACGGGCGCACTGGCCGAGTCTCCGGAGGTCGCCGCCCTCGTCGGGCTGGAAGCACCCGGGGCGCGCGTGATCGGCGTCATCAACGTGGGCTACCCCAATCCGGAGCGCCCCATCCCACGGCGCCACGATGCCCAGCTGGATCGCGTAGTCCGCTGGATCGACGCGCACTGAATCACCAACCCAAGAAAGGACTGAACACCATGAGCGAAATCACACGCGGAGACCCCGCCGGCCTGGCCAATGTGCGCAAGACCGTCTATCACCACTTCATTCGCGTCGACAAGCCCTCGTCCCTGATCTTCCTGTCGGGGCAGCTCGCTCGCGATGGCGACGGCAAGCTCGTGGGGCCGGGCGACATGGCCGAGCAGACGCGCCAATGCATCCGGAACATGCGAACCGTGCTGGAAGCGGCGGGCGGTACGCTCGACGACATCGTCTCGATCGTGGTCTACACCACGGATGTGCGCCAGTTCAAGGAGATCGTCGCGGCGCGCATGGAGTTCTTCAAGGACCGGCTGCCCACCAGCACGATCGTCGAAGTGAACCACCTGGCCGACCCGGGTCTCCTGATCGAGTTCCAGGCGATTGCCGCACTTTGATAGGCGCGGGGGCGAGACGCTTGCGTCCGCCCCGGTGAGTCCCGGTATCAGGCGACGAGCTTGCGCGCCGGCTTGCCCGCGGGCTTCGGCTTCACCGCCTTGGCTGCGGAACGGCCCGCCGGCTGCCTGGGCCGGGGCATCTTGGCCAACAACGGCGCTGCGCTGGCGGAAGCGTTCCACGACGGCGCCTGCAGCCGGTTCTCGTAGGTTGCGATGGCTGCACTGATCTGCTGGCAGACCAGTTGCACGAACGCCTCTGCGTCCTTGCCTTCGAGCGCCTTGATCATCTGGTTGTGGATGTCGAGGGTCGCGGAGGCGCGATGGAAATCCTGCCAGTGGTAGTGGCGAACGACATAAGCCTTGTCGCGCAACATCACGAGCACCTCAGCGAGCCATCGGTTGCGCGTGGCTCTGCCGAGCAGGGCGTGGAAGTCGGCGCGGACCTCAAGCATCCTCACGAGGTCGCGCTGCTCGAGTGCCTGCTTGAATTCCTTGTTGATCTGCTTCAGGGCAGCGATTTCCGGCGGCGTGATGTTCGCCACGATCTCCCGCGCCGCGGTGCTCTCCAGTTGCAGCCGCAAGACATAGAGTTGGCGCAATTCCTCCGAGCTGACGTCCACCACGACGGCCACGCCGCGCGGGCCAGTCTCGATGAAGCCACGCTCCAGCAGCCGCTTGGTGGCTTCGCGCACCGGCGTGCGGCTTACCTTGAAACGGGACACCAGCTCGCGCTCGGAAAGCCGCTCCCGGGGCCGTATTGCGCCGGCGAGGATATCAGTGACGATGCCGTTGAAGACACGATCGGCTTCCGTGGATTTGCTCATGATGCGTGCACGACTGACTCGCTGCCGTGAGTTCGGGATAGGGTTCGCAGCAAGTCTATCTTGAAAACCACGGCCTTCTTCCCCATCGAAGTCCCCTGCGCGTTCATGCAGCATGACCGCCCCTGAAGATGCGAAGCTCGGCATCCGTCCAGCCTGCGCTGCGCCAGTCTTCAAAGGCGAAGCGTCGCCCCGACGGCGGGGTGATGCCGCCACGTATCACGCCAGGCTGCGTCGAGCCGAAGAATACGGACGCGCCGTCGGGCAAGTGACGGCTGTGGGGCGTGGCCAGCCAGAGCCGCAGCTGCGTACGCCTCTTCGCGACCTCCTCGTGGTCCTGGTAGTCGGTGCGCGAGTGGTAGACGACATGGTTGTTGAAGAACTGCATGTCCCCCTTGCGCAGCTCGATCGTCGTGCTCAGTTCATCGGCCAGTTGCGCCACCAGCTCCAGCGCCTCGCGTTGTATCCGGGTGAGCCGCGGCACCTCGGGCAGCCGCTGCGCGCTCTCGATGAAGGAGAGCGAGAACAGGCTCGTGAAGCTGCCGTCCACCCCGCGGTCGAAGACCGGCCGCTCGTACCACGGCGCCTCGCCCTCCACTTCCTCGCCCTGGCGACTGAAGCAGAACGGCGCGTGGAGAACCGGCAGCATCTCGGGCCTGCGGCGGATGAGCTCGTTGTGGATGGCCGCCGAGCTCACCACACGGCTATGCCCGCCGGAGACAGGCTCGCGAAGGCACAGCAGGGCGAGCGCGTCGCATTGGTCGGTGTGGAAGCGCAGCGGCCCGCCCGCGCGATAGGCACGCGTGGTGGCCTGCCCCATCTTCTCGCCGATGTCCCGGACTTCGGCGATGTAGTTCTGCAGGCGGCTTTGCGACACCGGCACGCCCAGCTGCAGTCCAATGCCCCAGAACAGGAACTTGCATTCTTCATCCGACAGGTCTTCCACGGGCACGCCGCGGATCAGGACGAAGCCGTGCCCGTGCTCCAATTCGCGGCTGATCCGGACCCAGAGTGCCTGAAGCTCCGGCACCTCGAAGTCGCTGCGCCGCACCGCCTCCAGCGGCTTGCCGCCGGCAATGACGCGGCGGGCAGCGCGTTGCAGGGCGGCGGCTTCGTCGGCGCTCAGGACCGAGCGCCATCCTTCGGCCGAGGCCAGCTGCTCGCCGGTCCAGACGCAAGGTCCTTCGACCGGTGTCAGGTTCGATTTTTCCATTCGCTCTTCCTTGTCACTTGTCTCGACTTGTGTCGACGTGTCTCACGCACGCAGCCCTACGAAGCGATCCATGCCCAGGACCTTGTCGATCACCAGCACGCCCACCGCCGATAGCAGCACCAGCATGGCGGAGACCGCCGACACGGTGGGGTCCAGATTGAATTCCATGTACTGGTAGATGGCGATGGGCAGCGTCTTCGTCCCTGGCGTGATCAGGAAGATCGTGGTGGCGAAGTCGTCGAAGGACATCACGAATGCGAATAAGGCGCCCGCGAAGAGGCCCGGCCGGATCATGGGAAGGGTCACATTCCAGAAGGCCGTGGCCGGATGCACGCGCAGGGATGCCGCGACCTCGTCGAGCTGCCTGTCGTAGCGCGCGAGCACCGCCAGCACCGAGCGGAAGCTGTAGGGGAAGGTGACGATCACGTGCGCCAGCACGATGCTCCACAGCCCGGTGTGGAGATAGCCCCGGTTGAAGAACACCAGCAAGGCAAGCCCAGTCACCACCAGCGGCAGCAGAATCGGCGCCATCAACAGGGACTCCAACGCGCGCGCGCCGGGACGCGGGTACTTCCACAGGCCGTAGGCTGCGAGCGTCCCGATCGCCACCGACAGCGGGGTCGCGAGTGCCGCGACCTGCACGCTCGTCATGAAGCTCTCGACGAACTCGCCGCGGGAGATCGCGTTTGCGTACCAGCGCAGTGAATAACTCTGCGGGGGAAGCGTGGTGTAGGCGTCACCCGAAAAGGACAGCAGGACCACCAGCAGGATGGGAAGGAAAAGCAAGCTGAACGCGGCAGCCCTGAGGGCCCAGACGGCGCAGAAGGCCAGCGAGCGGCGCGCGCGATGGGCTGTGTTGCGGTGCTTACGCATGCTTCCTCCCGTGGGACAGGCGCCCGGCTGCGTAAAGGCAGACGATCGTGAACAACAGGGCCAGCACGCTCAGCGCGGCAGCCACGGGCATGTTCTGCGCGAACATGGCCTGGTCATAGATGACGTTCGCCACCATTCGCACCGCGCTGCCGCCCAGGATCAGGGGCGTGGCGAACGCCGTGCCCGCCAGCACGAAGGCGAGCGTGCACGCGGCTAGGATGCCCGGCGCCAGCAGCGGGAGCGTGATGCGAATGAAGGTCACGACTTCGTCCGCACCGAGGTTCTGGGCAGCGTCCTCCAGCGTGCGGTCATACCGGCGGAAGCTGCCGGCCAGCGTGAAGATGACGAAGGGCAGGACGAAATAGGTCAACCCGATGGAAACGCCGACCTCGTTGCGCACGAGCGCAACGAAGTCGTTGTCCGCGATCCAGCCCATCGACTGGAACAAAGTGTTCAGCAGGCCGCTGTTGCCCAGCACCAGCAGCAAGGCATAGAGCCGGACGATGAGGCTCGTCATGAACGGGACCGCGACCAGGATGATCAGCAGCGCACGAACGCGGCTCGATTCAGTTCGCACGATCCAGTAGGCGACCGGCAGGCCGAGCGCAAGGCTGCACACCGTCGAGACCGCGGACAGGCGGATCGTGGCGAAGATGGCCCCCATGTAGAGCGGGTCGCCCAGGATGCGGCCGTAGGTGGCCCAACCCCTCTCGCCGCTGGGCGCCGCGCCCAGCTTGCCGCCGCTGTAGAAGCTCCAGTTCAACAGGTCAAGCAGCGCGACGGCGAACAGGCCGAGCACGAGCAACGCAGGCGCAAGCAGCAGCCATCTCTGCAGCGCGCCCGCAACCCTTGGCTCGCGGATCGACGGCACCTCACTTGGAGGCCCGTTGCCTGGGTGGACATGGACAACCGAAGTTGCTGTACGGCTCATGGCTGCAACACCTTCACGGCCTCGGGTGCCCATCGCATGAGAACGGGCTGGCCCGCTTCGAATGCCGGCGCATGCACCCCTGCTGGCAGCTTGACCAGCAGCCGCTCCGTGCCCACGCGCGCCCGGATCTCGGTGAAGGCGCCCATGTACGCGGTGCTCACGATATGGGCGGCCAGTCCGCTCATGGAATCGTTGCCGGCCTCCTTGCCCGTGATGTCGACTTCGATCAGTTCCGGCCGGATCAGAAGGCGCGTCGTCTGCCCAAGCTGCGCCCCGGCAGCCGCTCCTCGGATCAGCATGCCATCGGTAGAGCGGTACAGCGAGTAGCCGTCCGGCGCGAAGCCCACGTGCTGGGCTTCGACCACGTTGGCGTCACCGACGAAGTTGGCCACGAAGGAATCCGCGGGGTGCAGGTAGATGTCCGCGGGTGTTCCGACCTGGCGGATGCCGCCCTCGGCCATGACCACGATGCGATCCGACATTCCGAGCGCCTCCTCCTGGTTGTGGGTCACCGCCACCGCGGTCATCCCCAGGCGCTTCAGCAATAAAAGCAGCTCCACGCGCATTTCGGAGCGCAGCCTCGCGTCCAGGTTGGACATCGGCTCGTCCAGGAGCAGCAGCGAAGGCCGCATGGCCAGAGCCCGCGCGATCGCCACGCGCTGCTGCTGCCCGCCGGACAACTCATGGGGATACCGCTCCCGGAGCCGCTCCAGCCGGACCTGCGCGAGGACCTCGGCGACGCGGGTTTCGATTTCAGCCGAGGGCACTTTCATCATGCGCGGCCCAAAACTCAGATTGCCCTCCACCGTCATGTGAGGGAATAGACCGTAGTTCTGGAACACCAGGCCGACGTCGCGCTGGTAGGCAGGGACTTTTTCCATCGACTCGCCGCGCAACCTGATCCGGCCGGCACTGGCCGGAATGAAGCCGGCAATCGTCCTCAGCAGCGATGTCTTGCCGCTGCCACTCGGCCCGAGAAGGGTCACAAACTCACCCTCTCGAACGTCAAAAGATGCACCAGAAACCACCAGGTTGCCACCATAGCGTATGTCGACACCCTGCACTTCCAGAACGGCGGTATGTTCCCGTGCTTCCATCGCGATCCTTATCTATGCATCCCTATATGGTATGCCATTACGGATGCTACACGATTGACTTTGACTGTCAACTTGCAGACATCGGCTCAACTAGCGAGATAGGAATCGCTGGCGGCAGCCACGCGCGGGCTGCTCCGCAGGACACTCAGCGCAAGCTAAAAGGATGGCCGCACACAGTGGAGCAGCCGCAAGCTTTCGGCCGAACTGGCGACGTGTCTTTCTCCGCCGCGCAGCGCGTTTGGCGCAAGCATGCATGTGCCGAGCGCGAGATCAAGGAGCTGAGCAGGGCCAATGAAATTCTGAGTGAGCGCGCTGCGCGATGCGAAAGGCTAGCGGCACGCGCAGCAGGTGCCCGCTCATGTCTTCAGCCTTCATTGCGTTTGCTTCTTGGCGCGCATGTCAGATACAGCCAGTGAAAGAGCGGAGACGAGGAAATAGAAGGCCCCGAACGCCACGTAGGGAGCAATGTCCAAGATGGACGGCACCTGAGTTCCCCCAGCCCGACTGATGAAGAATGCGCCAGCTATGGCGGACTGCGCGCCGCTGAGGATCATGGCCCACTGAGCTCCATGCCGCTTCCAGCGGCGTATGCCCGTTGCCAGTTGGAAAACTCCTGCAAGAATGGCCCACACACCGAACACGCCGAGAACGGCATTCATGCTCTTGCCCAAAGCGACCGCAACGGCCGCGGTAGCGGCCGCGCTGACGATGACATTGAGGCTCTGCGTGGGGTTTCGCTGCATACCGCCGTTGCGCCGCGCGTCCAGCACATTCGCCAGGGCGTCCCAAGCGGGGTACACGACGAGGAGCAGCGCGGCAAGCAGCGGCATCGTCCGCCCGAGCGTGAAAGCCGCCGCAACCCACGCGATCGAAAATGCCGCACGGACAAAGTAGTACTGTTTGAGCCAGAAGCCCCTCCATGCGTCATCGAGTTGGTCGAGTGCCGTATCCGTCATGCAATTCCTTCTGAAAACTTTCGGAGGTCAGTTAGTCATGTCCATGGCACGACGGCACTGAAGTTTCACGTGGCGTCGCCACCACTTTATCGCCGCGCGCTGCAGCCGCTTGTGCCAGCTGCTGACCGCAGCAAATGTTGGGAACATCTGCAAAAAGTGGCCCCATCGGATCGATGGAGGCAATCGCCTTCACCGAGGTGGGGCGACGATCCGCGACTGCCCTTACAGACGTTTCTGCATCCATGGTGCAAAGGGTTCTGGATTTTTCATGTTTCTTGACGCTTCCAGCTCAGTCCGGCTGCCAGCGCGAGTGCCGCGGCTATGGCCAATGAGGCTGCAGAAAAGCCGAGCCGCGCGGCTTGAGCACTCGCACCATCAGGCGCGATCGAGATGAACAGTCCTCCGACCATTGCGACGCTTACTGCAGCGCTGATCTGCAAGGTGGCGTTTACCAGGCCCGAAGCCAGCCCCGCCCAACGTGTTCCGACCTGGTCCACGTTCAAGCGCACCAGCGCAGGAAGCGCAACGCCTTGCCCTGCACCGATCAAGAACAGGGGAAACGCGAGCCAGGACGGCATATCGGCAAAGGCCAGCACCGCGACGATGACCAAACCGAGCACCTCCAAGATCATGCCAAACGCCGCCGTGCGCGAACCCATCTTCCGGGCGATGCGCGGGCCGCACAGTGGCCCAAGGAAGAAGCCAACGCCGAGCGGCAGGACGGCCAAGCCGGTGGCCAGTGCGTCGTGACCCAGACCGACCTGTTCGTACGCTGCGAACACCAAGAAGAACGCGGCGAGCCAATAGAAGAAGAAGGTTGACGCCAAGCTGCGTCGCAGCCCGCGCACGGCCAAAAGCGAAGGTAGAAGTAAGGGCGTCCTGCCGGCGAGTTCCCGTTCCTTTTCGTACCGCCAGAAAGCCCATAACAACGGCACGCTCAGAATCAGCAGCGCCGTGCACCACCATGGCCAGTTGTGCTCCCGCCCTTCGATGAGCGGTACCACGAAGGCCAGCAAGCCAGCCGCCAGCAGCAACGCCCCCGGCACATCCAAGCGAGCCGAACGCTCGGCGCGGCTTTCACGCAGCAGCACCAATGCAGCTGGAACGGCAAACAAGATGATGGGGAGGTTGATCAGAAAGACAGTGCGCCACCCCAGTCCCCACGGGCTGGTCGAAACCAGCACGCCCCCCAGCAACTGACCTCCCACGGAAGCCAGGCCGAATGTCGCGCCATAGAGACTGAGCGCGCCGTTCTTCTCGCTTGCCGGGAAGATGGCGTGTATCGATGCCAATGATTGTGGCGCCATGATCGCCGCCGATATCCCTTGCAGCAGCCGACCGACGACAAGCATGCCCGGCGTCGGCGCCAGACCACACAATGCCGAAGCGACGCCAAAGCCGAGCATGCCACCAACGAATACGCGCTTTCGACCATAGAGGTCACCCAAACGCCCGCCCAAGATCAGGGTGACGGCATAGGCTGTGGCATACACCGAGATCACAAGCTGCGAGACGTCCGAAGATGCTTGCAGGCCCGCGCGAATGGCAGGTAGAGCCACGTTTACGATGAAGAAATCCAATGGCGGCAAAAGAGTGCCGGTCAGCAGGACCGTCAAGGCGAGCCAGCGACGTGAATCAGGGGCTGCTGCCTCAGTAGTTGGAGTCAACGTAGTCATGGTGTGCGAGTCTCAAAGTGCAGCCGCTCGGGCACGCTGCGGAGTAGTGTTGATAAAGCGAGGCACGTCGGCCATCACCGCCGAGAGTTCAGGTGACGCAAACGGCGCATTGAGTACGCCTTCATCCACGGGGAAGAATGCGCTCAAGCTGAGCAAGCCGTACGGAGTCCACGCCCTCAAGACCAGCGGCATCTGGGCCTCAACGTAGTAGTCACGATCAAAACGATCTTGTGCCGCCCCTTGATACGCCACGTAGACAACAACGGGCGAAGTTTCAGTGTTCATGAGATATGCAATGGCAGCAGTACACCGCCGGACGATGGCGCATCAGCGCATGCCGCCCGAGCCTAGGATGAGCTCGCCTGTCACCCAGCCCGCATCGTCAGAGGCGAGATAGGCGACGATCGAGCGCTTCGGTGGTCTCTGCGATCTTGGCGAACTGGGAGATGCCGGAGTTGTTCACCACGATGTCCAAGCGCCCGAAGTGTTCAATGACCGCTCTGACCAGTGATTCGACCTCTGCCTTGTTGGTGACGTCGGCGCCTACCGCCAAGGCCTTCCGCCAAAGGTTTGGATGTCGGCTACCACCTTGTCGGCAGAGTCCTTGCTCGAGACGAAATTGACAACGACCTTCGCGCCGTCGGCCGCCAGCCGGCGGGCAATGCCTGCGCCGATGCCTTTGGAAGCGCTCGTTACGAGGGCGACCTTGCCTTTCAACTTGTTCATGCCATGAGCTTCCAGATGAGGCTGATCCGAAGGTCAGCGTGACGAAGGCCGCTATGTTGATATCAAAAGGAATGTTTTTGAACTGACACTCCTGTACATTTTTCGTACGTTTTTGAACGATCACATGACATGGAATGGAATGACGTTCGCATCTTTTTGGCGGTTGCGCGCGGTAGATCCTTCGGCGAGGCCGCCCGGCGTCTGGACGTGAGCCATCCGACGGTCGGGCGGCGAATAAAAGCGCTCGAGGAAGAAGCCCAGCAGCCGCTTTTTCGCAGGACAAAGGACGGCCTGGTGCTCACGAACGCCGGCGACACCGTGCTGACGCTGGCGGAAACCATGGAGGATTCCGCGATGTCCATTGAAAGGCGGCTGACCGGCAACGACCAGCGGCTCGAAGGCATCCTGCGTATCTCGTCAGCGGACTGGTTCGCCGGCTATGTCCTGGCTCCGGTCCTAGCCGAGTTGGCGCGTCGTCATCCCGCTGTCGTGCCGGAGGTGATTGCAAGCTATCGATTGCTCGACCTTTCACGTCGCGATGCCGACGTGGCCTTTCGCATCGTTCCCTTCAGCGAACCGGATATTGTCCAGCGCCGCCTGATGCGTATTTCGTACGGTGTCTATGCTTCGGCCGAAACTGTACGGGCGTTGAATGACGATCCGGCATCAGCCGGGGTCATTCTCATGAATACCGCGCAGTCACATTTTCCCGATGTAGCCTGGGTGCTGGACAGGTTTCCACTTTCCCGGCGTGTCTTCACAAGCACTAGCCGGTCAGTCCAGGCACAGATGTGCCTGAGGGGCATGGGTATCGCGGTACTGCCAAGGCCACTTGGCGATGCAGTCTCCGGATTGCAGCGCATCGACACGCCGGATCACCCTCCGACGCGGGATATATGGGTCGGTTATCACCAAGATCTGCGGCACATGGACCGCTTGCGGGCGATGCTGGACATCGCCGACATGATGCTTTCGGCTTCCGAGCGTGCATGACATTCGTCTGCCAAGCGGACCTTCCGAGCCCAGCTTCAAATCGAGTACACGGTTGGTGTTGGCGTCCGACGAGAACCCGGCGAGCGTTCGCCAATCGCGCAACCCTGACAATGCTGGCGGAGTCAACTCTTCATCAATCGCCAATCCTCCGTGCGGTCATTCTTCACGGAGTTCAGGTCAGTGTGCGCGCTCATCTTGTTTGCTTTCGAAGTTGAGGACTTCGTGCAGCTTGAGCAGCCATTGACGGAGGCCGTCGGAGTGCATGTACGGGAGCGAAATGCACTCCTCGACGTCGTACCGCCATGACCGCGCATCACCGGCCGCGATTGCAGACATTCACCAATGGAGCACCGACAAGTTCATTCTTGATGGCAACAGTGATCCCGAGAGCGCTAGCAATCGTCAGCGCCAGCACCCTGAACTCGTCAATGAAGGCATTCGATCGCTCGCCGATCGACTCCGAACGCACAAGCGCGTATGGAATCTCATCAGCTACTTTCGGCTCCGTGAGCGCATCGCATCGCGCTTCTGGAGCACCTTGAACAGAGAGCGGATTCGCATCACGCGAACAGGCGCTGCGCAGTGCCTGCGAGCTGATGCAGTCCGGTGCGCAAATGGCCTGGGCGGCTACCTCGTGCAGGGGAAGACGCGCGCGCGGCTGGCAGCCCGACTACCTCGCACTGCGCCGGCAATGCGATCTGCAAGCACCTACCTTTGGCGATCCCCTGGTTGTACTGGCCGCTGCACGACTCGGAAGCACGCGCCTGATTGACAACCTCGAAATCGGGACGACGAACTGAAATAGTCGCCTCAATGCCTGCCCATGATTCCTCGTTAAACGTCTCGGTGCACCAGCGGGAGCGAAACCGTTCATCGGTCTGAGAAGACCGGTGCCGTTCCCTTGGAAGGCACCATCAGACAGTCGAGGTTGCCAGAGCGCTTGAGCAGTTCGGTTGAGAGGTGGCCCGCCGGCACTAACACCGTTATCCAGTTGAACGCTTTACACACACCTCGCGCACCGCCTCGAGAAACATCGATGTGGCGGGGTGCACCGAAGCCGCGCGGTTCATGATGATCGCGACGGGATGCAGCGATGCGGAAAGCGGTAGGTCTAAGGTCTTCAACAGTCCGATTTCAAGGAAGCGCCGCGCCACACCGCTGGCGATCGCGGAAAGCAGCTGTGACTGGCGAAGGATCTCGACCAGCGTGAGGATGGAAGACGTCTCGACGGCCACGCGGGGCGGCGCGGCCCGGCGCCTGGCCAGGCCGCTGGCGACCAGGGCATATAGCTGGCCTGATCGTGCCGGAAGGATCCATTCGTATCGATCGATGTCGGCATTCGTCCAGTCGGATGATTCCAGCAGGGGGTGATCGACCGCGCAGACGACGACGGTGGGCTCTTCAAACAAGGTCTCGTGGGAGAGGCCGCGCGCTCCGGCCAGGGGTGTTGCACGGCCGATCACGCAGTCGAGCCGCCCCTTCTCGAGCTGAGGAAGCAGCGTCGTCTCAAGGCCCTCCTGCAGTTCCACCTGGATGCCCGGGCGTGACCTGCTGAGAAGCGCGACCGCTTCGGGAACCAGCATCGATGCTGCGACAGGGAACACGCCAACCCGCACCCGCCCTTCCCAGCCATCGCGCAGCGCGCTGATCTCCGAGCGTGCTGCGTCCATGTCGGCCATGGCCTTGCGAGCCCAGTGAAGCAGCACCTCGCCCTGTGGCGTGATCTGGATGCCGTGTGCGGTGCGCTCGAAGAGTCGTGCCTCGAAGATCGATTCGATCTCCTGCAGCAGCTTGCTCGCTGCCGGTTGCGACAGGAACAAGGCCTGGGAAGCTTGGCGGATGTTCTTTCGTTCAGCGAGTATTTCGATGGCGACGAGATGCCGCATGCGCAAACGGCCAAAGAGCGCCCCGATGGGTAGCGCAGCGTCGTCCTTGTCGTTCGAGTCGGATGCGAAGGGCATCACGAATTATCCGGCACCGCCCGGCAGGCCAAGCGCACTTCGGCCGCGGTTATACGCGTATCACTTTTTCGGATCCTGGCGCTGCAGGCCGAAACCCTCGCCTATGCTGCGCCGAACGCTTCGTTCCACTTCGTCGCGGAGGACACCTTGTGAACGCACCGAGAATCCTGAGAAAGCTCCTGCTGTTGTGTTCGAGCGCCTGCCTCGCCGGCTGGATGAGCACGACAGCCTGGGCCGAGATCCACGTCGGCGTCGTGCTCAGCATCACCGGCGCCGCTTCGTCGCAAGGCGGTCCCGAGCGCGACATGATCAGCCTCCTGCCGGACAAGCTAGCCGGCGAGCCCGTTCGCTACACCATCCTCGACGATGCGACCGATCCTTCATTGGCGGTGAAGAACGCGCGCAAGCTGGTCCTGTCCGATCGCGTCGATGTGCTGGTGGGCTCCTCCAACACGCCCAGTTCGCTCGTGCTGGCCGATGTCGCATTGGAAAGCCGCACGCCGCACGTCTCGCTCGCTCCGATGGACGTTCCGGCCAACCAGCACCCCTGGGTTTTCGTCGTGCCCCAGTCGGCCGACCTGATGATCGGCGGCGTGCTGGAGCACATGCAGAAGAACAACGTCAAGACAGTGGGCTACATCGGCTACTCGCAGCCCTGGGGCGACCAGGTCTACCGTAGCCTGACGTCCCTCAGCGGCAAGTACGGCATCAAGGTGCTCAACGATGAGCGCTTCGCCCGCAACGACACGTCGGTCATGCCCCAAGTGCTGAAGACCGTGGCGCTGAAGCCCGATGCCGTGCTGGTCGGCGCCACCGGAACGCCAGCCGCCTTGCCGCACCTGACACTGGTCGAGCGTGGCTACAAAGGCCCGATTTACCACACGCATGGCGTCGTCAACGACGACTTCCTGCGTGTAGGCGGTTCCCGTATCGACGGGGCGCTGGCGCCCATCGGCCCAGTGGTGGTCTACAAGGACCTGCCGGAGGGGGATCCGGTCAAGGCGGCGTCCTTGAAGTTTGCCGCCTTGTATGGAAGGCTGGAACGGCCAGGACCGGTGAACGCGTTCGCCACGTGGGCGTACGACGGCTACCTGCTGCTGGACAAGGCGGCCGCCGCAGCGCTGGCCAAGGCCAGACCCGGCACCGCTGAGTTCCGATTGGCGCTGCGTGATGCGCTCGAGACGCAGACGTCGGGCCTGATCGGCACGAACGGCATCTACCGCATCACAGCCGCCAACCACAACGGACTCGATAGCCGCGCGCGCGTGATGGTGCGTGCTCAGGGCGGCACCTGGCGAGCCGAGCGATGAATCGCGCCTTCATTCCCTACGGTGCCTACTGGTCGTCGCCCTTCGCGCGCTGGCAGGGCAGCCTGTCCCACCTGCACAGCCTGGAGTTCTGCGCTTGGCTCACGCGCAAGACGCTGGACGCGAAGGGCATCGACTCGTCCCTTATCGACTTCGGCGTGCTCGGCACCACCGTGCCACAGCGTGGCGCCTTCTATGGGTTGCCGTGGGTCGCGGCCTTGGCCGGCATGCCGGCATTGGCGGGGCCGACCATTGCCCAAGCCTGCGCCACTTCCGTGCGCTGCCTGACATCGGCGGCGTATGAGGTCACGACCGGCGCATCCGCCTGCGGACTGGTACTGGCGGCGGACCGCGTGTCCAACGGGCCGCAGCTCTACTACCCCGATCCACGTGGCATCGGCGGTACGGGCGAGCATGAGAGCTGGGTGACGGGCTCCTTCGAGCGCGATCCCTGGACGTCACGGTCCATGCTGAGCACCGCGGAATCCGTGGCCGCCCGCTTCGAAATATCGCTCGAGGAACAGCACGAGCTGGTGCTGCACCGCTACGAACAGTACGCCGCCGCGCTCGTGGATGAACGCGCCTTCCATCGCCGCTTCATGCAACTTCCGTTCGATGTGCCCGATACCAGCTTCAAGAAGTCGGTGGCGACGCTGTCCGGCGACGAAGGCATTCATGTCACGACACGGGAAGGCCTCGCCAGGCTGAAGCCCGTGATGCCGGACGGCACCGTGACCTACGGCGCCCAGACCCACCCGGCGGACGGAGCCGCGGGAATGCTGATCGCGACACGCGACCGGGCACGCGAGCTCAGCGCCCGGCCGGATGTGCAGATCGAAATCCTTGCCATGGGCCAGGCGCGCGCCGAGGCCATGCAGATGCCGTATGCGCCGGTGCCGGCCGCGAAGCAGGCCATGGAACGGGCCAGCATGCGCTTCAACGAACTGCATGCGGTGACCACGCACAATCCCTTCGCCGTCAACGATATCGTCCTCGCACGGGAGACCGGACTCTCCCTTTTCGACATGAACGCGTTCGGTTGCTCGCTGGTGTGGGGGCATCCGCAGGCGCCGACCGGCTTGCGCGCCATCATCGAGCTGATCGAGACGCTCGAGATGCGTGGAGGAGGACTCGGGCTGTTCACCGGCTGCGCCGCTGGAGATACAGCCATGGCGCTCGTGCTGCACGTGAGTGACGTCGCCTCATGACCGCCCCCAAGGATCTTGTAGAGCGATATCGGGGCACCGTCGTCGAACTGTTGATACAGGCGGCCATGCAGACGCCGGACCGACCCGCGCTAGTCTGCGAGGGCGAGACCATGAGCTACCTCGACTATTGCAGGGAAGTCATCGCCATTGCCAATCATCTGCGGGAAGCCACGACGCCGGTCCGCGTGGCGGTCATTCTGCGAAATGGATTCGGAGCCTGCATTGCCCACTTCGGCGTGCTGGCGTCGGGAGCCCAGATGCTGCCGATGAATCCGGAGTACACCGCGCGCGAGCTCCATTTCCAGTTGCAGGATGCCGGCTGCGACGCGGTCATCGCGGACCAGGCGCTGCAAGATCTGGTGGCCCCGCTGGCCGAATCCCTGGGCCTGTCGGTGATCTGGATGACCAAAGGTCGTTGGCAGGCAAGCAGTGGCGATCTGGACACCGACAACTTGCCGCCGGAGCTCGCCCCCTCTTCCCTTGCCCTTCTTCAATACACGGGCGGTACTTCGGGACGGCCGAAGGGCGTCAATCTCACACACGCGGCGCTGCGCACAAACGTCGAGCAGAGAGAAGCAATGCTTCCCACGCGGCCTGATGGTGAACGCATCCTCTGCGCCATGCCGCTCTTCCATTCGTACGGAATGGCGATGGGGCTGTATCTTGCGGCGCGATGCGCGGGCACCCTGGTCATCCTGCCCGCATTCCGCCGCGACGACCTCTTCGATGCCATCGAACACCACCGCATCACTCTGTTTCCGGGGAGTCCCTCGATCTACGTGTCGCTGATGGCGCATCCCCGGTTTGAAAGTACCGATTGGTCGTTCTTGCGCATGTGCTATTCGGGTGCATCGGCCCTGCCGCTCGCGGTGCTGCGCCGCTGGGAGAAAACGGTCAAGGTCGCCATCTACGAGGGCTACGGAATGACCGAGGCCGGCCCCGTGCTGAGCTTCAACGGACCTGGCCATTCGGTCAAAGCCGGCTCCGTCGGGCTCCCGCTGCCTGGCACAAGCATCGAGATCGTCGATGCCGAAACGGGGCGGCAATTGCTGGGTGCCGGTGAATGCGGCGAGATCAGGGCGCAGGGCCCGCAGCTCATGCAGGGATACCGCAATCTGCCGGCCGAGACGTCCGAGACCCTGCGGGATGGATGGCTGTACACCGGCGACCTCGGGGAAATCGATGGCGATGGGCACTTGTTCGTCCGCGGTCGCAAGAAGGACCTCATCATCGTGGGCGGCTACAACGTCTATCCCCGTGAGATCGAGGAAGTCCTGCAGGAGCACCCAGGCGTTCTCGAAGCGGCTGTTGTCGGCAAGCCCGACAGCTATCGCGGGGAGATCCTGCTCGCCTTCGTGGTTCCCCGTCCGGGCATGGATGACGCGACCCGCGAGACTGAGCTGGAGCGACATTGCGCGGAGCGGCTCGCACGCTACAAGCAGCCGGCTCGCTACTTTCGGCTTCCATCATTGCCGAAGACCCCCATCAACAAAGTCGACCGGAAGGCCTTGAGCGCCCTGGCGGCTGAGCAGTTTGCCTAACTGGACACTCGCCATGCTGATCTGCATCATCGAATTCAAGGTCCTCCCCGGAATGGAACAACGCAACCGCGAAATGGTTGCGGAGCTGCTCGTTGCCGCGGCGAAGATCGACGGCTTCGTCTCCAAGGAAAGCTTCCTGAGCCGCGACAACGAGGGCAAGCTGATCTCGCTCTCATATTGGCGCGACGCGGAGGCGCTGCGCGCATGGATGCGAGATCCCGAGCATCGCCGGTCGATCCCCATCGGAAAGAACGAGCTGTTCCAGAGCTATGCGATCCAGATTGCGGAACTGGTGCGCGAAAAGGTCTGGACACGTCAGGAGAACGAATGAATATCAGCAAACCGATGCTGAGCTGTGCGAGCATGCTCGCTGCGGCGCTTGCTCTCACTTCCGCGTACGCCGCCGACCTGAAGGTTGGTGTGAGCAGTTCGCTCTCGGGGCCGCTTTCTGCGTTGGGTATCCCCTACGAGAAGGGCATTCGTGCCGCGTTTGCGCTCCATCCGGAGATCGCCGGACGCAAGGTGCAGTTGATCGTGCTCGATGACGCCTCCGACCCCACAACGGCGGCCCGGAACGCGCGCAAGCTCATCAGCGAGGACAAGGTCGATGTGCTGATCGGCACTTCGGGCGTTCCCGGATCGCTGGCGATGGCCTCTGTCGCACGAGAGATGCAGACGCCCTTGATCTCGCCGACGCCGTTCAATCTGCCGGCGGCCGACAGCAGCTGGACAGTGACCGTTTCGCAAGCCTTCCCGGTGATGGTCAACGCCGTGGTTGAGCACATGAAAAAATCCGTCGTGAAGACCGTCGCCTTCATCGGTTATGCCGACGCGCTGGGCGATCTTGCCTACGACTCCCTGGTGAAAAGCGCCGATGTTGCCGGAATCAAGGTGGTGGGCAACGAGCGCTACGGCCGCACCGATGCATCGGTCGCGGGCCAGGTGCTGAAGATCATGGCCGCCCGGCCGGATGCCGTGTTTGCAGGCAACTCCGGCTCGCCAGGCGCCCTGCCCTATCTGGCCTTGAAGGACAGAGGCTACAAGGGCCACATCTACGGCACCCACGGTTTGATCAACGTCGACTTCGTCCGTGTCGCGGCGGCGGCAGCGGATGGATTGATGGTGCCGAGCGGGCCCGTCATGGTTGCGGAAGAGCTGCCAGCGAGCAATGCAGCACGGGAACCTGCCCTGGCATTTCGACGCGTGTATCGGCGCCTGCATGGCACGCTGCCGGAGGACGCCTTCTCGGCCTACACCTTCGATGCATGGCTTCTGTTCGCCAGCGCCGCAGCGCGCGTGGACCGCAAAGTCGAACCGGGCACGCCGCAGTTCCATGCCGCCCTGCGCGATGCGATCGTCAGCACGAAGGCACTTGCCGGCGCGAACGGCACCTACAACTTCAGGCCGGGCCAGCCCTATGGCCTAGAACAGCCGTCCGTCGTTGTCATTCGACTGGAGAAAGGCGCCTGGCGGCTGGTGCCTTAGCCTGAGCATCGGCGTCCCTCCTTCGCTGTCACAGCAACCATCTTGTATGACCCACTCAGGTCGCCACAGCAAAGTTGTCACGCCAGGGCTGTCTGTTCTGGCGATGCCGTAAAGCAACCCTCGCAACTGTTCACTTGCATCGTGCGGAATTTGAGCAAGAGCGTGCGCATTCGATGAAGACTCAGCATCGCAGCGAGCTTCGCATACAGCAAGACAACCTCGTGACCTGAGGCCGAGACGCTGCGCGAGCTGCTGGAGCCAAGGCGGAACGCGAGCACGTGTTACTGACTTCGATGGGGAACTTTCGCCTGTACTTGGCAGCTTCATCATCTATGGAGTACGGCGCACTCCATGCCCTTTTTAGATGGACTCTCCTCGAAATCTATGCTTTTCAGGTCTCAAGTGCGCTCGCACAATCGCGTCCCGAAGGAGGCACCCAATGAACCCACCCGGGCTGCCAAGGGCGCGCGGCTGCAATACCCGAGGAGCTTGAACAGTTCATCGGCAACGAAATTGCGCTACGGCAAGTTGATCAAGGCGGCCAATATTGAGCCTACGCGTTGAAGCCGCGGATCTCACGCAAGATCAAACACAGTCATGCGCATCGACGCCTGCGAAACGCTTCGCGCTGGGTAGCTACGTTTTTCCCAAGCAATTCCCAGTAACAGGAGGTAGAGAAAATGGCGACGGAACCACGCGTCCAAAGTGCGACTGCGAGCGAAGAAGTAGCAGTCCATGCGGACGGCATGCGCATCCTCTGGGACGCGCCTATCAAGATGAGCGACGGCGTCGTCCTGCGCGCTGATATCTTCCTGCCCAAAGCCCCTGGTCGCTATGGCGCAATCATGTCCTACGGTCCCTACGGCAAGGGACTGCCGCTTCAAGTCGGCTACAAGAGCCAGTGGTCGCGCATGATCACCGCCGCACCGGACATCCTGGGCTCAACCGGCAAGTACCAGAGCTGGGAAGTCGTGGACCCCGAGAAATGGGTACCCGATGGTTTCGCCTGTATTCGCGTCGACAGCCGCGGCGCCGGGCGATCCCCTGGTGTGCTCGACACGCTGTCTTCGCGAGAGATTCAGGACTTCTACGAATGCATCGAGTGGGCAGCGACCCAGTCCTGGAGCAATGGCAAGATTGGGCTCAATGGCATTTCCTACTATGCAACCACTCAGTGGCGGGTGGCTGCGCTGCGGCCCCCGCATCTTGCCGCCATCTGCGTATGGGAAGGCGCAATGGACCGATACAGGGATTCGACTCGCCAAGGCGGCATCTACATGCAGTTCAGCGCCGACTGGTATCGCCGGCAGGTGGCTCCGCTGCAGCACGGTTACGGCGAGCGCGGTTATCGCAACCCGAATACTGGTGAACTCGTCGCTGGCCCCGAGACACTGAGCGACGAAGAGCTTGCCGCAAACCGCCTGAGCCTCGCCTCCAATGAGGTGCTTGACCGCCCGTTGCTCGATGACTATTACAAGGAAAGAACACCTGACCTCAGTCGCATCGAAGTACCGCTGCTGTCCGCTGCCAACTGGGGCGGTATGGGACTGCACACGCGGGGAAATTTCGAGGGGTATCTGGGCGCAGGCTCTTCCCAGAAGTGGCTCGAAGTTCACGGTGATTCGCACTTCACGCCGTTCTATCGTAAGTCGGGCGTCGAACTGCAGAAGCGCTTCCTGGCCCACTTCGTACAGGGCAAGGACACGGGCTGGGACCGCCAGCCGCCGGTCCAACTGCATGTTCGGCGCCCGGGAGAACACTTCACGATCCGCGACGAGCAGGAATGGCCGCTGGCACGCACGCAATGGACCAAGTACTACCTGGATCCGGACGCGCGCAGCTTGGGTGCGACACCAGCCACCGGCGCCAGCATCTCCTACAACACGACGGCCGACGGGATCATATTTAAGCTCCCGCCGGCCAAAAATGAACTCGAGATCACTGGCCCCATCGCGGCACGACTGGTGGTTTCCTCAAAAACGGCAGACGCAGACGTCTTCCTCGCGCTACGGCTGTACGCGCCAGATGGCAAGGAAGTCCTATTCGTCGGTTCGAACGATCCGCGCGTCCCGATAGCGTTGGGCTGGCTGCGCGCCTCGCATCGCAAGCTGGACAACGCCAAGTCGCTGCCGTACCGCCCGTATCACACGCACGACGAACTGCAGCCCCTGATTCCTGACGAGCCGGTGGTCCTAGACATCGAGATCGTGCCGACCTGCATCGTGATACCGCCCGGCTACACACTCGCTTTGAACGTGCGCGGCTGCGACTATGAGCACGGCCTCGGTGATGCGGCTCTCCCGAATGCCCCATATCGCATGACCGGGGTGGGACCGTTCACCCACAAGGATCCACAGGACCGGCCGCCCGAGGTGTTCGATGTCGACAACACGTTGCACTTCGTGAAAGGCCGCGAGCCGTTCTTGCTCCTGCCCATTATTCCGCAGCAATGATTGAAGTGTTCTTCTCTTCATGCCGACGAGTGACGCAACGGTGCCGCCACAAGTCCTGTCCATTCCGAAGACAAATGGAGATGTCCCTATGGCCGAACTCGAGAAACTGCGCAGCCGGCGCTGGCTTGCCAACCAGGACATGCGCAGCTACATGCACGGCAGCCGGCTCATGCAGATGGGTTACGACAGCAAGGACTGGGAGGGCAAGCCAGTCGTCGCCATCCTCAACAGCTGGTCAGAATTCAATCCGTGCCATATGCATTTCCGCCAGCGGGTGGACGACGTCAAGCGTGGTGTGTTGCAAAGCGGTGGCTTCCCGCTGGAGATGCCCACGATTTCGCTCAACGACTCTCTCATTAAACCGTCAGCGCTGCTCTACCGCAACATGATGGCCATGGAAGTGGAGGAGATGATCCGCTGCTATCCGGTGGATGGTGTGGTGCTCATGGGCGGCTGCGACAAGACCGGCCCGGCAATGCTTTTGGGCGCCACCAGCGCGGGCGTGCCCACAATCTTTCTGCCGGCCGGCCCGATGCTGCGCGGTAACTCCCGCGGCAAGACGCTGGGCTCTGGCTCTGACGGATTCAAGTATTGGGACGACCGACGCGCAGGCCTCATCTCAGAGGCCGAGTGGAACGGCATCATGGGTGGCATTGCCCGCAGCCCTGGTACCTGCATGACCATGGGGACAGCCAGCACCATGGCCGCCATCATCGAGGCGCTGGGCATGGCGCTACCGGGGGCCTCCTCCATCCCGGCCGTGGACGCGAGCCATCAGCGCATGTCTGCCGAGGCCGGCCGCTGCATCGTAGAGATGGTGCACGGCGACGTTCGACCGACAACCATCCAGACGCGTGAGGCCTTTCTGAACGCGATCATCGTGGCCATGGCCATGGGATGTTCGACCAACGCCATCGTGCACGTTGTTGCCCAGGCTCGCAGGGCCGGTCACGCGATCGGCCTGGAAGACTTCGACCGCATCAGCCGGGACGTGCCGGTCATCGCAAACATCCGGCCGAACGGCACCAGCGCCTATCTGATGGAGGATTTCTACTATGCCGGTGGCCTGCCAGGTCTCATGAAGCGCCTGGAGCACCTTCTTCACTTGGACCAAATGACCGTCTCGGGCAAGACCCTGGGCGACAACATCGCTGTCGCCCAGGTTTACAACGAAGACGTGATCCGTCCGCTCGACAACCCAGTCTATTCAGAAGGTTCGCTCGCCGTGCTGCGCGGCAACCTGGCCCCCAATGGCTGCGTGATCAAGCCCAGCGCTATGGACGCCAAGTTCCTGAGGCACCGCGGGTCGGCCGTGGTGTTCGACGACTATCCGAGCCTCAAGAAGGAGTTGGACAACGAGCAAACGACTCTGACGCCGGACCACGTGATCGTGCTGCGCAATGCCGGCCCCCAAGGTGCCCCGGGCATGCCAGAGTGGGGAATGATCCCCATCCCAACCAAACTGCTCAAGCAAGGCGTGCGCGACATGCTGCGCATCAGCGATGCGCGCATGAGCGGGACCAGCTACGGCGCCTGCGTCCTGCACGTCGCCCCGGAATCGCACGTGGGGGGAAACCTCGCCTTGCTACGCACGGGCGACGTGGTCTCGGTGGACGTCGCCAAACGCAGCATCACCATGGAAGTCAGCGACGAAGAACTCGCAGGGCGCCGGGCGCAGTGGGCCGCCCCTGCGCCACGCTTTGAACGCGGGTATGGGCGCTTGTTCATCGAACACATCCTTCAGGCCGACCAAGGATGCGATTTTGACTTCCTGTTGCCAGCCGAGGGCGCTCCGGCAGGCGAGCCAGACATCTTCTAGGCGCTTCCAGCGTTGACTCCGCAACATGAGGCCGAAGTCTTGCGTCGACACTGCGTCCTGCTCGAAGCGCGACGTGAGCACGGCTGCACGGGTGTCGCCACGAAGGGCATTTATGAGCGCTTCATCGCCGAGATGCGGCGCAAAATTTCTGAGCTTCGTATCGGCCACTCGCTCGATGTCGATTCGCAGATTGGGCCGATGGCCAGTCGCGAACAGTTCGAGCGGGACCTTTCCTATATTGCATTGGCCCGCAGCGCAGAAGGGAGCATCGTCGGCGGCGAGCCGCTCACGCGCGGTAGCAACGGCTTCTACGCTGCTGAGTCCTATACCACCGTGAAGACGGGCTATATCCGCGCATAACCGTGCTGCGGGTCAAGAGCACTACCGATGAACAATATGGCTCAAGCAACCCCCCGAGGCGCCCTTCAAGGACTGCGCATTGTCGATCTCTCTCGCGTCCTGAGCGGGCCCTACTGCACTCAGATCCTGGCCGATCACGGCGCCAGCGTGCTCAAGGTCGAGCCTCCGACAGGAGACGAGACTCGCACCTGGGGACCTCCTTTCCTCGACGACGTAGCCTCATACTTTCAAGGCGTAAACCGCAACAAGCGCGCCATGTGCCTAGACCTTTCGCAGCCCGAAGGACGCGATCGCGTGCTGGAGCTTTTGGCGCGAGCAGACGTGCTGGTCGAGAACTTCAAGACCGGAACGATGGGGCAATGGGGCCTCGCTTACGAGGAGATCGCCCATCGCTTTCCGCGACTGATCTATTGCAGCATCTCGGGCTTTGGAAGCGATGGTCCCTTGGGCGGGCTGCCTGGCTATGACGCGGCGGTTCAGGCGATGTCCGGCATCATGAGCGTCAATGGAGAGCCAGATAGCGCCCCGACACGCGTTGGCATTCCCATTGTGGACCTCGTCACAGGCTTGAACGCCACGATCGGCATCACGATGGCCCTGCATGAGCGCGAGCGCAGTGGCCGCGGACAGCATGTGGAACTATCGCTTTTCGACTGCGCCCTGTCGATTCTGCATCCGCACACGGCGAATTTCTTGGCTTCAGGGAAAGTTCCGCGGCGAACGGGCAACGCTCACCCCAACATAGCACCCTACGAGACCGTGTCGACACGCACGACACCAATTTTCTTGGCGGTTGGAAACGAGCGGCAGTTTCAGCGACTGTGCGAAGTGCTTGGCGCCCCCCAATTGGCCGAGCAGTCGAAGTTTCGCACCAATCGGGACCGATCAACCAACCGTGTCGAACTCAGCAAGGGGTTGGCTGCACTCATGCGCGACCACGACGGACAAGAGTTGGCTGATCGTCTGATGAAGGCCGGCGTGCCATGTTCCAGCGTTTTCGACGTCAACATGGCGTTGAATCATCCGCACACGCAACATCGCGGCATGCTGGTGCGTATCGAGGACTATCAGGGAATCGCGTCTCCGATTCGCCTAGCGCGAACTCCGGCGACCTATCGACAAAAGCCTCCGCGCCTCGATGAGCATCAGTTCGCCTTCGACTTCTTGGATTCGCAGACGTCCCCATGACTGAGAACCGACCTGCACCGGGATCCAAGGCATGGCTCGCGCTGGCACACGAAGCTGCCATCGATCCTCAACGGCCGATCATCGATCCGCACCACCACTTGTGGCCGGCGACGGCCCTTCGGCCAGCGTACCTGCTGGCGGACTTTTGGTACGACACCCAGTCGGGCCACAATATCGAGAAGACCGTGTTCGTCGAAACCCGCGCCTCGTACCGCGACGGCGGGCCGGAAGCCATGCGGCCGGTTGGCGAGACCGAGTTCATTGCCCGCATTGCGCGAGCCAGCCTCGAAGGCGGCGGTGGGGCCATCGTCTCGGCAATCGTCGGTTTCGCCGACCTTCGTGCTCCTGAGAAAGAGCTCAGATCCGTACTGCACGCGCACGAGCAAGCCGGAAGCGGCCTGTTCCGCGGTATTCGGCAAGCGGGCGCGTTTGAAGCAAATGCGGACATGCTCACCATTCGGCCGCATGCGCCCCCTGGACTTTATGCGAATGCCGGCTTTCGGGTGGGCGTGTCCATGCTAGGAGAACTCGGACTCACCTACGACACCTGGCACTACCACCATCAGAACCCAGCGTTTGCTGAACTAGCGCGCGCAGTGCCAGCGACGACTATGGTGCTCGACCACTTCGGCACCCCCCTTGGGGTTGGCCCCTACGCCACACAGCGTGAAACGATTTTCGAGCAATGGAAGCATGACATCGCCGAGATCGCCAAGTGCCCAAACGTCGTCGCCAAAATCGGCGGCCTCGCGATGCCCGACAACGGCTTTGGGTGGAACAAGCGCGAGACGCCTGCTACTTCTGACGAACTGGTCGAGGCGCAGGCACGCTACTACCACCACGCGATCGAGTGTTTTGGCCCTGCTCGCTGCATGTTCGAGAGCAACTTCCCAGTCGATCGCCGATCGCTCCCATACTCTGTGTATTGGAATGCGATGAAGAAGATTGCAAAACGCTACTCGGAAGATGAGCAACACGCGATGTTCTACGGTACTGCCCAACGCATATACCGACTCTAAGTGGCCAAGCCCGCGATCGGCCCACCGCACGTGCTCGCGGCAACCAGGTTACTTAGTGCTGCCGACAATCAGCCCGTGGGTGTGCTGGAGGTGCGCCGACAGTGCGTCCACGGCAGCGTCAGCCTGCCGATCAATCACAAGCCTTGCAATCGCATCGTGCTCTTGCTCGCGTGCACCGTAGTCTCTGTCTCGCGCGAGATGTTGATACCGAATCGCATGGTCGAACAAGTCAGCGCAAAGAGCAATCATTCGATCGGACCGACAGCCTGAGATCAGCGCCTGGTGAAACGCCTTGTGAGGTGCATCCCAGTCTGGGTTGAGCGAGCGACGGTTGTCCGCGTCGATTAGGTATCGCGGGACTTTGCTCAATCGGTGTAGCGCCAAAACGACCCCTTCCTCCCAAGCGTTGCGGCCGTGCTTGATCGAGTCCCTCAGCGCGGCCTCATACGTCCAGATACGTGCGAGAGTCAGCGATTCGAAGTCAGCGGTGCATGCAGGCGAAACGGTAAAGCCGCGCTGCTCCTCGTGTTGTACCAGCTGCTCGCGCGTCAGTCGGTTGAGCGCCTCTCTAACCGGAATCGCGCTCAGCCCAAGCTGCTGGGCGAGGTGCGTGAGCCGCAACCGCGTCCCGGGCTCAAGCTGCCCCCGCAAGATCTGCTCCCGAAAGTGATGGTAAGCGCGGAGGGTGTCGGTCTGGGGCGGGACTGCGGCGATTGCGCCAACGTCAAGGCTGTTCATTCTTCATTTATATACGATATCGAGCTAATCTAGGTAGAAACGCGAACTGGCATATCCACAATGAAAATATATACTTTTCATCACGTATCGATCTTTAATATCACATTATATGCGCATCGCCCGATTTCTTTCTCCTCTTGGACCTCGCCTTGGCCTTGTCGCCGCCGACGACAAAGTCGTCGATCTGGTTGCCGCAGCTCAAGAGCAGCGCCTTGACTGGTTCGTGCCAGCGGCCAGTGACTTGCGCCTCTTCGTCGCCGGCGGCGCTGCACTGCGTGAGATCGCCTCAACCATTGCCCATCGAAGCCAACTGCCAGCCTTGGACATGGCATCGCTGCGCCTGCTGGCACCCTTTGAGGCCGGCTCAAAGATCCTCGCGCACGTGGTCAACTACTACGGTCACGACAAAGAGGCGAAGGTCAAGGTTCCGGCCAAGCCGTTCTTCTTTCAGAAGCCAACCAGCAGCGTCGCCAATCCCGGCGACACGATCGTTGCGCACAGTGCGTCCCAGAAACTCGATCACGAAGTTGAGATCGGAATCATGATCGGTCGGGGCGGCCGGAATATCGATGCAGCGCAGGCATTCGATCACGTGGCAGGCTATATGGTGCTGAACGACGTCAGCTACCGGGACTTCCAGATGAACGATGGATACCCTGATCTCAACACGTCATACGGAAAAAATTGGACGCAAGCGAAAGGCCTCGATGCCGCTTGCCCGATGGGCCCGGTGCTCGTGCTTACCGACGAGTTGCCGGAACCCTATCCACTGCGCAAGCAGTGCCGAGTCAACGGCAAGCTGCGTCAGGACGCGAACTCTGCGGAGATGATTCACAAAGTGCCAGCTCTCATTGCGGAGGTCTCCAAGGGCATGACCTTGTGGCCAGGCGACGTGATTGCTACAGGCACGCCCGCGGGCGGTGGCCTCGGCGATGGAGTCTGGCTGAAGCCAGGCGACGTCGTCGAATGCGAAGTCGAGCGCCTCGGCATCCTGCGGAGCGTGGTTGCGGCCGACTCGGACTGAATCGGCATTCCATCGCCTTGTGGTCCGCGGCGCAGAGCATCAATGGCCTGGCGGCCTGACGCAAAAACGAAAGGAAACTGACGATGTCGATGTTCAACCGGCGGCACATGCTCGCGTGGGCGGCTGGCCTCGCGGCCTTGCCAGCCCACTCAAGCGGCTATCCGGACAGGCCGATCAAACTGGTGGTTGGTTTTCCACCTGGCGGGTTCACAGACGTGTCTGCTCGACTGTTCAGCGATCAATTTCGCGCGCTGACGGGTCAACCCCTGATCATCGAAAACCGGAGCGGCGCCGCTTCCACGATTGCTGCCGGGGTCGTTGCGAAGTCCCCGCCTGACGGCTACACACTGCTGTGGGGCCACACCAATTCACACACCATTGCCCCGGCGATCACCCGCAAGCTGAGTTACGACGCAAAGCAGGACTTCGTGCCAGTCTCGTTGATCGGCTTCACGCCTTTCGTGCTGGTGATCAACCCGGATCGGGTTTCCGCGAGATCGGTCAGCGAGCTGGTCGCACTGGCCAAGGCTCGACCGGGCAAGCTGCAGTGCGCGTCGGCCGGCACCGGCAGCAACCAGCATGTCGCCATCGAGGCGATGTCTGAGGCCGCCGGCATCAGCCTCAATCACATCCCCTATAAGGGCAGCGGCCCAGTGGCGGTGGACCTGATCGGAGGCTCCGTCGACATGAGCATCGACGGACTCACCTCGACGCTGCCGCACATCGAGTCGGGAAGGATGAAGGCGTTGGCCGTCTTCAGCCGTGCACGCGTGCCCCAATTGCCCGAGGTACCCACGATGACGGAGGCGGGCCTGCCCGGCCTTGATCTGGCGTCGTCGTGGGTTGGTGTTCTCGCTCCCGCCGGCACTCCCACAGCCATCGTCGACCAACTGAACAAGACCTTCACACAGATCAGCCGAGCCGACGGTATGGCAGCGCGTTTCGAAAACGCTGGCGGCCTGCTCGGCGAGACGATGAGCCCGACGCAATTCGCCGCCTTCCTGGAGACGGAAGTTGCTCGGATCCGGAGCCTCGTCAAGACTCGAAATATCACATTGGAGATGACTTAGAGATGCGCATCCTGGAAGTACGCGAGGCTGCCTTGCCCATGCGCAGCGATCTGCGCAATTCAGTCTTCTCTTTCGCGGAGATGACAGTCTCGATTGTCGCGGTGAGAACCGACAGGTTTGTGGATGGCGTGCCCGTCATCGGATACGCCTTCAACTCCATCGGCCGGTACGCATGCGGGGAACCGATGCGGGCTCGGTTCATACCCAGACTCACGCAGGTGTCGCCAGAGTCCTTGCTCGATTCCGAAGGATTTCTCGATCCTTCCAAGGCATTGCAGTGCATGCTTGTTGGCGAAAAGCCGGGCGGCGACGCCGCACGGTCGGTGCCGCTAGGCACGATCGAGACAGCCCTGTGGGACGCCACAGCCAAAGCTCGACGTGTTCCGCTGGCAGAGCTGATCTCTCAAGTGTGGCGGCAACGCCCAATGCAAGCCAGGGTACCTTGTTACGTCGGTGGCGGTTGGTACCGGCCTGACAGCAAACCTGGCGACGTGACCGAGGAGCTCCAGCGCCACATCGACGCGGGATACACCCACATGAAAATCAAGGTGGGCGGTTTGTCCCTGCCGGAAGACATCGGCCGCGTCGAGGAGGCGCTGAAGCTCCTCGGCGATCCAGATCGCCTCTCGGTCGATGCCAACGGGCGTTTCTCCACCCAGGAGGCTCTGGAGTATGCCCGCGCCCTGGCTCCATACGACCTGCGCTGGTTTGAAGAGCCCTGCCATCCGAACGACTTCCGCGCTGCGGCTGCAGTGGCAGAGGCTTATCCCGGAGCGCTCGCGACGGGCGAGAACCTGTTCAGCCCCCATGACGTCTGGAACCAGGTGCGATTCGGTGGATGGCGCCAAGACCTTGACTATCTGCAGATGGACCCACCGCAAATCTATGGCATCGCGACGTATGCCAACCTCGTCAAGGAACTCGCGACGGAGGGCTGGGATGCCTCCCGGCACTTCCCGCACGGCGGCAATCAAATGTCCCTCGCGCTTGTCGCCGGTCTGGGACTCGGTGGTTGCGAAGCCTATCCGGGATTCTTCGGTGCTTTCGGCGGCTACGCGGACGACTGCCACGTGTCCGACGGTTGGATGCCCTCTCCCCAGAGGCCAGGCATCGGCTTCGAAGGGCAAAGTCGCCTCTACGCATTGATGCGCGAAGTCGCAGGCGACTGGTTCTAAATGGCGCGGCTTGAGGAAGGTCTTTCCACAAGCCCGCTTTCCTTGAAACCACATCCGGAGACAAGCGATGAAGATCAATCGCAGAACGCTGATCAGCGCAGTACTCGGCAGCGCATTGCCCGCCATGGCCCAAACCAGCAAGTCGGACGTCCTGCGGATTGTCGTTCCCTTTCCCGCGGGATCCGGAATGGATGTCACCGGCCGGCTGATGGCGCACACCCTCGAAACCACGAGCGGTCGCCCCATCATCATCGACAACAAGCCCGGTGCGGGAGCGGTGATCGGATCGTTGGATGTGTCACGGTCGAAGCCGGATGGAACCACGGTGCTGCTGAACTCCGCGGGCCATACGACCAATGCGGCGCTCTACAAGAACCTGCCCTTCGATTCGAAGGCAGACTTCACGCCCATCACCCGGCTGGCCGTCTACTCTGGATGGGCATTGCTCGTCGGCGCGAATTCTCGCTTCAAGACCCTGCAGCAGTTCGTCGATGCCGCGAAGGCGTCCCCGGGGAAATTCACGATCGCCAACTCGGGCCTAGGCAATCCCACTCACATCATGGCCTCGCTCTTTTGCAAGAACGTCGGCGTGGAGTTGGTTCACGTCCCTTACAAGGGCGCGCCAAGCAACGACCTGATCTCAGGCGTCGTCGACTGCACTTTTCTTGCACCGGTCGCCGCGCAGGGCTGGATTCAAGCCAAGCAGATGCGGGCGCTTGGACTCTCGGGAGATGCGCGCTCGCCGATCATCCCCGACACACGCACCTTCACCGAGTTCGGGTTGGACGTGCCCGACATTCCTGCCTGGTCGGGCATATGGGGCCCGAAGGACATGAGCGAAGCTGCTGTCAGTTCGCTCTATGCCATGTTCGTCAAGCTCGGGCAGGACCCCAAGTATCAGCAGTACATCAAGGAAGGCGGCGGCGTGGTCGAGATGATGCCGCCGCGCGACTTCAAGGCCTATGTCGATTCGGAAATCGACCGCTTCCGAAAGATCCTGCCGCCATTGGGAATCCAGATCAGTTGAGTTTCAGAAGGAAAGATCAGAATGAGTCAATCGAACCCGAACCGCGCCTGCGCCGACAACGCGCTTTCCAACGACATGCCCGAGGCGGTGTACGCCGATGGCATGCGCATCCTCTGGGATGTGCCGATTCCGATGAGCGACGGCATCGTCCTGCGTGCAGATGTTTTTCTCCCGCAGGCACCTGGCCGCTATGCGGCACTGATTTCCTACGGAGCCTATGGCAAGGGCGTGCCCATGCAGGTGGGCTACAAGAGTGCGTATGACCGCATGGTGCGCGACTTCCCCGACATCGCCGAAGGCTCGTCGAACAAGTACATGAACTGGGAAGTCGTCGATCCCGAGAAGTGGGTGCCTGACGGCTTTATCTGCATCCGGGTCGACAGTCGTGGAGCAGGCCGCTCGCCGGGCGTACTCGACCCCACTTCGGAGCAAGAAACACGAGACTTGTACGAATGCATCGAATGGGCGGCGACACAGCCCTGGAGCAACGGCAAGATCGGGATGAACGGCATTTCCTACTACGCGACCAACCAGTGGTACGTTGCAGCGCTGCGGCCTCCGCATCTCGCCGCCATCTGCGTATGGGAAGGCTTCGTCGACCGCTATCGGGACGCCGCGCGGCATGGCGGAATCTATTCGCAATTCGGCGAAGGCTGGTATGAGCGTCAGGTGCTGCGGATACAGCACGGCTATGGCGAGCGTGGCGCGCGCAATCCGAACAACGGTGAGCTGGTCTGCGGTCCAGAAACGTTGTCGGATGAGGAACTGACTGCAAAGCGTGCCCCAAAGATGTCCAACGAGTCACTGAACCGCCCGCTGGACGACGAGTTCTATGCCGGGCGCAAACCTGACGTCAGCCGCATCCAGGTGCCTCTGCTGTCGGCCGCAAACTGGGGTGGCATGGGTGTTCACCCGCGCGGCAACTTCGAAGGCTATGTGGGGGCGGGCTCCAGCCAGAAATGGTTGGAGGTGCATGGCAACAGCCACTTCAGTCCCTTCTACCGCGCCGAGGGCGTCGCATTGCAGAAGCGCTTCCTCGGACACTTCCTGCAAGGCAAGGACACGGGCTGGGACCGCCAGCCGCCGGTGCAGTTGCAGATTCGTCGGCCGGGGGAGCACTTCACGATCCGCGACGAACAGGAATGGCCGCTGGCCCGCACGCAGTGGACCAGGTATTACCTGGAGCCCGCCACCCGCACTCTGGGCACCACACCGAGCACCGGCGCCAGCATCTCCTACAAGACCACGGACAACGGGATCAGCTTCACCTTGCCTCCTGCTGCCGAAGAGATGGAGATCACCGGCCCCGTGGCCGTCAGGCTGGTGGTGTCTTCCCGCACTGTCGATGCCGACATCTTCCTGGCGCTGCGGCTGTTCGCCCCGGACGGCAAAGAAGTCCTGTTCGTTGGCTCCAACGATCCGCGCGTGCCGATCGCACTGGGCTGGCTGCGTGCCTCGCATCGCAAGTTGGACAAGGCGAAGTCGCTCCCGTATCGCCCCTACCACACGCACGACGAGGTGCAGCCGCTTGTACCTGGCGAGCCAGTCGTACTCGATATCGAGATCCTGCCGACCAGCATCGTGGTGCCTCCGGGCTACACGCTGGCTCTCAACATTCGAGGCTGTGACTACGACCACGGGCTGGGCGACGCCGGCTTCTCAGACCAGCCGTACCCGATGACGGGCGTCGGTCCGTTCCGCCACGCGCATCCACAAGATCGGCCGCCGGAGATCTTCGGCGGCGAGAACACGCTTCACTTCGACAAGGGCAACGAGCCTTTCATTCTGCTGCCCATCATTCCTCTAAAGGGTGCCTGAGCAATCTCGATCGAAAAGGGTGTGAATGCGAAATGAGAGACTCCATCGAACCCAGAGACAGCTTCATCGCGGCGGCAAACGACAACGCGTTCGTTCCGCAGAGCTGCACGAGCGCCGACCGTGTCATGTGGATCACGACGGATCGCCTCTTCTACGCTGGGCTTCTTGGCTCCCGGAGCATGCACACACAAGGTGCCATCATTGCGTACGTCGCGATCGATGGTCGCCTGAGCGTGCGGCTCGAGGGGGGTGAATGGCAATCGACCGAAGTCGCGATCGTGCAGCCGTACGTCCCTTACGAGATCGCTTGCGAAGGCCGCAACGTGCTCAACGTGTTGATCGAGCCGGAGACGGTCGACATGGGCAAGCTGCCGGCCCTGCTGCGCCGTTGCGGCGCGGTGCATGCACCGGAGTTCGCCGCGCACGTTCGCGACGTGCATCGCCGACTCGCTTCGCAGGGGGGCGCGCCAGATCTGCGCCCGTCCGACTTCGACCCGGCCTTTTTTGGCGAGCCGCTGCCGACACGCCCACTGGACCGGCGCATCGCGACGGCATTGGAGACCATCCGGAACGACCCCTCGGGTGCTGTCCCCTCCGATGAGTGCGCTTCGCGCGTGAACCTGTCTTTCTCGCGCTTTCGGCATCTGTTCAAGGAAGAGGTGGGCATCCCGATTCGTAACGTGCGTGCCTGGAAACGGGCCCGCAGCCTGCTTCACTACGTGCACACTGGCTCCAGCCTGGTGCACGTCGCGCTCGACATCGGCTATCCCGATTCGACGCACTTCAGCCATTCGATCCGCCAGGCGTATGGACTCAAGCCCAAGGACATCATCGCGGGATCCCGCAAGCTGCGCATCATCGCGCAGGCGCCTGCGCTCTAGTTAGTGGTCCTCGGCAAGACGCCGAACACACCAGCCGCTCTGCGCAAGACGGGCATGTCGCGCCGCACGAAGATGCGGCTCATGATTGAAACACGCGCCCTTCCTCACTACTTCAGCGCCGAGCACGAAAGCTTCCGGTCAACACTGCGCGAATTCGTCGATCGGGAGATCGTCCCTTTCGCCAACGACTGGGACGAGTCGGAGACGTTCCCTCGTGATCTCTATCGCAAGTTCGGCGCGCTGGGCGCGCTCGGCATCGGCTATGACGAAGCGCTCGGCGGCACGCCCGCCGACATCTTCTACTACCTCGTCACGATCGAAGAGGTGGCACGCGCGGGTTGTGGCGGGGTGCAGGCCTCGCTGCTTTCGCACACTATCGGACTGCCACCCGTGGACGCACATGGCAGTGAAGCGCTCAAGCGGCGGGTCGTGCCGCCCGTGCTGGCCGGTGAAAAGATCGCCGCGCTGGCCGTCACCGAACCGGGCGGCGGATCCGATGTCGCATCGCTCAGATGCACCGCGCATCGAGACGGTGAGCACTATGTGCTGAACGGCGAGAAGACCTTCATCACGTCCGGCATGCGTGCCGACTTCATCACGGTCGCCGTGCGTACCGATCCGGGTTCCAAGGGCGCCAGTGGCGTGTCGGCCCTGCTGGTGGATGGCGATTCGCCTGGGCTGACACGCACGCCGCTGAAGAAGATGGGCTGGTGGTGCTCCGACACCGCCCACCTGCACTTCGAGAATGTGCGCGTACCGGTTGGCAATCTTCTGGGCACCGAGCACCAGGGTTTCAAGGTATTCATGACCAACTTCAACAGCGAGCGGCTGTCGATGTCGGCTGCCGCCTGTGCCTTCGCCCAGGCCTGCCTCGACGAGGCGCTGGCATGGGCGCGTGACCGGGTAACGTTCGGACAGCCGCTGTCCCAGCGGCAAGTCATCCGC
This sequence comes from Variovorax sp. 10N420, assembly GCF_056394705.1. Lineage (NCBI taxonomy): Bacteria > Pseudomonadati > Pseudomonadota > Betaproteobacteria > Burkholderiales > Comamonadaceae > Variovorax > Variovorax sp. 10N420. The sequence goes on along the minus strand of NZ_JBFTIJ010000005.1, from coordinate 344,520 downwards.
CACAAACTTGTAGACATGGCGTTGAAGATCGACGCCGCCCGCACACTGGTCTATGAGCTGGCGTGGAGACTTGAGCACCGGCATGGTGATCCGGAGCAACTGGTGGCCCGGGCCTGCATGGCGAAGATCCTCTCGACGCAGGCTATGCAGTTCTGCGCCGACCAGGCAGTCCAGATCCTTGGCGGCATGGGTTACATGCGTGGCACCCGCTCCGAGCGCATTTATCGCGAGGCGAAGGTGATGATGATCGGCGGCGGCTCCGAGGAAATCCTCAAGGATCTGGCGGCCCGGCAACTTGGCATTTAGAGGTCGCCACCATGAATGAATTGAGCGCCGACCTCGTGGTGGAACACCGCAATCTCGCGGACCTTTGCGAGTCCTTGTCTCTCGAACAATGGCACCAGCCCACCGAATTTCATGCATGGACGCCGTGGGACGAGGTAGCGCACCTGCTGTTCTTCGACGAGACCGCACTGCGGGCAGTCAGCGATGCGGCGACCTTCGAAGCCGACCGGGCCGCACTATCGCGCGAGCTCGGGACCGGCAATGAAATCAGCACCATCGCCCGACGCCGCTATGGCCATCTGGATGGAGTTTCTCTATTGGCGCAATGGCGCCAGCGCCATGAAGCCTTGGCGACCGCCCTCGCCGATCTGGACGCGAAGTCCCGGCTTCCCTGGTATGGCCCGACGATGAGCGCCCGATCGTTCGCAACCGCTCGGCTGATGGAAATCTGGGCGCACGGTCAGGACATCTGGGACATGCTCGGACGCGAGCGGAGACAAGGCCCTGGTCTCAAGCACATCGCGCATCTCGGCGTGACGACCTACGGCTGGACATTCATCAATCGAAAGCTCGAAGTCCCTCAGCCCACGCCCTATGTCGAGTTGCAGGCGCCCGGCGGCGAGCGTTGGGTGTGGGGCGAGCCCTCCGACGAGCAGTGGGTGCGAGGGCCGGCACTCGACTTCGTTCTGCTCGTGACGCAACGGCGCAATCGCGCGGACACACGATTGACGTGGACCGGAGAATCGGCGGATCGATGGACCCAACTGGCGCAGTGTTTCGCCGGCGAACCCGCGGACGGGCCGGCACCGGGCGCGCGGACCTCGCAACGATGAGTTGGTCGTGGCTTGCTCCGAAGGCGTCGAGCTGACTCTGGCGCTCGCCCCGCGCATCGCTCCACTGCTCGCCCAACGCACCGAAGGCTTGGCCGAACGCACCCCAGCCGACCTCACTTTCGGCAACCTCTGGCTCTTTCGTCATGCCCACCAGTGGCTCTGGCATGACGCTCCATGGCCGTACATCAGTGGTGTGACCTACGACGGACAGCGACTGGCATTGCCGCTGTTCGACCTGCGGAGTGCACCGACTGAGGTCTTGCGCGCCCTGGTGATCCAACATGGCGCGCTTTTTCCCTTGTGCGAGCGCGAAGCTGAAGTTGTTCGCGAAGCCGGCTTCGAATTGGCACAGCACCGCGACGACGCGGACTACGTCTATGGTGCGCAGCAGTTCCACGGCTATCGAGGGCGCTTGCTCCGAAACAAGGCCAACTTGATGTCGCAACTTCTGGCGACGCACGAAATTGACGCCGAACCCTATGGCGCCCGACAGCGCGATGCCGCCCTGAGCGTGCTCGATGGCTGGATGCAGGACAAGAGCAAGGCCCCAGGCGATGCGGACGAAGCCGCCTGCAGAGAAGCCCTCTCGCTCGCGCCTGAGCTGCAACTCATGGGCTTCCTGTACCGCGCAAACGGACAACCGGCCGGCTTCCTGCTGGCTGAAGCCCTACAGGAGGGCGTCTGGGCAGTGCGGTTTGCCAAGGGATTGACGCGCTTCAAGGGAATCGCCCAATACATGTTCCACCACTTCGCGGCCAGTGGAAGTTCCGGTGACGGGCCTGCCGTGGACTGGCTCAACTTCGAGCAGGACCTGGGGCTGGCCAATTTCCGGCAAACCAAGACGAGCTACAGGCCAGCCTTTCTGCTTCCGAAATGGCGTGTCCTGGCGTCCAGGTCCTAGTCCGGATCTCGATGCATGTCGCGGCGCCGGATCAACCGCTTTGCGCAAGATTGCGCGAACTGTTGAGCCTACGCTGACGAGGTCGCCGCAACTGATCCTTGAACCAAGCAGCCATGCCTCAAATCGAATCCACTGTCTCCACAAGCGCTTCTGCCTACACGACCAATCGCAACCACATGCTCGGACTTATCGAGCAACTGCGCGTGTATGAACGCCGCACGCATGAGAAGTCCGCCGCCTCGCGCGAACGCTTCGAGAAGCGCCAGCAGCTGTTGCCGCGCGAACGCCTCTCGCTGCTGCTGGATCCCGGCGCTCCATTTCTCGAGTTGTCCACTCTCGCAGGCTTGGGCCTTGACACGGCTGAACTTGGCAGGAGCGTTCCCGGTGGCGGCGTGATTGCTGGCATCGGCTTCGTCAGCGGCATCCGATGCATGGTCTGCGCCAATGACTCGGGCATCGACGCAGGCGCGCTGCAGCCCATGGGCCTGGACAAGCAACTCCGTATCCAGGAGATCGCGCTGGAGAACAAGCTGCCCTACGTCCAGTTGGTGGAAAGCGCGGGCGCTAACCTCATGCAGTACCGCGTCGAGGAGTTCGTGCGCGGTGGCAATGTCTTCCGCAACCTGGCACGCCTGTCGGCGGCAGGATTGCCGGTAGTGACCGTCACGCACGGGTCCTCGACTGCGGGCGGCGCGTATCAAACCGGCTTGTCGGACTACATCATCCTGGTTCGCGGACGCTCGCGGGCATTTCTGGCAGGCCCCCCACTGCTCAAGGCAGCGACGGGCGAGGTCGCGACGGAAGAGGAACTGGGCGGCGCCGTGATGCACACGTCTGTATCGGGCCTCGGTGACTACCTGGCGGAGGACGATCGGGACGGCCTGCGCATCGCCCGCGAGATCCTGGGGAAGATTGATTGGAACCGTGGCATGCCGCCGGAGCGGACGCGTACGCACAAGGCGCCGCGCTACGACGTTGAGGAACTGCTGGGGATCATGCCAGCGGACCCCAAGCGACCCGTGGACATGAAGCAGGTGATCGCGCGCATCGCCGACGATTCCGAGTTCCTGGAGTTCGGCCCCGAGTACGGCAGCGCCACTGTATGCGGGCACTTCAAGATCGAGGGCTTTCCCGTCGGCGTGATTACAAACAACGGCCCCATCGATCCAGCCGGTGCGTCCAAGGCCACACACTTCATCCAGGCCTGCTGCCAATCCCGCACACCGATCCTCTATCTGAACAACACGACGGGCTTCATGGTGGGCCGTTCCTACGAAGAGGCCGGCATCATCAAGCACGGCTCCAAGATGATTCAGGCCGTGACCAGTGCAACGGTGCCGCAGGTCACGATCTACTGTGGCGCGTCATACGGCGCAGGCAACTACGCAATGTGTGGTCGAGGCTTCCACCCGCGCTTTTGCTTCAGCTGGCCCAACGCCAAGACGGCCGTGATGGGCGGCGAGCAAGCTGCGCAGACGATGCGGATCGTTAGCGAAGCCGGCATGCGTCGCAAGGGGCATGTAGACGAGGCAAAGCTGGACGAGATGTCGGACCGCATTGTCAACCGCTTTGACAGTCAGATGAGCGTGTTCACCACCAGTGCGCACCTGCTGGATGACGGCGTGATCGATCCCCGCAATACCCGCGCCGTGCTGGCCAACGTGCTTGCGATTTGCCGCGAGGCCGAGGATCGAACCCCGCAGGCCATGCAGTTCTCGGTCGCTCGTCCGTGATCGACTCCATGACCAATCGCTACAACTCCATGAACGCTCCTACGCCCTTCTCAAAGATTCTCATCGCCAATCGAGGCGAAATCGCATTGCGTGTGATCCGAAGTGCGCATGCGCTTGGCTATCGAACGGTGGCCGTGTACTCCACGGCGGACGCCCAGTCAGCCCACGTCATGGCAGCAGACCAGGCGGTCTGCGTTGGGGAACCGCTCCCGGCGCAGTCCTACCTGCGCATTCCCGCCATCATCGACGCTGCTCGAATCAGCGGCGCCGACGCCGTGCACCCCGGCTACGGTTTCCTCGCGGAGAACGAAGACTTTGCGGCTGCCTCCCGCGATGCAGGCCTGGTCTTCATCGGCCCGTCGCCTGAGGCGATCCGCGCCATGGGCGACAAGGCAGGCGCCAAAAGTCTCATGATCGACGCCGGCGTCCCATGCATACCCGGATACCAGGGAGAAGACCAGAGCGAACAGCGCCTGTCAGAAGAAGCCGCCCGCATCGGCTATCCAGTCATGATCAAGGCAACAGCCGGCGGCGGGGGCCGTGGCATGAGGCTGGTGCAGTCGGGCGTTGAATTCGCCGACCTGCTTCGAAGTGCCCAGTCCGAAGCGATGAACGCATTCGGCGATTCCACTGTCATTCTGGAGCGGGCAATCGTCGAGCCGCGGCACATCGAGATTCAGGTCTTCGCTGACCGGCATGGCAATGCGGTGCATCTGGGCGAGCGGGACTGCTCCGTGCAGCGTCGGCACCAGAAAGTGATCGAGGAGGCACCGTCTCCGGTAGTGAACGCGGAACTGCGTTCGCGCATGGGTGCCACCGCTGTTGCAGCCGTCAAGGCCATCGCCTACGAAGGGGCGGGCACGCTGGAGTTTCTGCTGGATCGTGAAGGCAACTACTATTTCATGGAGATGAACACGCGGCTCCAGGTGGAGCACCCGGTGACCGAAGCTATCACCGGGCTGGACCTGGTGGAGTGGCAGTTGCGCGTGGCGGCGGGTGAGGCCCTCCCCCTCTCCCAGGACGAGATCCGCTTCTCCGGCCATGCCATAGAGGTGCGCTTGTGTGCTGAGGACGTGCGAGCCGGCTTCATGCCCCAGAGCGGGACGATGCGCCGTTGGGAAGTGCCCCAAGGGCTGCGCGTGGAGCATGGCCTGCGCTCGGTCACGTCGATCCCGCCCTTCTACGATTCCATGATTGCCAAGCTGATCGCGTACGGGACGACGCGAGACGGTGCTCGTCGCCGCTTGATGCGCGGCATTGAAGATACCGTGGCGCTGGGTGTGCGGACGAACCAGGAATTCTTGGCGCGTTGTCTGTCGCACCCCGTTTTCGCCGCTGGCGGAGCAACCACCGCATTCATCGCCCAGCACGAATCGGATTTGGTGCCGATCGACGCGAAGGCCATCGAGAGAGCGGCCCTAATTGGCGCCTGGCTGCTGCAAGAGACGGGGGAACATGCCCAACATGACGCAAGCAGTCGCGGCCTGACCCACACGCTGCCGCTCGGAGTGCGTTTCGCGCTTGATGGCTCGCAACTTGTGGCGAGCATCTCGCAGATTCAGCCGTGGCGCTTCAAGCTCGTGTTCGAAGGGAAGGAGCACGTACTTGAATCGGTTTGTGTCGGTGAAAACGAAGCGCGATTCCTCCTCGACGGCGTGATGGAGAGCGTTGCGTATGACCGCGATGGCGCCACCCTCTGGTTTCGCCACGCGGGTCGACCGCACGAATTGGAGGACCAAACGCGCGCCGCGGCTTCGCGCAAAGACGCAGGTGAAGGCGATGGGCGCGTGCGGGCGTCCATGAATGGCCGGGTCGTGTCCATGCTCGCGGCGGTGGGCGACAGGGTTGTTACAGGGCAGCCTCTACTGGCTCTTGAAGCGATGAAGATGGAGCACATCCACAGTGCCCCAGTGCAAGGTGTAGTTACAGCCGTTCTCGTCAGCATTGACGAGCAGGTGCAGGCGAAGGCATTGGTCGTCGAGATCCAGCCGGATGAAGTGCAAGGAGCCGAGAAATGAGCAATTGGTCGCTTCCCGACGCAGAGGTCCTCCATGACAAGCGCGAGCGGTCGTTCTGGATCACCATCAACCGCCCTGACAAGCGAAACGCCATTCACGCGGGCGTCATCGCCGGCATTCGGGAAGGTTTGCGCGCTGCGCACGCCGATCCCGAGGTAAGGGCCATCGTCTTGACGGGCGCCGGCGAGAAGGCGTTTTGCGCCGGCGCCGACCTGCGGCCGGGCGAGGGGTTCGCGCTCGATCTCTCGCGCCCTAACGGCGACTACGCTGACCTGATGCGTGAGGCTCAAAGTGCCACATTGCCGATCGTGATTCGGGTGAACGGCATTTGCATGGCTGGCGGCATGGGGCTGCTGTGCATGGCCGACATGGCTGTAGCCGCCGACCACGCGCTGTTCGGCCTGCCTGAAGTGAAGGTCGGATTGTTTCCAATGCAGGTGCTCAGCCTGCTGCAGGACTTGGTTCCGATGCGGATCGTTCGCGAATGGACGCTTACGGGCGAGCCGTTCGCGGCGGAAGAGGCGCGCCAGGCCGGGTTGGTCAATCACGTTGTCCCCTTGGCCGATCTTGACGCCAAGACACAGTGGCTCATCGCCCGCATCGTCGACAAGTCGCCCGCGGCGATCCGAAGGGGAAAGTACGCGATGCGCGCAATCTCGGCCATGTCGTTCGACCAAGCGATTGCGTACGCTGAGAACCAGATTGCGTTGATGCCGATGACTGACGATGCCCGCGAAGGCATGGCCGCCTTCAACGAGAAGCGGAAACCAAATTGGACAGAACCCTGGAGAGCTTCGGCCCCGAGTCAGCTGGGGAATCGACTCAACAAGAGCAAGGAGACCTGAGCATGGCCGGCAAGATAGTCAGGATCGGCGGAGCCTCCGGGTTCTGGGGCGACAGTATGGTGGGCGCACCGCAGTTGGTGGCGTCCGGGGGGGTCGACTACCTGGTCTTCGACTACCTGGCCGAAACCACAATGGCCATCCTGGCCGCCGCGCGTGCGAAGAAGCCGGAAATGGGCTACGCGACGGACTTTGTCGACACCGCAATGCGCCAGGTGCTTCCAGAGATCATGACGCGCGGAATCAAGGTCATCGCCAACGCCGGAGGCATCAACCCGCAAGGTTGCGCGCATGCGCTCCAGGCGCTCGCCGCATCAATGGGCTTGTCGCCGCGTATCGCGGTCGTGGAGGGCGATGACGTGAGTGGCCTCATGTCAACACTGCGCGAAGAGGGCGTGCGCGACATGTTCATCGATGAAGCGCTGCCGCCGCGTGTGCTGAGCGCCAATGCCTACCTGGGTGCATTCCCTGTGGCGTCCGCGCTGGCCGCAGGGGCCGACATCGTGATCACGGGGCGTGGCGTCGACAGTGCCGTGACGCTGGGCGCGCTGATCCACGAATTTGGTTGGACACCCGAGGACTACGATCACCTGGCCAGTGGAAGCTTGGCGGGCCATATCATCGAGTGCGGTTGCCAGGCCACCGGGGGCCTGTTCACGGATTGGCAGAGCGTTCCCGATTGGGCTCACATCGGCTATCCCATCATTGAGTGCGCCGATGACGGCAGCTTCGAGTTGACCAAGGCCGCAGGAACCGGCGGGCTGATCGGTCGGGCCTGCGTTGTCGAGCAGATGCTCTATGAGATCGGTGATCCCGGTGCCTACCTGCTCCCGGATGTCGGCTGTGACTTCCGGCACGTCACAGTCGAGCAAGTTTCGTCGGAGCGCGTGCGCGTCAGCGGTGCGCGGGGGCGCGCACCGACCAGCACGTACAAGGTGTCCGCTACGCAGCTCGACGGCTATCGATGTGTCGGAATGATGGCGATCGTGGGCATCGACGCATGGGCCAAGGCTCGTCGTACCGGCGAAGCGATCATCGATCGCACGCGGGGCATCTTCAAGCAGATCGGCCTGGCCGACTACGCCAACGTGCAGATCGAATTGTTCGGTTGCGAATCGCTCTATGGAGCGAATGCGCGTACGCGTGCCTCTCGCGAAGTGATGGTTCGCGTGGTGGTCGATCATGCGGACAAGAAGGCCCTGGAGATCTTCGCCCGTGAGATCGCGCCGTCAGGCACGTCTTGGTCGCCAGGCACAACGATGCCGGCCGGCGGTCGCCCCTCGCCCTCCGCACTCATCAAGCCTCTTTCCTTCTTGCTCGACAAGGCCCGCGTGCCTGTTCGGGTTTGCTTGGACGGCGCGACGATCGAAAGCAGCGCACCAACCGCTTCCACATCGGATCCTCGCTCCGCCTCTCAGGCTCCGCCGCTCGCCAGCCCCGCTGCATGGACCGATCCCGTGGACGAGGCTCAAGTGGAAGTTCCACTTGTTCGGCTGGCGTGGGCACGTAGCGGCGACAAGGGGAACATCTCCAATATTGGCGTCATCGCTCGGAAGCCTGAGTGGATTGCACTGTTGTGGGCTCGCTTGACGCCCGAGGCGGTGAGGGACTACTTCGCCCACCAGGTGAAGGGTCACGTCGAACGCTTTTACCTGCCGGGCACGGCTTCACTGAATCTGGTGATGCACGACGCCCTTGCCGGAGGAGGCCCAGCCTCTGCACGTTTCGACCCATTGGGCAAGGGGAACGCGCAGATCCTCCTTGACATGCCCATCAGAGTTCCAGCCTCGATCGCCACCCAGATTAGCCTGTAACCGCAATCCAATCCAGCAAGTCAAACGTACGCTTCTCTATGCCTCGGTTCCAGCAGAAGTGGAACCATCCAGACATAGAACGGAGACGACAAGATGCCGGAGTTCATTGCGCCGAACGGAGCGCGCGCCGCCCCGGATCGCGGCACGTGCGACAACAAGATCGACCTCGGCGGGCTGCTCGACGCATCGCCGGTGCGTCACGGCCACGTCTTCACCGTGGCGATGCTGTTTCTCGTGTTGCTGATCGACGGCTACGACCTGGCGGTGACCGGCCAAATCTTGCCTGTAATTGCGTCAACGCTCGGTGTCCCAACCGCAAGCCTCACCGGCGCCTTCGCGTTGCAGCCCATGGGACAGGCGATCGGCGGCCTGCTGCTGTCGCCGCTGGCCGATCACTTCGGCCGCAAGCGCGTGCTGATCGCACTGTTGGCGTTGTTCTCGATCGCCACATTGCAAAGCGTGTTCGCCACCTCGATCACCAGCTTTGGGGTGACCCGCTTCGTCGCTGGCGTGCTGGGAGGTGGCCTGCTGCCTGCTGCCGCCAGCCTGGTTGCCGACATTTCATCTATCAAGCGGCGCTCAACGATGGTAGGCATCGTCTACGCCGGCGTGGCCGTTGGCACAGTGGGTGCCAGCGGCCTCGTGGCCTTCTCGCTCGACCGCATTGGCTGGCAGGGCATGTATGTGATCGGTGCGTTGGCACCGCTCCTGATGATCTTGCCGATCGTGCTTTTGATGCCCGAATCGCCACTGCACCTGGCCCGCACTGCCGCCCCATCGAGCGACATTCATCGTGCCCTGCGCAAGCTGAGCATTGTGGTGAAGGCCGACACCCGCTTTCGCGAACCCGCCGCCCGGCGCCTCGGCGCCCGCATCTCGATCATCGAGATCTTCAGCGACCATCGCGCAGTGTTCACCACCGTGCTCTGGTTCACCTGCATCTGCGGACAAATCAGCGTCAACCTGTTCGGCATCGGCGCGGCTTTCTTCCACGAATTCAAGGGCGTCCCGGTCGCCAGCTATGCGGCCTACGCCTCGATGGCCGGCGTGGCGTCGATCATCGCCGGACTCTCAACCGGCTTCGTGATTGATCACTTCGGGCGCTACCCTGTGACCGCTGTGTATGCGCTGCTGGGCGCACTGTCGCTGTTCGGGCTTGCCATCTTTCCCTTCGGCAGCCCGGCTTTCGTGGCGGCAATCGCCAGCGCCGGCTTCTTCATTGTCGGCACTTACCAGTCGCTCAACATCATCACGCCAATCGTCTATCCGGCCGCGCTGCGCAGCGCGGCAGTCGGTTGGAAAGGTGCTGTCTCGCGCTTCGGCAGTAGCGCTGCACCACTCATCGCCGCAGCGTTGCTGGCGCAACAGATGGGCCTGAAGGTCGCCATGTGCGCCGCAGCGGCACCGATGCTAGTGGTGGTGCTGTTGGCACCGTTGCTGGCCGTGCTGGAGCGGCGCATGCGCTCGCACGACCCTGCATCGTCGAATCGATCGACAAGCCCATCTGCGTCTGGGGGACGTGTGGCGTAAGGCTGGCCGGTAACCCCAAGCCGTCCGAGCACGAGCGACCCCCTCGATGTCATTGATAGAAAGACAAGCGTATGTCCGGTAAAGAAAAGGGCGAGCTGCGATCGCAAGCCTGGTTCAAAGGAAAAGGTGCAGAAAACTTTGCAAACCGAGGCTGGGTTCGCAGCCGGGGCGTGCCGATGGATCACTTTGACGGACGGCCCGTTGTCGGGATCTGCAACACCTGGTCTGAACTCACCCCATGCAATTCGCATTTCCGGGACTTGGCTCAACACGTTCGCGAAGGCATCCTGGAAGCGGGCGGCGTGGCCATGGAGTTCCCGGTCATCTCGCCCGGCGAGATGCTGACTCGGCCGACGGCAATGCTGCTGCGCAACCTATGCAGCATGGACGTCGAAGAGACGTTGCGCGCCAATCCGCTGGACGGGGTGGTTCTGCTGATGGGCTGCGACAAGACGACCCCGGCGCTGCTGATGGGCGCCGCCAGCGTCAACCTGCCGACCATCGGCCTGTCCGGAGGCCCCATGCTCAACGGCAGCTTCCGGGGTAGGGCCTTCGGCGTCAAGGATGCTTGGAACCTGGCGGCGGACCTGCGCGCCGGTCGTGCCAGCAACGAGGACTTCGAGGAGGCCGAGAGCTGCCTCACCCGCTCCGTGGGCGTGTGCAATGTGATGGGAACGGCTTCGACGATGGCCTCGATGGTCGAAGCGCTTGGCATCGGGCTGCCCGACAACGCGTCGATTCCCGCCGTTGATGCCAGGCGTCGAGTGCTCGCGCGCATGGCGGGCCGCCGCATCGTCGAGATGGTGCGGGAGGGTCTCACGCTGGACAAGCTGCTGACGCGCAAGGCGTTCGAGAACGCCATCGCGATCAACGCGGCCATCGGCGGGTCGACCAATGCCGTCATCCACCTCACAGCGGTGGCGCGGCGCATGGAAGTCCAGTTGGACATCGAGGACTGGCACCGGATCGGGCGCAACGTGCCTACGCTGCTCAACCTCCAGCCCTCGGGCAGCTACATGATGCAGGACTTTCATGAAGCCGGCGGCCTGCCTGTGATCATCCGCGACATGTGCGAGTCCGGCATGCTGAATGGCGATGCGCTGACCGTGACCGGCAAGACGCTCGCCGAGAACAATGCCAGCGCAACCTGCATGAACCCGGACGTGATTCACAGCGTGGCGAAGCCCTTTATGGCGAACTCGGGTGTGGCCATCCTGCGCGGCAATCTGTGCCCGAACGGCGCCGTCATCAAGCCTTCGGCAGCCGAACCGCGCCTGCTCAAGCACAAGGGGCGTGCGGTGGTGTTCGAGAACCAGGACGACCTCAATCAGCGTGTCGACGATCCCGATCTCGAGGTCGATGCGGATTCGGTCATGGTCCTCAAGAACTGTGGCCCCAAGGGATTTCCGGGCATGCCGGAGCTGGGGATGCTGCCCATCCCCGCCAAGCTGCTGAAGCAGGGCGTGACGGACATGGTCCGCATCTCGGATGCTCGCATGAGCGGTACGTCTTTCGGTGCCGTGGTACTGCACGTGTCGCCGGAGGCGGCAGTGGGTGGCGCACTCGCCTTGGTGCGTGATGGCGACCTGATCGAGCTCGACGTCGCCGCGCGGCGACTGGAGCTGCTCGTCTCTGAACCCGAGTTGCAGCAGCGCATGGCCGCATGGAGGCCGCCTGCCGCTCCGGCCAGTCGAGGCTACGTCAAGTTGTACGTCGACACCGTCAACCAGGCCCACGATGGCTGCGACCTGCAGTTCCTGGTGGGCAAGAGCGGCAGCGACGTGCCGGCCGCCCAGCACTGACCCCCGATGAGGAGAGAGATTTTGGATACCGCCCTGGCTCGCGACGTCGCAACCCTCGATGACCGCTACCGAATCAACGACGACTGGGTCTACATGACCGGCATCCAGGCGCTGGTGCGCCTGCCGCTGCAGCAGCGCGCCCGCGACGTCGCAGCTGGATGGAACACAGGCGGCTATGTCTCCGGCTACCGCGGCTCGCCATTAGGACGCTATGACATGGAGCTGTGGGCCGCCGAGAAGGCGCTCAAGGCCGCCAACGTGGTGTTCCGCCCTGGCCTCAACGAGGACCTGGCGGCCACCGCGATCTGGGGCTCGCAGTACGTCGGGACCTTTCCCGGCGCGCGCGTGGATGGTGTCTTCGGCATTTGGTACGGCAAGGGCCCGGGCGTGGACCGTTCGGGCGATGTGCTTCGTCACGCCAACCAGGCCGGCACATCGCCCAAGGGCGGCGTGCTGTGCCTGGCGGGTGATGACCACGGGGCGAAGAGTTCCTCGGTCGCCAACTTCTCCGATCCCATCTTCATGGCAGTCGGCATGCCTGTGCTCTACCCATCCAACACGCAGGAGCTGTTGGACTACGGCCTGCATGGAATTGCCATGAGCCGGTTCTCGGGTTGCTGGGTCGGCATGAAAGTTGTGACCGACGTTGTCGAAGGCGGTGGGTCGGTCTACGTCGGTGCGGACGCTCCTGCGATCACACTGCCCGAGGCGCCGAGCCGGCCCACCGACCCGTTCGGGGCGGGCTATCAGATCCGGGCTTTCGATCTGCCGCTTCCTCAGGAGGATCGGCTGTACAACCACAAGCATTCCGCGGTGATGGCCTATGCCCGAGCCAATCAGCTCAACCAGATCGTCGCCGCTCCGCACGGAGCCGGCGTCGGAGTCATCGCCGCCGGCAAGGCGTGGCAGGATGTCCTGCAGGCCCTGGGGCGTGACAGCGAGACGGCGGGCGGCGGTCATGCGCGGTTGGCCAACCTCAAGCTGTTGAAGGTCGGGTTGGTCTGGCCCCTGGATCCGCAGATCGTGCGCGAATTCGCGCATGGGCTGCACACCGTCGTGGTGGTCGAAGAGAAGCGGCCTATCCTGGAAGACCAGATACGAACCATCCTCTATGGCAGCGCGAACGCACCGCGCCTCGTGGGCAAGCAGTTCGAGGGCGGGCTGTTTGACTCGGTCCCTACAGACATCGCTTTTCCGAACGCCAACGAAATTACACCGACACGGGTGGCCGAGGTGCTGGCTCGGGTGCTGGGATTCGACCTGCCAGCGCCCGCGCAACCCGCTGGCTCATCCGTGAAGGCACCCGGACCCACACGCGTGCCCGGGTTCTGCTCAGGCTGCCCGCACAACCGCTCGACCAAGGTGCCTGAAGGCAGCCGCGCGCTGGCTGGCATCGGATGCCACAGCATGGCGCTGCTGATCAACCCGCAGCAGACCACCACGTGGTCGCATATGGGCGCCGAAGGGGTGATGTGGCTCGGCCAGCAACCCTTTACCGCCGAGCGCCATGTGTTCGCCAACATCGGCGATGGCACCCTGGCGCATTCGGGCTACCTGGCGATTCGCCAAGCGGTAGCGGCGCAGGTGCCCATCACCTACAAGGTCCTGTACAACGGCTTCGTGTCCATGACGGGTGGACAGCCGGTCGAGGGCAACCTGAGCCCGCAACAGATCCTCGCGGGCTTTGCGGCAGAGGGCATCCTCAAGATGGCGGTCGTGACGGATGAGCCGGAGCGCTATGCCGGAGTCGCGCTTCCCAAGGGCGTCGCAGTGCACCACCGCACGGCCATGGACGCTGTGCAGCGTGAATTCCGCGAATATCCTGGTGTGTCGGTGATCCTGTACGACCAGGCTTGTGCGGCGGAGAGGCGTCGGCTTCGCAAGCGCGGCAAGTTGCCTGATCCCGACCGACGCTTGTTCATCAACGCGGCCGTGTGCGAGGGCTGCGGCGATTGCGGCGTGGCGTCGAACTGCATGTCGATCGAGCCGCTGGAGACGGAGCTCGGCCGCAAGCGCCGCATCAACCAGGGAAGCTGCAACAAGGACTACTCCTGCGTGGAAGGCTTCTGCCCCAGCTTCGTCAGCGTCGAGGGCGGAAAGCCACGACGCGCCTCGGTGCGCGCCGAGGCACAGGCGGCATCGCAGCGTCCCTACACGCACGATTTGCCCGAGCCCGCCATTGCACCGCTGCAACACGCCTACAGCGCGCTGATCTGCGGCATCGGCGGCACGGGCGTGGTGACCATCGGCCAGACTTTGGCCGTGGCCGCGCATCTTGAGGGCCAATACAGCTCGAGCCTCGACGTCACCGGGTTCTCGCAGAAGTACGGCGCCGTGACCTCGCACGTGCGATTCGCACCCGAGGCTCAGATGCTGCATGCCACGCGCATTGCCGACGGCGAGGCCGATGCCTTGATCGGCTGCGACCTGGTCGTCGCGGCGTCAGACGAATCACTCTCACGGCTGCCGGCCGGTCGCGGGCGCGCAGTGGTGAGCACCGGTCTCGTGCCGACAAACGACTTCGCGCGCAACCCAGATTGGCAGCTCGACCCGAAGATGCTCATCGAACGCATCGAGGCTGCGGCGGGAAAGGCCGACCTCGTATTGCTGGATGGCGAGCGCTTGGCCACCGCACTGGTCGGCGATCCGATCGGCATCAATATGTTCATGCTAGGTCTCGCCTGGCAACGCGGGTTCATCCCGTTGAGCAGAGTGGCGATAGAGCGGGCTATCGAGCTCAACGGCGTGGCCGTTACCATGAACAAGGAAGCATTCCTCTGGGGTCGACGCGCCGCCCACGACCAACCGGCGGTCGAGCGCTACCTGAAGGCGCAGCAGCCGGCACACGTTATCACCTTTGTTCCACGACAGACCCGGGGGCTCGACCAGACCGTCGCGCACCGCATCGAGCACCTGCGCGCGCACAGCGGCCAGGTACATGTGCAAAGGTACCGGGGGTTGGTGGAGAGGGTGCGCCAACTGGAAGCCGGTATCCAAGGGGGTGATGCGCTGGCCAGGGCCGTGGCACACAACTACCACCGACTCCTAGCGACCAAGGATGAGTGGGAGGTAGCCCGCCTGTTCACGCACCCCGACTTCCGATCGGCGCTGGAGCAGGAGTTCGAGGGCCCGATCCGCCTGCGCTTTCACCTTGGGGTCTGGCCGTTCGCCCGGCAGGACCCCAATGGTGGCAAGCCCGTCAAGGGTGATGCGGGGCCCTGGGTGCTTCTGGCGATGAAGTGGATGGCGCGGATGCGTGGGCTAAGAGGGAGTTGGCTCGATCCATTCCGCAATACGGCGGAGCGCGCACTGGACCGTCAGTTGCTACTGCAGTACGAACACGACATGCAGGCTGCCCTGTCCGACTTGCGTGCTGAGACCTTGCCCGTCGTCATCAAGCTGGCCTCGCTACCTCAGACGATCCGAGGGTACGGCCACGTGCGACAGGCACAGGCCACGAAGGCGGCTGAGGTCAGAGAGAAGCTGCTGCAAGAGCTCGAGCTCGCGCGCCAGCAACTGGCCCGCGCCGCCTAACCAACGGACGATGTCATGGAACTAGACGGCGAACCGCGCGCCATCGTTGGGACGCAGGCCTACTCGATGCGGCTGACCTGTCGTAAGGAGCGGCGGGATACATGCAGCCGAGCATCTTTGCGCACGTGTCTTTGTGCGTCCGAGCCCTGTGGTGCGACTGGCCCGCGCAGTTTCAGTCAATAGACCAGTGGAGAGCGCGTACGTTGAATCACACCGGCAAGAACACCTTCTCCGCGATGCCCTGACTCACAAGCTCCTCCACAGCGACGCGAAGTGCGCGCGTTGCCAGGCTGGCAGGGCGCCCCTTGCTCCAGGCGAGCATCCGTGTGGTCTCAAGGCCGCGTACAGGAATTCCTTGCAACCCGCGCCATACATCAGATGTACCCAGCGCAGACCTTGGGACAACGGCATGACCCACCCCTAATCGCGTTAGCTCGGCAGCTGGATTGCCGCTGTGAATTTGGACAATCGGGCGCAATGCACCGTATCGCTCCTCGTAGATGCGCCGCAACCCCGGCGCGATAATGATCGGCATCTGCGGCAAATCGCGTGCTGCAATGCTCTTTCGCTTGCAAAGCGGATGGCCAACAGGGCACAGAAGCACAGCTTCCTCGCGCAAGAGAGGCTGCAACACAATGTCGTCGCGAGGCTCGACTTCCGTGACGAGTCCGAGATCCAACGTACCGATGGCCAAGCTGCGCAACATCTCGTCGGTTGTCCCTTCCGATAGCTCAAGCTGCACCTGCGGATATTGAGCGTGGAACCGCTTTACCAACGGTACGTAGAGGACGCGTCCCGCGCTGGCAGGCGCCGCTACGCGCACAGTGCCACGCATTCCGCGACTGAACGTGGCGACATCGCTTGTCGCACTCTCGACCTCCCGCAGAATGAAGCGCGCACGCTCCAACAGCAAGTGGCCGCTGTCGGTGAGCTCGACACCGGCAATGCTGCGCCGAAACAAGGCCCCCCCAACTTGATCTTCTAATCGAAGCATCTGACGACTGACCGCTGACTGCGCGATATGCAAGACCACAGCCGCGGCACTGATGCTGCCGCTGTCCGCAACGGCGACGAAGTAGCGAAGCTGGCGCAGATCCATGGGATCCTCCACTTGTAGCGTCCATGCTCATCTTAGATGGTTAGGACCTGAAATCTATGCTTTTCAGGTGTGGATTCCGTTCACACAATGCTGCCGCAGGAGACTGTCGAGGCTCTAGGCACACGTTGAGTTTTTAAGGGAGCGAGAGCGGTGCAGATGGCGGCCACCCGCTGTCCGCGCCTGGCTCGCCTAAGGCCAAGAACCAGGTTGACTCCCATCCATGACCGACGTGACGACTATTCCTAAAGCGCCTGACCCTTCTCAAGAGTTTCTCGACACGCTCCGCGGCGTCGTTGGGACGTCGAATGTTCTAGCAGACACCGACCTAAGAGGAACAACGTGAACACCAACGTCGGCGATGCCGTCGCCTGCTTTCTGGAACAAGTCGGTATCAAGACCGGCTTTGGCATCATCTCCGTTCACAACATCCCAATATTCGACGCAATTGCGCGGCGCGATCGCATTCACATGGTGATGACGCGGGGCGAAGCGGGCGCCTCGCACATGGCCGATGCATTTGCGAGAGTGACCGGAGGACTTGGCCTTCTTGTGTCAAGTACCGGGCCTGGCGTGGCCAACGCAATCGCAGGTTTGGTGGAGGCGCGTTTCGCTGGTACGCCTTTGCTGCACCTCACTGGTCAGGTCCCCAGCAAGCTGATCGACCGCAACACGGGCACCACGCACGATGCACCGGACCAGTTAGGCCTAATGCGTGCGGCCTGCAAATCAGCCTATCGCATCCGTACGCCTGAAGAAGCCTGGGGCGTATTGACACGCGCCGCGACCGAAGCTTTGACCGCACCCAAGGGACCCGTCAGCGTCGAGATCCCGATCGACCTGCAAAAAACGGTCGTCTCATTGCCCCCGCAGCTCGGCATGGACTTTCGTTTGCCAATCCCAGAACCGCTACAGCCGACAGAGGCCCAGATGGACGCTTTGGTCGATCAGGTGATGAGCGCGAAACGGCCGATGCTGTGGGTCGGCAATGGAGCGAGGCACGCCAGCGCGGAAATACAGGCACTGGTGAGCTTGGGTTTCGGGATGGTAACCAGCCATGCCGCGCGTGGCGTCGTGCCCGAAGACCATCCGATGAACTTGGGAGGCATGAATGGCACCGGCGTGCAGACCGTTCAGGACTTCTATCGAACAGTCGACCTGATGCTCGTGGTCGGTTCGCGACTGCGAGGCCAGGAGACGGTTGACAACACGACGCCGCTGCCTGAAAAGCGCATCCACATCGACATCGACCCGGCCGCCAATGGCCGCACCTACAGCAATGTGATGTTCGTGCTTGGCGATTCACGCCTCGTAATCAGTGGGCTGGTCAAGCGTCTGAAGGACCGTTTGCAGCCGAACGTCGGGTTCGCGAAGGAATTTCAAGCGATGAAGCTTCGCGCGCGGGAGGAGTTCAAGGCGACCCTTGGTCCGTATGCAAGCTTTGCCGATCAGCTCAGACGCGTGGTGCCGCGCAACGCACTTTGGGTGCGAGACATCACCGTCGCCAATTCCACCTGGGGAAACCGGCTCTATGAAGTCTACGGTCCTCGAGACGCCGTGCACCCCATCGGCGCAGGTATCGGGCAGGGGTTGCCGCTGGCCATCGGAGCGGCAGTAGCGGCGGGCGGGCGCAAGACGGTGGTGCTGCACGGCGACGCCGGCTTCATGATGCACGTTTCCGAGCTTTGGACCGCCGTCCAGGAGGGACTCGACATTCTCTTCATTGTCATGAATGACGCAGGCTATGGCGTGATCCGACACATGCAAGATGCGGCGTTCGGAGGACGACGCGTCTACGGGGATCTCATGCCGCCCGACTTCGCCAAACTGGCTGCCGCGGCGTCTGCGCGCTATGCGTGTGTGAAGTCGGCGAACGCGTTCGGCTCTACCGTGCGCGACCAACTGGAGGCGCCTGGCATCTGCATCTTGGAAGTCGACATGCAGGCCGTGGGGGAAGCACCTCCCTATTACCCGTACATGCCAACCAAGAAGGCGCCTTAGTCGGTTCGGACGAACTGGCGTGGCCTGGTCCACTCAGGTCGCGCGTACCCATCCCTAAGGAAAGTAGTGAATGAATTTTGAACTGACCCCAGAACAGGAGCAGATTCGCGACGCGATCGAGCGCGTCTGCGTCCCGTTTGATGCTGACTACTGGCTGCGCAAGGATCAGGAAGGTGGATTTCCCCACGACTTCCACCGAGCCCTCGCAGAATCGGGCTGGCTCGGCATCGCCATGCCGGAAGAGTTCGGAGGCGCCGGACTCGGTATCAGCGAAGCCGCCTTGATGATGCACACGATTGCGGCCACTGGCGCCGGGCTCTCGGGTGCATCAGCCGTTCATATGAACATCTTCGGCTTGCATCCCGCAGTTGTGTTCGGATCTACCGCTCAAAAGGCACGTTGGCTCCCTCCCTTGATCTCAGGAAAGGAGAAGGCGTGCTTTGGCGTCACCGAGCCCAACACCGGATTGAATACGCTAAAGCTCAAGACCCGCGCGATACGCCAAGGTGATCACTATGTCGTGCATGGACAGAAGGTCTGGATCAGCACGGCCAAGGTGGCCAACAAGATCTTGCTCCTGGCACGCACCACGGCGATCGAAGAATGCCAAGGGACCGACGGCTTGAGCCTGTTCTACACCGACCTTGAGCGGACCAGCATCGAGGTTCGCGAGATCGAGAAGCTCGGCCGCAAATGTGTGGATTCCAACCAAGTCTTCATTGACGGACTCCGCATTCCGGTCGAAGACCGCATAGGGGAAGAAGGCAAGGGCTTTCAATACATCCTGCATGGCCTGAATCCGGAGCGCATCCTGATTGCCAGCGAGGCCGTTGGTTTGGGACGCGCCGCGCTCAGGCGTGCAGCAGGCTATGCCAATGAACGAGAGGTTTTTGATCGTCCGATCGGCAAGAACCAGGGCGTTCAGCATCCTCTGGCGAAGTCTTGGATGGAGTTGGAAGCAGCCCACCTCATGGTTCAGAAGGCCGCTTGGCGCTACGACCGACACCTGCCATGCGGTGCCGACGCCAATAGCGCCAAGTACCTCGCCGCTGAGGCCTGTTACCACGCGTGCGAGAACGCGATCTTCACGCACGGGGGAATGGGGTATGCCAAGGAATATCACGTTGAACGCTACATGCGCGAAGCCTGGATTCCCCGCCTTGCGCCGGTGAGCCCGCAGCTCATTCTTTGCTTCATTGCAGAGAAAGTACTCGGACTTCCCAAGTCTTACTAAAAAGCTAAGGAAATTCGCGTCTGTTTACCCCCAGAGTCCCGCCCGATGACGTCTCCGCCCTATCCGGCCATTTTCTAGACTGCAGTCAGGCGGCTTCCGGCTTGTCGATCTTCGTTATTGAAATCATTCGGGGTCAGGGGGCCGAGAGCCATGCGGTTGTGATGGTTGTCGTAATGCTGTCGAGCCTTCAACGTAAGCGGCCGGCGAACCCATCTTGAATTCGCAGTAGGAGCAAAGGATGCTCGTATCCATTAACTCTGGACCGAACCCAAGACTTGGACACGATTGACTTGATCTTTCTGACCAAGGCCCGCAACCGTCCCGGCGCTCTGTCGTATGCGTCTCCGGGCAACGGCAGGCCGCACCACATCGTCCTGGAGATCTTCAAGGCCCACGCTGGAGTCCAGATCCTGCACGTCCCTACAAGGGCGCGCCGCCGGCCTTGACCGACCTCATCGGCGGGCAGATCCCGATGATGATGCTCGATCCCGCCACCACCAGCAAGGACAGTATGGCAGTAAGCCGATCTCAGGCCACCACTGCCAAGCCCGGCGAAGCGCGCAAGCGGGCTATGTCGCGCGCTGGCGGTTCACCAAAGTGGCGGCGATATTCGCGAGTGAACTGCGACGAGCTTTCATAACCCACGCGGAAGGCGGCAGTCGCAGCGTCGATTCCCTGGACCAGCATCAGGCTGCGCGCCTCCTGGAGCCTTAGCTGCTTCTGGAATTGCAGCGGCGTCATCGCCGTCACGGCACGAAAATGCTCGTATAGGCTCGACGGACTCATACCTACTTCCGCGGCAAGCCGCTCGATGCTGAACCTTTCCCGGAAGTTCTGCCCGATCCACGCGATGGCGCGGCCAACCTGAGCCACCCGACCCTGGCTGGAGGTGATGTGGCGCATCCTGGCACCGTCCGCGCCGGCGAGCAGGCGATAGAGAATTTCCTGCTCGGCCAGCGGCCCGAGCACCGGCAGCGCCGCCGGATCGTCGAGCAGACGCAGCAGGCGTAGCGCCGCGTTGAGAAGTTCGGCCCCGGCGTCTGACACTGTCTTGCCTATGGACAGAGATGGCGCTCCCCGCGGCGCCGGCACGCGCAACGCCAAGTCCCCCAGCATGATCGGATCGAAATCGAGGTATAGGCAGAGATAGGGCTTGTCAGGCGTCGCCTCAACCACATGGCCTATAACCGGCAGGTCATAAGTCACAACCCCATAACGCCCCGGTGCGTATCTGAACACACGGTCGCCCAACGTGACCTCTTTGTGCCCCTGAGCAACGAGGCACAGCTGCGGCCGATAAACGTTCGGCATCGGCATCGTCACCGTGGAGGATCGAACAAGCGTCACACGTTCGATGGGGGTGGCATGGAAGCCATCCTTCGAGACGTGTCGGGCAATCACGGCCGCGATTTCGGTCAGTGTTTCCATGAACCCGACTATCACACGCACACGAAAGCGCAGCAATGCGAACCGCGGCTTCTAGAGGATTAGGCAGTAATCCCGGCGCATCGGGATAACGGTTCGACGTCGCTGCGCATCATATTGCCAGCAGCGGCTTGGTCACAGTGAACCTGGCTGCAGAACAAGTATGGAGCGAACATGACAATGGATAATCTGAAGGTCCCCACGGTCGCACTGGGGACCTGGGCTTGGGGCGACAGCGGTGAGACCGGCAACGGCTATTTCGGAAGCCCCCTCACTCGAGCTGGCCTGGAAGAGGTCGCGCACAAGGCACATGCGGCCGGCCTCACCCTGTGGGATACCGCCGCGGTGTACGGCATGGGTCGGTCAGAGACCGTACTCGGGGACGTTCTGAAGCGCTACGCCCGCGGCGACTACCAGCTCTCCACGAAGTTCACGCCGCAGGCCGCTGGCACTAGCGATGATCCGGTGGCGGACATGCTGGAGCAGAGTTTGGCACGCCTCGGCACCGATTACATCGACCTCTACTGGATTCACAATCCAGCAGATGTAGCGCGGTGGACTCCGCACCTGATCCCGCTGCTAAAGAGTGGGAAAGTCAGACATGTGGGCGTCTCGAATCACAATCTGAGCGAAATCGAGCTTGCCAACCAAATCCTTGGAGAAGCCGGGTTCCGGGTCGAGGCCGTCCAGAACCACTATAGCCTGCTCTACCGCGGCTCTGAAGATGCTTGCATCCTGGACCACTGCCGCAACCAAGGCATCCCATTCTTTGCCTATATGGTGCTTGAACAGGGCGCCTTGACCGGCAAGTACAGTCCGGAGAGCCCGCTGCCGAAAGGCAGCAGCCGGGCGGCGACTTACGATGGCATGCTGTCTCAGTTGAAGGCTCTGACGGACAGGCTCGCCTCGATCGGCCAGAAGCAGGGTGCCGCAGCTCCCGATGTCGCGACAGCTTGGGCGATCGCCAAGGGCGCGATGCCGATCATCGGCGTCACCAAGCCCTATTACATCGATGGTCTGGTCCGAGCTACCAACATGACGCTCACCAGCGATGAGGTTGCGGAGCTAGAAGCTCTTGCCGATGCTGCCAACGTGAACACCCGCGGGTGGTGGGAAAAGGAGATGCAGCCTTGACGGCGAAGCCCACTACAAGAAGACGGCGGGTTCTGCGGCGCAAGCAGGCCTCAGTTGCCCAGTTGCCCAGTTGCCCAGTTGCTCGGACCTACGCTGCGGATACTTGCCTTGCTCGCGCATGAACGACACGGACTCACTCAGAGCCCGTACGATCTTCTCTTTGGCCGGCGAGAGCTTGGAGACGCAGAGGCCAGTCTTCTCCGCAATCAAAGCGCCCCAAAGGTGCGCCTCTGGCGCTTTAGCGGCTGCGGCGACTTCGTCGTCTAAGCAGCTCTGCTCGCGCACGCTCGACTCCAATTGCCGTAGTCCTTCCCACGAGCAGCCGCCGCCACGCGAGGGCGGCCTCTCGAATCTCAATTCAAAAGAGGATGCAGCGCCCAATGCGCGGTGAACATAGCTCTGGGTGTCCGTGCGACAGGGGCGCCCATACTGGTTTTAGTAGTCGCAGAGCCCGACCGCCCTACCCATTCATGACGGTGCCCGCCATGCACCTTGCACCCGAGGTTGACAGTATTCGGGTTGGCGAGAAATCGCAGGACGATTGCGACATCTGTGACTCTTGCTTGCTGCGGGTATTCAATTCGATTGCGGCGGTGCAACCAATGCGCCTTTGATGTCATGGCGAGCCATAGCGTCGGCAACAAATCCTGAAGATTTCATATCTTCGACGAACTCGCCTAGATAGTTGGCTGCTTCCATGCCTCTGCTGCGCGGTGTTCCCATCGCTTGTTGAATCACCATGAACCTACCCGGCAGAAGTCGCAGCCCATTCAACCTCGCCGAGTCTGAGGCAAGCTGCTGACGCACGCCCGCGGCCACGTCAACCTTCTGCGCGAGAAACTCGTCCACGACGATGGGTGACGTGTTGGCGCGAACGATCTGGGCATTCTTGAGTTCGCGGCTCAAGTAGAGATCGTATGCGCTGCCCTTGCCGACCATGATCCGCATGCCTTCGACATCCACCTGCTCGTTGCTTTCGATATTGGAGTCAATTCGCACGAGGTAACTTCCCTCGATCAGGATGTAGGGTGCCGTGAACAGGAGGCCTTCGCCGCGCAGCGGATCGACGGCAAAGAAGCCAACGTCAGCCTGCTCGCCGGTGACAGCGGTCACCGATTTCCCTGCGGCATCGAACACTACAGGCTGGAACTCAACCTGCAGGCGCTTTGCGAGTTCGGTGGCCAGGTCGACCGATACTCCGGCTGGCAGGTTCCGGCCTGCATCCCACCGTGCGAGGATCGGATTGCCAAGATTGATTGAGGCGCGCAGCACGCCAGTTGGCGCAAGCGCAGAACGGATCGTAGCAGTGACTGGCATAGGGGTGTTTCAAAAGTGAGGAGGTCTCAAAGCTCTGCGCGGGACCCGATGAGCTCGGAGAAGATGCCGCCGGGTGACTTTCGGCATAAATCGACGGTAGCTGTCTGGGCGAGGCTCTGTGAAAACCACGCCGTGATCACGGCGCTGCGTTCTCCCAGGTAGACAGGTTGGCCTGCCTCATCAAGCTGCATTGGGAGGTCATGCCCGGGAATCAGCAACGTGCCGGGTGTGCGTCGCCACGTTTCCCAGATCCGTTCCAGAGTGCCGATGCTCGCAGGGCGATCACTGGTGTCACTGACGTCCATTGTGAGAAGCTCCGCGCGGTTCTTCGCCGCATCGCCTGTGAACAGCACCGGCACTTCGCTTTCTGCGAGCAGGTACATCAGGTGGCCGAGCGTATGCCCCTCGGAGGAAATGGCTGTGATCCCGGACAGGAACTCGTCACCCTCATCGAGCATGCGAACCCGGTCAAGTCGCCGCAATTCCCGAACGTAGAGTTCTGGCAAGGGATTGAAGCCGGGCTGCGCCGCAGCGGCCCACTCAAGTTCCCTGCGCCCGACCCAGATCGTTGCCTTGGGAAACAGCGTGAAGTTGACCGCGTGGTCGTAATGCACGTGGGTCAGGACGACGTCGGTGACGTCTTCTGGCGCGACACGGCGTTGCGCGAGCTGCTTCGCAAGGGGTTTGCGGACGCCGAACGCGCCCACGTCCACGAGAACCGTCCGCTGCGCGCCGCGCAGGAGCGAGATGGTGCTCCACCCGAGACCCCCGTGGCAAACGGCTCGCCCCGGAAAACCCTGAATCAGGACATCAACCTTGTACATGCCTACTCCGGCTTGATGTTCGCATCCTTGACGAGCTTTCCATACCGATCAAGGTCGGAGCGGATACGTTCGCCAAACGCAGCCGGGGTGCTTCCCACAATCTCGTAGCCGCCCTCAGTGGCAAGCCGGTCTGCGACTTCCTTGACCTTCAGT
Source organism: Variovorax sp. 10N420 (assembly GCF_056394705.1). Lineage (NCBI taxonomy): Bacteria > Pseudomonadati > Pseudomonadota > Betaproteobacteria > Burkholderiales > Comamonadaceae > Variovorax > Variovorax sp. 10N420. The sequence goes on along the minus strand of NZ_JBFTIJ010000005.1, from coordinate 320,044 downwards.
GCCTTGGTCACTTCGTCGTGGAGGCGATCGATGATCGCCGCTGGTGTGTTCGCAGGCGCCAGCAGTCCCTGGAACTGCGTGATGTCAAACCCCTTGTAGCCGACCTCTTGCATGGTCGGCAGGCCTGGCAGCGACGACGCCCGGCGGGGGCCGGAGACCGCGAACGCCCGGAGCTTTCCGCTCCGGACAAACGGCGCGGCCGTGACCACCGTGTCGAACGTAAAGGAGAGTGTGCCGCCGAGCAGATCGGCTAGCGCAGGGGCCGCGCCCTTGTACGGCACGTGCGTGTACTCTGCGCCGCTCATCAGACCGAACATGACGCCAGCCAGATGCCCTCCACCGCCCACACCGGTCGAGCCATAGCTAAGGTGCCCCGGCTTCGCCTTGGCTGTCGCCACCAGCTCCGTCAGGTTCTTGATCGGCGATGCTGCCGGAACGGTCAGGGCATACTGGTAGCTCGTCACTAGGCTGATGGGTGAGAAATCCTTGACCGGGTCGTACGGGACCTTTGCATAGAGCACCGGGTTCACCACAAGCGGGCCGCTTGCGAGCAGGACAAGCGTGTAGCCGTCCGGGGCCGCCTTGGCCACCGCGTCCGTTCCGATCATGCCGTTGGCGCCCGGCTTGTTGTCGATGATGACGGGCACGCGCAGCCCTTCGGCCATCTTCTGGCCGACGATCCGCGCCGTAATGTCCGCGGCGCCGCCGGCAACGTAGGGAACGACGATGCGAATCGGCTTGCTGGGATAGGCTGATTGCGACTGCGCATCGCCTCCCGTCGCTGCCAGCAGCATCACTGCGTACAGGTGAATGGCCTTCATCTTGAGTCTCCGTGTTCTTCATGGGCCGGCCAGATCGTGGGGCGGCAGGCCTGCCCGGCTGCCTAGGCCTTGGCCGCGTGCTCGTCGAGCAAAGCAAGCACCGCGGGATCCAGTGCAAGGCCGTCGCGCCGATGACGCGCGAGGTTGTTCAGTTCGATCTCACCTGGCACGAGGACGGGTCGCAACGCCTCTACGGGGGGGCTGGCATGCAGGATCGCCGCGAAGTCGTTCATCCGCTCGCTCAGCCATGCGGTGGACCCGAGGCGCCGCGTGTCCATCAGGAAGAAGAAGTGCCCGAGGTTCTGTGGCTCGTCAGGCGCATCGACCCATGACTTCACATGCGTGAGATAGGCAGCGCCGGACAGAAGGCCGGCGAACAGGTCGACCAGCAGCGCGAGGCCGTAGCCTTTGTGCCCACCAATTGGAAGCAGGAACCCGTCCAGGGCCGCCGCCGGGTCCGTTGTGGTCCGGCCGTCTTTGTCCGTGGCCCACGTGTCGGGAATTGATTCCCCGCGCTTGAGGGCGTTGCGGATCTTGGCACGAGCGGCAACGCTGATGGCCATGTCGAGCAGGAACGGGTTGCCACCGGGATTTGGCACACCAAAGCCAACCGGGCTGTTGCCCAGGCGCGCATCGCTGCCGCCCCATGGCGCGATTGTGGTGGTCGCATTGCTGCCGATGATGCTGGCGAAGCCGGCCTCTGCTGCGATCAGCGAGTACGGCGAGACCGGGCCGAAATGGTTGCTGCCGCGTGCGAACGCAATGCCGACCCCAGTCTGCTTGGCCGTTTCCATGGCTGCCTCCAGCGCACGCATGCCGACAAGCGGGCCGACACCGTTGTCGCCATCGACGCTCACGATGGCGGGCGCACGCTGCTCCACTTTGATGTTCGGTCGCGCCTTTATGCCGCCGACACTCAGGCGCTCCCCATAGGACTCGACGCGGCTGAGGCCGTGCGTCGACAAACCGAAGAGGTCTGCCGTCACCAGAATCCTGGCGACATCCTGAGCATCCTTTGGGAGCAGGCCAAGGCCCTCGAAAGCCTTCGCACCAAGTTCAAGCAGTTCGGACTCCAGCAGGACTCGTTTTTCAGCAACAGTGGTGTTCATGATGTCTCGAAAAAAATGAAGTGATGAAGGGGGACTCAGTCGACCTTGAGCCCGGCCTTGCGGACCACGTTGCCCCAACGTTCGCGCTCGGCTTTGATGTATTTGGCGAATTCGGCTGGCGTCATGGGAGCCGCCGTGCTGCCGTCTTCCTCGAGCCGAGCACGTACCGCCGGCACGCTCAATGCCTTGACGGCGGCGTCATGCAGCCGGCTCACGATCTCGGGCGGCGTCTTCGCTGGCGCAAGAAGACCGAACCATTGAGAGCTGTCGAAGCCGGGATAGCCGAGTTCGGCGACGGTAGGCACCGCGGGAAGCGCTGACAGGCGTTGCGGCGAGCCGCTCGCAATGATCTTGATCCTGCCTGCCTTGGCCTGTGCAATGAAGCCCGGAGGGCCGGCAGAGGCAGCGTCCGTGTTGCCCGCCAGCAGGTCGTTGAGCTGTGCTCCCGTGCCCTTGTACGGAACATGAGTCACATCAATGTTGGCGGTGACCTTCAACATCTCGAAGGCAAGATGACCCGCGCTGCCGTTGCCGGCAGAGCCATAGTTCAGCTTGCCTGGCTTTGACTTGGCCAACGCGATGAACTCCGGCAGGGTTGCTGCGGGCACCTTCGCTCCGACGGCGAACACCATTGGCACCTTGGCCAGCAAGGCAACTGGCGCGAAGTCCTCATCGCTGTACGGCAGCTTTGCAAACATTGCCGGATTGACAGCCAAAGTGCCCACATGCCCAAGGACGACGTTGTAGCCATCCGGTGCCGCGCGTGCCACTTCCTGCATGGCGATGATCCCGGAGCCGCCCGCCTTGTTGTCCACGATGACGGCCTGCCCAAGCGTCTTTGACATCTCGTTGGCGATGAGGCGCGCAATGACGTCAGAACTGCCACCGGGACCGTAGGGCACGACGAGGCGTACTGGCTTCTCGGGCCAAGCGGCGTGGGCCAAGGGCGTTGCGGCCGCCATCACGGTGGTTGCCAGAACGCCGAACACGCGGCGTATAGAAAGGCGAAGCGAACTTCGGGTGGTGCCAACGTCGGGCGAAATGCTCATCAATGTCTCCTTGTTGATGCGGCCCTTGATTGCAGCCGCTGCTGAGGGTTGATTGTTCGCGGGGAGCCGCTTCGGTGTAAATTGCAAAGATTCGTTCTACCTTTGCGTGAAACGCATGAATTTCGATCTCGCGGATCTGCGCGCCTTTCTGTCCGTTGCGGATTTCGGTAGCTTCCGGGTTGCCTCTGAAAACTTGCACCTGTCGCAGTCGGCACTGTCTCGTCGCATCGACAAGCTCGAGATGGCGCTCGGCATCAAGCTCTTCAGCCGCACGACGCGGAAGGTGGAACTGACGACGGTCGGCAGGGCTTTCGTGCCCAGGGCTCAAAACGTCATGCGCGAACTGGAAGACGCACTTGTCGGCATCAAGGACACGACGGAACGCATCTCTGGCCTGGTGACGATTGCTTGCGTCCCGTCTGCCGTGGGTTACTTCCTACCAGGTCTCATAAAGCGGTTTCACGCTTCGTATCCGAGGGTACGCATCCGACTTATCGATGAATACTCTTCGGAGGTCCTTGTCGCAGTAGCAAGGGGAGATGCCGACTTTGGTTTGACGTACATCGGCACCCAAGAAGCTGACATCGATTTCGCGCCCCTGTTGGAAGAACGATTTGTTGTCGCATGTCCTGTGGGGCATCCTCTTGCGAGGCGGAAGCGGCTCACCTGGACTGAGTTGTCCGAGTATGAGTACCTGACGCTTGCGCAGGGAAGTGGCAACCGTTTCCTGATCGATCAAGCACTCAGCCGCGTTGATCGAAAACCGCAGTGGACCTGTGAGGTGCGTCACGTCCCGGCTTTGGTGAGCCTTGTCGAAGCGGGGCTCGGCCTGGGCGTTGTCCCGCGACTGGCAATGCCTCCAAAAGGACATTCCGGGCTGATCAGCGTCCCGCTTGAAGATCCAGAAATCACGAGGGTGATCGGGTTAATCAGGCGACGCGGGCGTGAACTCATGCCGGCGGCCCGACTGTTTCATGACATGCTCTTGCGTGCACGCGTGGACAAGAGGACTGAAGATCGCCCGCGGCAACGGGGAGAAGACAAGACATAATCCGTCGGGTCACGCACGAAAGCTCATTGGACGGCGACGACTGGATTGGCTCGCATTTGTGAAAACTCGACGAGCGTCATAGAAGGATGCTCACGTGAGTGCAGGGCAAGGATGACGGACTCAAAGCGCAGAAGCTAGACAAAGCCTAGTGGCGCAAGCCACGGCGATGTCAGAGCTCAAGCTTCTGAGCAGAGCTACAACTGCGAAAAAACATGTCTGTCCCCTTACAACTGCCGCACTCTGCGAGCCTCCTGTTGTTCAACCTGTCAGTGCAAACCAGGAGTAGCGCGCTGCTGCCCGCGATCATATGCGCCGGGGAACGCCACCGCGAAGAACCGCCAGTCAATGACAGTCGCCGAGCCTTGTCAGCGGCCTACTGCAAAGTCGTTCCGTGCAGATCCAGCCAGCTCTTGCAGGCCGCCAGAGCGACATCCACATCCGCCTGATTGTTGTACAGGTGCAATGAAAACCGCAGTGCGTTGCGCCGAACGGCAGCCATCACCTTATGGGCTTGCAGGTGTGCTTGCAGGCTTGCGGCAGCGTCGGGGTTGCGCGACTCGATGCACACCATGTTGGCACGCAGGGCGTCGGGAGCCCGGGCGACCGGCGCACCTAGGTCCATCAAGCCGGCCGATAGCGCCGCTGCCAAGCCGGTTACGTGCGTGTCGATTGCCTGTGTGCCGACGCCATTAAGCAATTCCAGCGTGTCACCCACCAGCAGCGCTGCGAGAAAGTTGTAGTTGCCGAGGTTGAAACGCTGAGCCGCCGCCTGGTACTTGATGGGCGCGTCGTCGTAGTCAGCCTCGTGGTTTGCTTCCATCTCAACTCCGAATCGGGCGAGGTAACGCGGTGTCAGGCTCTCGGCAAACTCGCGACGCACATACAAAAAGCCCATGCCGTACAACGAGCACAGCCCCTTTTGCGTACTGGCTGTAAATGCGTCGATGGGAGTGCGCGCGAGGTCCAGGTGCGTGACTCCTATGCTTTGCGCTCCATCGACTACCAGCCGAACGTCGGCGCTCCGGCAGGCTGCACCTAGCCGATCGAGTTCGGCCCGAAAGCCAGGCTTGAACGAGGTGGCCGATAAGGTAACCACGCGCGCACGGTGGCTGCCTTGCAAGGCCTCGATGACGGCGTCGGTCGGAAACAGGCCGTCGACCGAAGGAAAGTCGCGGACAGACACCTGCAGGCCTTCGAGGTTGCGCCATGCGTAGATGTTGTTGGGGTGCTCCACGCCGGAGCAAAGGAATACCTCGTCACCTGCCCGCCACTCCATGGACGCGGCGACCATGTTGAGGCCATCCGAAATGTTCTTGGTGATGGCGATCTCGTCCGTCGCGGCGCCGATCAGTTGCGCGAAGCCGGCACGTGCCTTGTCGACCAGGGCGAAATAGGCGTACTTATCGGCAGTGCCCTGCACGCGCTGCTGCATGTGCTCATGGGCCCGATCGGGTGCGTCATCGGGAAGCAAGCCGCGACTGGCAACGTCGAAGTACGTTTGTGTGAGCGCGCCTGGAAAGCGATGGCGGGCGGCGGCGATGCGCTGGGTGTCGGAAGGCGAGAGCGTCGGTTGAGTCAGCATGGTGGCGTTGAGGTCGTAGAAGAGGGAAAGATGCGCTGGGCAGTCCTATCACTGTCGCTCGATGCCAGCAGCCTTCACGATGCGAGCCCAGTTGGTGAGGTCGTCGATCATGAAGCGCTGGGTCTGAACGCCGTTCAGTTTGCCGGGCGTGATGCCAAGGTCTGACAGGGCTTTGCTCACCGGCGCCGACGCCAAGGCAGTCGCCAGCTCCTTTTCCCAGCGTTGTGAAATTGCAGGCGGCACATTGGCGGGAAGCAGAACGGCAAACCAGTAGCCTGTGTCCATCCCCGGGACGCCCTGCTCCTGGAAGGTGCGTACGTCGGGGTAGTCACGGTGACGCTGCATGCCTGTCACCCCAAGCGCGTTCAATTTATCGGACTTTAAGTACAGCCCAGCCGATGCTGGGCTGGTAAAGATGAGATCGATCTGGCCGGAAAGCACATCGATGACGGCTTGCGACGAACCCTTGTAAGGGATCATCTCAATCTTGAGGCCTGACTGAATCCGATAGAGTTCCGATATGAGCTGGCTGGCAGTGCCTGACCCGATGCCCGAAGTGAAGCTGCCGCCCGGACGACCGGGCGCGGCGGTGCGCATGTCCTGCACCGTGTGTAGGTTGGACTGCTTACTGGCGAACAGCATGGCAGGGGTGGTGCCCACCATACCAATCGCCTGGAAGCTCCTAGTGGCGTCATAGGAAAGGCGTTGGTAAAGCGCCGGTGCCGTGGTATGCGCAGTGTCGGCCAGCAAAACCGTGTACCCGTCCGGTGCAGCCCTCGCTGCCAGCGCGGTGCCCAGAGTGGCCCCGGCGCCGGGCCTGTTATCTACCACTACGGGCTGACCGAACTGGTCGCCCAACTGCTTGGCAAGCAGGCGCGCCAGAGCGTCCGAGCTTCCGCCCGCGGTGTAAGGCACCACTACGGTAATGGCTCGTTCAGGAAAGCCCGCGGCATGGGCCAGTGCTCCGAAAAGCAGCCAGGCACCGCATACGGTGGCCCGGGCAAGGGTAGTAAATATCATTGTTCCTCTATGCGATGGATGTTGAAGCGGAGCCCGATGGTCGGCGGTTCGTAGGAGCGTTACCATCGAAAAAACCGCGCCGTGATATGAGCTCAACGAATACCGCACTACATCGCAATCTGCCTTCTGTTAAGGCCTTGTTATTCTTCGATGTAGTAGCGCGTCACCAAAATTTGGTGCGGGCTGGCGAAGAACTGCACTTGACCCAAGGGGCGCTCAGCCGGCAGCTCAAGGCGCTGGAAGACCATCTGGGTGTGATCCTGTTTTTCCGCGGTCCTCGTGGCCTGAAGTTCACTCAGGAAGGCGAACTTCTATACGACTACACACGCCGGGCTTTCGAGACGCTCGGCAGCGGTTTGCGGCGTCTGTCGGTGGACGCCGCGCGAGAGACGCTCGTGGTATCTGTGGCGCGCAGTTTCGCGGCGTGCGTGTTGGCGCCCAAGATCGATGGGTTCGCGCAAGCCCATCCCTGGGTGGACCTGCGCATAGACGTGCACCGCTACTTCACGGATCTGGAGTTGTCCGGAGCCGACATCTCCATCCGGCTTGGCGCTGGCGACTGGGAGGGTTACCGCATGCTTGCATTGACCGGTGATACGGTATGTGCAGTTTGCAGTCCGGCCATGGCTGTCGCGCTGCAGGAAGTGGCGCCGCCCGACTTGCCCGCTGGAGCCGTTTTGCTGCGCAATGCCGAGCGTGACTATTGGGCCGAGTGGATCGGCAGTGGCAATCGTCCCATCGACCTGGAGGCGGTCGCGACGGTGCGGTGCAACGATTCAGTCGCGTTGATCGAGGCCGTCAAGGCGGGAGGCGGGCTGTGTCTCACTCGGCATTCATTGGCGGCCGCCTCCATTGCTGCCAGAAGCTTGGTTCCGCTGTGGGGCGAACAGCTGAACGATGGCCTGCGCTATTACGCGCTGAGTGCCCGGCGCTCACACGCCCGCCGAGCCGTGGAGCTATTCATGCAGTGGCTGGAGTCGGAATTCACGCCTGCGCGCTCGTCGTAGCGCCGCCCAGCGTTGCGGAATCTAGAGACCCGAACTCGCTTCAGCCCTGCACATGGGGTATCCCTGCAGCCGTAACCGCGAGGAGCGCCAAGACGAGCCGGCATGGTTTCTCGCACCGCTATACGGCGTCGAGATGGACGAATCACAGAATCACATGCACCGTAGCTGCCTCAAGAACGCATTGAAGATCCGAACCGACACCCACGCCCAACAGCGGCGAGGCGGCCACGGCGGCGCCGCGGCGCGTGGTCTGACCTGCTATGGCTGCTATGGCTGCAAGGCCGCCGCGCGCGCCACACGGCGCAGCGCCTGCGGCGGCTGGCCGTACACCCGCACGAAGGCGCGCCGCATGCGCTCCGCGTCTTCGAAGCCCGTGAGCCGCGCGACCGCTTCGATGCTGCTGTCGCCGCCCTCAATCTGCGCACGCGCAGCTTCGGCGCGGATGCGTTCTACGGCCTTGGCCGGCGTTTGCCCCGTCTCGCTCTTGAAGGCGCGCATGAACTGGCGCGGACTCACGCAGGCCACGTCAGCCAGCCGCTCAATGCTCAGGTCGGCCGTAAGGTGCTCGCCGATGTGAGCCAGCACGGCGCGCATGCGATCGCTGGGCGGCGCCAGGTCCTGCAACGCCGAGAACTGCGACTGACCGCCGGTTCGCCGGTGGTAGACGACCATCTCGCGTGACACGGCGCCTGCGATCTCGGCGCCCAGGTCGGCTTCGACCATGGCCAGCGCGAGGTCGATGCCAGCGGCGATGCCCGCCGAGCTCCACACCGGGCCGTCGCGCACGAAGATGCGGTCAGCATCGACGGCAACGCGAGGGAAGTTGCGTTGCAGCAGCGCCGCCCGGCGCCAGTGCGTAGTGGCGCGGCGCCCGTCGAGCAACCCCGCTTCCGCAAGCAGAAAGGCGCCGGTGCACACGCTGGCCACGCGCCGCCCAGCCGCCAGCGAGGCGCGCAGGTGCTGCATCAGCGCGGGTGTGGCGGCGCCGGGTTTCCGCGCGCCCCAGCCACCGGGGACGATGAGCGTGTCGGCCTGCGAATTTCGCCACGCGCGCGTCTGCACTTCGATCCGGGTGGAGCACGCGACACGCCCGCCGCGCTCCGACTGCACCGAAAGTTCGTAGGCCGGCCCGCCTCGGTAGCGCCCGATCTCGGCGGCGATCTGAAACGCCGACAGCGGTCCGGCCATGTCGAGCAGCTCGAATTCGGGGACGAGCACAAACGAAACTGAACGCGTCATGTCATTTAACGAGGGAAATACGTCATTCTTGCCTCAGTGTCGCTGCGCACAATGAGTGCTGTCAACCCCCTTTCGCCCATGACCAACACCGCCTCCACCGACCGCCGCAATGTGCGCGTGCTCGCGACCTGCCAAGCCCTCTACACGGCCGCCGTCTCCATTGACCTGACGCTGACGGCCCTGACGGGCCACATGCTCGCGCCCGACAAGTCGCTGGCCACGCTACCCTTCGCACTCATCACGGTGGCGAGCGCGGTGATGACGTGGTTCGCCTCGCTGTTGATGCAGCGCATCGGCCGGCGCGGCGGCTTCACGCTGGGCGCGTTGACGGGCACGGCGGGCGGGCTGGTGTCGGTGTGGGCCGTGTTCCACGACGACTTCTGGGTGTTCTGCGTGGGCACGGCGCTGGTGGGCGTGTACCAGGCCTTTGCGCAGTTCTACCGGCTGGCCGCCGCCGACGGCGTGGCCGCGGCGGACAAGAGCCGCGCCGTGTCGTCGGTGCTGGCTGGCGGCGTGATCGCGGCCATTGCGGGCCCAGCACTGGCGGCGTGGAGCAAGGATCTGTTTCCGACCGCGCTGTTCGCAGGCGCGTACCTGATGGTGGCGCTGCTGGGCGCGATCTCGGTCGTGCTGATCCTCTCGTGCTATTGCGACACGCAGGCGCGGGCTGCCGAGGGAACGCTGGTCGACACGCGGCCGCGGCGTCCTTTAAAGGAGATCGCGCGCCAGCCCATCTTCATCGCCGCGCTGGCCAACAACGTGGTCGGATCGGTGTCGATGATGCTCGTGATGACGGCCGCCCCGCTCGCGGCCGTAGCCTGCAACCACAGCATCAACGACGGCGCGGGCATCATGCAGTGGCACCTCGTGGGCATGTATGCGCCTTCGCTGTTCGCGGGCGCGCTAATCCAGCGCTGGGGCCTGGCGCGCGTGGTGAGCCTAGGCATGGTGCTAAACGTGGTGTGTTCCGTAGTGGCGATGAATTCGACCACGCTGCCGGCGTTCTATGCCGCCCTATTCTGCCTGGGCGTGGGCTGGAACTTCATGTTCGTGGGCGGCACGACCTTGCTCGCCCAGTCTTACCGCCCGCAGGAACGCGGTCGTGCGCAGGGCGTGGCCGAGTTGCTGCGAAACGCGTGCACGGCCTGCGCCACGCTGGCGGCCGGCCCCGCGCTCGACCATTTCGGCTGGACGCGGCTCAATGCCGCGATGCTGCCGGTGGTGCTGCTCGCGGCGCTCATGACGGCGGTGTGGGCGCGCTCGGCGCGGCGCACGACGGCGCTCGCGTGAAGCGCATTGTTGGAGAATCAGGCGAAAAGCCAACCCGAAATAGTTATCCGGTTTGACCCTTGACGACGAGACTTCCTGCTCAGCCGGCGGTGCACTCATGCGTCTTGATAGCTGCAAGATGGCGAGGAAGTTTCGTATGAACGGCATTCAAGGAAAGTGGTTCGCAGGGACCCGCCCACATCGGCGCTTCAGTACGGCTCAGCGAAGCACGCTGGCCATGGAATCGTACCAACTGCGTCCGCCCAGCACGTTGGACGGATAGACGTCCCTTGTACGGCGCACCGATACGCCGCTCAAAGCTCATGCGACCGTGCAGCCGGCAAACCCAGTCTTCCCATTGGGCGAACTGGTCTATCTCAGGTGTGGTCAGCGTGTCGTACTCGCCGAGCGAGAGGGGATCAGCGGAGCTGAGCATCGTCGGACCAGTGTCGGTCGAACGCCGCGCCGCCCAGCTGGTATTCCATCTGCGTGTCCGGACTTGGCCAAGAGCTCAGACCGGCTTTTTCATTTTCGGCGAGACTTTGGTGAGCAGCGCCCGGTCGACGGACTCAATCTTGCGGCGCTCTGCGCTTCCTTCGAGTCGGCCCTAACCTTCTCTATCCTTGGCGCTTAGCCCAGTCCAAAGCCGCATCAAAAGCTCGTCGGCGGCGAGCTAGGATCCACTCCTTCATGGCCTCGAACGCGGCTGACGGCTTAGCCGCATATATCGAGGCGGCGGCCTCCGCTTCCTGCATGAGAGCGCCGCCCGGCACAACTGCGTGCACCAGTTGACAATCGAGCGCTTCCGCTGCATCCATGCGACGGCCGGACAGTACGAGCTGGTCAGCCACCGCATTGCCAACCGAGTCTGCAATCAATGCGTGCCCAATGTAGGTTGCGATTCCCAGGTCGATCTCAGGCAGTGCCAGAGAAACGTGACTAGCAGCGACCACATGATCAGCATGTAGCGCGAGCATCAGGCCGGCGCCAAGCGCTACTCCATTCAAGGCGACGACCAAAGGCTTTGGGAACGAGAGCAGTGCTTGGCTGTAGGCCACCAACTCTGACCTGCGCTGACGCGCGAAGACGCTGGCGTCCATAGTCGCCGGTCGCTTCATGTCTCGCCCAGATGAGAACACGGTCCGGCCCGCGCCCGTCAGAATGACCGCGTGGATCGAGTCATCACTCTTGGCGGTTGCGAGCCTGGCGACCAGCGCCTGCGCGACATCGCGGTCGATGGCGTTGGCAGCCAACGGACGATTGATCGTCAAATGCAGCACGCCTTCCTTGCGCCGTGCAAGCACCTTTTCCCCAGTGTGTCTCAACCGGAACTCCCGACCGACCTCAGATTGACTTGGGCGCAAACCGAATGCCAATGTTGGCCATGTTTTCGGTCGCCTCCGGCCCGAAGCGTGCCTCGATCCGCTGCCCCACCGACGTCTCGTACGTGATGTCGCTCATCGAATCGCCGTCCGCGCCCTGTATGAAGACGAGCATCTTCGCCTCATGGTCGTCGGCATTTCGAAAGGCACGATACACCCCCGGAGGAACCGACACGAAGTCATTGGGCTCGAGCAGGATCGTGTGCTCGCCCTTGTCACCCCAGATGATTTCATAGCGCCCGTCGAGCGGCATGAAGCTTTCGGTCGTGCGTTCGTGGGCGTGCAACTCTGCGCCGTTGCCCGGTGGACACTCGACGATGGCCACCTCGAGCCCCGGTAGCCCTTCGACCGCCGGCTTGTTCATGCCGCGGGAACGGTTCTTGGGCGCCATCAGCATGTAGATGTTGCGCGCCGCGAGCATCTCGTAGGCCGCGGACGGCACGCCGGTGCCAGCGCCCTCGTAGGAGCGCTTGGTGGGCTCCAGGTCTCGAAGCCGTGCGATCCGACCGTTCATGTCGGCGGAAGTGAAATGGGTTGTCATGTTCAGTTCAGTCCAGTTGGATGTTGGCCTGGCGAGCCACGTCGCCCCAGCGCTTCAGGTCGACGGCGATCAGTGCCGACATGCCCTTGCCATCGGTAGGCTTCACGTGGGCACTGAACTTCTTCAGGCCCGCCAGGTAGTCCGGGCTCGTTGTCACGCGCCGCACTGCGGCTTCAAGGGTTTGGACCACCTCGTCCGGCGTGCCGGCAGGCACAGAGGCGCCGGTCCAGTACGGCATGCTGACCGCTGGATAGCCGGCTTCGGCCATCGTCGGCACTTGCGGAAGCTCTGTCGAGCGCGCGAGGCCGGTCACCGCCAGCGCCTTGAGCTTTCCTTCGCGCACCATGGGCAATGCCGATGTGAGGTCCACCACCGCGAAGCTGACCTGCTCACCGATGACTGCGGTCATCATCTCGCCGCCGCTCTTATAGGGCACGTGAGTCATCTCCACGTGGGCCGTCGACTGCAGCAGTTCGCCGATCAGATGCGCGCCGTTGCCCACACCGGCCGATGCGTACGACACCTTGCCGGGGTTGGCTTTGGCGTAGGCAACGAGATCCTTCACTGTGCCCCCTGCGAAAGACGGGTTCACGACCAGCGCCGTATCGGTCTCGGCGATGAGGCCGAGATGCGTGAAGGAGCGAAGGGGATCGAAGCCGGGGTTCTTCTGCGTCGAGGGAACGATTGCGAATGTGGACGCGTTCCCGATCAGGATCGTCTTGCCGTCCTTGTGGGCCGCCGCGACATAGCGTGCGCCGATCTGGCTGCCGGCCCCGGGGCGGTTTTCGATGATGACGGTCTGTCCCAGCGCCGCCTGCAGGCCCGGAGCGAAGAGGCGTGCCTGCAGGTCCGCCGGGCCACCTGCGGCGTAGGGCACCACCAGCCTGACAATCTGCGACGTCTGCGCGGTGGCCTGCGGCGCGGCAAGCGCAGTGGCCAGGGCGGCCAGCAATATGAGTCTGCGCGTGGGGGCGCTCCGGATGGGCATATCGATGTCTCCTGCTTGTTCGTGTGGACCAACAGCCAGCAGTCTAGGAATCGACCGAAGTCCGTGCCATCATTCAGGATCAATGTCGAACATCATGATGCGTGATACCAAGAGCCTAGACATTGCCCTGCTCAGGGCACTGCGGGCGATGGTGAACGAAAGCAGCGTCACCCAGGCGGCGCACGTGCTGGGCATTGGCCAGCCCGCCATGAGCGGCCAGCTCGCCCGCTTGCGCAAGATATTTGGCGATCCCATCCTGACGCGCAGCGGTGGCGGCTCCAAGCCCACATTGCGCGCGCTGGAACTGATGGCTTCCGTGGACGAGATCCTGGCCCGGGTCGACCTGCTGGCGACAGCTCGCCACACCCCTTCGGCCCCGTCGCATTGGAACCTCTCGATCACCATCGCTGCTACGGACTACGCCCGCCAGCTGCTCCTGGAACGAGCCCTGCCGCGCATCCGTCAGGAGGCGCCGGGCCTGCACCTGCGCTTCCACCGCTCAGACCGGGACCGTGTACGCGAGTGGATGGAGGAAGGCAGCGTTGACATCGGTATCGGCGCCGCGGCCGTGCCTACCGGCCGGCTGCACAGCCGCCGGCTCTATCGGGATGCCGCCGTCTGTGTAGCGGCGTGCGGCGTGATGCCGCAGCCGCTCACGATCGATGCATATTGCGCACTTCCACACGTGCAGGTGCGCTTCGGCCGGGCCAGCGAGATGGAGTCACTGATCGATGCACGCCTGGACATCCTGGGACGGACGCGGCAGGTCGCGCTCACCGTACCGGACTTTTCCGGGGTGGTCGACATCGTTCGCAGCGCGGCGCTGGTCGCTGTCGTTCCCCGTGGATTCCTCAAGCGCCTGGCGCTTCCGCAGGACGTCGATGTGCGCGACCCACCCTTCGCCCTGCCGGACGTGCAGTGCACGCTCTACTGGCACGACCGCACGAACCACAGCGTCCCACACAAGTGGCTGCGCAGCGTGATCTTCGACGCGTTCAAGTCCTTCTCGCCCTAGAGTGCGCTGCGACTCTACAAGCCGAGCGCCGCCACGCCAACGCGCGCAATGTCGACATCCTGCGAAGGCAGCACGCCACTCACACCGATGGCGCCAACGATCACTCCCTCCACGTCGATTGGCACGCCCCCTTCGAGCATGCCGTCCAAGCCAGGAGCGCTGAGAAATGCCGGGCGGCCGTTGTTGATGACGTCCTCGTAGTGCTTGCTGTCGCGGCGCGACAGCGCAGCCGTTCTCGCCTTTGACATGGCGATCTGCGCGGTGGGTGCCGGTGCGCCATCAAGCCGCTGGACGGCGAATGCATGGCCGCCGGCATCGGCGACGGCGATGCCGACCAACCAACCTTTCGACTGTGCGTAAGCGAGCGCAGCATCAAGAACGCGACGGGCATCGGCGGCTTCGATCTGGGGAACATGACGCATGTGAAAACTCCTTGAATGGAAAAAGCGAAGCTGACGATGAGAAGCGCATGCTGCTAGGAAGTCAACGCAGTTTCCATCACGCGAACTGATGTCTGTCATCGCGAGTGGGCGATGGAGTCCGAAGGCTGCGCTTCCTAGACTGCGGCTCGAACCCAATCGTGCTCAGGCAGCAGGACAACGCAATGACAGACAACCCCTCCCCCGTACTCATCGAATCCGACGGCCCCGTGACGATCGTCACCTTGAATCGCCCCGAGAAGCGCAATGCCATGAACGCGGCGCTCATCACGACCATGATCGAGACGCTTGAATCGCTTCGCGCCGACGAGCGTTGCCGCGTCGTGGTCATCACCGGTGCCGGTCCGGCCTTCTGCGCGGGCATGGATCTCAAGGAGTTCTTCGGACAGGAAGACCGCACGGCCGCATCGCGCGAGCGAATGATCCAGAGCGCATCCGAATGGCGCTACAGGCTGCTGCGCCATTTTCCCAAGCCGACCATCGCGATGGTGAACGGCAGTTGCTTCGGCGGTGGCTTCTCGCTGGTGGAATGCTGCGACCTGGCCATTGCGGACCGCAAGGCCCGGTTCGGATTGTCGGAGATCAACTTCCGGCACATTCCTGCCGGACCGGTCAGCAAGTCAATGGCTTCGATCCTGCGTCCGCGCGACGCGCTGCTGCTCGCGCTGACCGGGCGTCCGTTCGACGGCATCCATGCGGAACGGATCGGCTTGGTGAACGAGGCGGTGCCGGCGGAGCAGCTTCTTGCGCACACGCTCGCACTCGCGCATGAGATCGCCGGGAAAGACGCCGCCGCGCTCCGCCTGACCAAGGAGTCGTATCGGTACGCAACCGAGATGGGTTGGGATGCCTCACTGGCCTTCACTGCTGCCAAGAGCTATGAACTGCTCGCGAGGCAGGCCAACGGCGAATCTCGAGACGCGGCCGTGCTCGACTTCCGCGCGGGGCGGCTCAAACCTGGGGCACCGGAATGAATACGAGTGTCGACATAGGCAGACGCCATCCGCCCATCCGTAACCTGGCGGATATCGAAGCCATCGAGGCCACGCCATTTGAACAGCGCGTGCCGCACTGGGACTTCGGTATCAACCTTCTCGAAGGTTGCGCCCTGGATCCGGCCAAGCAGGCGCTCAGCGCCACTCACTGCGGCGCTGTCGACGGTGACATTCAGACCTGGTCGTATGCTGAGTTGGCCAAGCGCTCGATCGCCGTTGCCAATCTGCTTCGAGCCAGCGGCGTCGGACAGGCAGACGCCGTTGCTATCGTGTCGCCGACCGTTCCCGGTCTCTATGCCGCGCTCATCGGCGGCTTTCTTGCCGGGCGCCCGTTTCCGATCAATTGGCTATTGGAGCCGGACGCCCTCGCGGACCTGCTCGCCGCCGTGAAGCCCAAGGTCGTGATCGCCCTGGGTCCGACCGAGGGATTCCGCATCTGGGACAACGTGCAGGCAGCCGTGGCACGCCTGCCAGCCGCGCCCACACTCTTCTCGTTGAACGACCCCTTTGCGCCCATGGGACCGCGCGATCTGCTCGCGACGGCACAGACCCACCCTGGCGACAAGCTCGGGTTCTCGCGACCGCCGACCACCGCCTCGTCGTTGGCTGCCTACATGCATTCGGGCGGAACGACGGGGCGCCCAAAGATCGTGAAGATCACGCACGGCGGCTTGCTGTATCGCCAATGGACTACTCGCGTCAGCATCGGCCCGGGTGGCGATGCCGACAACGTGGTCCTGTCGGATACGCCTCTGTTCCATATCGGCGGGTTGTCGCCACGCGGTCTGACGCCCATTGCTTCGGGCATGAGCGTCGTCATTCCGAGCATTCACGGGGCGCGCGACAAGCGCTACATGACTAACTATTGGCGCTACGTCGAGCGCTTCGGCATCACGCTCATTTCTGGCGTGCCCACGACCCTCGGCGTGCTCGCCAAGAACCCGCCGCAGGGTGAAGACCTTTCGACCCTGCGGCCACGCTTCTTTACGGGTTCGACCGGTGTAGCCACCGCGGTTCAGCAGCGCATCGAGGAGATCACCGGCGCCCAGGCGCTCATGACCTACGGGCTGACCGAGAACACCAGCAATGCTACGGCCGATCCGCGCGATGGCCGGATGAAGCCGGGCTTCTCGGGCCTGCGTGTTCCGTACACGACGCTGCGCATAGTGCGCCTGGACGAGAACGGCGACATCTGCGGCGAATGCGTCACAGATGAGCCGGGGACGATCGTCGTGCGTGGTCCGGGTGTGTCGCCGGGCTATCTCGATGCCAGCCAGAATGCCAGGGCATTCCTGCCGGACGGCTCCTTCGTCACCGGTGACATCGGCAGCCTGGATGCCGAGGGCTATCTGCGGGTCTCCGGGCGCCGGCGGGACCTGATCATCCGCGGCGGCCACAACATCGAGCCAGCGCACATCGAAGAAGCCTTGCTCGCCATTCCGGTCGTTGCCGCCGCCGCCGCCGTCGGCCGCCCGGATGCCCATGCCGGCGAGGTGCCGGTGGTCTACGTCGAACTGCGCCCTGGGGAAGTGGCTTCGCCCGAGGAGCTGCTGCGCCTGGCGGCCGAACGCATTCATGAACCGCCGGCCGTGCCCAAGGAGATCATCGTCGTCGACCGCATTCCCCTGACGGCGGTCGGCAAGCCCATCAAGGCCGAGCTGCGTGAAGACGCCGCGCGCCGGGTGTTCGCAACATTGCTGGCGCCGATGGCCGAGCACTGCAGCGTCCACGTGTACACCAATAAGAGCGGCGCGGTCGAACTGCGTGTGCGCGTGTTCGGCAAGGACGCGCAAGCCGTGCGTGCGGCCATTGCGCAGCGGCTGGCGGATTTCACCATCCACTATGCCTTCGTCAATGCCACGGAATACACAGCATGACGTTGCTGTCCAACCCCGAAGCTCTTGCTGCGGTCCGCGCGGCGCTGCTGGTGGACGGCACACTGCGCGTGGGGCTCAACCTCAGCAACATCCTGCTGGTGCGCCAGGACGACCGGTCAGGCCGTGCGCAAGGGGTCGCGCCAGCGCTCGCCGGCCGCCTTGCGTCCGCACTCGATGTCCGGCTGGAATTCGTGTACTACGAGACGCCCGGGCAAGTCATGGCCGACGCCGCGAACGATGTCTGGTCCATGGCTTTCCTGGCGGCGGACCCCCTCCGTGCCGGCAACGCGGTGTTCTCGCATCCGTACGCCGGTATCGAGGCAACCTACCTCGTGCCAGCCGGGTCGCCCTTCACGGACGTTGCGCAGGTGGACGCTCCGGGCGTGCGCATCGCGGTGTTCAAGGGCAGCGCCTACGAGCTGTGGCTGCAGCAGCATCTGCGGCATGCGCAATTGGTTCAGGCCGACACGCCCGAGCAGGCCATCGAGCATTTCCGCCGCGATGGACTGGACGCACTTGCCGGGCTGCGCGTGCAACTCGCTCCGATCGCCGCCAAGGAGCCGGGAAAGCGCGTACTCAAGAGTGCCTTCACGGCGGTGCAACAGGCGGTTGCATTGCCCAGGGAACGCGCCGGGGCGTTGCCGTATCTCGACGCATTTCTGCAGCAGGAGAAGCAGTCGGGTGGCTTGGCCGCGCTCATCGATCGCCTGGCCCCGCCCGGCTTGCAAATTCTTCACGAGACAACAACAGGTCGTCCATGAGCACCACCATCGCAACGCCCGAATCCGAGCCCACACTTGACGACAAGTACATCAAGCCGCGCGGACGCGTCTTCATGACTGGAACCCAGGCACTGGTACGCCTCCTGCTCGCGCAGAAGGTGCGCGATGCGGATGCCGGCCTGCGCACACGCGGCTTTGTCTCGGGTTACCGCGGCTCGCCACTCGGCTCGGTGGACCAGGAACTGTGGAAGGCCCGCAAGCACCTGGACGCCGCAGGCATCGTCTTTCAGCCCGGCCTCAACGAGGAACTTGCAGCGACCGCCCTGTGGGGCACGCAAATGGTCGGACTCGATGCGAATGCCACGGCAGACGGGGTCTTCGGCATGTGGTACGGAAAGGGCCCCGGCGTGGATCGCAGTGGCGACGTCTTCAAGCATGCCAACCTTGCGGGGACTGCGAAACATGGCGGAGTGCTCGCCATCGTCGGCGACGACCACACCTGCAAGTCGTCCACGCTGGCGCACCAGAGCGAGCATGCGCTGATCGCCGCGATGATCCCGATCCTCAATCCCTCGGGCGTGGCTGAATTCGTTGAGCTCGGCCTGCATGGCTGGGCCATGTCGCGATGGTCGGGCTGCTGGGTGGCGATGAAGTCGATCAGCGAGACCATCGAAACCACGACTTCCTTTGATATCGACCCGCAGGCCATCGAGACCCGAGTTCCGCAGGACGTCGACGGGCCGGCGTCTGATTTCTCGCTTCGCTGGCCAGACGCGCCGCTGGAGCAGGAGAAGCGCCTGGTGGATCACCGGATTCAGGCCGTGCTGGCCTACGTGCGCGAGAACCAGCTGAACACCGAGCCCTGGGAAGTGCCGCAGGCGAGCTTGGGTATCGTTTCGACGGGCAAGAGCTGGCTGGACACGCTCGAGGCACTGGCACTGCTTGGCATCGACGAAAACGTCTCGCGCAGGATCGGCCTGCGCCTCATGAAGATCGCCGTCACGTGGCCCCTTGAGCCCGATGGCATCGAAAACTTCTCGCGCGGCTTGAGCGAGGTGCTGATCGTCGAGGAAAAGCGGCCGATCCTGGAGACGCAGATCAAAGATCTGCTCTACGCCGCGCCGCCCGAGCAGCGCCCGCGCATCGTCGGCAAGAACACCGGCGCCGGTGAGTGGGCACGCTCGGGCACCAGCGGTGCGCTCTTGCCAGCTTCTGGCGAACTGACGCCCTCGATGATTGCCAAGGCGATCGCCGACCGGCTGTTCCCCGATGGAAATTTCAGCACTCTGCCACCGCAGGGTCGTGCCTGGCTCGAAGCACAGCGCGCGATCGAGTGCATTGCCGCAGTGGACCCGAGCCTGCCCCAGCGCCTGCCGTATTTCTGCTCGGGCTGCCCGCACAACGGTTCGACGAAGGTGCCCGAAGGCTCGCGAGCGACGGCCGGCATCGGCTGCCATTTCATGGCGACCTGGATGGACCGCAGCACCTCGACCTTCACCCAGATGGGCGGGGAAGGCGCGTCCTGGCTCGGCCAGATGCACTTCACCGATACGAAGCACATCTTCGTGAATCTCGGGGACGGCACGTACAACCATTCCGGCTCGCTCGCCATCCGAGCCGCGCTCGCAGCCAAGGCCAACGTCACCTACAAGATCCTAGCCAACGATGCCATCGCGATGACGGGCGGGCAGCCCATCGAAGGCTCGCTCGATGCCGCGCAGATCCTGCAGCAGGTCGCGGCCGAAGGGGTCCGGCATCTGCATCTGGTGTCTGACGAGCCGCAAGCGTGGATTGATCGTGGCGGTTTGCCCAAGGATGCGATCGTCAGTCATCGCGACCGCATGGACCGGGTCCAGCGCGAGCTTCGCGAGCAGGCCGGCGTCTCGGTGATCGTCTATGCGCAGACTTGTGCCGCCGAGAAGCGTCGCCGCCGCAAGAAGAAGGAACTGGCCGACCCGCCCGGGCGCGCTGTCATCCACGACGAGGTGTGCGAAGGCTGCGGCGACTGCGGCGTGCAGTCCAACTGCGTCTCGATCCTGCCCCTGGAGACGCCGTTGGGCCGCAAGCGCACCATCGATCAGAGTTCATGCAACAAGGACTTCTCCTGCGTCAAGGGCTTCTGCCCCAGCTTTGTCACTGTTGAAGGCGGCCACCGCCGCAAGCCGGAAAAGCGCAGCGCTCAGGTCCCGACCGGCCTGCCGGAGCCCGAGCTGCCGAAGATCGATCGCCCCTACAACATCCTTGTCACCGGTGTCGGCGGCACCGGTGTCGTGACGGTCGGCGCACTGATGGGCATGGCGGCGCATCTCGAGGGCAAGGGCGTTGTCATCCTCGACATGGCCGGCGTGGCCCAGAAGGGCGGCGCAGTCACCTCGCATGTGCGGATCGCGGCGCAGCCGCGGCTGGTGCATGGCGCTCGCGTCGGCGACGGCCAGGCCGACCTGCTGCTCGGTTGCGATCTGATGGTGGCGGCCGGCAAGGAAGGCATGGGCGTGTCGGACCGATTGCGCACCCGGGCCATCGTCAACACCGAAGTGGTTCCCACTGGCGCCTTTGCCCGGGACACCGAGTGGCAGGGCCGCCCCAAGGAGCTGCTTGAGCAGGTGCGGCGATCAACCGCCCAAACCGTGACCGTCGACGCTTCACGGCTTGCGTCCGCGCTGATGGGCGATGCCGTGGCAACCAACGTCTTCATGCTGGGCTTTGCCTGGCAGAAGGGACTGGTTCCGCTCGGCGAGACCGCTTTGAAGCGAGCCATTGAACTGAATGGCACGGCAGTGCCCATGAATCTGGCCGCTTTCGCGTGGGGGCGGCAGGCAGCCATCGACGAGGGCAAGTCACACGCGGCAGCCGGGCTCGGCGCCTCGGCATCCGTGATCGCGCTTCCACAACGCACGCCGTCGCTCGCGTCGATCCTCACCGACCGCTGCGAGCGGCTCATCGCTTACCAGAACGAAGGCTATGCCCACCGCTACCGCAGCTTTGTCGAGCGCTTCGCCGCGGTCGAGGCCGCGCGCTGCGGCGGCGACCGGGTCGCCCGCGAGCTCGCCATCAGCCTGTACAAGCTGATGGCCTACAAGGACGAGTACGAGGTCGCACGCCTGTACGTGGACTCGGGTTTCTTCGAGCGGATCGAACGCGAGTTCGAAGGGGACTATCGCTTGCGCTTCCACCTGGCGCCGCCATTGCTGGCCAAGCGCGACGACAAGGGCCGGCCCCTCAAGCGATCCTTCGGCCCGTGGATGAAGCCCGCACTGCGCATCCTGGCACGCATGAAGTTCCTGCGTGGTACGCCGCTGGACATCTTCGGCTGGACGGCCGAACGCCGTATCGAGCGCGCGCTGGCCGACGAATACATGGCGCTCATGGAGAGCATCGTCCCCCGGCTCGATGCCGACACTCGCACGGAGGTCCTGGCGCTCGCGCGCCTCCCGCAGAAGGTGCGCGGCTTCGGACATGTCAAGTTGCGCAATCTTGCGGCGACACGCGCCGAGCAACAGGGGCTGCTTGAGCGGATCGACGCCTCTTCACCCGGGGCGGCAAGGCATGCCGCCTGATCCACCCAAAAAATCGGAGACAACCCTCATGATCAACCGACCCGACTCATCGCAGACCGATCCGACGACTCAACCCCTGCATCGCCGCGCGCTGCTTGTCGCTGCGCCCGTCTGGGCTACGGGCCTTTCCCTTGCCGCGTCCCAGAGCGCCCGGGCGGCTGCGTCAGCCGCGGACGGACACCGAAAGCCCCACAACCGGGCGCCACAGGCCCGCGTGACCACCGTCGCCAACTTTCCGCGCAAGTACTTCCTGGAAAGCCTGGTGGTGCGCTCCGATGAGTCCTTTCTCGTGACCGTGCTCAACACGCGCGAGCTCTGGTATGTGCCACCACCGGACGCCAACAACAGCACGGTCGAGCCGGTTCGCCTTCACACCTTTGGGCAACCGCTTCTCGGCATCGCTGAAGTGGAGCCCGATGTGTTCTACGTGATCGCCGCGAACGCCTATGCACCCCGGTCGGACGCCAGGCTGCACCGGGTCGACCTGCGTGGCTGGCGGCCGGGCACCACGGTCGAGCCCTCATTGGCCTTCGAATTCCCGACCGCGACGCGTGCACCGAACGGCATGTGCCTCGTCGCGCCTGGCGTGCTGCTCGTGGCCGACAGCTTCTCAGGCCTGATCTGGCGCGTCGACCTGCAGGGTCGTTCGCCGGGTCGGGCGCCCGAGGCGAGCGTGTGGCTAGAGCACAGCAGCATGAAGCACTTCCCCGGCAAGATGAAGCCCGAGCAACCCGGCGTGAATGGCGTGCGCTACGCAGCCAAATCCAACTACGTGTACTACACAGCGACCGCCAAGAAGCTACTCATGCGGGTGCCGGTCGACCCCGCCACGCTCTTGCCCGCGGGCGAACCTGAAGTCGTTGTGGCCGGACGGATGGGGGACGACTTCATCCTCGACGAGGAGGCCCAGGCCATCTACCTGACCACACACCGGCAGAACAGCATCGACCTGGTCTCGATGGACCCGGGCGAGAACAGCGGCTTCACGCAAATCGTCGCCGGTGACCCGCTCAACCTCGATGTCGTGGGTCCGTCCGGCGGCGCATGGAGCCGCAGACCGGGCGCGGCAGGTCGGGTGGCCTACTTCATCACGGACGGAGGCACCGCGTCTCCCCTGCCCGGCGGGACCGAGCCGGCAAAGTTGCTGCGGCTCGAACTGTCGCCATGGTCGGGCGCCTTCCCGGGCATGGGCGCTTAGCCAGACTGATCGTCAGATCGCTCGCGCGGCGCCCGCAAGCTGCTCGCGCAGCCAGCGGTGGCCGACATCCCTTTGACCCCGCTCATGCCAGTACGCCGCGTAGCGGATCTTCGGAAGCTTGAGCGGCACCTGCAGCAACTGCAGGTTGTGCTGGGCGACAAACGACTCGGCCAGGCGCCGGGCCATCGTCGCCAGCATGTCGGTGCGACCCACGATGTGGGGAATCGTCAGAAAGTTCTGGACCAGGAACGACCGATCGAAGCGCCGGCCTTCACCCTCCGCCGCGGCTTCGAGCACCTGCGAAGTCGTGGAGCGGCCCGTACCCAGCGTGTAGACGTGGGGCAAACCGAGAAACTGGTCCAGGTTGAGCCGGCCTTGCACCAGCGAGTGCGACCGGCTGGCCAGGCACACGATCTCGTCCTGGAACAGCGGCATCGAGCGCATCGATGCAGGTGGGTTGAGCAGCCAGGCAATGCGCAGATCCAGCTCGCCACTCTCCAGCATTTCTGCCGCCCGGTCCGGCTGCGGCGCGCGTGCCTCCAAGCGCAACCCGCGCCCCGCAACGCGAAAGCGCGACAGCAGGTGCGGCATAAGCACATATTCAGCGTACTCGGGGACCGAGACGACAAATCGGCGCCGCGAGATTGCCGGATCGAACTTCTCGGGGGGTGCCACCAACCGGTCGTAGTCCGCCAGCAGCTTGCGAACGGACTGCTCCAGATCGCGCGCCCGGTCGGTCGGCACCATGCCGCCACGCGAGCGAAGGAGCAACGGATCCGAGAAAAGTTCTCTCAGCCGCGTCAGGCTCTGGCTGACGGCCGATTGGCCGACGCCCAGGCGATTGGCGGCCCGCGTCACGCTGAGCTCGGACATCAAGGTCAGGAAGATCTGCAGGAGCCTACGGTCAACGTTATTCATAACGCCTAATTCTGCCCATTAGCGTTGTGGCATGCACAACGCCAACGCCTGCGATCAAATCCTGAACGTTGTCCACCCATGAAGGAATGCCGCATATGAACCGCATCACACCGTCTCAAGAGGAGATGAAGTCCCGAATCGCCCGCTTCAAGAACCTGGTGTCCACCAAGGCACGCGTGCAGGAAAGGCTCGGCGTTCCCATGGAAGTCATCGAGCTGATCACTGCCAAGGCCACCTACAACATCATGTCGCCCGGCCCCATGCCCGGCCAGATCACGCCCATGCCTGCAGTGATCGGCGGCGACGCCGGCGTGTTTCGCCTGGGCATCGTCGTGTGCCCGCCCGGACAGGGTCCTGGCCTGCACGTGCACTACAAGACCCACGAGACCTTCATGTGCCTCACGGGCCGCTGGGAGATGCAGTGGGGCGACAAGGGCGAGGAATCTACGATCCTCGAGCGGTTCGACGTCATCGCCTTGCCGCCGTGCGTCACGCGCCGCTTCGTCAACGTGTCGGACGAGGATGCGCACCTGCTGGTCATCATCCAAGGCAAGCAGGACGAATTCGACGACATCGATCGGGTTCCGGAAACTGCCGACGCTATCCGCGCCGCCTTCGGCCAACCCATGGTTGACAAGCTCGAGTCGGCCGGTTGGAAGTTCTCGATCGGCCGTGAAAAAGCCGAGGCCTGACATGGCAGCCTTCGATCCGAGCAAGCTCACGCCGCAACAGCAATACAAGCTGATGAGCGGCACGGTGATCCCGCGCCCGATCGCGTTGGTCACGACGATCTCTCCAAGCGGCGTCACCAACGCTGCGCCTTACAGCCTGTTCAACATGGTGGGCGTCGACCCACCCATGGTGATGTTCTCACTGACACCGCGCGCCGGACAGGTGAAGGACACTGGCAGGAACATCGAATTTCTGCCGGAGTTTGTGATCCACATCGTCGACGAAGGCGTCAAGGACAAGATGAACATCTGCTCGGCCGACTTCCCGGCGGACCAGAGCGAGATCGACTTCGCCGGCTTCGAGACGGCGCCCTCGGTCCTCGTGAGACCGCCCCGGCTGATCGAGTGCCCGGCCCAGTTCGAATGCCGCTTGATCGACATCATCAAGGTCGGCAAGCGCCCCAACCAGATTGTCATTGGCGAGGTGGTCATGATGCACTACCGCGATGGCATCGTAGACCGGGAGAAGTTCTATGTGGACGCGGGCCGGCTGGCACCCATCGGACGACTGGAAGGCGCGGGCATGTACACGCGCGTGACGGACCGCTTCAAGATCGAACGGCCCGAAATTCCGGGCGTGCCGGTCACGGCGGGCTGACCCCGGCTTCTCCTCGCTCGCAGAAAAACGATCCAACCAATCAGAGACATATATGACCAAGAGACGAAACTTCATGGGCTTGGCCAGCGCGGCCTTTGCACTGGCCGCTGCAGCGCTTTCCCTCCCGGCGTTGGCCGACACCTATCCGAGTCGGCCCATCCGGCTCGTGGTCCCCTTCAGCCCCGGAGGGGCCGCGGACATCGTCGCCAGAATCCTGGCGGACCGCATGGGGCAATCGCTCGGCCAGCCCATCGTGGTGGACAACAAGCCCGGCGCCGGCGCCGCCATTGCCTCGGAGTTCGTGGCGCGCTCGGCGCCCGACGGCTACACCGTCCTGCTTGGTGGCAGCACGCAGACCGTGCTGCACCCCATTCTCGAGGCCAAGCTCAACTATTCGGACACGGACTTTGCGCCGATCGGCTTCGTGGCCTTCTCACCCTTGGTGATGGTGGTCGATGCCAAGTCGCCCATCAAGACGGTCGACGAGTTCGTGAAGCAGATGAAGACCAAGCCAGGCTCGGGCAACTACGGCTCGTCGGGCAATGGCTCGCCGATGCATATCGCGGCGGCGTGGTTCAACAGCGCGGCCGGGCTCGAGATGGTGCACGTGGGATACAAGGGCAGCCCGCCCGCCCTCAATGCACTGTTGACCGGCGAGATCCAGACCGTCTTCGACCTGGTCGCGACGGCCAAGCCGCTGATCGACGGCGGGAAGCTGCGCGCCCTGGCGGTCACAACGCCCACCCGCAGCGCCGTCCTGCCCGGTGTGCCAACGCTCGAGGAATCCGGCTACAAAGGCTTCGACTTCGCAGTCCGGTATGCCTTGCTCGGCCCCAAGGCCATGCCGGCGGCCATCGTGGCACTCCTGAACAAGGAACTGAATGCCGCGCTGCGGGAGCCGGCGGTGACCGCCCAATTGGCCAATCTTGCCCTCGAAGCGCGACCCGGCGCCCCGGACGCCGTCCCGACGCTCGCGGCCAAGGAAAAGGCTCGCCTGCGGCCCATCGTCAAGGCCAACAACATCACCCTCGCTCAATAACTCATGAACGGCGCACAAAGTCTCGTCACTTCACTCATCGCGGGTGGCGTCGACACCTGCTTCGCGAACCCGGGCACCAGCGAGATGCACTTCGTTGCGGCGCTCGACCAGACCGACGGCATCCGGTGTGTGCTGGGGCTGCAGGAAAATGTGGTCACCGGCATGGCCGATGGCTACTGGCGCATGGCGCGCCGGAGCGCATGCACGCTCCTGCATTGCGGCCCGGGACTGGCGAACGGCTTGGCGAACCTGCACAACGCGAGACGCGCACGCAGCGGCATCCTCAACATCGTGGGGGACCAGGCGACGCACCATCGGCCCTTCGACCCGCCCCTGACGTCGGACATCGACGGCATCGCCAGGGCGGCATCGCAATGGGTGCGCACCAGCATGGCGTCCCCCGCCGTGGCGGCCGATGGCATGGCCGCATTGCAGGCGGCGCAGGCGGGTCAGGTGGCCACGTTGATCCTTCCTTCGGACGCCTCCTGGAACGAAGGCGGAAGGGTCGCCGCGCCCCTGCCGGCACTGGCGCCAGTGGCACCTTCCTCTCACGATATCGAGAGTGCGGCGCGCGCACTGCGAACCGGGGGCGAAAAGGTTCTGCTGCTGCTGGGCGGGGATGCCGTGCTCGGCGAGGGCCAGGCCCTGGCGTGGCGCATCTGTGCACAAACCGGCGCCAAGGTCATGGCCGAATACGGTGTGAGCCGGGTTGCCCGCGGGCAGGGAAGAATACCGTTGGAACGCGTGCCCTACAGCATTGAAGGTGCGACGAAGGCTCTCGCGCAATACGAGCAGATCCTTCTGGTCGGCGCCACCACGCCTGTCGCCTTCTTTGCCTACCCGGGAATGCCATCCGTTCTGCATGCACAGCATACGCAAGTTCGTGCGCTTGTACGTCCCGAGCAGAACGCGGTTTCAGGGCTGCGCGCGCTGGTTGATGCACTGGACTGCCCCAACGTCGTCATCCCGGAGGCTGCGCCCCGCCCCGAGCCGGGACGCGGCTCGCCGACGCCCGAAGGTCTCGCACGGACGCTGGCAGCTCTCTTGCCTGAACAGGCGATCGTCTGCGACGAAAGCATCTCGTATGGCCGGGGCTTCTATCCACATACCGTATCGGCCCCGCCGCATGATTGGCTACACCTGACGGGCGGCGCCATCGGCATCGGACTACCCCTTGCCACCGGCGCTGCCATCGGCGCGCCAGGCCGGCGCGTTGTCAGCCTTCAAGCGGACGGATCCGCGATGTACTCGCTGCAAGCCCTCTGGACCCAGGCGCGCGAGGGCCTGCCTTGCACGACGGTGATCCTGAGCAATCGCAAGTACAACATCCTCATCGGCGAATACAAGGCCGTAGGTGCCCAACCCGGCCAGACCGCCAACCGAATGCTCGAACTCGGCAATCCAGACCTGGACTGGATTCAGCTGGCCCAAGGCATGGGCGTGGAAGGCGCCAAGGCAAGCACCCTCGATGAATGCGCCGCTCTCCTCAATGTCAGCTTCCGGCGGGAAGGCCCCTTCCTTATCGAGTTGCTGGTTTGAGGCAACGCGCCAGGTGCGCGATGTAGGCATCGACCTCTTCCTGGGTCCTGCTGTTGTGGGGGCCCCGGTAAATGCACATTCGCTTGTCCTCCGAAGCAAGCGCCGCAAACAACTCGATCGAGCCTTCGAGATCGAAGCGTTCATCGTCCCAGTGATGGATGAACAAGGCGGAGCATTTCACCTGCGCGGCCGAGTCGACCAGGTGCCGGCTATGGAGCTTGTTGGCCGACCACTTTCCAAGCACAGCGCACTTGATCTCGGGGACTGCCGCCAGCAGCGGCAGACCGTATGCTGTGCCCATCGAGACGCCGCACCAGCCGATCCGATCGGAATCAACAAATTCCAGTTCGGTCATTGCCTGAATGACCTGGGTCCATTCCTCTACAAACGAGCGGAGAAACCGCTGCTCGACCCACGACTGCCGGAACGCCTCGAGGACTGAGCGCCCGTCGGCAACGGCGTTCCTGCGCTCG
Source organism: Variovorax sp. 10N420 (assembly GCF_056394705.1). Taxonomy (NCBI): domain Bacteria; kingdom Pseudomonadati; phylum Pseudomonadota; class Betaproteobacteria; order Burkholderiales; family Comamonadaceae; genus Variovorax; species Variovorax sp. 10N420. The sequence continues at coordinate 291,884 of NZ_JBFTIJ010000005.1, read as the reverse complement.
CCATGGACCGGGCCATCCACTGCAACGGCGATGCAATCCAGTGCCGCCACCAACTGGCGCGCCAGCGAACTGGTGTTCTCGTCTTCCTTGTGGCCAGAGCCACCGTGCTGCAACAGCACCAATGGTTTTGGCAGCGCGAGTTGCGCGGGCCTCCACATGATTCCTGGCACCTCTGCGTCGCCATGGCATGAGAATTTTTGAACAGTGATGCTGTTGTCGCAGACAGCTTCGCCGATCCTTAGGCGTCTCGAATGGTGGGCGTTGGCGAACATGATCCTGGTCTGCAGTTCAATGGGAGGCCCCAGTGGGTTATGAGCTACATGCTAGAGATCCTGATCGGCTGGACATTGCGCGACGTCTAATACTCACTATTAGCCGGAACTCAATGCCCCACCCGGCTTCCGCACGCAGTGAACGGGTAATTTCTCTCGATGTGCAGCACCAGGGTCACACCGATGGTGGCGCGCGGATGCTTCGGATCGGCAGCAATGGTCATCAAGATCTCGGCGGCCACTTCCATTCGCAATGAGTATCGACCTGACCTTAAGATGGCCCAGTGCTCAGGTGATATCTTGGGTACTGCGCCAGGCCGGACCGTAGATGCGAAAGATATCGGCGAGTTCCGCGGCGCACACGGCCGACATTGACGGATGACCGCGCACACGCCACCAAGCACTCTGCAAGGTCGGCCAGCGTTTCCGCCGACGTTCGTCGGATCTCAGCGAACTGCCGCGTATCGGTGCGCTAGTTCGCAATACCGGAAAACGACACGCTCAAGGCTCGGTGCGGCCAGCCCGGCAGCTACGAAGAGGTAAAAGTCCGTCTGAACGGCATCGACGCGCCGGAAAAGCGACAAGCCTTCTGCCAACGCTCCAAGGAAGCGATGGCCGACCTCGTCTACATGAAGGAAGCGGATCTCGATTGCCTGAAGAAAGACAGGTATGGCCGGAGCGTCTGCCGGGTAACAGTCGCGCCCGGCTCCGCGCAGAACGGCCGCAAAACAATCGACGCGGGTCTGGCGATGATCACCGTCGGCATGGCATGGTGGTATCGCGACTATGCGCGCGAGCAGACGCCTCAGGAGCGCGGCCAGTATGAGTTTGCAGAAGCCGAAGCGAAAGCGAAGCGCATCGGAATTTGGGGGGACGCCAATCCTGTGGCGCCGTGGGAGTGGCGAAGGAAGGCTCGCGCACACGATGAGACTCTATAGGGATATGCCATGCGTCGGTCCGCTGTGCCTAATTCCGGCGCACTCCGATGGCCCGGTCGTGAGCCCTCTGGGCGCTGTCATTGTGCAAGTTCTACGCTCACGAAAGGTGACGACAAACTAGATGGTCTCGGAAGAGGCGCCCCACAACCACCCTTCCCTGTTGATTCCGCCTTTCCTCCACCGCGAGCGCAACACCTGAAAACGAACATCTCCGCTCATGCTGGTGAACAGCGGCTCGCTCCTGTGCTGCTTTGCAGCATCCATGCCGAATCCAGTCCAGCGTGGACTAGCGGCGACGCAGCGACCCTGGTTGGAATTGCTGCCGCCGGCCAATGACGCATCAGGTCAATTCTTGCGCGCGGCCTTTTCTATGGCTTTCCCCAATTTGGCGAAATAGGAGCGAGCCAGCATCGTCGGAACGATGTACTTGATTCGGCTATCTGTTTGGTCGTCGGCGAAGGTGATGAGGCCCTTTTCGCGCAACGACCGAAGGCGGCGATGTACTGTCGTTGGAGACGACGCCACGTCCAGGTCCATCGCCTCAAGGACTCGCACGCTCTCTCCCGCCGCCCACTTTGCCGCGAGCCCACTGAGAATACGTTCTTCCATCGCGTCCATCGACGGAACGTCATGAATGGCGCGAGCCAAGCGTACGAATTGCAGATACGTTTCGGCGAATCCTTCGGACTTAGGCATAGTTGGCGGCGCGGCGAGGGCGTTCGACAAGGGCATTGAGACTCTATCGAAGGAAGCGCTTCGCACGACAGCGCTTTTCCTCCAAGCATGGATGGGAAATCCTGCGCGCTCGCCGACTCGACGTCAAGATGTGAAGCGGTCGGCGGATTTCGGAGTAGCCGCCGAGCTAGTTCACCATTTGTCGTCGGTCTTCGGGGGCGCCGGCAATGTGGCTGCCGGTGCAGGGCGGGGCTGGACAACCCTCGCGGCGGGCGCCGTGCCCGCCACCGGTGCCGCGGCAACTGTTGCCGTACCAGATGCCGCGGAAGTCGCACCTTGCGCCCCCCCTGCCGCCGGGGCTGCAGTCAGCTGCGCCTTGGCCACGGCGACGCCCTTGAGTTCGTCGCGGAGTTGAAGTCCGCCAATCGAGAGTTGTTCCAGATTCGAACGCACGTTCTCCAAGCGGCCATAGGAAAGATTCGGGGTCACACGCTCAACCACGAGTTCGCAGCACGGCTGCTCGACACGCCCCAGGCTTTGTCCTGTCTGCGGGTCCTTCATCTCGGCGCCCATGGCAGCCACCTGGTAGCGGCTACCTTCCTTTAGAGCCTGTCCGCCCTGACTCAATACCACGTTCGTTCCGTCTCGCGAGACGACAGTCACCGGGAACGTGCGTCGGAGCACTGAGGTCACCACCTGGTTCACCAGGTCAGTGGTCATGTCCTCCATGATCTTGTTGGAGTCCACACCGGAACTCAGCGTGGTCGGCGCTACCGAAGGCGCCTCGCCGCGTAACGAGTCCGAAGCCATTACTTGCCTTGTCGCAACGTTCACCAGCTTCTCGGAAATGGCCCACCCTCCCGAATAACTCACGAGCTCGCGGTCGCTGGTCTTGAGCTGACGCGCGTGGCGGTTGTACGCCAGACTGCTCACGCGGCCGCTCCAAATGATGTCGGCGCTTGAAGACTGGGACAGCTTGGCCAACTCGGCGCTAGGCGCCTGACCGGTCTTGATCATCTCCAACTCGCCTTCTATGTCCGGGCTGAGTTCGCGGTCCAGCACTGCGAAGCGTCCCGTCTGCACCAACGCGTCGCTGATGCGCTGGCGAATGGTGGTACCGAGTTCGGCCGAAGATACGGCACGGTCACCCATCGGCAAGCTAGGGCTGTCGAACCGAATCTGACCCACGACCACCTTCACCTTCTGCATGTCCGCAGAAGGGGTGAACTTGGCGATCTGGGCTTCGATAGTCGCCTTGTAGCGCTTGCCGGCCAACACGGACGGCTCCTGCAATTCAACCAGCTTGAAGTTCTGGATGACACCTCCTGACCGCTGAGCCACGACTTCCGCAAACGCGTTGCCACGCAGCGATGCCGCGTCCTCGTTCAGGCTCACGTCCAAGCCGTACTTGGCTGTGACGGTCGCGGACTGAATGGCCGCGCCATTGACTTGCAGCAGCGCTAGCTTCATTGCTTCTGTCACCGCCTCGCCGGCCGAAGCTCCGAAGCCTTGCGCCGTCGTGGTGACATTGGCGACCTTGCCAACATCGGGCACGGGTGGCGAGACGTTCGTAGCAGCCGGTGGCGACGCAGCGGGCGCTTTCTCAGGCTCTTGCTTGCCGCATGCGATCAGAAGGGTTGCCGCAGTAACAGCGGTCACGCACAGAAGGTGGCGCATCAGGAGGTGCTTCCTTGCTGATTACAGAGCGGCTGCCGCAGCGCTTGCATCCGACGGCACCGGAATGCCGCTGGACTGGGCGAAGGACACTGCGTTCTTCATCGCACCGGTGACACTCGTCATCGCGTCGGGGAACTTCGCAATGACGTAGACAGCCGATTGCAATTTGGGCAGCTGCAGGGGCGAAGCGCCCTTGATACTGCTGCCCATGTTCGACACGTCTTTGCCCACGCCGACGTACTTGGTCACGCCGGTGGCCAGCAGTACCAAGCCTTGACCATAGACCGCCTTCGACTGGGCGTCCATTGCGGGCTGAGTGGCAATCTTCTTGGCGACCAGGTCGGTGGAAGCCGCCACCGCCCTGTTGGCAGCTTCGGCGCTGTCCTTGGTCGCTCCTTCCTGGAAGCTGTCCGCTTCAGCCTTCACCTTGGCCGCTTCGTCCTTGAGGCCGAGCGCCTCGGCCAGTTTGGCATTGGCATACAGCACGTCCTTGCTCGCCGCCACGTAACCACGCACGAGGGAATCCTGCTGGCCCGACAGGTCGGCCGCAGGCGCTGCACCTGCGGAACTGGTCACGCCGGGAATCGAAGGCAGCGAGAACTGGGCATGCGCCACGTTGGCAACGCCTGCTGCGAGGAAGGCGGCGGCTGCGATGGTGGTGTGAATTCTGTTCATTCTTGAGGTTCCGATTGGATGCTTCTGATAGAGGGGAAAGATGTTTCTGGACTGAGAGGCTCACTGCACACGAAGGGCCGTGATTTGGCTGGTCAATTCACGTGCGGCGTTGTTGGCAGCCAGCTTGAGCGCGTTGCCGCGCGCTTCATCTTCTGAGGGGCCGACACCTGCGTACTGCACCGGGCCCACTGCAGCCTTGGTCTCAGGGAAGGTCTGGGTCACATCAAGCAGCTTGGCGTTAACGGTGACGGACACGCGCACCAGCCCTGTGGCGGGGTCCTTGTCGGCGGAACCTACATCCAGCGTCCCGTAGGCCAGGTAAGGCACTTTGGCATTGCGCATGCCGGTGACCATCGCCTGGAGCGTCGTCGACTTGAGGTCGTTGCCCGATTGATAGTCGCTCTCGACGTTGGCGACTTTGAAGGCGCCACCAGACATGGGTTCGATATAAGCCGCCTCTGCGACGCGGAAGCCCGCCTTGCTGAACATGCCGGTGAAGACCTGATTCAGGTTCGCGCTCGGGATGAGGCGAAAGGTCGCCTCGCTCGAACGCTTGACGGTGCTCCCACCGGTTTCGACCGAGCGAGTGCGGTTGGCCGCAACGTCGGTCTTGCTGGAGGTTGATTCGTTCGTGCGAATCTGACCGGCGCTGATGGACTCGCCTTCGGCGCCGGTTTTGACGTTCGACTCGGTTCGACCGCCGCTGACGCTCTCATCGACGCGCTTGTACACCCGGTCATCGAATGACTTCACGGTAGCCACTTGGCGTGAAACGAACAGGAAGGCCAGTGGTGACTTCTCCGTGACGCCAGCTTTGGCGACGGCCGAGTTCGATTTCACCAGGTTGCGCAGGTTGGCCACATTCAGCGCCACGCGAACAGACACCGTGTATTGCTTCTTGTCGGTGCTGGTTTCCTCTCCGAGGACGGTGGACTCCAGGATGTATCGGTCCGGATTGGCCAGGATCTTTTCGCGCACGGAGTCGAAATTCTCCGATTCCGACTCACCAGCCTCGGCGTAGTAGAACTCCACCGCCTTGAGTTGAGCCGCCTGGGTGGCCTTGGCCTTGTCCTCGGCCGTGAGGCTCCAGCCCTGAAAGGTGACGGAAGCCTTGCCGCGCGCCTGCTGGACCTGCGCCACAGCGGTGATGGCGATGCACGCCAATGCGGCAACCACGAATGTGCGAATCATTTGCATAGCTGAATCATTTCCTTGGTTTTAAGGAGTTGGGAGTCGATGTCGGAAGCCGACGCGGCGGCCTTGAGCCACGAGGCCTGGTCCTTGCCGGCCATGGCTTCGGCCACGCGGCGGAAGAGCGCGTTCCAGGAGTCGTAGTACGCAGGGAAGTCATCCACGAAGGTCTGGGTCGCGGGAACCAACTTTGTCTCACCGTTCTTGAACGACGAGTTCAGGTAGCTGGTGCCCATGCTCGGCAGTTGAATCTTCACCGTGGCGAAGGTGCCATAGATAAAACTGCTGCCGGCGGCGACTTGGCCGAACTGGACCTTCTTCACGTTGGTCAGGTCCACCGAAATCGCGTAGTCGGCGTCGGGAAGCTTCAGATTGAAGACCGTACCGTCCGAGATGCGCATCGGGAACACGCCTCCGACCGCATAGCCCTTGGTGTACGGAATGATGGGAACACCGGCATGGGTCGAAATCGCCTCGCTCACCATGTCCGCAGCCCAGGTCTCCATCACACCGGGACTTTCCTTGAGATAGGCGGGCAAGCTCGCAGCGACTGTCTCGCTCACCGTGACGTCGGTCACCTTCAGGAAGCGCGGAACCTGGGAAGGAATGCTGGCGTCCGCCAGGACCGCGGCATAGCGCGCGAACATGCCAGGTTTGCCTGCGGCACCTTCATAAACGCTGCGCACTCTTGCAAGAACTTCCTCTTGAGTCGGCTGTCGGTCAAAGACATCGATGTACGCAAAGCTAAGTGGGTACGAGCGGATGACTGTTTGAGTCTTGAAATCGAAGAAAAGCGCCTGCCCACGGATGAGGACGAACAGCTTTCGCAGTTCGCCGAAGATCTCAACAGACACAGTCTCGGAGTTCACGACAAGCGAGGTGACGAGAGCCTGGTCGCGGCCCTTCAACTCGTCGATGAGGCCTGGGAGTACTTCGAAGTTGCGCGGCGCGGCCTTGGCGATGGCGGCGCGAATCTGGGCGTCTACCCGACTATTCGCCCCTTCGAGGCGCTTCTCGTACTCGCGCGAAAAGGGAAAGCGCTTCTCAAGGGACGCAGCATCGCCGGCGTACGCTAAGCCGGCAAAAGCGACTTGGGTGCCTTGCGCGGACGCGGCCAAAGGCAGGAGCGCCACCGCGCACAGCAAACTTGCGCAAAGTGCGCGAACGAAACCTCTCAAACAAGTCTCCAGTCAGTATTGGGTCTTTTTGCGGCCGACGCGAGCCTTTGTTCAAAGCACTCTTCAGAGACATGTGTCCTGTGAATCCGGTGCTCACCGCGTTGACATTTGCAGCCCAATTGTTACGTGTCATTTTGGAGATTGTCGCCAAAATGGCAATCGAACGGAAAATCGGACGTCCACGTGTGGCATTTGTCACGGAGGAACGTGGGCCTGAGCACATTCCTTGTGCTGGTGCCGCAACAAGAATGTCAACGCCGAAAGCTTTTGCTGCTTGGAGCCTGCCGACCCTCCACACAGCGGAGTCTTGGAGCGGCGTACAAAGTGCGTTCTCACATGGTTAGGCACGTCCGCATATCCGGGGGCACAGAGACCCCAGCAACCAAGAACTTTGCGGGCATACCCGAACCATTGGTCGTCAGAAAGAGTGAACGAGCGATTGCAGTTCTTGCGCGGCCTCATCCGATTCGCCGTAGGTAGCATGCGCAGAGAGCCGCTCACGGCCGAGATGGCATGAACACCGCCCATTTTTGACCGCGTAGGCCACCGAACAGCTGGCGTGTCAGAGTGGGTTCAGTCGAACGAGGGAAATGGAACGTATCACTAGTCCAAGGAAGGCACAACGCTCCATGCTGCATGTCGCGTTTGCCAGTACACGCGCTTGAATTTCTGGACGAGGTCGCAATGTCATCAGGCCCGGGGCCATCAGGCCGTTCGTGCAATCGCTCCCCAACATTCACTTGAATCTTGAAATCTGGCGACTAAGCTAGGACCATGGACGCTTGCTTGAAGACGCGCGCGCCCATCGTTGCCGTGCCTGGACCTTGCGCGCGCCGAATTTGGTTTGCAGCTGAGCCGCCCCGGCGAAAGCCCGAGTGCTGCTTGCCCAACAGCGCGCGCATCCCCCCGATGAGCACAGCGGGAACGGTCGCCCAGCCTGCGGCGCGACCAGTGACAACATCTCAAGGGCTGACCTGAAAGCCGTACGGGGCCTTCGATGGACTGGCCGCGAGATCTGTCGCTCTATCCGCCGTATTGGCATAGCTGGCTCAAACGTGGGTTCGGCTTCGGCGAGGGCGCTTCTTATCAGCCTTGGATCAGGGTGCGGGATTTCGGCTCCAAGGGCTCGTCCTCGAACTTCACCGGCATCAAGATCGATCGCCCCTTTCACTTTCTCTCGTCCTTGGAGGCTACGTACTACCTCTTGCTGGAGCGCAGCCCAGACGTTGTCGACATACAAGAACAGTATCCGGTCCTCGACCTGCGAGGGACTCTTCGGCTCTGCGCCGAAAACCAACTAAGGCATCCCTACAAAGGCCATTTCCCAAGGCCTGTCACGATCGACTTCGTCGTGAGCAGAAGAGTCGGCGCAAGGATCATTCCCGAGGCGCGCAGCATCAAGACGGTCGCCGATGCAGAGAAGGCGACAGTCCGCGCCCGGCTGGGCATCGAGCACCAATGGTGCGCCCAGGCTGGAATCGATTGGGCGTACATCGACACCATTGAATTCACGGAAGAGCTCCTGAGCAACCTGCGCTTTATGCGCCGCTGGTTCTTGGACAGATACGTTCCCGAACTCGATGCCGCACAGCCGTACGCGGATGCCTTCAATGCCAGTGTGGAGGTGGGCACGCCATTGGAAGACTTAATTCCGATCGCAGCTTTCAGAGCACGTCGGCGGATCCGAGATGCGGAAAACCTCTTTCGCTACTGCGCCTGGTCAAACCTGATTCGCCTTGACCTGCGGCGCCCACTTGCGCTCAACCACCCCGTCATTCTGCTGCCATGAACGTCATTAAGCTGTATCCCAACGCGGGAACAACCAAGCTGTCGGTCGGACTCCTGCTTTGCTTCAAGGATTCTGAGGCGGTTCCACTTCGAATCACGCACGTGTTCGAGCATCGCATCTACGTGACGGCATACACGACCCCAGAAGCAGTCCGGACGGCGCGAAAACCCCGGCCACTCCCCAGGGCCGGCATTCAAAAGGATCTGGATTCCGGAAGGTGTCGGCTCGCCAAGGCAGCGTTACCGCCAGAGCTCTTTCGAACCCACCCAAGCCCGGGCGACGATGCAAAAAGCACGGGAACCGAGGAACCGGTATCGACGGCCCACACGATCTTCCAATGGATCGCACCACTGATCGAGCACTTCGACGTAGAAAGCAATTTGGCACGCCGCCGCTTCACGGCGTTAGTCCAAGCTCGAGCAGATGAGCTTCAGATGAACTTCCTGACGCTGAGGCGACTGGTGCTTCGCTTCTACTATTTCGGACGTGTTGCAGCCGCACTGACACCGCTCGTTTCGGGACCCGCAGCTGGCATTCAGAAGAGCACCAACGCTTCGAAAGCAAAGATGTGCGCCAAGTACGAAGCCAACTCGGACGGTACGTGCCACCGCAGGGGGCGTCAGCCAGTGCTCTCCAAGAAGTTGGGGCCGAACATGTTCGTCGTCGGCGACAAGGACGTTGCGGACATGGTTTTGGCAGCCAAACGAGCCGGGCGACGCCAGAAAGGCACGTTGCTCGACGCTCACGACGACTACTTGAAAACAGAGTTCGCCCGACGGCATCCAGCCCTCTTTAAGGCCTGGATCGAGGAGCGTTGCCCTGAGCCAGTGACATACGACCAATTTAGAAAGTACACCAAAGCGCACAAGGACTACGAGCAGGAAGTTCTGGACAACCTTCCCGCTCTCGCAGGAAATGACCCGGGCCGCTCCTCCCATTCCGCAGGGCCGGGAGAGATGTCCGAGATTGATGCGACCGGCGGGCGAATTCACCTCGTTGCAGAAGACGAGGCCGGAGAGCTGGTTCACGTCGGAACACCTTGGATCTATCTTCTGATAGACAGGTGGAGCCGTTTCATCATCAGCGTATACGTGACCTTGGGTTTCCCATCCTGGGAGGAGATCCGGTATGCCCTGTTGATCGCATTCACGCCTCGCGAAGCGCGGTTCCGCTCGATCGGGGCGGAGGTGAGTGAGGCCCGCTGGCCGCAGGGCCGCATGTGCTCCGCCATCGCTCAAGATCGCGGCAGTGAGTTGAAGTGCATAAGCAACCTCGAGGCCACTGCCGGGCAGTTCCGGATCGAACTCGTCACTTTGCCCCCTCTGACACCAGATGGAAAGGCGATCATCGAGCGAACCATACGCGACCTGAAGAAGAGCATGGCGTCTAGCGGCCTGTCCGGCGTCTATGTGGTGCGTCCAATAGATCCCAAATCAAAGAAGGCATCGCGGAAGGCAGCAACCGCCGCCGCCACTTCCCTCCGCGAGGTCTACCGGGCGGTTCTCGAAGTCGTGGATCGGAAGAACAACAGCCCCCATCGCAGTCTCAAGAAGAACCTCGTATTGACGCAGGCCGGCGTGCGACCGATTCCGAGGGAGGCCTACCTGTGGGGATGCAGGAACCTCACTGGCGCGAAGGTCACCAGCCTGACTGAAGAGGACATGCAACGCATGCTTATGTCCGTAGGAAAAGGCTCGATTGCGAACAGTCGAGTGGCGTTCAGGTCCCGCGCCTATGAACCCGCGGACGCCGAGGCGCGCGCGATCGCAAACGCCTCCACCAAGCGCCCGAAGGCGGTGGAGCTCAGGTTTGACAAGACTTTTCGCGAGGAGATCTACGTCGTGAGCCAATCCGGCAGGTGGTCGCTTTGGCGGATGACCGCGGCCGACAGGTTGCAGATTCAGGGCGTCACCATGGACGAGGAGGAAATGCTCATAGACGTGGGCGCCCTGCTTTGGGCCACAGCGGCAAATCGCAGCAAGATCGAGCGGGTTTCTTCTGGTCACGGCAGGCCTGCTGCTCGCCGCGAACCCGCGCGCCACGGCAGCCGCGCCGAGACGGTGGCGCGCCGCGGTAGCGAAACGCGAGCTCTCAAGGAGAGCCTCACTGAACGAGTTTCCACCGCGAAGTCTCCCGTACGTCCATCGAAGACCGTCCCCCCGGCTTGGAGGCAGCTGGAAGCGACGGAACGTCTGGCCTCCATCAACAGGACGCGCCAGCGTAAGTCACATGACCCACTATGAATCTGTGCAAGCCCAATACACCCCTACCGGCGTTCGCGCCTACGATGGGAATCCTCTTATTGAAGCTCTCCCTCCGCTTGAAAGGTCCAAGGACGAGATCCTCGATCGCATCGAGTACACGCCGCCGAGGTTCACGAAACAGGACAGAAGGCAGGGCGATCTGGTTCGCATTGGGGAGCTGTCGCGGTTGGGATCGCTGGTATATCCATTTGCCGAGTATCGGCGCGCCGCAACAAATGCGACCCTGAATATCCGCGAAGCCTACGTTTGCCGAAATCCGTTGACCGTGGAGGGACGAAGGCGTCGTCATTTGATTGGCACGTTGGAACTTGACCAGTTCCCCATTCACGCAATTCGCTCCACTGCCCTCGGTCAGCTTCTGATGGGTGTGACCGGAAGTGGAAAGACAACCTTCGGTGGTTGTTTCGCCGCTCCATATCTCAAGCTCATCGAGCATTCCGAGTACCGAGGAACTCCCTACAAATGTCGCCAGATTCCAATGATCGCAATGGCCGTATCGCACGACGCGACGTTGCAGAGCTTCTGCCTTCAGTTCTTCGAGATTATCGACAGCATCCTCGGGAACACACACTATTTGCACGAGGCGAAGACCGCTAGGAACATCGCAAAGATGGCACTCCTTCTTCACCGCGTGTCCACGGCAGTATCGCTTGGCGAAATCTTCGTTGACGATCTCCAGCATCTTCGTGCTGCGAGAAGTGGGCAAGCGGAGATCGTCTTGAATCTCTTCAGCCAAATCATCGAGATTGCGGGTGTGTCGATGATGTTCTCAGCCACCCCCGCGCTCGAACCGGTGATCGCGAACAGCGTGAGAAACATCCGAAAACTCACCTCTGGTGGCACGAGTAATTTTCCCGTCATGGGTCGCCACGACCCACAATGGATTGCCCTGTGCGAGGCTCACTGGCCACATCAACTTGTGCGCCACCCCTGCAAGCTCACGCCCTTGATCCTTGATGCGTGGCACGACTGCAGTGGTGGCAATCCGGCATTCACCACCATGAGCTTCGCACTTGCGCAGAGACAGGAGATTGGGGGGCGCGAGACCATCGACGAACTGTCGTTCCAACGCGTGGCCGAGACCGAAATGTGCATCTTGCGTCCCGCGATAAAGGCGCTACTGTCCGGGAACGCGGCTGACCTGTCCCGTTTCGACGATCTGGTTTTCAAGTCCGAACTGCGTGGCCTTCGCGAGTTGATCGGTTGGTCTGATGCGCCCAATACAACTCCGGACGACAACACTGAGTTTGATGAACTGGAAGAGGCCCGGACGTCCGAGACAAAGAGCAAGCCAAAGTCGGCACCTCGCGTTCGCTCCGCAACCAGCAAAGGCCTCCCCGTGCAGAAGGGTGATCGTGAGCTTCCTGTAGTGAGACCCGTGTTCTGAGGCGAGCACCGACATGTCCTCGCTCGGACCTCCCCCCTACATACCGCCGCACCTCGAAGACGAGACGCTCTACGGCTACCTCGGGCGGGTCAACGCGTATAACTGCGCCGGATCAAGTCGGCAGTTCCTGCATGAGATCTTCGGGCATTCGAAGGCCGTCTCCAGCGCCGACCTCCCGACAAGCCTTACCGCCATGGTGACCGGGCGGCCAGAAGTGAGCCCCTATCCTGGCCTTAAGGACGTCATCGAGAGGACTACCCAGTATCCGTACCACCGGCCTTTCATGCCGAGCGAGCGGTGGGCGAAGCTCCTCGATCGGGCATCGAAAGGGCCGGGGCATGAACTCAAGACCTGGATGGGCCTCGTGGCACATCGCTTCGGCGCTACTTCCACCTTCCGCTCCTGCGTCCATTGTGATCGGGAGGCCTGGGACACGGTTGGCTTTCTCTACTGGCGTCGTACCCATTTGCTACCCGGCGTGCTGATCTGCCCGATTCACCAGACGCCTCTCGTCAAGCATTTTGTGCAGAGCGAGGACAGCGCTCGCAGTGCGCTGAGGCGACTTCCTGCGGGCGGCTCGCCCATTCGCGTCCCCAGGACGGCGCTTGATCCCTTGACGAGGTTCGCCACGACCTCCCTTGATGTCCTAAGTTCGACGCCTCTCGAGTTGACGGGCGAACGCTGCACTGCGACATACCTCGCAAGATTGGAGGAAATGGGCATATGTCGGGCGCCCGGCCAAGTTCGCTGGAGGGAGCTTTCCTCATTGCTTCTGGCGTCGAACAACGACTTCAAGGGGTGGGACGTCGGCGAGCGCATCTCCCAGACGAAAGGAGGGGTCTTGGGCTGGCTGTACGGCCTCGTGCGGGACCGCGGCAGGCTGTCTCATCCCTTGACGCACATCCTGCTGATCAACAGCCTGTTTGGTTCGCTGGCCGAATATGCGCAGGCGACGCGACCGAGCAAGGCGGTCGCCCAACCCGAGAGGCCCAATGTGGGACCTCCCCCGGAAGACGCTTTGGTCAGCGACGTCAACATCAGTTGCCGCGCGCTCGCGCTTCGCCTCGGCGCCAGTGTCACCACGGTCGTGCAGCGACGCCGAGTTCTCGGGCTTCCAATCGCCGAACGCCGCAAGTCAATCACGCCAGAGCGCATTGCGCAGGCTGTTTCGATGCTTGTGTCTGGCGCCTCCGCCGCAGCGGTCGCGGGAACGACTCGCCTATCGCTCTGTTCGGTGTACCGAATCCGAGCGACGGCCGCTACAAGGCTCGTGGCGGGTTCCCAGCAGTCGCGAGCAGAACTTGCTTCGGTCTACCGTTTGCGATGGACCGCGACTGAGAGCTGTGGTGGATCCGTGCGCCAGCGTCGTGTGCTGGATGGCGCAGCATATTCTTGGCTCTATCGGAACGATCGCGAATGGCTCAGGAATCAGCGGTTTCACTCGACGTCGCTTTTGGACCAAAGAATGCGGCGGTCGCGCATCGACTGGAACAAGCGCGATCAAAGCTACTCGCGGCGCATGGCCGCTATGGCTGAGGATATCAAGTCAAGGCCGATGCGAAAGCGCGTTTCGCCATCAACGTTGATCCGCGCCACGGCGCCTGAAAGCTCCATCCGAGCGAACCTCGATCGCCTGCCCCGCTATCGAGAAGCGCTCCAGTCATGCTCGGAGACAGTCTCGCAGTTTCAGCGCTGGCGCTATACACGTACGGTCGAAGATTTGTGTGACGAGGATGGCGGCTTTTCGCAATGGAAGGCCCTCCGGCTCGCTGGACTGCGCCGCGTCCCTCCTCTTGCCGACTAGTACCGAGGTGGACCGTGCTGCCTCTACCCTACATCCCTGAACCGCGCCCCGACGAGCTGGTCGGCAATGTCCTGACGGACATCATCGACGCGAACTCATTGGGATCAAAGCACGTACTCATGAAATGGCTTGGCTTTACGCGGGCTCAACGCAACGCGCAGTTCATGGACATCAGCGTCCTAACGCCTACCTGGATCGAGTTGTCGGAAAAGCTGGGCATCAAACTGAAGGACTTGGTCGAGGCGCTGAGCACGAAGCCGTATTGGGCGTGCTTTCATACCCGCCGACGCATAACGACCGCAAAGCTGTCGAACGCAGAAATAGCAGATCTGAGGGTCCCAGAGCTGGTTTTAGTGGAACAGGCCCCTATGCGCGCAGAGCTCCAACTGTGTCCTGAATGCCTGCGAGAAGATGGTCGGCCGTCGGGCACTCCCTACGTCCACCGAAGTCACCAACTTCCCGGAACGTTCGTGTGTCACGAGCATAAGAAGAAGCTCTTCTGCCGCTGCCCAGCCTGCGACAAAGTCTTAGCTCCCAACCTCGACTTAGTCAGAATTTCCACTCGGTGCGAGTGCGGGCATGACCTGACGAAAGGGGCTTCGGTTGCGAAGACGGCGGCCCTCTACAGGCTTGCATTGTTCGAGCATGATTGCCTCTACTCCACGTACCCTCCCCGACCCGGTCGAGAAGTGATCGCCTTCATCGCGCGGACCTGCCGTGAGCGCAATGTGAGCATGCAAGCCCTTGCCGTCAACACCTTTGGCGACGATCTCAATCGGTGGCGCGGCGTTGGGCTCCGACGCACTCCTGAGCCCAGGTTACGGCTGCAATACGACGGAATGCCGGCGCTATGTGCGTGCCTGGTAGCTTTGGGGTTTGACTATGCGCATGCTCATGAAGCTATCGAGAAAGCTTCCGCGTCAATACCGCCTTCGCGCCATACGAAGGCGCTACTTCGGCCGAACAGCACCGCGGAAGCACGTGACGCTCTGGCGTCCCTGAGGAAAACTGGAGAAGTAACCTGCTGGTCGACACTGCGCCGCCGATGGCGCTTCGTTTTCTGGTGTTTGTTCCTGAATGACCATCGTGGGCTCCAGCGGGAGTTGGGTACCCCCAGAACTGCGGCGACGGCGGCACCTTCGATCAGGGAGGACCGCAAGACGATTCTCACCTCTGTGCTCTTTTCGGCGAAGTTGGAGGCCAAGGCGCGTGCGTACTACAGAGACAAGGAATGGCTTGATCGGCTCAGCCTGGAACGAAACGCTGCGCGGACCGACATGAGGGACGCCAAGCTGGTGGGGATGGTCAGGACTGCAATGGAGCGGGCGTATGCAAGTCCGCAGCGGCCTGTGAAATTCACACGTCGTCACGCCGCGTTGGCAGCAGGCATGAGCCTGGTCGGCATTTCCGACCTTGACCGTCGCCGCCGGTCGATAGACGGGCACCTTTGGGAAAGTGTTCCTCACCATTGGTGCCGCCTTCTGCTGTGGGCGCTTGGGGAAAGGCTGGCGCGAGGGGCGCGGTTATCGCCGAATCTGCTCATTGGCGAGGCCGGCGGCCTCGAAAAGAGGTTCATGCAGCGGTTTTATGCGGCGAGCATCATCTATCTGTTCGGGCCGGATGCAAGAGCGGACCGTTCTGCCTGAGCGTCGATGAATTTCAGAAGGTTAGTTATATACGCCCAGCTTGAGCCGCATCAAAAATTCCTGCACAAGGCAAGTCCCCCTTGTTGTCTGGAGAAGATCGATTGGGCGGGCGCCGCTCAGTCCCATCGCGGGCGACATCATCCATCGCCGCGCCAGCTTCCTCGAACCCATGACGCCGCGCGCCAATGCCTGGACCTGTGCGGCGGAGGGAAGGTGCGTCACGTCTTTCATCTTGCCAGCCGCCCGCTTTGCGTTCGATCGACGCCTTCCGCGCCGTCCGCCGCCGATCTAGCATAGGGCGCCGTCGCGCCTTGCGCCCCGCAGCTCATACAGGTCCTCCGTACTGGATCGCCAAGAGAATTGACCGCACCCTTTCCGTGCCACCTTCAGCCGCAAATGCGGATGGCGTTGCACCTGAGAGGAGATGATGTGGCGTCTTCAACCAAGCATGGGCGTCGACGCCGAAAACCTCGGTAGCCAGGGCCAACAAAGACGACGCGGTACTCCCCGGACGATTCCTCTCGTTCATGGGGCACTCGACCTCGACCACCAGGCCAGGATCGAATGCCTTGTTCTCGAACTCACCATGCCAGTTTAAGTACCCACGAGGGTTGCAGACGACCCGGCAGCCCTCGACTTTGTAGTCGAAGCTATCGTGGGTGTGGCCGTGCACCCAGAGGGCGGGGACCCTGAAGAACTCGGGTCGCAGTTCGTTTACGAAGCCTCCGGAAGCCCAGTCGTCTGTGAACCTAGGCGCGAGCGAACCTCGATGTGGCGCATGATGCGTCACAACGACCGTCGGCCCGTCAAACGGCTCTTCTAGCTTCGCGCGCAACCAGGATCGATGTCGGCGGTGGAGCTGCAAGGTGTCCATTGGGACCAAGCGCCTCGATCCTCTAGAGTTCGACGTGTGTGGATCATCGACACGGATGGCCGCGTAATCGGCGAGATTGCGCGAGCACTCCGCCATGGAACGGTATCGGTCCGACAGGAGACGCACCGGCTGACCTGCGAATCCGTGATCGTCAATGCGTAGCCGAAAGTCGGTCCACAGCGTACAGCCAAGGAAGCGCACGCCGGCGAGCACGACTTCGTCGCAATCGAGGAAGTGAACCCGCTGATCCCGCGCCTCAGAGCGCATGCTGATCAGTTCATGCGACAGTACCGCTTCGTAGTATTCATGGTTGCCAGCGACCTGAACGACGGGCTTGTTGCCGAAGCGTTCCGGCGCTCGCAGCCAGCGAGCAACTGCGCGGCCGGGCGCCACGATGTCGCCCGCAAGAACGGCCACGTCGTAGTCCAGGCCGGGCTGGACCTCGAAAGTCTCGAACTCAGCGTGTAGGTCGGACAAGACGAGGAGCTTCACGCTTGCACCTCAGTGAGCATGGGCGACGGCAGCAGCCAGCACTCGCCCGACATTCGAGCCGCGTTCCAGGGCGGTGCGCGGCGTCAGTCCTGCCAGAGAGTCGGCGGGGCTTTCCAGAAAATTCAGCAGCTGCCACGCGTCAGTAGTCCCAAGGGCTTCCAAGACGTCTTCAATAACGAGCCAAACCTCCGGTTGGAACTGCCAATTCGGGAGTCTGAGAGCTCCTTCACTGTCGGCGATGGCGATGCACTGCCTTCGCCGAGACCAAGACAGAACAGCCGAAGGTTCAACGTTGAGCAAGCTCGCAGCCTGATTGATCGAGAGCATGTCGGCCGCTGCCAGCCGGGCCCTTCGTACATCGGCTCCAGCTTTCAGGATGTTCTTCGTCGCCGAGGTCGCTGCATACGCACCGTCGGAGTCGCTTCGTCGTCCGGCTCTCATGTCTCCTCCCCACGTCAGTGAAGCACGACCTTCGTCGCGTCTTCGTCGAGCAAATCGGCGGGCAGATCAGAAGGTTTGAGATATCTGCGGTCATTGACGAGGGCATGTGCCACCGCGCGCTGTATCGCCTTTCGAATGCCTCGAGGTGTGAGGTGGGCGAGCCGGTATGCCAACCTTGGCTCTGGCGGGAGGAAGTCTGGTACCGATAGCTTCTCAACAGTGCGAGCCGCCACTACCTGCGCGATCTGAAGGGCGTCCTCTCCGTGGGGAAGCGGAATGTGGAACTCCGAAAACCTCGAGCGCAGCGATTCCGGAAGTTTCGTTGGGTCGTTTGAGGCGGCGATGTAGATGACCAAGCTCGCGTCGAATGTGATGTCTAGCGCGGCATCGCGGATGGTCGTCGCTGTAAGCGGCTCGAGCAAGGAATGCAGCGGTTTCAGCGGGTCATACGTTGAATTCGCCGGAGCCTTGTCGAGCTCATCGATCAGGAAAACAGGATTCGCGAATCTCCCCAGCACGATCTCTTCGAATACCGCGCCAGGACATGCGGTACTCCAATGCCGCTCCGTGCCAAGCAGCAAAGAAGTCGTTTGGGCGTTCTCCATGGACTGCCGCCGTAGCGGCGCACCAAGTGCGATTGCCAGGTCGTTGGCATAGTGAGACTTGCCGATCCCCGGCGGCCCCCACAGATGCAGCGGAGGGATTGAAAGCGGCCCTTTGCTGCTCATCGCCAGCGCTACATGCTCGAAGACGAAGTCAGTGACGTGCAGAAAGTGTGGATGGGACGCGCGCAAGCCTTCCACCGATCGAGCCCATCGATCCGGACAACGATTTGGACTTGCGACTTGCCTGAGGGCGCCCAACGACTTCACCTTCTCCATCAATTCAAGCTCGCGCTTGTGCTCGTCCTTGTTCCGGACGGTTGCCGTCTTGTCAAGCACACGTAGAACCTCTTCGGCTTTCAGTACCGGATGAAGCCGCTTCCGATCGCGACGCGCCACACCTCGCTCGAACCGCTTGATGAAAGAGACTCGGTCCTCGGGTCCTGTCGGCAAATGGGCGGGCGGCGCCGCGGGAGCCCTGGAAACGTCGCGTCCGGCCAGCAGACGTGCCATGGCCGCAGTGTTCCTTTCTTCCTCGCGGGCCCGCGCCAACAGCTGACGTTCCTCGACCAAGCGCCACTGCAGCGCTATGGGAAGCAAAATTTCTGCTCCCTGATACGAGTCCTGAGAAGCTTCGGTGCGGTACATGGCGTAGCCCTCCGGCTCGTCGGAGTTGGTGCCTGGAGCAATCCTTCGACGATACGTGTTCACGACGGCCGGGCCTCCCACTCGATCGCCTGCCGCCAAAAGCCTTCAAGCCCTTCATCGCGGTCGCGCCCAAGAGCGCTTGGCTCATGCAAGCTGCACAGCGTGAGCTCAGTTCCAAAATAGGAGGCTGCTTCGGCACGGCCGCCGCAGACCATGCAGGCGGTGCTTGTCATGCGCTCGGCTTCAAGGACAACCCGATCGACCTCGGGCGTTAGATCAGCGGCAATATCGTAGGCCGCGAACATCATGGCTCGGCGCGTATCGCCTTCGAGGTTGACAGCGAGCGATCGAAACTCGCCCAACACGTACAAGAAGAGTCCGCAGCCCTGGTCGGCTCGAAGTTGGACCCAGCGAAAGCCAAGTTTTCCGGGAGGTAGGAGCCGGTCGATCTGCTCGCACGCGCGGCCCAGGATTGGCGTCCAGCCGCGATAGAAGGTCAGGCCAGCGTGGTCACCTTCGAACATGTACGGAAAGCGCGCTTTCAAGAGAGCACCGTTCATGCTGGTCACTCCGTCGGGGCGCGCGCACGATCGCCCTGTCTACGGCCATCTGCAAGTTCAGCCGTCCTAGGCATCCAGCCAGCCATTCGCGTCGTCCGCTAGCCCGGCTTGTATCTTATACGCTGGTGCCTAAAAGCTCAAGCCTAGTTGGTAACACATCGGTCGTTTCAATGCACCGCAGCCCGAAGCGCTTCCAAGAATTCGTACGGCTCCATGCATTTTGAACCCGATAGGCTGGTGCGCAAAAACGCGCAAGAGGCGAGATTCGTCTCATGCGTTCCGACCAAGATCCGGCCTTGCTCCGGGCGTTTGCAGCAGAGCTCAAGGCTCGAAGGCTGGCGCTCGGACTCAGTCAGGACCGGTTCGCGCTTCTGGCCGAAATTCATCGCACTTTTGTGACAAAGGTCGAGCGGGGGATTGCGATGCCTTCTCTATCTAGCGTCTTTCGCATCGCCGAGGGCCTCGAGGTCGATCCGGCCGTGCTGATTACGGCCGTTTCGAAGAGGTACAGGAAGGAACTTCGACATACCGCGCGAGTTGTCGAGTCGAGCGCGTCCAAGAAAGTTAGTTCGGTCGTCAAGTAGGACAGCTTGTTCGCTGGTCGAAGCGGTCCCCCGGAACGGCATGTGGCACGTGGCACTCTCATTCGGAACGGGCAACATTGGTAAGCAAGTCATTAGGACGTCTTTTCATTCGCACCAGGACTTCGTTACGAACAAACCATTTATGCAGAGGTTGCGTGTGCAGCTTCGCCACGTTGAGAAAACTATGGACGCTCAACAGTGATGGGGCGAGCAGACTCGACGGACTGTCCAAACTACGCGCGATGCATTGCTTCCTGCGCTACTGCACTGGCAAGGGATTTCATAAACGCCCACCTTTCGCTGATCAACGGCTCGCTCGTTGCGTCCAGGGCGGCGCCATACACACTCACTTGGCGGTCGTACAGCCGCCGCCCATGAGGGGATTCGCACGCTGCACCCAGCCATGCTTGATCCGGGAGCACAAAGCCCTTGAACCTGGTCGATGGAATTGCCTTGGCCATCATGAGTCCCGCTGGATCGAAGTCGAAGAACCCGACCACTGGCTCGCTTCTAGCTAGAACGAGATGCGCGGCATGCTGATTCGGGTTTTCGGGGTCACCTCGGTAGACAACCAAGGTGTCGGCCGCGTCCCATTGGATCCATCGATACGCTTGAACCTGCTTGAAGGTCTCGAAGTTTTCGACCAGCATGATCCGATCGCAGGAGATCGCGCAGGCTTGATCGGGGGTCGTCACCATGTGAGTTCCGTCCGGGGTATAGACGGACCGCCCATCCAGCTTGCAGTCGCCGATGCAGCGAATGGCGACCGACCTCGCGCGCGGCGAAACGCTGAAGGCCTTTTCGGACATCCCGCCAAATACCGCAGCATCTGCACGGCTGGCTGCGTTGCCGAGGCTGGCCAGGTGAGAGGAAGCCTATAAGCGCTCTGCGGCTCTTAGCCAATCGTTAACGCCAGCGACTCCAAGACGCAGAAATGCATCCTGAACAGCGACGGTTCTTCCGAGCATTACGCCGCCATCTAACTCTTCCTGTTCTTCCGCCAGTGCGAAGATCCTTGTTAGAAGCTGAGTAAAGTTATTCGCGTGGTCGTAAACAGGCACCCGACGAGACTCCGCGTAAGTAACGTAGTACTCCGCTGCTCCGAGCGCGGCTTCCGGGTCCACGGTCGCAATCGAGTTCAGCCAGCCATCGAACCCATAGATGTCTCTTTCATGAGTGTCACTGCTGCCAAGCAACTCAAAGAAACGTTGAACCAATCGTGAAGGCAGCATAACTGGCGGCGTCGGCTCATGGAAAACTCGACGTAACTTTCTCGCGACGCTCTGCGCGATTGGATCGGACGAGCTAAGACCAACTTCGATAGCGCTTACGCACGGGGCCGCGTGTGCATGCAGGTTTCCGCCGTGCGTCCAAACGCTGGCCGCGCCACTCCACGCTTCCACATCGCCCTTTGCATTCAAATCATCAATAACCTGAACAAGGGGCGTCCGTTCGGAAAGCGCTGCTAGCGCAGATATTCTTCCCCAAGTCTTCAGGTCTCTTCCACTCCCCTCGCGGTACAGCTTCTTCAGCCAAGAAGTAACAACGTCGAAGCGTTGGAAGTAGGCGTAGTAGAGGCATGTTTCGGCGACCGGCCAAAGTCCCGTCGTATCGCCTGCCATGGCTAGCGCAAACATCTCCCACCCGATCTCCGGATGATGGCTTTGAAGGCGAGGGAGGAGTCTGAGGACCACGGCTCGAATCGGCAGACTCTCGTGCGCGGCAAGTCTCCGAAGCGCGGGCCCAAGCGTGTCAGGCCACTGCAAATTGGTTCCACGAAGCTGACTGGGGAGAGTCATAAGAGCTTCTGCGATGTGGCCCTGCATCATGTTGATGCCTCGACTCACTAGATCGACATTGTCGCCGCGTACTGAACTCTCCTCGCCCAAGGATGCGAAACCCAGTGAGAGGAACACGACACGCCCGGCGTCACTGATGCTTTGAACTGCATGCGCGCACCCCTGAAGCGCGGACGATGCCGCGCGGTTTTTATACCAGTGCGCGGGAT
Source organism: Variovorax sp. 10N420 (assembly GCF_056394705.1). Taxonomy (NCBI): domain Bacteria; kingdom Pseudomonadati; phylum Pseudomonadota; class Betaproteobacteria; order Burkholderiales; family Comamonadaceae; genus Variovorax; species Variovorax sp. 10N420. The sequence continues at coordinate 270,179 of NZ_JBFTIJ010000005.1, read as the reverse complement.
GCCGCTCTAGCTCATCCAAGACTCGACTCGCAACCTCGCTCCCAGTCGACTCATCATCAGGCATCCAATCCTGGTTCGGTTGGAGATTGCCAAACCGACGGTTCAAATAGTCTGCCACTCCCTCCAAGAGGTCATCGCAAAAATCATTCGAGAGAACGGCCCAGTGCTCGCTCAGAAGCGCCAGGAATCGAGTCGGTCGCCGCGACGCCGCCTCACGCAATTGAACCCCGACCTCCCGCGCCCCTCCCGACAGAAAATCATCAAAGGAACTTCGAGCAACGTGACCGGCGTAGTGCGACAACAATTCGAGTACTGCGAGGTCACCGCTATCAAGAAATACTTGGAACGTGAATGGCGGCCTTACAAACCCCCCTCGCCCTAATATCGCCGGTGCACGCACGAATGGAAAACACTTCTTCTCAACCTCTTCAAGCACGGCCGTCGCAGCCTCCGACCGAAGGTAGCAGGGAATCGCTTTGATCAATTGCGCCTGTTGCAAGACGATCCAAGGTCGCTCATCGGAGGAATCTGAATTCATCAGCAAGATGAATTCCTGAATTCGATCCTGCGCGCTAGCGTCAAGTAGCGCATAGCTGGCATTCAAGAGCGTGCCGAGATCGTATGCGAGTTCCGACTCGAGTGACTCCTTGTCACTCAGCATTCTCGAGATGATGTCCAAGTTCAACGAAAAATTCTCAATGCATGCAACGATTGCAAGGTAGCGAAGACCGCCATCGTGGCTAAAACACAGCCGTGCGCGGTTCGACCTCCACCAATTGCTGTGAGAGCGGGCATGGGAACAAATGGATGCCTCCACCGCATCAAATAGGATGCGTACGCCGTCTCTATGGTGAAAATCTTGCTCTTGGCGAGAGTCCATGTACGAGGTGTCCCTGAGGAATCCGCTCCACAAACCACGCTCTGATGGGTCGTACCGCTTGAGATCGCTCCAACGCTCAAAAGATGCCAGCACCAGATCCATCAGCACGTCCGATCGCCGCATGCAGCGCGCCAGGAAGTCGTCACCGTCTTTTCCAAACTCGTGAGGTTGACAGCGGAGATGCTGCCCCAACTGGTAGCCTCGAACGTCCGCCTCGCTGAGGCCTTCCGCGATATACCGCCAGAGCAGCGCGTCTTCAATGGCGCCCGCATCGATACATCGAGCGAGTGCGCGACCAAGTGTCGAATGCTCCTGTCGAGGCAAATTCATCAACGAGAGGACCAATGGAGCCGCGGCTGGAGCGCTTGCAGAACTGAGGTCCCGCAATGCGAACTCCAGATTTCGTGACATCTGATTCTTGTCCGACCAATCCAGAGCCATTGCTTCTGCCCAAAACCCGAAGACTGATGCAGGCGCAACATCCTTCCACTGTGCGATCAGATTCACGTGCATCGAAAGTCCTGCAGCGTCGCGCTCAGCTTTCAGATGCGGTATTAGCTGATTGAGCCAAAAATCGTGCCATTCCAATCGGACTGCCTGAGTGTAAATAACCTGAAAAACGTCACGAAAGTTATTTCTCAGGTCTCTGAGAAGGAGCCAGTCGCCAGGGTCCGGGAGCAGTTCCGCGAAGGTTTCGGCAACAAGTCGACGAACATGAAACGGTAGGCTTCCGGACAGTACCGTACGAAGTTGCTTTCTTAATTCGCGGCGATCCCCACTGAGCAGTTGTCGAATGAAGCTACGAATGCTCGGTCGTACAAAGGGGACTGGCGGGAGATCGCGAATAAATGCGTCTAGTGTTAGACCGCGACGCATAGCCCCACTGACTATTAAGACGTCTAGTAACGTTTGATGTCCGAACGCAAGCATGCCGAGATCGGTTTCGATCAAAATGTTGCTGCTAAGAAGCCTTCGTAGCATTTCGATCGAGCCTGTGAATCGCTGTCTCGGCACGGCTACGCTGCGCGAATTGTGCATTTCTTTAGCGATGTCCTCGACGACACGAATCGCAGCGCCACCAATGCCGCTCTCGCCTTCGAGCACTGAGGCTAGGTAGTTCATCGCTAGCGATTGGCTAGTAACTTCGTTTGACGCTCCCCTTCTTGCAGCCAAGTCGAGGAAAAGGGCCAGCTCTCTGGGATTCTTGACAAGCTCACGAGTCGTAGAATCTATTGACGCAGGGTCTATAGACTGCTCCGCGAGCAGTGGAGCGATCTGGCTACTCCAATCCAGCGGATAGCACTCAATGATTTTGTCCCAGTTTCTTTGGGCGATCCTTCGGTCGTAGTGACGATCAAACTCGCGACATGCGACAATGACCGAAACATTGGGCACAAGCAGAACGCGATCGATCTGGGCCAAAAAGTATGTTAGGACGCTGTGCTCGCGCGCGATCGAAAGCACGTCAAGCGATTCGACAAGAACCGCTACATGGACGGTTTCGGCCATTCGCGCTACGTCCTCTACCCACCGCTTCGACAAGCCTTGCGCCTCGCGCTCAATTACAGTCGTTATATCTGCGAATTCGCGAGTTTGAATAAATAGAGGAAGGATGTCGCGTTCAGTTCTTGCGCGCTCCTCGAGCGCCTCTTGAAGTTCGAGCATGACGCACGTTTTTCCCGCGCCAGGTTGACCCGTCAGTAGGATCGAGCGGTGCTTGGCATCGATAGCAGCGATTAGTGCTTCAACAGCCGAATTTAGGAGACGGGTGTTGCCAATTTCTCTGCGCCACGCCCGGCCGATCGCAGATGTTCCTTCGAACGATTCTCGGACCTGATCAACGTCGATTGATCCGCTTAGCAGCGCACCCGAGCGCTCCAAGAGGGCGACAAGCTCCCCTTTTCTCAGCCGATGCTGGACGTTGACAACCTGGTCGTCCGCACTCATGCGCATCCCGAGATGATCCAGATGCGTCCAGATCGCGTCATAGGCGGCGGAAGAGTTGTTGACTAGACGGCGCAGCCTTTCGTGCAGCAGCAACTGCATTCGATCAAGCTGCTCGGTGGTGACGAAATCCGTGCGTCGCAGAAACTCGAATGGAGAAAAGTGTGAGAGGTTTTGACGAAGCTTTGCATCGATGACCCGTGTGCCTTGACCAAGGGAAGCCTGATAGGTTGCTTCGTCAGGGAAGGTAAGAATGAACTCCCTTAGGTGCGCAAGCTCGCCAAAAGGACTACGTGAGTAGAAGCGGACCAGCGAATTCGGCTCCTGAGCAAGCAGACTGTCTGCCTTTCTTAGCTCTTCAGCGAGATCGCCGACGGTCCATGATTGGAATCCCACCTGATTCTTCTTGCATTGACAGCAGATCCTCGTGCCGTCGGATTTGCCGATCACAACATCGTCTACAGGCAGGGCTGCCGAGTCAACTTCAATCCACTCATAGCTCGGATCCGAAAGGATGGTCAGCGCCCAGTCGAATGCCACCAATGTTTGATAGCCGTCGCCTCGATTTGATTGAATGCCCGCCTTGCTCATTGGCCAGATTGTCTAGCCAAAAAACGAACTCCCCGACATGAGCACGCGGTCGAACGTGAATAACGATCGCGATCAGACCGACCACAACGCCCCACAAAGCGTTCAGGCAGGGGGCCTCGCTCCTTCGAAAAGCTGAATCCTCCTTCACGCAGCAGGCACTTCGAGAAGACCGCTTGAGGAAGGATTTTTGCCATTCGGATCGTAGAGCGCTTCCAGCTTGGAAGGCGGAGTGACGCCGGGCGTGGCGCCGATGACCTGCGCGACCCTGACCAACTTCGCCATTCCTAGGCCTTATGCGGAAACGCAGCGCACGACGGCCTACGTTCTATTGAGCACTCTCGGGAGTGAGCGACAGCTTGCCCGTTCGACGTGGACCTGCAATCGCGCTTCGAATGTCGGTACTAGGTCAGACGTCGAAGGTGCACGCCGCCACGACGCACACTCCCAATGCTGCGCTCAGTCCTGGTGAAAGGCGAAAATTTATAGCCGAAAATATCCACAACGCATATTTTTAGCAAATCCGACCCCGTCCCCTCGAAGAAAATATCCACAACCTTAGCAAATCGAGGGTGATTGCCCCCCCCCCGAGCCCCATCACTCCACAGTCACGCTCTTCGCCAGATTCCTCGGCTTGTCCACATCCGTCCCCCGGGCGCAAGCCGTGTGATACGCGAGCAACTGCAGCGGCACCACGTGCAGCAGCGGCGACAACGCGCCGTAGTGCTCGGGCATGCGGATCACGTGGAGTCCTTCGCCGCTTTCAATGCGCGTGTCGCCGTCGGCCAGCACATAGAGCACGCCGCCGCGCGCGCGCACTTCCTGCAAATTGCTCTTGAGCTTCTCCAGCAGTGCGTCGTTGGGTGCGACGGTGACGACGGGCATCTCGCTGGTGACCAGCGCGAGGGGGCCATGCTTGAGCTCGCCGGCCGCATACGCCTCCGCATGGATGTAGGTCACTTCCTTGAGCTTGAGCGCGCCTTCGAGCGCAATCGGGTAGTGCAGTCCGCGCCCGAGGAACAGCGCGTTTTCCTTTCGCGCGAAGTCCTCGGCCCAGCTGATGATCTGCGGCTCCAGCGCGAGCACCGACTGCAGTGCGACCGGCAGATGCCGCATTTCCTTCAAGTAGCGCGCTTCATCGGCATCGGACAATCGGCCCTTGGCTTGCGCGAGCGCCAGCGTGAGCAGAAAGAGCCCCGCCAGCTGCGTCGTGAAGGCCTTGGTCGAAGCCACGCCGATCTCCACCCCGGCGCGCGTGATGTAGGCCAGCTTGCATTCGCGCACCATCGCGCTGGTCGCGACATTGCAGACGGTGAGCGTCTGCGTCATGCCCAATGAACGCGCGTGCTTCAATGCGGCCAGCGTGTCGGCCGTCTCGCCGGACTGGCTGATGGTGACGACCAGCGTCTTCGGATCGGGCACGGAGTCGCGGTAGCGGTATTCGCTCGCGATTTCGACCTGGGTCGGGATCTTGGCAATGCCTTCGAGCCAGTACTTTGCCGTGCAGCCGCTGTAATAGCTGGTGCCGCAGGCCAGGATGAGGACCTTGTCGATGTCCTTGAAGACTCGCCATGCAGCGGCGCCGGGCTCGCCATCGACGGCAGCGCCGTCAAAGAGTTCGGGCACGACGCCTTCCACACCCTCGAGCGTGTCGGCAATGGCGCGCGGCTGCTCGAAGATTTCCTTTTGCATGTAATGGCGATAGGGCCCGAGTTCGGCCGCGCCGCTGTGCGCCTGAACTGTGCGCACAAGGCGATTCACCGGCTTGTGCGTGCGGTCGACGATCCAGTACTTGCCGGGCTGGATGTCGACCACGTCGCCCTCTTCGAGGTACACGATCTGGTCCGTCACTCCGGCGAGTGCCATCGCATCGCTCGCGAGAAAGTTTTCGCCCTCCTCTGCGCCCACTCCGAGGATCAGCGGCGACCCGGCACGCGCGCCGACGACACGGTGCGGTTCGTCGCGGGAGATCACGGCAATCGCATAAGCGCCGTGCAGCTCCTTGACGCTGGCCTTCACAGCTTCGAAGAGATCGCCGTCGTAGTGGCTGTCCACGAGATGCGCGATGACTTCGGTGTCCGTCTGGCTCGCGAATGCATAGCCTTTGGCTTGCAACGCCGCGCGCAGCGCTTCATGGTTCTCGATGATGCCGTTGTGCACGATCGCGATGCGACCCGGCCGCGCTGCCTCGGCGTCCGCGCCGGGGCCATGGCTGAAATGAGGGTGCGCGTTGTGGACCGCCGGCGCACCGTGGGTCGCCCAGCGCGTGTGGGCGATGCCGGTGGTGCCTTCGATGCGATCGGTCTTCACCTGGGTCAACAGGTCGGCCACGCGCGAGGTCGTGCGAGCGCGCTGCAGTCCGCCGGCATACACGGCCACACCGCAGGAGTCATAGCCGCGGTATTCGAGACGCTGCAGGCCTTGCACGAGGACGGGAACGATGTCGCGACCGGAAACAGCGCCGACGATGCCACACATGGGTTGCTCCTGAATAGATTGGTACGGAGCGATCCTATGTTTCACGGCATGAAATTTGTGATCTTCTTTTAGGCGAAAATTGACAAGCGATTTCACTTGCTCAAATATTCGATCTAATATTTCAGAAACGGCTGAATAATGAAATTTTCAGACCTCGACAGCATCGATCTGCGCCTTCTGGATGCGCTCCAACGAGACGCTTCCCAGAGCAATCAGTCGCTGGCCGAGCGCTTCAGCATCTCTCCGCCGACGTGCCTGCGTCGCGTGCGGCGCCTGCGCGAGGCGGGTTGGATCGAAAGTCAGGTCGCGATCCTCAATGCCGAGCAGGTCGGGCCGCTCCTCACCGCGGTGGTGGAGATCTCGCTGGATCGGCAGGATGCGTCGGCGCTCGATGCTTTCGAGCAGCGGGTTGTAGCCGACGAAACCGTCCAACAGTGCTACCGCGTTTCGCCGGGACCGGACTTTGTATTGGTCGTCACTGTGCGCGACATGCCGGGCTATCAGGCACTGGCGCAGAGGCTCTTCACGAGCGACGCCAACGTGCGCAACGTGAAGGCGTTTTTCAGCGTCAAGCGCGCCAAGTTCGCGCCGCGGTTGCCTCTGCCCGGCCTCACATAGGCCGTCACGCCGTTCTGCCGGCTTCAGTTCTTGGGCGCCTTCTGCGGACGCGCCCAGTTCGCGAAGCTCACCTGCCGCGCACGCGAGATCGACAACGCACCGGGATCCGTGCTCTTGGTGATGGTCGAACCGCCGCCGATCGTGCCGCCCGCGCCGATGGTGACGGGCGCGACCAGCACGCAGTTGCTGCCGACGTGCACGTCGTCACCGATCAGTGTGCGGTGCTTGTTGGCGCCGTCGTAGTTGGCGGTGATGCTCCCGGCGCCGTAGTTGACGCGTTGGCCCACGGTGGCATCCCCCAGATAGGCGAGGTGATTGGCCTTCGCTCCGGCGGCGAGCGTCGAATTCTTGACTTCGACGAAGTTGCCGATGTGCACCTCGGCACCCAGGCGCGTTCCCGGGCGCAAACGCGCGAATGGTCCCACCAGCGAGCCCGCGCCCACCGTCACGCCAGCCTTGTCGCCGTCGATGTGCGTAAAGGGATGGATCACCGAGCCCGTCTCGATGCGCGCATTGGCGATGACGCAGTTGGCGCCGATGCGCACGCCGGCTCCGAGCGACACGGCCCCTTCGAACACGCAGTTGACGTCGATTTCGACATCCGCTTCGCACGCGAGCGTGCCGCGCAGATCAAATCGCGCCGGATCGGCCAGGCGAACCCCCTGCGCCATCAGTGCATCGGCCTGGCGCAATTGATAGGCGCGCTCCAGCGACGCCAGCTGCGCCGGGCTGTTCACGCCGGCCACTTGCAAGGCATCGTCGGTGCGGTGTGCAACCACCGGAACACCGTCCACAGTGGCAAAGCCGACGACGTCCGTCAGGTAGTACTCGCCTTGCGCGTTCTTGTTGTCGAGCCGCGTGAGCCAGCTTCGGAGGAGCCGGGCCGGCACAGCCATGACGCCGGTGTAGACCTCCGTGATGGCACGCTGGGCTTCGCTGGCGTCTTTCTCCTCGACGATGGCGAGCACTTCACCCTCGCCCTCCTCTTGAGCCGGCGCGCGCACGATGCGGCCATAGCCGGTCGGCTTGTCCACCTGGATGGTGAGCAGCGCGAGCCGCCTCCCGGCGCTTTCGGCCACCAGCGCTCGCAAGGTCGATTCGCCGATGAGCGGCACGTCGCCGGAAAGCACGACCACGGTGCCGTCGTCCGGCAGAAGCGGCATCGCCTGCTGCATCGCGTGGCCGGTGCCAAGTTGCGGAACCTGCCGCGCGAAAAGCGGCGCCACGCCCGGCACTGCGCCGTCCATCGCCGACTCGACGTCGGCCGCACCATGTCCGGTGACCACGACGATGTTGCGTGCGCCGACGCGCGCCGCCGTGTCGATCACGTGCGCGACGAGCGACCGGCCGCCCAGTTTGTGCAAGACCTTGGGCAGGCTGCTCTTCATGCGCGTGCCTTTGCCGGCGGCCATGATGACGATGTCGAGCGCCGATGCGGCGTATTGCGAGGAGGTTTCCGAGGAAGTTTGCAACGAGGTCTGCGACGAGGTCTGCAAAGAGGATTGCGATTCAGACATGCGATGGGAGCGATTCGGATCGCTCAGGAAGCTGTTCAGTGGAAAAGCCGTCGATAGTCGAGCTGATAGGTCAACTCGACCTCGCGACTGCCGATCGGGCGGGCGGGAATGCCGCCCACGACCGCATTTTCAGGCACGTCGGCGGTCACGACCGAACCTGCTGCGACCACCGACCCACGCCCGAGATGCACGCCCGGCAAGATGATTGCGCGTGCGCCGATCCACACGTAGTCATCAATCACTACCGGCAGGTCGATGCCTGCGAAAGTGGGCGACTGCACATCGTGCGTGGCCGTGAGGATCATGACCTCGGAGCTGATGGAGACATTGCTCCCGATGGTCAGGCCGGCGCGGTTGTCCAGCCGGCACTTTTCATTGACGACCGAATTCGGCCCGATCCACAGTTGGCCGCGCGTGTCGAAAGTCGTCCCCATGAGGAGGCTTGTTCCGGGCTGGATTTCAAAAGCCATGACGCGCGCGTACCAGGCATGCCGCAAGAAGTGCGAGGGGATTCTATTGATCCAGTGATTGGTCAAATAGATCAAAAACTCCATGCCGACAGCTCTTATTTTTCCTGCGATCATCATGCCCCGATATTCACGGTCTTTTTTTTCAAATACATGCCGGTCAGGATGCAGCCGTTTTTCGACGATTCGCAAATGGGCGAAGAATGAATCGCTGGTAAAAAAATGGAATGGTGAGCATGAAAGGCCGCGTCAGCAATCGGCTATAAAACCGGCGCTGGTCACTGAGCCCGCCCATTTTCCAGTTGTCGTTTGAAAAGTAGGCAGTCCATAGCCGCTCGGATTCCTCGTGAGCGACGTGTTGCAGCGTCGCAGATTTGGCCTCGGCATGGCAGCGAAAGCCGCCGATGAAATCCGGGATCATGTGAAATTTGGCGCCTGCAAGATAAAGCCGGCTGAACCAGTCGAGGTCCATCGCAAAGCGCAAGGACGCATTGAGCTCTTCGGACATCGCATTGGCGCGCCAAAAGGCGGTTTCGCTCGCAACGTTGTAGCCATGTTCGGCAGGATTGAAGACTCGCCCGCACACCCAGCCGATCACGTGCGATTCGGCATTCAGCATCAAACGGTCGCCATGCACCACGCCGACTTCCGGGTTCTCGTCGAAAACGCGCAGCACCTTCTTCAAGGCGCCCCGCAGATACACGTCGTCGCTGTTCAGCCAGCCGACGATGTCCGCCTTTGCATGCTTCAAGCCCTTGTTGATGGCGTCCGTCTGTCCGCCATCTCGCTCCGAGACCCAGAAATCGATGCGGCTGGAATACTTCTTGAGCACATCGACCGTCTCGTCGGTGCTGCCGCCGTCCATCACGATGAGCTGCAGCCCGTCAATGTCCTGGTTGAAGATTGAAAGCAGCGTTTCCTCGATGTATTTCCCTTGGTTGTACGAAGGGACGACGATGCTTATTCTCGGCTTATTCATGGCGTTGAACATTCCAATTCAGGTTCCGGCTCCGGCTCTTTCTTCAAATCGGGCCATTTGAGGAACAGCAGGACATATTGATACACGAAATGGGCGGCGCACGTCACGATGTTGAACCAGAGAATCATAGGAAGCGTGCCTGCCCCGAATCTCCATAAAAATGCGCATTGCAACAAGATCACGAATATGACGGCGTATGCCTGCTTTTCGGTAAATCCGCGCACCGCCAGCGTCATGAAGGCAAAGCCGGCGCCATTCATGAGAATGGTCGAAAGAAAAAGCATCCAGACATAGGGTACCATGTTCTGATATTTTGCCCCGAGTAAAATAATCCAATATTGCGGCAAAAAGACCGCCGTCACCAGCAAAAGGAACAAGGCACCCAGATAAGCGAGGTGCACCTTTGCAATCAACGAAACGAGCCGCTTCCCGGCAGGCGCCCGCGCAATGACCGGGAAGAGAAGAATAGCCCCGACCCTGTCGACGATTGCCAGTGCAAGCGCCAACCTTCCGAAGGCGCCGATCTCGGCCACTGTGGTCGCGGTGCCGAAAAGCGAAGCCAGGAAGATCGTGATCGCGCCCTGCACCTGGAAGAAGATGGCCGACGGAATCAGTGGAACGACGATCTTGAGGATCTGGCCGTCGATCTGCTTTTCTTCCGTCGCGCTCAGCCGCGTTTCCTCGATCTTCCTCGCCTTGAACTCCCGTCGATAAAGAACGATGGCAAACAACTCCGAAACCACCGTGGCGCACAAGAGAAATGCAATCGAATAAGGCGTCAGCGGCAGCAGCAGAACGGCGCCGACCATGAGGAACCGCGATGCGGTCACGAAGAAGGTGATGCGGCTGATCGCCGACACCTGCCCAAGGATCACGAGCACGGTCCCGGCAAAGCTGCCGCGCAGCGACGCCAGCACCGACGCGACCACCATCAGCGCCGCCCAGGCATAGGCCCACAGCAGCCACTGGTGCTGAATGAAGGTGTAGATGCCATATGGAATGACGACCGCGAAGCTCACGATGAGCATCAGCGTTCGGCGACGAAAGACCTGTCCGCACACACCCATCACCCAGTGCACTTCGGAGCTTCGCTGGCCGACGATCGGCAGCGGGCATTTGGACAACCCGAGATCGGTGATGCCCATGATCAACTGCAGGCAGGTGATGAGGAAGGTGTACACCGCGTACTGGTCCTTGGGCATCACGTTGACGATCAAGAGCCCGGTGATGCCGGCGACCCCAACGCTGAAAGACTCGACGCCGCTCACCATGACGATCTGGCGCAGCCGGGAGAGCAGGTTCATTGGTGCGTGCGGTGGAAGGGGTTCTGGATGGGAACCTGACGATACGCGATAAAAACAACGATCCGACAGCGATACGGCAACGATGGCAATGCGCCGACACTCAGATCAGCGGAACCGGACGCAGCGGCCGTTCGAAGTAGTCACCCAGCGATTCAAGGGCCCGGGGTTCCAGGATTCGCAGCCAGCCGTCTTCCAGGCGATGAAGGTTCAGGTGCCGCAGCCGGCGCAGGGTCTTGTTCGTGTGCACCAGCGAAAGCCCGAGCGCGTCGGCGATGTGCTGCTGGTTGAAGGGAAACTCGACCCAGCCGTCGCGCACCATGCCGACGCGCTCGGCACGGCGATAGAGATGCATCAGCAGCATCGCGACTCTTTCGCTCGCATTGCGCCTGCCCGCCGTCACGAGGTTGTCGTCCACCATCTTTTCCTCGCGCGCGGCCAGCCACGTGATCTCATAGCCGAGCTTCGGATGCGCGTGGAACAAGTCCCAGAGTTCGTCTCGCTTGAAGACGCAGAGCGTGACGTCGGTCACTGCCTCGACCCCATGTGTGAAGCCATCGGCGAATTCGTCCTGCAGGCCGATGAAATCGCCGGGCAGCAGGAAGCTCAGTATCTGCCGACGGCCGTCGCTCAGCGTCTTGAAGCGAAAAGCCCAGCCGGCGTAGAGCGTGAAGAGAGAGGCGCCGGGGCGGTATTCGTCGACGATGGGCTTGCCCGCCTGGACGACGCGCGAACCATGCCGGAATTTCTCGATGACGCGCAATTCGTCGCCGGCGACCTTAAGGAACGCGGCATTGGCACGAAGCCCGCATCGGTCGCAGGGGTCGTTGCCGCTTGGGGGAATGGCGGGAGGCGGATAGTCCTCGAGTTTCACGCTGGCACTATATATGCCGGGTCGCGAGGGAGCGGCGCTTCATGAGTGTCTTTTGACATTTCACGGATCGGCCGCGGCTCCTAAACTGCGGTCGCCTTCACTCCCCGATTCTTTTCCGACACCGATGGAATTCCAGGAAATCCTCTACTGCAGCAAACTCGCATCCGATCAGTCAACCACGGTGGTGGGGCATATCGTGTCCCAGGCCCGGGCGAGAAACGTTCATGAAGGGATTACGGGACTGCTCGTCTTTGACGGCCTGCGCTTCTGCCAGCATCTGGAGGGGCCGCCCGGATCGGTGATGTCGCTGATGCGCCGGTTGGCGGCGGACCGCCGGCATTCGGACATCCGTGTCCTGTACGAGGGTTCACTGGCGCAACGCCGCTACCAACGCTTCGAGATGGGTCTCGCGGAGGTCGAAGACCACGAAGACCTCGCGGACCTTCACGACCTGCACGGCAAGGCGGCTCTCGATCATTTCATCGCCCTGCGTTCCCGCTTCGACATTGCAGGCTGAAGGGCTCAGCTATTGGAGACAGTGGCGGATTGGGCAACGGCGTCCCAGCTATAGGTTGCGCCGTTGCTATCCCAAGGCTCCATGACGATGCGCTGGCCCGCGGGGACGTTCAGCGATTCGCCCGGGGCCAGCACAAGGTCTTCGCTGCCCCAATGGGCTGTGGCGTCGCGCGTCACCCAAATCCGCCCCTGGCGAACCCGCAGCACGCTGGCGCTCGATGCCTTGAGGCTCATCGCGTGCCCGGCATCGAGTTGCCATGCGCCGCGGCGCACGGCCGAGGGCACAGTGGCCTGGCGTCCCAGCGCAATGGAAGACGGCGAGGTGGAGGTGTAGACGGCAGACATGTTCGGCTCCTGGATGTTGAGCACGCTATTGCGCGCTTCGGGAATGAATGATCTGCCCACCTTCGTTGGCGGTCCAATGAAAACGCGGTAGCCTACTGATTCCGGTTTCGCATCAATCAACCCACCCGCAGAAGCTCGCCCCACATGCTTCATTCGCAAACACACCTGCGTTCCAGGCCCATATCGGCGGGCCATCTCCGCGCCTTCGAAGCCGTCGCTCGCCACCTCAACTTTCGCGCCGCGGCCGACGAAATGGCGCTGACCCAATCGGCCGTCAGCCGCCAGATCCAGTCACTCGAGGAAGAAGTCGGCGTCGGGCTCTTCCTGCGACACACCCGAGCGGTCGAATTGACGAGCGCAGGCTCGCAGTTGCTGCTGGCGGTCCAGCAGTCCTTGCCGCGCATCGACGGCGCCGTTCGCCAGATCCGACAGAACGCCGGACGAAAGAGTGTGTCGCTCACCACCTTTGCGTCCTTCGCTTCGATGTGGCTGATCCCACGCCTGGAGGCATTCCAGCGCGACAACCCCGAAATCGACATTCGCATCGACGCAAGCGATGCGGCGCTCGACCTCGACGTGGCCGACGTGGACATCGCCCTGCGCTACGGCCCGCGCGAGCACATGCCCCCCGGCGCGCTGCGTCTCTTCGGCGAGACCATCACGCCGGTGGCAAGCCCTTGGCTCATCAAGACCAATCCGCCGATCAAGTCCCCGGCGGATATCGCGCGCTTCACGCTGATCGAAGCCGGCGACGCCCATCGCACGCACCTGGAATGGCTGACCTGGCGTCGCTGGTTCGAGGTCAACAGCATGGGCCGCGCGCAGCCGCGGCGCTGGCTGTACTTCAACTACGCCTATCAGATGGTCCAGGCTGCGCTGACCGGCCAAGGCGTGGTCCTGGCGCGCAGTTCGCTCATCGCGGAAAGCCTGGCCAACGGTGACCTCGTCGAGGTGCTCCCGCACCACCGCATGGATTCACCGATGGCCTATTGGCTGATCACTGGCCCGCGCGGCGCGCCAAGGCCTGAAATCCAGGCTTTCAATGAATGGCTGCAAGGCCAGGCCGCGATCACCCGGGAAACAATCGGCGAAGTGCCAGACCCCGACACCGTCGACCAACTAGATTGAGGCTTCGACGCCAGAAACACCGCGGAACCGGCTTTGCCGGGCCGCTGGTGTTCCCCCCGGCAGGGGGAAGGCGAAGCGACACGAAGTGCGCGAAGCCTGGGGGCGAGTCACGAAACAGGCCAGACGACGCCGTTGTCATTGAGGATGGCGTCCAGCGGCACGTCGTGGGCCTCCGGCTCGAACTCGCCGAGAAAACCGTTGGTGAAGCCCAGTCCGACGGTGAAGGGCCGCGGTTCCAACGCGGCAAGCGTGCGGTCGTAAAAGCCGCCCCCATAGCCCAGGCGATATCCGCCGGCGCTGTAGCCCAGACAAGGGACAAACAGCAGCGTGGGCACGATCAGCTCGGTGTCCTTGGGCTTGGGGATGTCGAAGGCGTCGTTTTCCATCGGGCAGCCGGGATACCACGCGTGAAAGGTCAGCGTCTTGTGCACGCGGTCGACGACCGGAAGGCCGATGCGCCTGCGTTGCGGTTGGTCGAGCAGTTCGCCGTCTTCTTTCCAGCGATGCAGGGCTGGCAGTGGATCGAACTCGCCCTTGATCGGCCAATAGGCACCGATGACGGTGTCCGGCCGTCCGACCAGCCAGATCCGCATCACGCGCTGCAGAAGATCGGCGCGCGCGAGCCGATCAGGCATCGCAAGACGCTGTTCGATCAGCGCCGCGCGAACCTGAGTTTTGAGAAATGTGGCAGTGGCCGAGGTGTCGGCACCCTTTGACTTGTCCATAATCCCCCGATGCAATTCGCAAGCATTTTGGCATCCGTCCGCCGACTCCGGAGCGGTGCCCTCTCCTCCCTTCTTTTTTCGTTTGCTGCATTTGCAACCGTGAGCCAACCGGCCGCTGCGCAAAACAGCAACGACGACGTCCTCCTCCAGATGAAGCAAGCCGCCCAGCGCGGCGACAAGGCGCGTCTCACTGCGTTGTTGCCGCAGGCGCGCGGCCATGTGCTGGAGCCATGGGCGGCCTACTGGGAAATGAAGGCTCGGCTGCAGGACGTCAGCCTGCCTGAACTTCAGGAATTTCTCGCACGGTATGCCGGCACCTACCAAGAGGATCGCCTTCGCAACGACTGGCTGCTGCTCGCAGGCCAGCGACGCGACTGGAATGGCTTCACGTCCTTGCACCCGGCGTTCCGCATGAACGACGATGCCCAAGTGCGCTGCTATGCCGTCTTGATCGAGACCTTGCAGTCCGGCACCGCCACGCAGGGCCAGGCGGAGGAAGTGCGCCGCAACTGGTTCGGCCAGCGCGACCTGGACGACGGCTGTCTCACCGCGGCCGATCGCATGATCAGCGCGCGCATGATGTCGCCCAACGATGCCTGGAAGAAGGCGCGCCTCGCCATTGAGGCGAACCGTCCTCAGGCTGCCCGCGCGGCGATCATGCTGGTCGCGCCGGACGCCATCCCGCTCTTCGACGAAATGAACGCCAACGTCGGCAAGTTCCTGGCGAGCCGAGCCGTCGTCGCGGCCAAGTCGCGGCGCGAACTCGTGGTGCTGGCGCTCATCAAGATGGCCAACAGCGATCCGGAAACGGCCGCCTCGCAGTTCGACGTGAAGTGGAGCCCCATGCTCTCGGCCGAAGAGCGCAACTGGCTTTGGGGCACCATGGGGCGCCAAGCCGCGATCAAGCTTTCGCCGCTCGCCAACAACTATTTCGCCAACGTCACCAAGAACAGCGACCTCAGCGACGAAATGCTCGCGTGGAAGGCGCGCGCCGCCCTGCGCACCGGCGACTGGAAGACCGTGCAAACCGCCATCGACGCCATGAGCGAAACGCAGCAGCGTGACCCCACCTGGGTCTACTGGAAAGCCCGCTCGCTCGCTTCATACGGCGGCGACGAACGCCGTGCGCAGGCCCGCGTGCTCTACGAGAGCATTTCCGGCACGCGTGGCTTCTACGAGTTGTTGGCGCTCGAAGAACTGGGCCAGCGCGCGACGGTGCCGAGCCGACCAGCGCCGCTCACTGCAGAGGAAAAGAACGCCGCCCGCAACAACCCGGCACTGAATCGGGCGATCTATGCCATCTCGATCGGCATGCGCCCCGAAGGCACGCGGGAGTGGAACTACGCGACCAACCTGCACGCCACCGGCGGCATGAGCGACCGCGACCTGCTGGCGGCGGCCGATCTGGCCTGCCAGCGCGAGATATGGGACCGTTGCATCAACACCAGCGAACGCACCAAAGGCGTGATCGACGTGGATCAGCGCTTCCCCATGCCGTTCAAGGACATGGTGGTGCGCAAGAGCCGCGAAATCGGGCTTGATCCGGCCTACGTCTATGGCCTCATTCGCCAGGAAAGCCGCTTCATCATGGACGCCCGTTCGGGCGTCGGCGCCTCGGGGTTGATGCAGGTGATGCCTGCCACCGCGCGCTGGACGGCCAGGAAGATTGGCATGAGCGATTTCACGCAGGGCCAGATCAACGATCACGACACCAACATCACCATCGGCACCAACTACCTGAAACTCGCGCTCGACGACTTCGACGGCTCGATGGCACTGGCTGCGGCCGCCTACAACGCCGGCCCGGGCCGGCCGCGCAACTGGCGCAACGGGCCGCCCATGGAAGCAGCCATCTGGGCTGAAAACGTGCCGTTCAGCGAAACACGCGACTACGTCAAGAAGGTGCTGGCAAACACCACCAACTACGCAGCACTCATCACCGGCAAGCCCCAGTCGCTCAAGGAAAAGCTCGGCCGCGTCGGACCTCGCGACACCCCCGAACCCGAGGCGACCAAAGACCTGCCTTGACTTCGGTGATTGCCTTGCGCGAGAACTTGCCCGCCTGGGCCACCGAGTGGCTGGGCATCATCATTCCCATCGCCCAGGTCGCCTTGATCCTGCTGGCCGCGTGGCTGATCTATCGGTTCGTGCGCCGGCTGATCCTGCGCATGGGCACCGGCTATGGGCTGCCGTCCAATGTGGCTCTTGTCACCCGCCGCAGCGCGGCCTTCCTGATCTATGGCGGCGCGCTGCTTTGGGGCCTCGAGCGGCTGGGCGTGTCGGGCACCGTCCTGTGGACCGCGTTCACGAGTTTTGCAGCCGTCGGTGCCGTGGCTTTCTTCGCGGCATGGAGCGTGTTGTCGAACATGTTCTGCGCGCTCTTGATCTTCACGACGCGCATGTTCTGGCCGGGCGACACCATCGAAGTGCTGGAAAACGGAGAGAAACCCGGCCTGAAAGGCCGCGTGCTGGACATCAACCTCGTCTTCACCACGCTGGAGGAGAGCGGCAGCGCCCATGAGGGCACGACCCTCAAGATCCCGAACAGCATGTTCTTCCAGCGTGCCGTGCGCCGCTGGCACGGCACCTCACCAGCGCTGCCCGAAACTCCGAATCGATAAGCATCAATCCGGGCCTGTGATTGCATCAATCATCAGCGAGAGCGCCGCTAGCATTCGAGGCTTTGCATAGTTGCATCAACCCTGATACCGGAGACGGCCATGACACAGCTCTACATCGGCAACAAGAATTACTCCTCCTGGTCCATGCGGCCCTGGGTGCTCATGAAGCAGGCCGGCATCGCATTCGACGAAGTCATGGTGCGTTTCGACTCCTTCGACACCGATTCGAAGTTCAAGCGCACCATCCTGCCGCTCAACCCCATCGGCACGGTGCCAGTGCTCAAGGACGGGGACATCGTCGTCTACGACACGCTCGCGATCTGCGAATACCTTGCCGAGACCTACCCTGAGAAGAAGCTCTGGCCGGTGGATCGCGCCCAGCGAGCGCAAGCCCGCAGCGCCTGCGCCGAGATGCACGCGGGCTTTCAGATGCTGCGCACCCACTGCACGATGAACATCGAGGCCGACCTCCGCCAGCAGGGCCAGATCATCCTGCGCGACCAGCCCGGCGTGCGGGCGGACATCGACCGCATCGTTCAGCTCTGGAGCGGACTGCTTCGAGCGAGCGGCGGCCCGATGCTCTTCGGCGAATTCAGCATTGCAGACGCCTACTTCGCGCCCGTGTGCACGCGCATCGTCACTTTCGGGTTGCCCGTGCCGCCGGCGATCTCGGCCTATGTCGAACGCGTTCGCGCGCTGCCATCGGTAAAGGAATGGATCGATGACGCGCTGCGAGAAAAGGACTTCGTGGTCATGGACGAACCCTACCGCCTGTCGCGCTGAGGAACTCGCGCCGTCCTGGCGCAACGGCCTGGTGCGCGGCCTACACTGCACGGATGCAAATCTATCTTGTCGGCGGCGCGATTCGCGATGCGCTGCTGGGTCGGCCTGGCAGCGATCACGACTGGGTGGTGGTCGGCGCCACGCCGGAACAGATGGTTGCGCAAGGCTACTTGCCGGTCGGTCGAGACTTTCCGGTTTTCCTGCATCCGGAAACACGCGAGGAATATGCGCTGGCGCGCACCGAGCGCAAGAGCGCGCCGGGCTATCGCGGCTTCGTGGTGCATGCGGCGCCGGACGTCACGCTCGAACAAGACCTCGCGCGGCGCGACCTGACGATGAACGCGATCGCACTGCCAGCGGACAAGATCGGCGCCTCCGACAGGCTGGACGTCGATCCGCTGGACCTCGTCGACCCCTTCGAAGGCCAGCGCGACCTGCACGACAAGCGCTTGCGCCACGTGACCGACGCCTTCCGCGAAGACCCTGTGCGCATCCTGCGTGTCGCGCGTTTCGCGGCGAGGTTCGACGACTTCGCGGTAGCGCCTGAGACCATGGCGCTCATGCGCGACATGGTTGAAGCTGGGGAGGTCAATGCGCTGGTGCCTGAGCGCGTCTGGCAGGAGCTTTCGCGCGGCCTCATGGAAACGAAGCCTTCGCGCATGTTCGAGCTGCTGCGGGAATGCGGCGCGCTTGCAGTGCTGCTGCCCGAAGTCGACCGGCTGTGGGGCGTCCCGCAACCAGAGGCGCACCACCCCGAGGTCGATACCGGCGTGCACCTCATGATGGTGCTCGATATGGCGGCGCATCTGAATGCGCCGCTGTCGGTGCGCTTCGCATGCCTCGTCCACGATCTTGGCAAAGGCACTACGCCCGCGGACGTCCTTCCCCGGCACATCGGCCATGAGCAGCGCAGTGCCAGGCTTTTGCGCGCCGTGTGCGACCGGTGGCGCGTGCCCGTCGACATCCGCGAACTCGCGGACGTGGTGGCGCGCGAGCACGGCAACATCCACCGCAGCGGCGAACTCAACGCAGCGGCGGTCGTCCGGCTGCTCGAGCGCTGCGACGCTTTTCGCAAGCCACAGCGTTTCGACGAGGTGCTCCAGGCCTGCGAATGCGATGCACGCGGACGGCTGGGCCTCGAAGAGCGGCCCTATCCCCAGCGCAATCGATTGGCGGCGGCGCTGGCAGCGGCGCAGTCGGTGGCGACGGAGCCCATTGCGCGCGAGGCACTGGCGGCAGGCGCGACAGGACCGAAGATCGGCGAGGCGATCACCCGGGCCCGCGTAGCCGCCGTGGCGGAAGGGCTCCTCCCCTACTCGTGAGTCAGGATTGGCGGTTTTGGCCGACGCTCCATCGGGCGGGAGTCTGCTATGGTTTTCCCTCCATGCAGACGCCACCCCGTATCCCCCCTGACGCTGCGCTCTTCCTCGATTTCGACGGCACCCTGGTGGAGCTCGCGGAGACCCCGGAAGCCGTGCACGTGCCTCCGGCCCTCGTCCCGCTGCTCAGCGATCTCCACGGCCTGCTCGGCGGCGCACTCGCGGTGGTTTCGGGACGCCAGATCGACGTCATCGACCGCTTTCTTGCGCCGTTGCGACTCCCGGCCGCCGGCGAGCACGGCGTGCAGCGACGCGACGCGGACGGCCAGATGCAGGAACACCGCGCCCCCGACCTCAAACTGGTGCTCGACGCCGCCAACGAGCTTGCAGGGGCGCACGAGGGCTTGCTGGTCGAACGCAAGCACGCTGCCATCGCCCTGCACTACCGGCTCGCGCCGCAACTCGAGGCGGTTTGCCGCGACGCCATGGAGCGCACCATCGATGGCCAGCCGCAGCTGGAACTCATGCATGGCAAGTTCGTGTTCGAGGTCAAGCTGGCCGGTATCAACAAGGGCATCGCGATCGATGCTTTCATGCACGAGGCACCCTTCGTCGGCCGCGTGCCGGTGTTCGCAGGCGACGACACCACGGACGAAAGCGGCTTCAGCATCGTGCAGCCACGGGGCGGCCTCGCGATCAAGGTCGGCGCCGGCCCAAGCCAGGCGCTGCATCGGCTCGAATCGCCACGAGAGGTCTTCGAATGGCTCGTGGCAGCGCGGGACTTGCTTGCGGCGTCGCCATCCGCAACCCGCAGGAATCCCGCATGACGACTCTCCAAAGAGAAAACGAATCAGAAATCGAAGCGCCCGACAGGGCCGGCCAGGCCCTTGCCGGCGCGGCCAGCGCGAGCAACAAGATGCCGGAGCATCCGGAAGCGCTGGCCGGGCCGTCCGCGCGCACCGGCTTCGGACCGCCGGCCGAACCTTCGCTCAACGTCGGCGTGATCGGCAATTGCGCATACAGCGCGTTGATCGACGAACGCGGGCGCGTGGTGTGGTGCTGCCTCCCCCGCTTCGACGGCGACCCGGTCTTCAACGCGCTTCTGGACTTGGGCGACAACGCCAGCGCCTGGGCCATCGAGCTCGAGGACTTTGCGTCGTCCAAGCAGTGGTACGAGCCGAACACGGCGGTGCTGCGCACCCAGCTGTTCGATTCCGCAGGCCAGGGCATCGAGATCACGGACCTGGCGCCGCGCTTTCACAGCCGCTCGCGCTACTTCAGGCCGCTCACGATGGTGCGCAGAGTCAGGCCCATCATCGGCACGCCGCGCATCCGCGTCACGCTGGCGCCGCGTTTTCAGTGGGGCACGATGGCGCCGACCATCACGCGAGGCAGCAACCACATCCGCTATGTCGGACCTGATTTCACGCTGCGGCTGAACACCGACGCATCCGTCTCGCACATTCTTGCGGGGCAGCCCTTCGTGCTGTCACGCGAGCACAACTTCGTGCTGGGCGCCGACGAAACGCTGACCGACGGCATTGCCGACACGGCACGGCACTTCGAGCAGGAAACCATCGCCTACTGGCGCACCTGGAGCAAACGGCTCGCGATTCCGTTCGAATACCAGGATGCGGTGATCCGCGCCGCCATCACGCTGAAGCTGTCGCTCTATGAAGACACGGGCGCCATCGTTGCCGCGATGACCACCAGCATCCCCGAAGCGCCCGGCAGCGAGCGCAACTGGGATTACCGCTACTGCTGGCTGCGCGATGCCTTCTTCGTCGTGCGCGCGCTCAACAGCCTCTCTGAAGTCGGCACGATGGAAGACTACCTGCGCTGGCTCTCGAACGTCGTGATCGGCTCGCGCGGCGAGCACATCCAGCCGCTCTACGGCATCGGGCTGGAGCGTGAGCTTCCCGAATCATTCGTCGTGGGCCTGAGCGGCTATCGAGGTATGGGGCCGGTCCGCGTCGGCAACCAGGCGCAGGAGCACTTTCAGCACGATGTGTACGGCAACATCGTGCTCGGCGCAGCGCAGGCCTTTCATGACCACCGCCTCTTGAGCCGCGGCGGCGTGGCCGAGTTTCCGTACCTCGAGGCGATCGGCGAGCAGGCGGTCCGCGTCTATGGCACGCCGGATGCCGGCATGTGGGAATTGCGAACGCGCGCTCGCGTGCACACCAGTTCGGCGCTGATGAGCTGGGCGGCATGCGACCGGCTCGCCAAGATCGCCCGCGCGCTTGGTCTTCCGGAACGTGCGGCGTACTGGCACGGCCATTCGTCGCGCATGCGGGAAGAAATCCTCGCCAAGTCGTGGTGCGAAGAGCGCAAGGCCTTCGCCGAGAGCTTCGGCGGCCATGAGCTCGATGCGAGCATCCTGCTGATGGTCGAAGTCGGCCTCATCGACGCTCGAGACCCGCGCTTCATCTCCACCGTCGAAGCCATGGAGAAGTCACTTTGCGACGGCCCCTACATGCGCCGGTATGAAGCGGCGGACGACTTCGGCAAGCCCGAGACCGCCTTCAACATCTGCACCTTCTGGCGCATCGATGCGCTCGCCAAGATCGGCCGCAAGGCCGAGGCGCGGCAGATCTTCGAGACCATGCTGGCCGCACGCAACCCGCTCGGGCTGCTCTCCGAAGACACGCACCCGGTGACGGGCGAGATGTGGGGCAACTTTCCGCAGACCTATTCGATGGTCGGGATCATCAACGCCGCGGTGAGACTGTCCGCGCCTTGGGACACATGCATATGAGCAAGGACACGACAGTGTCGAACGCAGGGGCCAGCTCGTGAGCCGGCTGGTCGTGGTCTCCAATCGCGTAGCGGACCCGCGCAAACCCGCCGCTGGCGGCCTGGCAGTGGCGCTCGGCGAGAGCCTTCAGCAAAGCGGCGGCCTGTGGTTCGGCTGGAGCGGCTCGGTCATCGAGGACGGCCCGACCGGCGAGGGCGAACTCCATCGGCAGCAGGCGGGCAAGGTCACCTTGGCCACCATCGACCTGAGTCGCGACGACCACGACAGCTACTACCTCGGCTACAGCAACGACGTGCTGTGGCCCGTGTTCCACGATCGGCTCGACCTCGCGCACTTCGAAGCCGGCTTCATCGGCGGCTACCGGCGCGTCAACCAGCTCTTCGCGCGCAAGCTGATGCCGCTGCTCCGAAGCGACGACATCATCTGGGTGCATGACTACCACCTGATCCCCCTTGCAGCCGAGCTTCGCGCAATGGGTTGCAGGCAGCGCATCGGATTCTTCCTGCACATCCCCCTGCCGCCGCAGATCATCATCGCGGCCATACCGCAGCACGAGTGGCTGATGCGTTCGCTGTTTGCCTACGACCTCATCGGCTTCCAGGCCCAGCAGGACGTCCAGCACTTCGAGCATTACGTGCAAAACGAGGCGCATGGCGAGCTCCTGGGCAATCACCTCTATCGCGCCTACGGCCAGACCGTGCGCTGCGACGCGTTCCCGATCGGCATCGACGTCAACGAGTTCGCCGCGCTCACGCACGCCAAGGAATCGCGCGACATGTACGAGACCATGAAGCGCGAGTATTCGACCCGCCGGCTGCTGCTGGGCATCGACCGGCTCGACTACTCCAAAGGCATTCCGCAGCGCGTGCGCTCGTTTCGCGAGCTGCTGTCCAACTATCCCGAGAACCGCCGAAGCGCGACGCTGATCCAGATCGCGTCACCGACGCGAGAGACGGTCGATGCCTATGCCGACATCCGGCGCGAACTCGAAACCTTGTGCGGCGCCATCAACGGCGACTTCGGCGAACTGGACTGGATGCCCGTGCGCTACATCCATCGAATGGTTGCGCGCAAACGCGTCCCAGGCTTGTGCCGCGCTGCGGCTGTCGGCCTCGTCACGCCGCTTCGCGACGGCATGAACCTCGTCGCGAAGGAATACATCGCAGCGCAGGACCCGGCCGACCCGGGCGTGCTTGTCCTGTCGCGCTTTGCGGGCGCGGCCGAACAACTCAAGGAAGCGCTGCTCGTCAATCCCTATGACACCCACGGCACGGCCGAGACCGTGCAGCAGGCACTTCAGATGCCGCTGGAAGAGCGCCGCGAGCGGCACCAGAAGCTGCTGGCGCGTGTGCGAGAGCAGGATGTGCATTGGTGGCGGGAAGGGTTCATGAATGCGCTGCGTGCGGCGGAGAGTGTTCGGTAGGCAGGCACCGCCAGGTCCGCCAGATCTCGCGACTATTTCTGCGGTCCCCCAACCCGCTTCTCCCGATGCCGCGGCGCCGGCACGTCACGCCGCAAGCTGTTCCCTAGCGCGGTCTTTCGCAAGA
Organism: Variovorax sp. 10N420; assembly: GCF_056394705.1. Taxonomy (NCBI): domain Bacteria; kingdom Pseudomonadati; phylum Pseudomonadota; class Betaproteobacteria; order Burkholderiales; family Comamonadaceae; genus Variovorax; species Variovorax sp. 10N420. Next base: position 246,791 of record NZ_JBFTIJ010000005.1, on the reverse strand, counting down.
TCACCGCAAAGGACTGGACGAACACGGGCTTGTTCTCACCCAGCCGCCAAAGAATGCCGGGCGTTCGCGTCGGCGTCGGGCTTTCCAGCGGGATCACGGTCAACCCCGGCATGCCTTCGGGCACGGCATTGATGGCGACGATCGACCCGATTTGCGTGCGCGCCACGAGCGCGAGCATCGGCGCGACGGTCGACATCTCCGCGACGACCGTGGGCTCCGCGCCGCAGGCCCTGAAGCATTCGTCCAGCATGGTCCGGGTGGAAAAAGACGTCGAGATGAGCACCAGGTCCTGCCGGTGCAGTTCCACCATGCGAATGCGCTTGCGGCCGGCAAGCGGATGATTGCTCGATACGACGAACACCATCTCCTCGTTGTAGAGCGGCTCGAACCACAGATCGCTCGGATCTTCGGGCCGGTAGGCGATGCCGAGATCGAGTTCGCCCGCCTGAAGCCGATCGCAGATCACCTCGGCCGACAACTCTTCGACGCTGATGCGCACCGTGGGATGACGCGCCAGGAACAGTGACACGCACTCGGGAATCAGGCCGATGTTGAAGGTGTGCGTCGCGCCGATGCGAACCCTGCCAGTCAGGTTGCCCGCGCCGGGCTTGAGCAGCGCCACGCCCTGGTCGACCTCCCGCAGCGCACGCGCAGCGAAGCCGCGCAGCAATTCCCCGGCCTCGGTGGTCACCACCTTCTTGCCGATGCGCTCGAACAGAGGCTGCCCGAGCTCTTCCTCGAGCTGCCGGATCTGGTGCGACAAGGTCGATTGGGTGACGTGCACCCGCTCGGCCGCTCGCGTGAAGCTCAGGCAATCGCTCAGCGCGACGAAGTACCGCAGATGCCTCATCTCCATGAAAACCCCCACGGATGATCGATGGCATCGATGATATCGATGCAAATTCACCATTTGCGGGCTTTGTGTCCGAGCCCTATCGTCCGATCCGAATCGACGCCGGATCACGGCGCGCAACCCGGAGACAAGCCATGTCGGAATACAACCAGGACGCGATCACGCGCGACGTCGTCGAGGCTTTCGCCAAGACGCCGGATCCGCGCCTGCGCCAGCTCATGACGGCGCTGGTCAAGCATGTCCATGCCTTTGCGCGGGAGGTCGACCTGCAGCCGGAAGAATGGCTCGCGGGTCTGAACTTCCTGAATGCGACGGGGCAGATCTCGACCGAGAAGCGGCCGGAATTCATCCTGCTCTCGGACACGCTGGGCCTGTCGATGATGGTGGTCGCGCTGGCACAGTCGCGCGCAAGCGGAGGCGCCAAGGGCCCGGCCGAACCAACCGAAGGCACGGTCGAAGGCCCCTTCTACTGGCCGGGCGCGCCCGACCTGCCACTGGGCAGCGACATCGCCGAGGGCGTTCGCGGCGAGCCCACCTTCTACATGGGCCGGGTCACCGACGTGGACGGAAAGCCGCTGGCCGGTGCGCTGCTTGACGTCTGGTCGGGCGACGGACATGGCAAGTACGACGTGCAACTGAGCAGCGAACCCTCGATGAAAGCGCGAGGCCGCTTCCGCACGGACGAACAAGGGCGCTACTGGTTCTGGTCGATCCGGCCTTCGTTCTATCCGATACCGGACGACGGGCCGGTGGGCGACATGATGCGGGCGACCGAGCGCAGCATCTACCGGCCAGGCCATCTCCACCTGCAGGTTTCGGCGCCGGGCTATGTGACGGTGACGACGCAGTTGTTCGTCGGCGGCAGCCCGTACATCGACGCGGATGCAGTCTTCGGCAAGCGTGACAGCCTCGTCGTGGACTTCGAGACGCATGCGCCCGGCAAGGCTGTTGATGGCCGCGAAATGCACGTGCCCTACCACTCGGCGAGCTTCGACGTGCGTCTCGCGCCCGCTGCCGCGTGACCTCCATCCGGACTCTGCAAGGAATCGCATGAAGATCGGCAAGGCCACCGTGCCACGCACCTCCATCTCCACGTCCGACGCCCACACCATCGTCGTCCGCGGGATGGATCTGTCCCGCGAACTGATCGGCAAGATTTCCTTCGTCGATCATTTCTTTCTGCTGCTGACCGGCAGGCGCGCTTCGGCCGGAGAAGCCGCGGTGCTGAATGCCGCACTGGTCGCGATCACCGAGCACGGCCTGGTGCCCAGCGTGCAGGCCGCGCGCATGACTTTCGCTGCCGCGCCCGACGCGATGCAGGGCGCTGTGGCGGCGGGCATCCTGGGCTGCGGGTCGGTCGTGCTGGGTTCCTCCGAGACGGCCGGTCGCCTGTATAGCGAAATCGATGCCCTGGTGAGCGCGGGGCAGCCGTTGCGGGCGGCGGCGCTGACGGTGGCGCAGGCCTGGCGCGAAGCCGGCAGACCCATCCCCGGTTACGGTCATCCGCTGCACAAGAAACGCGACGCGCGCGTCGATGCCCTGTTCGCCGCGGCCAGGGCGGCGGGCACCGACCTGCGCTTCGTCGAGATCGCGACCGCCGTCGAGGCACTGATGCCCGAGGTGCTGGACCGGCCGCTCAAGCTCAACGTGTCGGGCGCGATTCCGGCCGTGCTTCTTGGCGCGGGTTTTCCGGTGGAGGCACTCAAGGGCGTGCCGATCCTCGCGCGCACGGCCGGGTTGATCGCGCACATGTTCGAGGAGATGCGGCAGCCCATCGGCTTCGCGCTCTCTTACCAAGCGTCGCGCGAAGCGGTCTACGAAGGCGCGCTGCCCGCCCACTTCGGACCCCACGAATGATCCCTGTCCTGAAAGGCCTCAAGGTCGTCGAGCAAGGCACCTTCATCACGGGGCCGGCAGCGGGCATGCTGCTCGGCGACCTGGGTGCCGACGTCATCAAGGTGGAGCAGCCCAAGACGGGGGACCCGTTCCGCGCCTTCAAGGATGGGCTCTACAGTCCGCACTACCAGACCTACAACCGCAACAAGCGCAGCATCACGCTGGACCCCAAGGACGCCGCGGACCTCGAAGTGCTGGACGCGCTGATCGCCCAGGCAGATGTCTATATCCAGAACTTCCGGCCCGGAGTGGCAGAGAAGCTCGGCGTGGGCGCCGAGCGCTTGCGCGCGCTCAATCCGAGACTCATCTACTGCTCGATCAGCGGCTTCGGCGCCACCGGACCCGCGGCCGACCGGCCCGCTTACGACACCGTGGCGCAGGCCGCGAGCGGCTTCCTCAATCTGCTGATCAACCCCGAGAACCCGCGCGTCGTGGGTCCGGCCATTGCGGATTCGTTGACCGGCTTCTATGCGGCCTACGGCGTGCTGGGCGCTCTCTTCGAACGAAGCAGGACGGGGCTCGGCCGCAAGGTCGAGGTCTCGATGCTGGAGGCGATGGCGCATTTCAACCTCGACGCCTTCACGCATTTCTTCCAGGTGGACGAGGTGATGGGGCCTTACAGCCGACCCCGCGTTTCGCAGTCGTACGTGCTGCGCTGCGCCGACGACAAGTGGATCGCGCTGCACATGTCCTCGCCGGAGAAGTTCTGGCGCGGGCTCGCGGTCGCGATCGAGCATCCCCGCCTTTTCGAGGACGAGCGCTTCGCGACTCGCGAGGCGCGCATCGAGAACCAGGAGCAGCTGATCCAGTTGCTGGGCGAACGTTTTCGCGCACGGCCGCGCGACGAGTGGTGCCGCCGATTGGCGCATGAGGACGTGCCCCATGCGCCGATGTACGACACCAGCGAGGCGCTCGAAGACCCGCAAGCGAAGCACCTCCAACTGATGACCTCTGCCGAACACCCCGTGATGGGCCTGTTTCGCACGGTGCGATCGCCGGTCAGCTTCGATGGTGAGCGCGCGCTCGAAGTGCGCCCGCCACCGACGCTTGGCGAACACAACGAAGAGATTCGCGCCGCCCTGGGGCGAACCATCAGGAGACAAGAACCATGAAGACGCAGACTTTCGAAGGCATCGGACGGCGCAGCGCGGTGGCGGCCATCGCGCTCGCCGCGGCAGGCATCGCATTGGCGCAGACGCCGTCCGGCCCGCCGATCCGCATCGGCAGCACGCTGGCGCTCACCGGACCGCTTTCGGCCACGGCGCAGATCCACAAGGTCGTGGGCGAGATCTATGTCGAGCAGCTGAACAAGCGCGGCGGCCTGCTCGGCCGGCCGGTCGAATGGGTGGTGAAGGACGACCAGTCCAAGCCCGACCTCGCGCGCACGCTGTACGAGCAACTCGTCACCGCCGACAAGGTCGACCTTCTGATGGGGCCCTACGCCACGGGCGCGATCCTCTCGGCGATGGGCGTGGCCCAGCGCTACAACAAGGTGCTGGTGCATCACACGCTGGGAATTCCGTCGCTGGCCAAGTACGACATGCAGTTCCCGGCCTGGTCGATCGGCTCGGACCCGGCGAACACGGTGCCCAATACGCTCTTCGATGCCCTCGCCGCATCATCCAAGCCGCCGAAGACGGTGGCGGTAGTGACCAGCAAGTTCCCGTCGATTCAGTTCATGAGCGCGGGCGCGCGGGAGGTGCTCAAGAAGCGCGGCCTCACTGAAGTGCTGTTCCTCGAATGGGACTTCGGCAACCGCGACTTCGGCCCGATCGCCAACCGGGTGAAGGATGCCAAGCCCGACTTCGTCTGGGTCGGCGCCATCGGCCTGGAAGGCAATCTGCTGCTGGATGCGATGAAGAAGATCGACTATGTGCCGCCGCAGCACTTCTATCTCTACCCCGCGCCCGGTCCATTGCTCGCATCGCCGGACGCGAAGAACGCACTGTCGGCCACGATCTTCGAGGAGCAGCCGCCCTTCACGAGCAACCTCGGTGCTGCCGAGTTCATCAAGCTCTATCACGAGCGCGCCGCCAAGGCCGGCTTCACCGACACCTCGGTCGAAACGCAGGCAGCCGCTTCATACACGGCATGGCAGATTCTGGAAGCCGGCGTCGTCAATACCAGGAGCCTCGACGACAAGGCCATCGCCACCTACCTGAAGACGCACAAGGTCGACACGCTGCAAGGCAAGCTGCGCTTCGACGGCGTCGGCAACTTCGGCGACGACCTGATGCGCATCAAGCAGATCCAGGATGGGAAATGGGTGGTGGTCTGGCCGAAAGAGGTCACTGCTGGCAGCGCGAAGCTGCTAGCGCCGTAGATGAAGCTCGCCCCCAGGCTCGCGCACTTCGTGTCGCTCTCCACCCCCTGCCGGGGGCAACACCAGCGGCCCGGCAAAGCCGGTTCCGCGGTGTTCCTGTTGCTCGCCCCCAGGCTCGCGCACTTCGTGTCGCTCTCCACCCCCTGCCGGGGGCAACACCAGCGGCCCGGCAAAGCCGGTTCCGCGGTGTTTTCGACATGGGGCTGCGCCGGGTTCACGTCTTGCGGGTCGCGCGAAATGCGGTGGAGCAGCTGATGCCTAGCTTGTCATTGCTGTCCCAGTCGATTCTCTCCGGGGTCTTCGTCGGGGCGCTGTACGGGTTGATGGGCCTGGGACTGAGCTTGAGCTGGGGATTGCTGCGGCTGATCAATCTCGCGCACTTCGCGTTTGCGTTCATGGCCGCGTACCTCTGCTACCAGCTGGCGACGATGGGCATGGACCCCTTGCTGACGCTCGTGGTCATCGTGCCGGCCTTCTTCGGGCTGGGCGCGGGATTGCATTGGGTGATGGCCCGCTTCGCTGTCACGCCCTTCAACTCGCTGCTGCTCACCTTCGGGTTGATGGGCATCGTCGAGAGTTTGATCCAGGCCATCTGGACTGCCGATTTCCGCAAGCTCGAATCGAGCTACGCGCAACAGAAGTTCAAGGTCGGCGAGCTGTTCGTGCCGGTGCCGGAGTTCATCACGCTTCTGCTGGCGGTCGGGCTCGCGTTCGCCGTGTGGGCCGTGCTGCGTTTCACCGATTTGGGCAAGGCCATGCGCGCCGCCGCGCAGGACGCGCCGGTGGCGGCAGCCTTCGGCATCAACGAAAAGGCGCTCGGTCTCCTGCTCGCCGGAACATGTGCCGCGCTCGCCAGCGTGGCTGGCGTGTGCCTGGCGCTGAGCTTCACGCTCGCGCCGTCCCAGATGTACGCCTGGGTCGGGGTGGTGTTTGCGGCCGTGATGCTGGGCGGGCTGGGGAGCGCCCTGGGGCCGCTGATCGCCGGCACGCTGATCGGTGTCAGCGAAGCCATCACGATGGCGATCACCGCGCCTTCATGGGCGCCGATTGTGTCCTTCACGCTGCTGATCGTGATCCTCGTCTTCCGCCCCGGAAAGACCACCTGACGATGAGACGCACCCCCGTGCTCATCCTGCTGGCCGGCGCTGCGCTGGCCTTTGTGCCGCAACTGGACCTGCCTGCGTTCTACGACTCGCTGCTCTACCTGATGCTGCATTGGATCGTGCTGGCGACCTCTTGGAACATTCTGTCGGGCTATTCAGGCTACTTCTCGTTCGGGCATGGCGCGTTCTTCGGTGCCGGCATCTACACGAGCGCAACGCTGATGGCGCGCTACGACTGGCCCTTCCTGTGGACGCTGCCGGCGGCGGCGCTGGTCGCGGCGCTGCTCGGCGTGGCGCTCGGCGCGGTCGTGTTCCGCGTCCGGGGCGTGCGCGGCGAACTCTTCGCACTGCTCACGCTGGCGATCACCTTCGTCATCGGCACCATCGTCATCAACACGCCGCTGGACGGCGGCTCGGGCGTGCCGCTCAGTGCGGTGCCTGTTCCGGAGATCGGTCCGACCCAGTCCTCGACTTTCTACCTGCTCGCGCTGGCAGCCGCTGTGGGCACGCTGCTGATCGCCTGGGGCATCCAGGTGTCGAAGTTCGGCGCGGGCCTGTTCGCGATCCACGACGATGAAGATGCCGCCGAAGTGATGGGCGTGCCGACCTACCGCTACAAATTGCTCGCGCTGGCCATCTCCTGCGCGCTGGCCGGCATGGCCGGCGGCATTCACGCGCTGTTCCTCTCCTACGTGACCGCCGGCGAGGTCTTCACCATCGCGGTGCCACTGACAGTGGTGCTGATGAGCGTACTCGGCGGCACGCGCCACTGGGCGGGTCCTGCGATTGGAGCGGTGGTCATCACCGCTCTGCTCTACAGCTTCACGGCGGCCGATCATGCGGTGGCGGGCAAGGCGCTGATCGGGATCATCCTGATCGCTGCCATCCTGTTCATGCCGGAAGGCATTCTGGAGCGCGTGCGCCGCTTGTGGCGGCCGGCGCAGCCCGTCACGCCGCCCGCGACCCACACGGCGCCCGCATCGGTGGAGACGCCTGTTCGACCCGCCGCGGTGATCGCAGGACAAGGCGACCTGCTGCTGCGCGTGCGGGGCCTGAGCAAATCGTTCAAGGGTGTGCGTGCGCTCACCGGTGTCAACGTCGACGTGCGGCGCGGCGAGATCCTCGGACTGCTTGGTCCGAACGGCTCCGGCAAGTCGACCTTCATCAACGTCGTCAGCGGCCACTACACGCCCAGCGGCGGCGAGATCGTCTTCGAAGGCCGCCGCCTGAACGGCCTGCCTGCGCACCGCATAGCCGCCAGCGGCATTGCGCGCACTTACCAGATCCCCCGGCCGTTCGCGCACCTCAGCGTGCTGCAGAACGTGGCGATCGCCACGATGTTCGGCGGGGCGGTCCGCGATCCGGACGGCGCGCGCAAGCAGGCAATGACCTGGCTCGAATTCACCGGTCTGCAGGACCGGGCCGCCGCGCTGCCGGACGACCTCAATCTGCATCAGCGCAAGTTCCTCGAACTCGCACGCGCGCTGGCCTCGCGCCCGCGGCTGGTGCTGCTCGATGAAGTGCTGTGCGGGCTTACGCCGAGCGAGATCGACGACGCGGTGATGCTGATCCGGCGCATCCGCGACCAGGGATCGAGCATCGTCTTTGTCGAGCACGTGATGCGCGCGGTGATGGCGCTGGCCGACCGCATCGTGGTGTTCAATCACGGTGAACTGCTCGCTGAAGGCGCGGCAACCGACGTGATGCAGCGCACCGAGGTGATGACCGCCTATCTGGGGACAGCCCATGCTTGAAGTCCGCGATCTCCAGGTGGCCTATGGCGCAGCGCCTGCGCTGTGGGGTGTCTCGATCGACGTGCGGCCCGGCGAACTGCTGTGCGTGGTTGGCCCCAACGGCGCCGGCAAGACGACGCTGATCAACACCATCGCGGGAATGCTGCGCGCAAGCGGCGGCAGCATCGGCCTCGACGGGCGCGACATCACGCGACTGCCGCCGCATCGCTTCTGCGAAGCCGGCATCGCGCTGGTGCCCGAGGGGCGGCGGCTCTTTGCCGGCATGAGCGTGCTGGAGAACCTCGAGCTCGGCAGCTACCTGCACCACGCCAAGGCGCAGCGGCGCGACACGCTGGAGCAGGTGATCGCGCTGTTCCCCGTGATCCGCGAGAAGCTGGCAACCCCGGCTGGCGAATTGTCCGGCGGACAGCAGCAGATGGTCGCGATCGCCCGGGCGTTGATGGCGCGCCCACGCCTGCTGCTGCTCGACGAGCCCTCGCTGGGCCTGTCACCGCGCATCGTGCACGACATGTTCGCCGCCATCCGGCGAATCAATGCGGGCGGCATGGCGGTACTGCTCGTCGAGCAGAACGTCACGATGGCGCTGGAGGTGTCGCACCGTGCTTACGTGCTCGAAGAAGGCCGCGTCGTGGCCGAGGGCGAGCCGCAGGAACTGCTGGCCCGGCCTGAGATCAGGCGTGCCTACCTGGGGGTCTGAGCCGCCGGATCGTTCGAACTTCAATTTCCACCCTGGAGCGAAACCATGCTGTTCCCCACCACCATCGTCGGCAGTTTTCCGCAGCCCGACTGGCTGATCGACCGCGCGAAGCTGGCCGGCCGCTTTCCGCCGCGTGTGAGAGCGCGTGAACTCTGGCGAATTCCGCCGCAGTACCTCGAGGAAGCACAGAACGACGCGACGCTGATCGCCATCCGCGCACAGGAAGAAGCCGGACTGGACATCGTCAGCGACGGCGAGATCCGGCGCGAAAGTTATTCCAACCGCTTCGCCACGGCGCTCGACGGGGTGGACCTCGACAACCCGGGTTCCGCGCTGGACCGATCAGGCCATCCGAACCCGGTGCCGCGCATCGTCGGCAAGATCGTGCGCCGACATGCCGTTGAAGTCGACGATTTGAAGTTCTTGCGAGCTCACACCAATCGCCAGGTGAAGATCACCGTCCCCGGCCCGTTCACCATGTTGCAGCAGGCGCAAAACGATCACTATGCGAGCGAAGAAGAAGCGGCCATGGACTACGCCGCCGCGGTCAATGCGGAGATCCGCGATCTGTTCGCCGCGGGCGCCGACGTCGTCCAGATTGACGAACCGTACATGCAGGCTCGCCCCGAGAAGGCGCGGCAGTATGGGCTGAGGGCCCTTAACCGCGCGCTGGAGGGAATCACCGGAACGACCGCAGTGCATATCTGCTTCGGCTACGCGGCAATCATCCACGAGCGTCCGAGCGGGTATTCGTTTCTGCCCGAACTGGCCCAGTGCAGTTGCCGGCAGGTCTCGATCGAGACCGCGCAGTCGAACCTGGACTGTTCGGTGCTGCAGCAACTGGATGGAAAACGCGTGATGGTCGGGTGCATTGATCTGTCCGACCCGAACGTCGAATCCGTGGAGACGATTGCCGGGCGCATTCGGCGCGCGCTGCCTTACATCAAGCCGGAGAACGTCATCCTGGCACCCGACTGCGGCATGAAATACCTGCCGCGCGAGGTGGCCAAGGCCAAGCTTCGCGCGATGGTGTCGGCCGCCAAGGTGCTGCGCGAGGAGTACGCCTCGGCGGCCTAGCTGCGCCAGGCCACATCGCCTGTGAGGAATTGCACCAGCCGAGCGACACGCGAGGCCGTCGCTTGAGGATCGCGCGCCGCGCGTGGCAAGCCACGCACTTGCGCCGCGGACATTGCGGAAACTTCGATCCAGCCGCCGCGTTCGACCACGTGGGCCTCCCCCTCTTCCAGCATCGTCTTCGTGCTGAACACCGCTTCGCCGAACCACGCAGGCGGAGACGTCACGCGCACGGAACCTTGCGCGACAAACAACGTAAAGCCAGCGTCAACGGCCACACGCAGACTCTGGCCCGCTTGAAGACTGCTGACCTCGGAAAGCTCGCTGGACGTGGTGGACAGGACGGACATCGGATACCTTTCTGGAGAATGCTGGAGAACCGATCTGGTGCCTTCATCGTAGGCAGCCGCCTCTCAACAAAACAGGCACAGCACCGTGACTTCCGAGGCGGAACAGAGGGGCCGGCGACCCATCTGTTATGTCGATTTCCCCGGAATCTGCATCTGTTTTCCGGTCCCGGCCCACGCGAGGATCGAAGCCATGGAATCGCCACCGCTCTACCGCAAGCTCGCCTCCCACTACGTGGAAGCCATTCGCGCAGGCTCTCTGGAGCCGGGCGACAAGCTGCCGTCGCTGCGCAGCCTGATGCGGCTGCACGACATCAGTCTTTCCACGGCACTCCAGCTCTGCCGGGCCATGGAAAGCGAAGGCTGGGTCGAGGCGCGCGATCGCTCCGGCTACTTCGTCCGGCGTCCGCGCCGGCTCGCCATCGCTGCGATGGAGGAGCCGGCCGCGAACGACCCGCCCAACCCGGCGCAGTACGTCGGTATCCATGCGAAGGTCTCCGACTTCGTCACCCGCAGGCGACAGGGCGAAGTGCGGATCGACTTTTCGACGGCACGCGGTGCGCCCGAGCTCTATCCCGCGCAAGCGCTTCGCACGACGATGATGCGGCTGCTTCGCCAGCGTCCGGCCCTGCTCACCACCGCCGCACCTTCACGCAGCCGCACACCGTTGCGCGAGGTGGCAGCCCGGCGCGGATTGCGCGTGGGCATGACCCTGGCGCCCGACGACGTGATGGTCACCAACGGCTGCATCGAAGCGTTGAATCTCGCGCTGCGCGCGGTGGCCCAGCCCGGCGACACCATCGCGGTCGAGTCGCCGACCTTCTATGGCTTGCTGCAAGTGCTCGAAAGCCTCGGCATGCGCGCGGTCGAGATTCCAACGAGTCCGCAGACCGGCATCTCCATCGAAGCCCTGGAAATGGCGCTCGACACCTACGGCAACATCAAGGCGGTGGTGGTCGTGCCCCATCTGCAGAACCCGTTGGGCAGTGTGATGCCCGACCTGCACAAGCAACGCCTGGTCGCGCTTTGCGAACAACGTGCAGTCGCGCTCATCGAGGACGACTCCTACAGCGAACTGCTCGACGCGGACGTGCCGCCGCGCGCGATCAAGTCATGGGACCGCAGCGGCAACGTCATCCATTGCGCATCGCTGCACAAGATCCTGGCACCGGGCATGCGGCTGGGCTGGATCTCGGCGGGCCGCTGGCACGGCCGTGTGGAGATGCTCAAGTACACGCAGACGCGCAGCAACGAGGAACTGTCGCAATGGGCGGCGGGCGAGTACATGGGCACTGGCGCCTACGACCGCCATCTGCGGCGGCTGCGCGACAGGCTCAAGGTCCAGCGCGAACAGGCAGCGGACGCGATCGCTACGCATTTCCCGTCCGGTACCCGGCTCAACTACCCGCCCGGCGGTCTTCAGCTCTGGGTGGAACTGCCCGGCCGCCTTTCATCCATGGAGGTGTTCGATGCCGCATTGCGCGAACGCATCCTGGTGGCGCCCGGGACGCTGTTCTCGAACTCGTCCCGCTTCGATCATTACCTGCGCATCAACTGCGGATGGCCCTTCGATGAGACCATCGCTGCAGGACTGCGCCGGCTGGGCGAGATCGCTGGCGAGTGTGTCGAGCAGAGCGCAAAGCCGCGGATGGCGGCGTGACTTGGCCAGGAGCCCCTATGCCGCGCTGAATGCCTCAAGCAACCAGCGCCAGCGCGCCATAGTCGCCCACGATTTCGCCCAGCCCCGCCGGTATCAGCACCGCGCCTCGCGTCAAGGCGACGAGCTTGCCGTCGATCTCCGCCTGCAATCGCGGCAACAGGAAATCCCGGTTGCTCCAGAACACACCGCCGCCCAGGCTGATGCGTTCGAGGTCCAAGGTGGCGATCAGGTTGTAGAGCATGCGCCCCATGACGCGACACAAGCCGTCCGCCGTGGCAATCGCCTGTGCGTCGCCGCTCATGGCGGCCGCGAACAGCTCAGGCGCGGACTGGCCGAAACGCCGTGCGATTGCGTTGCCAGCGCTCAGTCCCTCCACGTCGCCGACGTTGCCGCAGCCGCACAGTGCATTGGTGTCGTCACTGACGACAAAGCTGTGGCCCGCATGACCCGCATTGCCGTTCTTGCCGCGCAGCACGGTTCCGTCGACGCAAAGCCCGACGCCGATGCCGGTGCTCCACGTGACGTAGGCGCAATGATCGAACCCCTGCAGTGCGCCCCAGCGTCGCTCGGCCTCGAGTGCCGCGACAGCATCGTTCTCGACACGGACGCGCGCAAAGCGCCGGCGCAGCGGAGCCTCCAGCAGCGCGGTCATCCAGTCGTTCGGCAGTCCGCGCGCAGGGCCGGCGATGCCGCCGCAGATATTGGGCGACGCCAACTCGACCAGGCCGTCTTTCAACTCGAAGGGGCCTGCCGACGAAACGCCGACACGCTCGATGGAAGCGGGATCGATCCCTTGCTCGGCGCATGCTTCTTCGATCAGCCGGATGATCTGCAGGGCGACGGCATCGTTGTTGCCAGTCTTGGCAGTGGGCTCGCTGCGGCGGCCGATTAGCGGCGGGGCGCCCGCCGCCGAAAGGCTCACCGCCATCTTGGTTCCGCCGATGTCGACGCAGGCTTTCATCGATTCAAATCCATCGTGCGATCAACGCCGCAATCATGCTGAGAACGACCGTGCTGGCGATCGGCAACTGCCATTCGCGTCCAAAGGCACGGAACTCGAAATCGCCGGGCAGCCGTCCGAAGCCGAAGCGGCGCAGCCATTCAGTCAGCCCGCTCATCAGAACGAGCGCGAGAACGACGACGATCAGCCAGCGAATCATCGGCTGAGTTTAGGCCGCAAGCAGGGCCAATGCCTGTCGGTGAAGTTCCGGGGTTGCTGCGGCGATCACGCGCCCGTCGGATTGCAGGCCGAGCGGCCGCCCTTCCCAGTCAGTCACCGTGCCGCCGGCCGCCTGGATGAGCCCGGTTGGGCCCAGATAGTCATAGGGCTGCAGGCCGGTTTCGACCACCAGGTCGACCGTGCCGCCTGCGAGCTGCGCGTAGCCATAGCAGTCGCCGCCGAAACGCCGCATCGCGCACTGGCGGCTCAGCTTGTCGAAGGCTTGCCAGTCCGCTGCATTGAAGATGTCGGGCGACGTGGTGACGATGCGAGCCTCCGCTACGGACTTGCAATCCCGCGCGCGCACCGCCCGTCCATTGCGGTTGGCACCAACGCCTGCCTGGCCCACCCAGCGCTCGCCAAGCACCGGCATGTCGACCATTCCCAGCTCGACCTGCCCGCCGCGCACCAGCGCGATCAACGTGCCCCAGAGCGGCGACCCGGTAATGAAGCTGCGTGTGCCGTCGATCGGGTCCAGCACCCAGACGCGATCCGCTTCCAGCCGCTCGCGGCCGTGCTCTTCGCCGAGGATGCCATCGGCCGGCCGTTCGGCGCCGAGGATGTCGCGCATCGCCGTCTCGGCCGCGCGGTCGGCCTGTGTGACCGGGCTTTCATCGGCTTTCGCGATGATGTCGAGCGGTGTGCGAAAAAGGCGCAGCGAATGCGCCGCCGCGGCGTCCGCCAGCGCATGGGCGACGCGCAAATCGTCCGCCGTGGAAAAATTGGAGCTCATGAGGGCCGATTAGAACCGAGCCGATCCCGCACCTGAACCGAGCCAGAACCTAAGACAGCGTCAGAAAGGCTGATCACCCTCGATCGTCGTCCGGTAGAGCTTGCGCCGCAACGCGTCGGGCGTTCCGGCAGCCAGGTGCATCAACGAGCGATTGTCCCAGAACACGAGATCGTGCGGCGCCCACTGATGGCGGTAGACGAATTCGGGCTTCACGCTGTGCGCGAACAACTCCGCCAGCAACGCATCGCTTTCTGCCTGCGGAATGCCGACGATGCGCGTCGTGAAGTGCTCGCTGACAAAGAGCGCCTTTCGGCCGGTTTCCGGATGCGTACGAACCACGGGCTGCACAGCAGGGGCGACCTGATCGATCTGCGCCTGCGACAGCTTCGGCCGCCATGGATTCTTTGCGCGCAGTTCTTCGTACTTGGCAAGGTAGCTGTGCTCCGCCTTCAGCGGCAGGATCCGCTTCTGCAGGGCCGGGTCGAGCGCTTCCCATGCCAGGTGCTGATCAGCGAAGAGCGTATCCCCGCCCTCGCTCGGCAATTCCTGCGCGTGCAGCAGCGAGCCGAGGCTCGGCCGTGGTTTGTAGGAGATATCGGAATGCCAATAGGCCCCTGCGTCGCCCAGTCCGATGGGCTCGCCGTTTTCCTTGATGTTCGAGACGATCAGGATTTCGGGGTGCCCTTGCAGATGGAACTGGTGCAGCACATGGATTTCCAGCGGCCCGAAGCGACGGCTGAAAGCCACGTGCTCCGCAGGCGTGATCGGCTGATCGCGGAAGACGAGGACGTGGTGATCGAGGTGCGCGCGGTGAATGCGCGCGAAGTCCTCATCGTTGATCGGCTTGGAAATATCGAGGCCGACGATTTCGGCACCCACGGGCGCATCGAAACGCCGCACTTCGAAGGGCTGTGGCGGCGCATTTCTGGCGTCGGCTTCAGGGGAGGCAACTGCGGTCATTCAGACAGGTCCAATCGTGGCATCCAGACAATGTAGGCCGCCCGCGGCGGATTTCCAACCAACAGTTGGTTTCTAGCTTATGGACTACAGGGTGGGTTACAGGGTGTGAGTGCGATCGCCTTCGGCAAAACCCAGCGCATCCCAGTGCGGCCCGACCGTGAAGCCGATCACCTTGAACAATTCGCCCATCTCGTGCTCATGGATCAGCCGCACCGCCATGCTGCGCTCGGCCAGCGTGGCCTGCTCCATCATGGGAAGGATGCCGGCGTTCAACAGGAACCTCGCCTGGCTGCAATAACCCAGCACCTCGAAGCCCGCCTCCTGCCCCGCAAGCGCGACAGAAGTGAAGTTGACGTGCGCGGTGATGTCCTTGGCGCCGACGTCGACCAGCGGATTGCCATCGGCCTGATGACCGAGATGGCACATCACTGTGCCCATGTGCCGTTGCGGGTGGTAGTACTCCGGCTCCGGAAAGCCGTAGTCGAAGAAGAAGGCTGCACCCTGCTTCAGGCGATCCGCGAGCGTGGCGATGAAGGCTTCGGCTTGCGGATGGATCTCGGTGAGATAGTCGTGATCGCCTTCGATCTCCACGGGTGGCCGCAGGTCGGTCGGGCGATCTTGCCAGGCGAAGCCTTCGCCTTCGCGCACCACGCCACGCTCGAACCAATCGCCGCCGATTCGCACCAGCAATTGCACCGGCATCGCGTCGAGCACTTCGTTGCCCACCACTACGCCGCGCATGGTTTCGGGCAGTTCGGAAAGCCACTCGACCTTGTCGCCATATGCGGCCAGGGTCTCCTGCTGGCGCTCGCGCAGCGTTCCCGAAAGGTCGACGATGCGATAGCGCGCCACGCGATCGCCCAGCGCGCCGAGCAACTGGAGCGCCAAGGCGCCCGAGCCGGCGCCGAATTCCCACACTTCATCGGTGGCGGTCCGGGTGAGCGCTTCGGCCACTTGCACGGCCACCGTGCGGCCGAAGAGTGGCGTGAGTTCGGGCGCCGTCACGAAGTCGCTGCCTGAAGTCGGCATCTGCCCGAACTTGCGGCTCGCGTTGGCGTAGTAGCCCCATCCGGGCGCATACAAAGCCAGTGCCATGAAGCGGTCGAATGGCATCCAGCCGCCGTCGCGCTGCAGCGCGGCATCGATAATCCGGGTCAAAGGGGTGGCGCGACCGGCGCCCTGCTCCAGGTTCATACGGGAAATTTATCAGGATGGCTCAATCGTCCCCACGCCAGGGCGTGCTCGTGACCGGCGGCGGCCAGCGGCTGGGTGCCGCGGTCTGCGAAGCTTTCGCGCGCGCGGGCTGGCGCGTGTGGTGCCAATACCGAGCTTCACGCGAAGAGGCACTGGCATTGTGCGCGAGGCTGCGCGCCGAAGGCCACGACGCGACAGCCATCGAAGCCGACATCGGCAACGAGGAAAGCCGCCGCGGGCTGATCGGCCAGGTCTCGGCCGATGTGCCGCTGGCTTGCATCGTCAACAACGCGTCGGCCTTCGAACCCGACACCGGGCTCGACTTCGATGCCGATGCCGCGATGCGCCAGATCGGCGTGAACCTGATCGCGCCGCTTTCGTTTGCGCGTCTTCTCGCGCAGAACGCGACGCCGGGTGACGGCATCGACCGTTCGACCATTCACGTGCTGGACCAGAAGGTCTACAACCTGAATCCCGATTACTTTTCTTACACAGTGTCGAAGCTAGCGCTTGAACGCGCCGTGGCGCTGCAGGCCCAGTCGCTGGCGCCAACGGTGCGTATCTGCGGCGTCGCGCCGGGCATTCTCTTCATGAGCGGGGCGCAGACGGGGGACAACTTCGAGAAGGCTTCGCGCGCCAATCTGATGCGCCGGCCCATCGACCCTGCCGACGTCGCGCGAACCTGCGTCTTCCTTGCCGGCACCCCCAGCGTGACCGGCACCACACTTTGCGTCGACAACGGCCAGCACCTGGTGCCGCTCCCGCGCGACATCATGTTTGTCGTCGACGATCTTCTGAAAGCACCTGCTCCATGACTCACGTCGCCATCGATCCCCTGTTGCTCACCTGCAGACGCGTCTTCCTGCGCAACTACGAGGTGTGGATCAACATCGGCGTGCACGAATTCGAGAAACGCGCCGAGCAGCGCGTGATCATCAATGTCGACCTGTACGTGCCGCTCGATGTCTCTACGCCCAAAGAGGATGAGCTCGATGAAGTCGTCGACTACGACTTCATCCGCCGCACCGTCGCCACGCGCCTGAGCAAGGGGCATATCCACTTGCAGGAAACGCTGTGCGACGACATCCTGACGCAAGTGCTGCTGCATCCGAAGGTGCATGCGGCGCGCGTGTCGACGGCAAAACCCGATGTGTACCCCGATTGCGATGCAGTCGGAGTAGAAGTTTTCAGGAGCAAGTAAATGAGTGCCGTGTGGATCGACGAAACCCCTTCGTCCACCAATACCCTGAAGATCGAGCGCGAGACGCACAAGCTCGAAAAGCGCCTCTGCCGCGAAGTGGGGCGCGCCATCGTCGACTACAACATGATCGAAGAGGGCGACAAGGTCATGGTGTGCGTGTCGGGAGGCAAGGACAGCTATGGCCTGCTCGACATTCTTCTCAAGCTGAAAGCGCGGGCGCCGATTCACTTCGACATCGTCGCGGTCAATCTCGACCAGAAGCAGCCCGGGTTTCCAGAGGATGTGCTGCCCGGCTATCTGACTGCGCTGGGTGTGCCTTTTCACATCGAGGAGCAGGACACCTATTCGATCGTCAAGCGCGTGATTCCTGAAGGCAAGACGACCTGCGGACTTTGCAGCAGGCTGCGGCGCGGCATTCTCTACCGCGTGGCCGACGAGCTTGGCGCCACCAAGGTGGCTCTGGGCCATCACCGTGACGACATGCTGCAGACCTTCTTTCTCAACATGTTCTTTGCGGCAAAGCTCAAGTCGATGCCCCCCAAGCTGGTGAGCGACGACGGCAAGCACATCGTGATCCGGCCCCTCGCCTACGTGGCCGAAAAGGATCTGGTTCGCTGGGCGCAGCACCGCGCGTTCCCGATCATTCCGTGCACGCTGTGCGGCAGCCAGGAGAACCTGCAGCGCAAGCAGGTCGGCGAAATGCTGCGCGAATGGGAGCGCAAGTTTCCGGGGCGCGTCGAGAACATGTTCAGCGCTCTCCAGAACGTCGTGCCCTCGCATCTGCTCGATGGAACGTCGTTCGACTTCAAAGGTCTGAAGGCGACAGGCGTGCCCGACGCCGACGGAGACAAGGCCTTCGATGCTCCCGAATTTCCAGTCGAGTCGCCGCTGCGCATCGTCCAAATCTGAAGGCCGGAGGCCGTGCATGAGATTCCTACCGGCCACTCTCGTGCTCATCGCAAGTCTTTCGGGCTGCGCCACCCACTGGGTGGTCGACAGCGACGTCCGCAGCTTTTCGGAGATCGGCTCCGTGCCCGCCGATGCGACCTACAGATTCGAGCGGCTCCCGTCACAGCAATACGACTTGCGCGCGCAGTTGCAACTGGAGGCGATGGCGACACCCGCGCTGGAAAGCGTGGGCTTGCGCCGCGACGATTCGGCGCCCCGCTACACCGCAGAGATCGGCGCTCGCGTCACGTCCGAGCTGTCCCCCTGGGTCGATCCCTGGTTTGGCGGGCCGGGCTGGGGACCGGGGCCATGGTGGGGTCCGGGCCCTCGCTACGGCGGCTGGGGCTACGGGTATGGCGGTGGGTGGTATGGGCCGATGTACCCGGCCGCTTCGAACCCCTGGTACACGCGCGAGGTCAGCATCGTGCTCCGCGAACTCCCATCGAACCGGGTCGTCTATGAAACACACGCCCGAAACGACGGCCCCTACAACATCAGCGCCGATGTACTGCCCGTGATGTTCCAGGCGGCGCTGCAGGGATTTCCCCATCCACCGCCGGGTGAGCGGCGGGTGAACCTGGAGATTCCGACGGCCAGGAACCAAGCCCCGCCGACCCCCCGGGTTCAGGGGCCGCCCTAAAATCTTCGCGGATATGGAGCCCACCAGAGTCATCGCCGTTCGCCACGGCGAAACCGCCTGGAACGTCGACTGCCGCATCCAGGGACAGCTCGATATCCCGCTGAACGACACCGGTCTTTGGCAGGCGCGGCGTGTGGCGATGGCGCTCGAGGACGAGCCCATTGCCGCGATATATGCCAGCGATCTGGCACGCGCGTGGCAAACGGCAGAGGAAATCGCGCTGGCGCACGGCGTCGAGGTCACACCTGACCGCGGGCTGCGGGAAAGGGCTTTCGGCCTTTTTGAAGGACAAACCTATGCGGACATCGATGCCAAGCTGCCCCTTCAGGCTAGGCTGTGGCGTACGCGTGACCCCGAATTCTCACCCGAAGGCGGAGAGTCACTGCTCACTTTTCGCGAACGGGTCACCAGCACGGCATCGCGCATCGCTGCGAGACACCCGGGCCAACTGATAGCCATCGTGGCCCATGGGGGCGTCATGGACGTCCTCTATCGTGACGCGACCCGGCAGGATCTGCAGGCGCCGCGCACCTGGGAGCTGGGCAATGCCGCGATCAACCGCCTCCTCTGGACGCCGCAGGGCTTCACGCTCGTGGGTTGGGCCGATGCCGCCCATCTTCTTGGCGACGGGACGCTGGACGAAGCGACCGTCTGAGCGCGTTTTTTTGCCACGTAAACTGACGATTAATGTCAGCTATTTGTATTCATTTTGTATAAATGAGTGCAAAATCGTATCTGCGTTGAAGCATTCCTCCGGCAGCAAAACGCAACCAAGTGCTTCGAACGTTGCAGAGCATCCAAACGACATAGGCTGAGCCATACGGCCTTTCGTACGGTGGCGCAGGCGCGTTGCAGAGGGCAATATGGAGTCCCGGCTGAAAATTAGCGCTTTGTGATTACCTTTGGCTTTGATACATCTTCCGCCGAAAAGACGTAACGGTTGAAACAAGCAAGACCCCGAAGGGCAACGGACATTTCATACGCGGAGTCGCAGTCCATGGAACAACAGCCTCTTTCCCCCACATCGCCCGAGGCGGTGTCGCTCTCGCTGATCGACCTGTTCGTCCGCCCCTCCGGCAACGCGCCCCAGACTCGTCAAAGCAGCAACTCCGCGCTGCCTGCGATCCTCACCGCGCAACTGGCCGAGCGGCTCCAGGCATCCCGATTTCTCCCGGACACGCTTTTTGCGGCAGCCTGGTGCCTCCTGCAGTCACGCTGGCTGGGAAACCCGGCAGTGGAGCTTCGCGAAGCCGTGGTCGACGCATCGTCGCCTGCCCGCGTCGTCGCTGCCGTGATCCATTGCGACGGCGATGCGACCGTGGGCCAATGGCTTTCGGATGCCGATCAGGCTCGTCGCAGCGCGGCCACGGTTCCGGCGACCGACGCGCCGCCCTTTGCCCTGTGGCTTCGCGACGGAGCGCCCGATGTCGGCAGTGACGGTCCGATGCTTCAACTGGGGACGGCTTTCCCGCCTGGGCAAAGAGCCATGCTCCATATGACGATCGCTGCCGCGGTCCTCGAGAGCGCAGTCGCCGAAAGCCTGCTGGCCGCGCTCACGGACACTGCATGGGATCTGCTGGAGCGGCCGACGGCCACCCTGCGCGAAATCCGCACGCTGCCGGCATCCGACCGGCAGCGGCAATTGGAAGTGTGGAACACCCCGGCTTCCGACTACGACCCGGCGCTCACCGTCCACGCCGCGTTCGAACGCCAGGTCGCGGCGCAAGGCGACGCCATCGCCTTGGTTGGCGAGGACGGGCCCGTGACCTATCGCGCGCTGTCCGATCGGGCTGGACGCATGGCGCGCAGGCTGCAGGCGCGCGGCGTTCGCGCCGGAGATACCGTAGGCGTGATGCTCGACCGTTCGAGCGCAGCGGTGGTCGTTCTGCTTGGCATCCTGAAGGCCGGCGCGGGCTATGTTCCCGTGCAGCCGGACTTTCCGGCCGAACGCATCGCCTTCATGCTGTCGCATTCCGATGTCGGGTTGGTTGTGACCCAGTCCGCGCACCGTCAACTCGTCCCCACTGGCCGGGCGCTACTGTCGATCGATGAGCCTGCCGACGACGCCTCGCTGCCGCCGCTCGCGCCCGCGCCGGCAAGCGGCGAATCGGTGGCTTATGTGATGTACACATCGGGCTCGACCGGCACGCCCAAGGGCATCGAGATCTGCCACCGATCGATTCTTCGTCTCGTGGTCGGTGCCCGCTATGTCGAACTCCCGCCCGGCGAAGCCATGCTGCACGCGGCGCCGCTTGGTTTCGATGCATCCACGCTCGAGATCTGGGGCCCGCTACTGAACGGCGGCATCTGCGTAGTCCACGACGAACAGGTGCCGACCGGCGCCGGACTGGCGCGCACCATCGCACGGCATTCGGTCAGGACCGCCTGGCTCACGGCTGCGCTCTTCAATGCGGTGGTCGACGACGATCCCGCACAGCTGGCCGGCCTGCGTCAACTGCTCACCGGCGGCGAGGCTCTGTCGGTTCCGCATGTGCGGCGCGCAATGGCCGCCCTGCCCGGCCTCATGCTGATCAACGGCTACGGTCCGACGGAATGCACGACCTTCGCGGCCACGCACCACATTCCGCGCGACCTGCCGGCCGACGCGCGCTCGGTGCCGATCGGACGGCCCATCAACGACACGACCCTCCGCGTCCTGGGCCCGACGATGGCGATGCTGCCCGCCGGCCTCGTCGGCGAGCTCTGCATCG
Source organism: Variovorax sp. 10N420 (assembly GCF_056394705.1). NCBI lineage: Bacteria > Pseudomonadati > Pseudomonadota > Betaproteobacteria > Burkholderiales > Comamonadaceae > Variovorax > Variovorax sp. 10N420. The sequence continues at coordinate 225,478 of NZ_JBFTIJ010000005.1, read as the reverse complement.
GCGGACGCGGCCTGGCGCGCGGCTACCTGCGGCGCCCCGACCTGACGGCAGAGCGCTTCGTCCCCGATCCGTTCGGCGGGGCTGACGACCGGCTCTATCGCACCGGGGACCAGGCACGCTGGCTGCCCGACGGCACCATCGAGTACATCGGCCGCATCGACGGGCAGGTCAAGATCCGGGGCCATCGGATCGAGACTGGCGAAATCGAGGTGGCGCTGCTCACGCACCCGGGCGTCAAGTCCTGCGCAGTCATCGCGCGCGCAGATGCGGCCGGCCGGCTTCGCTTGGTAGCCTACCTGGTAGCCCGTGGTGCCGAGGTGCCGTGGACGACCCTGCGCCAACACCTCGCCGAGCGCCTGCCCGAAGCGATGCTGCCCGCGGCGCAGGTCTGGCTCGAACAACTGCCGGTCACGACCAACGGCAAGCTCGATCGCCGCGCGCTTCCTGAGCCGCCGAGGCAACGACCCGAACTCGCGCAAACCTTCGAGGAGCCCCGTGACGATGTCGAGCGCAAGGTATGCGCAGCGTTCGCACGCGCCCTCGGCATCGACCAGGTGGGTCGCAACGACAACTTCTTCGATCTCGGTGGCGATTCGCTGCTGGTGCTGAAAGTGCTGAAGGATCTGCAGCGCGGCAGCGATCGTCGCCTGTCGACCAACCTGTTCTTCCGCCAGCCCACGCCCGCGGCCCTGGCCATCGGCATGCAGGACAGCGCGCCCGCCACGCCGCAACGCGAGGCTGACAGGCCCGCGCCGCAAGCGATGCAGGGCATGGAGCCGGTGGCACTCATCGCCATGGCAGGCCGCTTCCCGGGCGCCGCGGACGTCGAGCAGTTCTGGGACAACCTCATGGCGGGTCGCGAATCGATCACCTTCTTCGACGACGCGACGCTGGACGCCGGCGTCAGCGCCGCCTTGCGGGCCGACCCCTCCTACGTGCGCGCACGCGGCGTGATCGACGACATCGAGCAGTTCGACGCAGCCTTCTTCGGCATCAACCCGAAGGAGGCGGAGCTGATGGACCCGCAGCACCGCGTGTTTCTCGAGATCTGCTGGGAATGCCTCGAACGCGGCGGCTATGTGCCCGACCAGGCGCCCGGCCCGGTGGGCGTGTTCGGCGGCATGTCCAACGCGACTTACTTCCAGCGCCACGTGTCCGCGCACCCGGACCTGATCGACATGGTGGGCGAATTCCAGGTGATGCTCGGCAACGAGAAGGACTACATCACCACCCGCGTGGCGAACCGTCTCAGCCTGACCGGCCCGGCCGTCAGCGTGCACACCGCCTGCTCGACTTCGCTGGTGGCCGTGGCGCAGGCCTTCCATGCGCTGCGCACCGGCCAGTGCCGCATGGCGCTCGCGGGCGGCGCGTCGATCACCTGCCCGCCGCGCAGCGGCTATCTCTACAACGAAGGCTCGATGCTGTCGCCCGACGGCCATACGCGCAGCTTCGACGCGAAGGCGAAGGGCACGGTCTTCAGCGACGGCGCAACGGTCGTGCTGCTCAAGCGGCTGTCCGACGCGATCGCCGATGGCGACACCATCTATGCCGTGCTGCGCGGCGCGGCGGTCAACAACGACGGCGGCGCCAAGGCCAGCTTCACCGCGCCAAGTGTCGACGGGCAGGCCGCTGTCATAGAGGCCGCGCTGGCATGCTCGGGCGTCGAGGCCCGCAGCGTTTCCTATGTCGAAACGCATGGCACCGCCACGCCGATGGGCGACCCGATCGAGGTCGAAGGCCTCACCCACGCCTATGCGGCGCACACCGCGGACACCGGCTTCTGCACCATCGGCTCTCTGAAGAGCAACGTCGGCCACATGGTCACGGCCGCCGGGGCGGCCGGCCTGATCAAGGCCGCACTCGCAATGCATGCCGAAGCGATTCCCGCAAGCCTGCACTACGAGTCGCCGAACCCGGCCATTGATTTCGACGCCTCGCCCTTCCGGGTGAACAGCCAGTTGCGCGCCTGGCCGCGCGAGGCCACGCCCCGCCGCGCGGGCGTCAGCAGCTTCGGCGTCGGTGGCACGAACGCGCACGTGATCATCGAGGAGGCGCCGCTGAGAGCGCCCTCCGATCCCGCAACCGGCCCGCAACTGCTGACCCTTTCCGCCCGCTCACCGGCGGCGCTCGCCGCCGCGGCAGCGCGACTGGCCGATCACCTCGACACGCATCGCGATGTCGCGCTGGCCGATGTGGCGCACACCCTGCGTGTCGGCCGCAAGCAGTTTGCGCATCGCGCCTGCGTGGTCGCCGAAACTTTCGATGAGGCGGTCACGGCATTGCGTACCGGCGACTCTGCGGCTCGCGCTGGCGGCTCGGTCAATGCCTGGATGCCGCAACCGGTATTCATGTTCCCGGGCCAAGGCGCGCAGTACGCGGGCATGGGCCGCGCACTCTATGCTGGCGATGCTGTCTTCCGCGCCGCCTTCGACGAGTGCCTGCGAGCCTTCGATGGCGTCCTGGGCTTCGATCTTCGCGAACGCATGTTCTCGGACGATGCGACGGCACTCACCCCGACATCGGTCACCCAACCTGCCACTTTCGCGCTCGAATACGCGTTGGCGCGCCAACTCATGGCACTGGGCGTGACGCCGGGCGCCATGATCGGCCACAGCGTGGGCGAATTCGCCGCCGCCGTGCTGGCCGGCGTGATGCGCCTCGACGACGCCGCGCGGCTCGTGGCACAGCGCGGCGCGCTGATGCAGGCGCTGCCCGCCGGCACGATGCTGTCGGTGCGCCTCTTGGCCGCCGAGCTGCTGCCGCTCTTGCCCGAAGGCATCTCGCTGGCCGCCGACAACGGCCCGGCCGTCTGCGTGGCCGCAGGTCCGAGCGATGCGATCGAGAACCTGCGCATGGTGCTGGAGGGCAAGGGCATCGTCGCGAAGACGCTCCAGACCTCGCACGCCTTCCACTCCGCCATGATGGAAGCGGCCGTCGCGCCCTTCGAAGCGCTGGTGCGCGAGACACCGCTGTCGGCGCCGAAATTGCCGATCTATTCGACGCTCACCGGCCGCCTGTTGACGGACGAGGAAGCCACGGACCCGCACTACTGGGCGCGGCACCTGCGTGAAACCGTGCGCTTTTCGCCCGCGGTTCGCGAAGTGCTCGGCCAGCTCGCACATCCGCTCTTCATCGAGATCGGCCCCCGCAATACCCTGGCCACGCTGGTGCGCCAGCACGCAACCAAGGCCGTACTCGCACCCGCCGCGTCGCTGCTGCCGGACCCGGCGCAGGGCGAGTGCGCCGCATGGCGACTCGCCGCCGGCCGCCTCTGGTCGCAAGGCGTCGAGATCGATCTCGGCGCCCTCGATCCGCGCGCACGCAAGCATCGTGTGCGGCTGCCCACCTATCCCTTCGAGCGCAGGCGTTTCTGGGTCGAGATGGCGACGGCGCCTGCCGACGTTCCGGCCGCTGCCGCTGCCGCTGCCGCTGCGCCCGGGTTCGACGTTTCCGCTTTTTCCGACCATTCCGCCCTTTCCGTCCCACTTTCCACATCGATCCCGGAGTTGACAATGACTGTCGCTGCTGTCGCCTCTTCCGCGCCCCCTGCGCGCCGTGCATCCCTCGTCACGCGCCTGCGCGAATTGTTCGAGAACCTCTCGGGCGTCGATATGACGGACGTCGAGGGCGCAGCACCCTTCGTCGAGATCGGACTCGACTCCCTCACGCTCACGCAGGCCGCGTTGCAGGTCAAGAAGACCTTCAAGGTCAACCTCACCTTCAGGCAGCTGATGGAAAGCTATCGCAGCTTCGATGCGCTGGCGGAGTTCCTGGACGCGACGTTGCCCCCCGAGCCGGCAAAGGTCGCGGTCGCGGCGCCGGTGCCGGCAACCGCTGCGATTGCCGCGCCCCAACCGGTGGCACCGGTGGCCATGCCCGCCACGGCGGCGATCCAGCCGATGGCCGGTCTCGGCGCCGGCAACGGCTCCCTGATGCAGCAAGTCATCGCGCAACAGATGCTATTGATGCAACAGCAACTCGCATTGCTGTCGGCGGCGCCGACGGTTCCGGTCAGCCCCGTGCTGCCGGCACCGGCGACGGAGCAACCCACGCCCATGGCCACCGCCGCGGCCACGGCGTCCACTTCCCCCACGCCGGCTGCTGCCGAGGAGCCCGCCGCGCCTCTGCAGAAGTACGACGTCAAGAAAGCCTTCGGCGCCATCGCGCGCATCCACACGCAGAGCAAGGAACCGACCGAGCGGCAGAAGGCCCGCCTGGCGGCTTTCATGCGGCGTTATGTGGAGCGCACGCGCGGCAGCAAGGCCTTCACCGATCGCAACCGTTCGCACATGGCCGACCCGCGCGTGGTCAACGGCTTTCGCCCCGCGACCAAGGAGATCACCTACCAGATCGTCGTCGAGCGCTCCAAGGGCTCGCGGCTCTGGGACATCGACGGCAACGAGTACGTGGACACGCTGAACGGCTTCGGCATGAACCTGTTCGGATGGACACCGGACTTCATCAACGACGCGGTGCGCAAGCAGCTTGACCTGGGCTACGAGATCGGCCCGCAGCATCCGCTCGCGGCCGACGTGACCAGGCTCCTGTGCGACCTGACCGGCTTCGACCGCGCGGGTCTGTGCAACACGGGCTCGGAGGCCGTGATGGCCGCGCTGCGCATCGCGCGCACGGTCACCGGCCGCAGCACCGTGGTGCTGTTCACCGGTTCCTACCATGGCACGTTCGACGAAGTGCTGGTGCGCGCGGGGCGCAATGCGAAGGGCATGTCGGCGGCGCCCGGCGTGCTGCAGGGCATGTTCGGAGATGTCAGGGTGCTGGACTACGGCACGCCGGAAGCGCTGGAGTTCATCCGCGCCAATGCCGATGACCTGGCCGCCGTGCTGGTCGAACCGGTGCAAAGCCGCCGGCCCGACTTCCAGCCGCGCGAATTCCTGCGCGAGGTGCGGGCCATCACCGAGAAGTCCGAAACCTGCCTGATCTTCGACGAAGTCATCACCGGCTTCCGTTGCGACCTGGGCGGTGCGCAGGCGGTGTTCGGCATCCGCGCCGACCTCGCCTGCTACGGCAAGGTGCTCGGCGGCGGCTTCCCGGTCGGCGTGATCGCCGGCAAGCGCACCTACATGGACGCGCTCGACGGCGGCCCGTGGCAGTACGGGGACGATTCGGTGCCCACCGTGGGCGTGACCTACTTCGCCGGCACCTTCGTGCGGCACCCGCTGGCGCTCGCCGCGTCCAAGGCCGCCCTCGAACACCTGAAGCAGGACAACAACAAGCTGCAGACCCAGTTGAACCTGCACACCGCGGCCATGGCCGACGAGTTGTCGGCTTTCTGCCGCGAGGTCGGCGCGCCGCTCGAGATCCGCTACTTCTCGTCGCTATGGCGCGTGAGCTGGCTCGAAGACCATCCCCTGCAGGATCTGTTGTTCGCGATGATGCGCAGCCGCGGCGTGCACATCCTCGACAACTTCCCCTGCTTCATGACGACCGCGCATTCGCAACAGGACATCGCGACCATCAAGTCCGCCTTCAAGGAATCGGTGGCCGAGATGCAAGAGGCCGAACTGCTGCCGCGACGCGCGGTGGTCCAGGCGGCATTCGACCCGTCGCATCCGCCAGTTCCGAACGCGCGCCTGGGCCGTGACAAGGACGGCCAGCCCGCGTGGTTCGTGCCCGACCCCAACGCACAAGGCAAATTCACGAAGTTCCAAGCATGACCGAAGCTGTCCTGACCCCACCCTCTGCCCCGGCCGCGGAGGACTTCGACCCCTTCGCGTCAGGGATGATCGAGCGCATTGTTCCAACGACCGAAGCACAGCGAGAGGTCTGGCTGGGCGACCAGCTGAGTCCCGACGCATCGTTGGCCTACAACGAGGCGCTCCGGATGCAGCTCAAGGGCGAACTGGACGCTCAGGCGCTGTCCGCAGCGCTCGACCGGCTGGTTGCCCGACACGAGTCTCTGCGCTCCACCATCTCACCCGATGGCACGCAGCTTCTGATTGGCGAAGCCAAGCCGGTCGACCTGTCCGAACACGACCTGTGCGGGCTCGACCCCGCTGCGCAGAAGCGACGGTTGGAGGATGAGGGCCTCGCCGCCGTACTGCAGCCCTTCGAGCTGGAGAAGGGACCGCTCTTCAGGGCCTCGCTCTTCCAACTGTCTGCCGTCGAGCACGTGCTGATCATGACGGCCCACCATGCCGTCTGCGACGGCTGGTCCTGGGGCGTCATCAGTCAGGATCTCGGGCTGCTCTATGCGGAGCAGATCGGCGCCGGTCCGTCGCTCGAAGCACCGGCGCGGTATTCGGATTACGCCGCATGGGAAGCGCAGGAAGCCGCCAGCCCGGAGATGCAGGGCCATGTCGACTATTGGCTGTCGCGCTTCACGGGCGGCAGCCTGCCGGTGCTCGAACTGCCGCTGGACCATCCACGACCCGCGGTACGCACCTTCAATTCCCGCCGTGTCGACCACGTGTTGCACCAGGACCTGATCGACTCGCTGCGCAAGGTCGGCGCCGCGTCGGGCGCCAGCCTGTTTGCGACGATGTTCAGCGCCTTCGCCGCCACCCTGCACCGGCTCACGGCGCAAGACGATCTGGTGATCGGCATCGCCGCAGCCGGCCAGATGCCGAGCGACATGCCGACGCTGGTCGGCCATTGCGTCAACACGCTGCCGATCCGCGTCGCCATCGAGCCGCAGATGTCCTTCGACGCGTTTGCACGCTCTTCGGGCGCAACGCTGCTGGATGCTTTCGAGCATCAGACACTGACCTACGGCGCCCTGCTGCGAAAGCTGCCGGTGCCTCGCGATCCGAGCCGCCTTCCACTGGTGAACGTGCTGTTCAACCTGGACAGCGGAGCGCTGGTCACGGGCAACTTCCCGGAGATCGAATCGGAGCAGACTTCGATCGCTCGCCGATACGAGAACTTCGAGCTTTTCATCAACGTGGCACCGATCCGGCAGGGCATGCAGATCGAGGCGCAGTACAACGCCGATCTGTATGACGACGCCACGATCAGACGTTGGCTCGGCATGTACGAATGCCTTCTTCGCGCGGCTGCGTCAGATCCGTTGCAGCCGATCGGGCGTCTCAACGTGGCGTCCGATGCGGAGACGCAGGCGCTCGTCGCGCTTCAGCCGCAGGAAACGCCTTTGGCGGGCGCGCAGTTGATGCACGCGGCCTTGGTCGAACGCGCCGCAACGAGCCCCGAACGCACCGCCCTGCGCGACGGAGAGCGCCGCTGGAGCTACCGAGAACTCGACGAACAATCGAATCGCCTTGCGCACGCCCTGCGCGAACGCGGCATGGGACGAGGCGAGCGCGTCGGCCTGTGCCTGGATCGCAACGCCGACATGATGGTCGCGCTGCTGGCCGTGCTGAAGACCGGCGCTGCTTATGTACCGCTGGACCCGGCCTTTCCGCAAGCGCGCCTCGACTACTACGCCGAAGACGCCAAGCTGGGTCTGCTGCTCACGGCCTCGACCGTCCCCGCCGCACCAGCGAACTGGCGCCCCGACGCTGCAACGCGCATCTTCTCGATCGACAGGGACACCGCGTGGCGCGACAAGGCGGCGACTGCACTGGTTCCCTCGCCGCAGGACGCGCAGCCGGCGGACGCGGCCTACGTCATCTACACCTCCGGGTCCACAGGCAAGCCCAAGGGCGTTTGCGTGCCCCATGGCGCAGTCGCGAACTTCCTGCAGAGCATGCGCGAAGCACCCGGCATCACAGCCGACGATCGCCTCGCGGCGGTGACCACCTTGTCGTTCGACATTGCCGTGCTCGAACTGATGTTGCCGCTGACCGTCGGCGCCGAAGTGATCCTGGTCTCGCGCGACACGACGATGGACGGAAACGCGCTGCGCACGCTCATCGAGGAAAGCGGCGCGACCATGATGCAGGCGACGCCGGGTGGCTGGCGTCTGCTGCTCGATGCGCAATGGCCCGGCACATCGCGATTCAAGGCGCTGGTCGGCGGCGAAGGCCTGCCCTCGGACCTTGCGCAGTTGCTGCTGCAGCGCTGCGGCGAGGTCTGGAACATGTATGGACCGACGGAAACGACGATCTGGTCGACGCTCTGGCGCGTCGAGCCGGCTCGCGTCGCGCAGCGCGGCGTTTCGATCGGCAAGCCAATTGCCAACACGACCGTGTGGATCCTCGACGCGCAGGGGCAGCGCTGCCCCATCGGCGTACCTGGCGAAATCGTGATCGGCGGCATCGGCGTGACGCTCGGCTATCTCGACAGGCCCGAACTCACGGCCGACCGCTTCATTCCCGATCCGTGGGGCGCGGCAGGCTCGCGTCTCTATCGCACGGGCGACCGCGGCCGCTGGGGCAACGACGGCTTGCTTGAACACATGGGCCGTTTCGACTTCCAGGTCAAGGTGCGCGGCTATCGCATCGAACTCGGGGAAATCGAAGCCGCATGCAACGAAGTTCCAGGCATCGGCAACAGCGTCGTCATCACGCGCGAGGACCAGCCAGGCGATGTGCGTCTGGTGGCTTATGTGAGCCCATCGCCGAACGCGAAGATCGACTTGGCGGAACTCGATCGCCGCCTGCGCGAACGCCTGCCGCAGTACATGCTGCCGCAGCACGTGGTGACGCTGGACGCCATCCCCTTCCTGCCCAACGGCAAGGTCGACCGCAAGGCGCTGCCCAAGCCCAGCGCCACGCGAGATCAGGCGGCCGAGCGGGTCGCACCGCGCAATGAGCGCGAGCGGATCGTGCTCGAGCACATGGAACGCGTGCTCAATCTGCCGGGCCTCGGGATCCGTGACGACTTCTTCGCGCTCGGCGGCCATTCGTTGCTCGCCGCGCGGCTCGCGACGCTGCTGAGCCGCGAGTTCGACGTCACTGTGCCGCTGCGCGTACTTTTCGAAGCGCCCACGGTGGAGCGGCTCGCCGCGTCGATCGACACCCTTGGCCAGAGCGGTGCTCCCCGCGGTGAAGCTATCCGGGTCGTGCCGGGCCGGCGCAGCGCCCCGCTCACGCCAATGCAGGAACGCATCCGCTTCCTCGAAGAGCTGCATCCAGGTCGCTCGACGTACAACGCCCCCTCCGCGCACCGGCTTGGCGGCGTCATGGACGTCGACAAATTCAAGGCTGCGCTCGGCATCATCATTGAGCGGCAACCTGCGCTGCGCACGTCCATGGGCGCTGATCCGGCCACGGGCGAGCCGCAGGCCGTGGTTGCCGACATGGTGGCTTACGAGCTACCGGTCGTCGATCTCGGCGCACTGCCTGACGACCAGCGCGAGACAGCCCTGAAAGAACGCATGCGCGAACTGGCGGATCGGCCGATCGACATCCACAAGGCGCCGCTGTTCAATGCGACGCTGTTCCGGATGGCTGCCGACGATCATGTGTTCGTTTTCGTGCCGCACCACCTGATCTGGGACGGCTGGTCCTTCGACATCCTGCAGCAGGAACTCTCGACTATCTATGGCGCGCTGGTTCGCGGCGAGCCGCACGGCCTGCCGCCTCTCGCGGCGACCCACGGCGACTATGCCGAGTGGTATGCGCGCTGGCTCGAATCTCCCGCCTGCCAGACGCAGTTGCACTACTGGAAGAACCGCTTCGCGAGCGCCCCCGCATCGAAGGCGCCGCGCACGGACATGCCGCGCCGGGCCGGCATGAGCGGCCGAGGCGGCTCGCACTGGATCACCGTCGACAAGGACCTCACCGAGCGCCTGCGCCAGGTGGGCCAGCGCCATGAGATGACGCTCAACATGCTGACCCTGGGCGTCTACATCCTGATGATGAGCAACGTCATCGGAACGCCGTCGATCGTCATTGCGACACCGGTTCGCGGGCGCGAGGCGCCGGAACTGGAGCCGGTTGTGGGCTTCTTCAACAATCTGCTGCCGATGCCCTTCCAGGTGGACGCGTCGCTGCGCTTCGGCGAATTCATGCACTACGTGAAGCAGGAACTGATCTCGGTGATGGATCACCAGCAGATTCCTTTCGAACGGCTGGTCAGCGAACCCGAGTTCGCCGAGCGTGCGCAAGGCGTGGGTCTGTACCAGGCGCTGTTCTCGTTCCAGGATGCGCGCGAGCGGGCGCCGGATCTCGGCGGCCTCTCGGACCGACAGGTTCATCTGGTCCAGCAAGGGGCGACGGACGACCTGGGCCTGTGGCTCATGGACAAGTCGAGCGTGCTGGAAGGCTCTGTCGTGTACAACGCCGACGTCTACAAGGATGAAACGGGCGCGGCCTTCAGGGAGCGCTACATCGAGTTGCTGCGCCGCGTTGTCGACGAGGCCGATCCAACGCTCGAAGCCATCCTCGCGCCCGCGGGATCGGCCAGCGCCGCATACCTCCAGCGCCTGTCCGCTGCAGAGCCGACCGCGCTCACCGCCAGCCCCCCTGCCGTGCCGACCGTCCCGCCGCGCGCCAACCAGCGCGATACGTTGCTGCAGCCCGAGCAGGCTCGCCTGGCGCAGATCTGGGCCAGCGCGCTGAGCATCGACGTCAACGACATCCATGCCGACGAGAATTTCTTCGACCTGGGCGGAGATTCGCTGCTCGCCATGCGGGTGCTCCAGCAAGCGGAGCAGGTCATGGGCTTCCGGGTCGAGCCCCGTCGCTACGTGTACGAGACGCTGGCGCAGCTCTCATCGGCTTCGGCCGGCGTCGCCATCGATGTACAAGCCGCGGAGCAGCCGGCCAGGGACACGGCCAAACGCGGCGGTCTGCTGGGCCGCGTGTTCTCAGGCTGGAAGAAATGAAGGGGTTGAGAGGAAACTGCCGTGTCGATCGCACCGATCCCGTGGCCCGGGCCCTGCCTGCTATGGCAGGTTGACCTCGAGGCCGCATCCACGGCTGCCAACTGCCTGTCGGAGGCGGAGCAAGCACGCGCGGCCCGCTTCGTGTTTGCGCGCGACGGGCAACGCTACGTCGCCGCGCATGCGGCCTTACGGCAGATTCTGTCGACAGAGACGAGCATCGCGCCCGAGCGACTGGAATTCACCGAAGGCGAATTCGGCAAGCCGGCATTGGTCGGCCAGTCGGAGGTTCGCTTCAATCTCAGCCACAGCCATTCGATCGGCCTGATCGCGGTCAGCCGTGGCGCCGAAGTGGGGGTCGACGTGGAGCTGGCCCGCACGGTGTCGGATGCAATGGCGCTGGCCGCGACCTGTTTCACGCCCGGCGAGATCCGCATGCTGCAGGCGACGCCCGCAGCCGCGCGCGATCGCGCCTTCCTCGTCGGCTGGACGCGCAAGGAAGCGGCCATCAAGGCGCTCGGCCTTGGAATGTCGGCGGATTTGCAAGCGCTCGAAGTTGGCCTGGAGTGCACCGAACGCGAGGTAAAGTGTCGCCTGGGTTCACACATGCGTGCCTTGCAAGTCTTTTCCATTTCTCTCGGCGAGGGCCTCGTGGGTGCGCTAGCACTCGACTCTGTCCACGCGGGAGGACATCTGGCAGCGGCATCGACGTCGCTGATCGACATATTGTGATGGTCCCGTTCTATTTCGGTCCGGCGGACCGCCAGTTGTTCGCCGTCTATCACCCCCCGCAGCGCAAAACCGACGGCCATCCGGCGGTACTGATGTGCAGCCCCTTCGGCCACGAGGCCATCCGTGTCCATCGACTCTTTCGCGTCATTGCCGATCGTCTGGCCCGCGGCGGCGTCGCCGTCCTACGCTTCGACTTCTTCGGCACCAGCGAATCAGGGGGTGAAGACGAGGCAGGCGAAATGAAAGGCTGGCAACTGGATCTCTTGCGCGCTCATGAGGAGCTCCTTCGGCGCTCCCAATCGCCAAGGCTGAGTTGGCTGGCAGCGCGGCTGGGGGCCACGCTCGCTCTCCAGGCCGCACGCCATGCGCAGGGGCTTCAGCAGCTTGCGCTTTGGGAGCCCATCCTCGATGGGCCCGCCTACATCGAAGAACTGCTCGAGGCACAGATCAAGATGCTCGAAGTGGGCTACTACGCCAAGGACCGCTCCTGGTACAAGCAACGCCAGGCTGACGGCAGCCCGGCGCTCACAGAGGCACTCGGGCACCGCATCAGCGGCCAGCTCGCGAGCCAGTTGGAGGCGCTGCGGCCGGATACGCTGAGCGCCCCGGCGGCAGTGGCGACCTCCGTCTTCTCCAAGGCAGGGGACGAAACTGTGCGAAATTGGTGTGAGCGCGAAAATTTGAACAATCGCAAGGTCGTGCACGAAACGCTCGAACATCCGATCATCTGGACTTCGGACCCATTGCCCAACCAGGCCATCGTTCCCGCCGAAGTTACCAAGCGCCTTATCGGACTTATTCGATGAACAGCTATCACGAAGAACCCGTTCAGTTCGGCCAGGAGTCGGGCTTGCTGGGCGTGATCACGCGGCCGACCGGCCACATCTCCGATGCCTTGGCGTGCGTGATGTTCAACTTCGGGGTCACTCACCGCGTCGGCCCCCGCCGCATTCAGGTCAAGATGGCCCGGCGACTCGCTCAGGAAGGCTTCGCGACACTGAGATTCGATCTCTCGGGAATCGGCGACAGCCATGGCACGGATGCTTCGCTGCGGTTCGAGGAACAGGCGACCAACGATCTTCGCGCGGCCCTCAATGAAATCGAAAAGCACCTCGGCATCCGCCAGTTCGTCATCTTCGGCCTGTGTTCCGGCGTCGCCCCGGGGCTCCGGATGGCACTGGAGGATCCGAGGGTCATCGGACTGCTCAGCTTCGACGGCTATGCCTTTACCAGCCATGCCGCGAACATCGAGCGCCGCGTGCGCCGCTTCCTGCGCTTCCCCAAGGCTCAGATCAGCCACTGGATCGACCGCCTGCTAGGTCGTGACCTGCCCGAAGGCGACTTGCTCAAGACCGGCGAGAGGACGAAGGTCGTGACGCCCGCCGATTTCGCGCGCGAGATGGACACGCTGGTCAAGCGCGGCGTCTCCATCTACCTGATCTATTCCGGAACGCTGCAGCAGCGCGACCGCAACCACGACCAGCTGTACCCGCTGCGCGGCGCGCCTTTCCTTCAGAAGGTGCGCTACGAATTCATGCCCAAGGTGGACCACTCCTTCACCGACGTGGCAGGGCAGCAGTTCTTCATCGACGCCGCCTGCCGGTGGGTGGAAGACATCGAGGCAAAGCGCGCGAGCGTGCCGGCGACCAGCGTGCCACCTGCGAACGGGCAAGCCTCAGACCGCAAGGCGTCGACGCTCGCCGTCGCCTGACAGGACGCGCAGCGCGCCCGGCGCCCGCACGTCAGGCGCGAGCGGAGCTCTCGCGCGCGCCGGCGCCGTCGCCCGGATGTTGTGCCTCCGAGGGCAGTTCCTGCAGCGGTCCGCTGCCGCTGTAGCGGTCCAGCGCGAGATAGATGGCCGGCGTGATGTAGAGCGTGATCACCTGCGAAAAGATCAGGCCGCCCACCACAGCCACGCCGAGCGGCTGACGCAGTTCGGCGCCGGCACCCAGCCCGAGGGCGAGCGGCAGTGCACCCATCATTGCCGCGAGCGTCGTCATCAAGATCGGCCGGAAGCGCAGCCGGCAGGCTTCGCGAATGGCGTCGACCGGCTTCATGCCTTCGGTCCGCTGGGCCTCCAGCGCAAAGTCGATCATCATGATCGCGTTCTTCTTGACGATCCCGATGAGCAGCAGGATACCGATGGTCGCGATCAGCGTCAGGTCGAAGCCGAAGAGCTTCAGCGAGAGCAGCGCACCCACTGCTGCCGAGGGCAGCCCAGCCAGGATGGTGAGCGGATGGATGTAGCTTTCATAGAGCACGCCGAGCAGCACATAGATCACGAGCACCGCCAGGATCAGCAACACCGCCTGACTCGATTGCGAGCTCTGGAATACCGCCGCATCCCCACCGTAGCTGGTGATGATCGACGGCGGCATCTTCAACTCTTCCTTGAACCGGTCGATCTTGGCCGTGGCGTCACCGAGCGGAACATCGGGTGCGAGGTTGAAGGACACCGTGACGGCCTGCAGCTGGCCCTGGTGATTGATCGAGGTGGGCCCGACCGTGCGCCGGACCGTCGAAAACGCTGACAACGGGACCAGCTGCCCCGCCTTGTTGCGCACCGACAGGCGCGACATGTCTTCCTCAAACTGCCGGTCGCCGTCCGACGCTGAAAGGATGACCTGGTAAGTGTTGCTTGCGCCATAGATGCTGCCGATCTGGCGGTCGCCATAGGCGTTGTAGAGCGCAGTGCGCAGGTCACCCACGGCAACGCCGAGCACCCCGGCCTTGTCGCGATCGATGTCCAGCGTCGCCTGGAGGCCGCGGTTTTGCGAGTCGCTCGTCACGTCGCGGAAAGCCGGATCGGCGCGCATGCGCTCCATCAGCTTGTCGGACCACACACCCATGGTGCCGGCGTTCACGCTTTGCAGCGTGTATTGGAAACGCGCCTTGCTTTGCCGCCCGCCGAGGCGCAGGTTCTGGATCGGCTGCATGTAGACGGCAATGCCCGGGATCTCGCGGAAGCGCTTGCGCAGGGCTTCCAGCACCTGCGGCATGGCCGCGCGATCCTTGCGCGGCTTGAGCACGACGAACAGGCGCCCGGAATTCTGCGTGGCCGTCGGGCCGCCGACACCGATGAAGGAGTTGACGTAGTCGACGTTCGGGTCGGCCATGATCGCGTCGGACACACGGCCCTGCAGAGCCTTCATCGCAGGAAACGAAATGTCCTCGGCGGCTTCGGTGGTGACCTGGATCTGCCCGATGTCTTCCTCCGGGAAGAAGCCTTTCGGAATGGTGATGAACATCCAGGCAGTGAGCGCGAAAGTCGACGCGGCGACGATCAGCATCACCGGGCGGTGGCGCAGCGTCCAATCGAGCGTGCGCATGTAGTTGGCATGCACCCAGCGGTAGCCGCGTTCGAAGGCACGGCCGATGGCAGTGCCGGGTTCGGGATGCTCTTCTTCGTGATCGAGCGCGCCGCCTTCTCGCGGCGTGTGCTTGAGCAGACGGCTCGCGAGCATCGGCACCAGCGTGAGCGACACGATCGCCGAGACCATCACCGCCAGCCCCACCACCACCGCGAATTCATGGAACAGCAGTCCGATCACGCCGGGCATGAAGAAGACGGGAATGAAAACCGCCACCAGCGATATCGAGATCGAGATGATGGTGAACCCCACCTCGCGCGCACCGCGCAATGCGGCGGCGAAGGGCTCCATTCCTTTTTCGACGTACCGCATGATGTTTTCAAGAACGACGATCGCGTCGTCCACCACCAGCCCGACGGCCAGTGTGATGCCGAGCAGCGACACATTGTCCAGGCTGTAGCCGAAGGCATAGAGCAACGCGACCGCGCCGATCAGCGAGATCGGAATCGTGAGCGCCGGAATCAGCGTGGCGACCAAGCGGTGCAGGAACAGAAAGATCACCAGCACCACCAGCAGGATGGTGCCCAGAAGCGTGAGCTGCACATCGTGGACTGCTTCGCGGATCGAAAGCGACCGGTCGTTGAGCACGCTGATTTCGACCGACTGCGGCAGCTCTCCCCTGAAGCGCGGCATAAGCGCCCGAACCGCATCGACGACTTGGACCGTGTTGGCGTTGGGCTGGCGCTGCACGGCGAGCGAAATCGAACTCTGCCCGTTGTAGGCGCTTGCCGTCTTCACCGATTCGAAGCTGTCTTCGATCGTCGCCACCTCGTCAAGCCGCACGGGTGCGCCGTTGCGCTGGCCGACGATCACCTTGGCGAAATCGGCCGCCCTGAGCATCTGTTCGTTCGCCTGGATAGTGAGCGTCTGGCGCGGCCCGTCGAGCACGCCCACCGGTGTGTTGGCATTCGCCAGCCGGACCGCATTGGCAAGCTCGTCCAGCGTGATGTTGCGGGCATTGAGAAGATCGGCGTCGGCCTTGATGCGCACCGCAAAGCGCTTCTGCCCATAGACGGCCACCTGCGCGACGCCGTCGATGGTCGAGAGCGTGGGCGAAACCAGGTTTTCGGCGTAATCGTTCAGCTCGGACGGCGTCATCGAGTCCGACGTCATCGCAATGAAGAGCACCGGCGCATCGGCCGGATTGACCTTGCGATACGACGGCATCTGGGTGAGTTCGGGCGGCAGCAGGCGCTGCGCGCGCAGCAGGGCAGCCTGCACGTCGACCGCGGCCGCGTCGATGTCGCGCGAGCTCACGAACTCCAGCGTGACCGATGTGCTGCCCTGGGTGTTGACGGAGCTGATCGTCTGGAGGCCCGGGATCGTCGAGAACTGCTTTTCAAGCGGCAGCGCCACCGACGACGCCATCGTCTCGGGACTGGCCCCGGGAAGTTGCGCCGAAACGTTGATGACTGGCGTGTTGTAGCTCGGCAGTGCCGCGACCGGGATCTGGAAATAGGCAAAGATGCCGACCACCACCACCGCGGCAGAGAGCAGCACCGTCATCGCAGGACGACGGATGCACAGCTCGGAGATGTTCATGTCCGCTCCCGTTCCGCGACGAGACTGGCGTTGGTCGGCCCGACCGATGCCGCGCTTCCGGGCCCGGGCGTTTCGCCCTCAGGGCGCTGCGGCGGGTTTGCCGCCTCGACCCGCACCTTGCCGCCGGGACGCACGTTCTGCTTGCCCTCGATGACGACTTGCTCGCCGGGTTCGATCCCTCGCACCACGACCTGCGTGCCGAAGGTGTGGAGCGACTCGACCTTGCGGCGCGTCGCTTTCTTTTCGGCGTCCACCACATACACCGAGGTGCCTTCCGCCAGCATCATCAGCGCCGAAGCCGGCAGCACGGTCGCGTCTTCGATCGTGCGGACCGTCACGCGCGTTTCGACGAATTGACCCGGCCAAAGGCTCTGGTCGGCGTTGTCGAACACAGCCTTGGCGCGCACCGTGCCGATCAGCGGATCCACGGTGTTGTCGACGAAGCTGAGCGAGCCCTTCAGCGTTTCCTTGCGACCCGGCACGACGGCTTCAACTGCCGTGTGCGCTCTGGCCGCCGCGAGCAGGTCCTGAAGCTTGCCCTCTGGAACCGGAAAACTCACCGCGATGGGATCGAGCTGCGTGATGGTGACCAGAGACAGCGTTGGCTGGACCAGCGTGCCCGGATAGATATTGACCGCGCCGATGCGCCCAGCGATGGGCGCACGCAGAGTGGCATAGCCCAGTGCGACATCGGCCGCCTGCACCGCTGCGCGATCGGCTGCCACAGCGGCGCGCTGCGCCTGGAGTTGCGACAGCGTGGCGTCCGCGGCGCTCTTCGCAATGAAATTTTGCGCGACGAGATCCTGGCTGCGCTTGTACTGCCGCTCCAGATCCGCCAGCATCGCCTCGTCCCTCTGTTGCTGAGCCTTCGCCTTGGCGAGGTTGGCCTGGTCCGGCCGGTCATCAAGCGTGAAAAGCAACTGCCCGGCCTTCACGAACTGGCCTTCCTTGATATGCACCTGTCGAACCGTGTTGGTCACTTGGGGCCGCAGATCGACGCTGTTGAGAGAAACCACGTTGCCGTTGACCTGGACCGTGACGGGCACGGTTTGCCGCTTGGCTATTGCCAATGACACCAGTGCCGGGGCCGCTGTGGCGGGCGCGCCGGGGCTTCCCTTGCCAGCCTTGACGCTGCTGGACTCCGCGCCGTTGACCTCCGCGCCGACGCGCGATTTGGCGCCGGACCACCACCACGTACCGGTGGCGGCGGCGACGATCAACACACCCGACAGGGTGACGACGAGATTCTTCTTCATGAGTGCGGTATCTTGGATCGAAGGTGGGGCGCAGGATATGGGAGTCGTACTACTACAGACTACTTTTGCGGGCTACTTTTCTGCGGCGCGCCTATTGGAGCAGTGCGCAACCGAAAGCGCCCCGAAGTGCCGTAAAGATAAGTAAAGGGTTCATGCAAGATGGCACACCCGCGACAGACTCGTTGCGCGACAAGCGGCCGCTAAAATCGCCGCTTCCCAGCCTCTGGATGAACCCCATGAATCGCTGCAAGAACTCCCTGAGCGCTCTTGTTTTGGTAGCACTGAGCGCCGTCATTGCTCCTGCCGCCGCCCTGTTCTCGCCTCACGCCGCGGCGCAGGTCGCAGACATCCCCAACTCCCAGAACGAAGCCGCCAACGGGGGGCGCAATTTCCCCGTCGGAACGCTGCGCGGCAAGTTCATGGTGGTGAACCCCCCTGAGATCGTGCTCGACGGCCAGTCCGAGCGCCTTTCGCCAGGCGCGCGCATTCTGGGTGCGAATCGGATGCTCGTCATGCCGGCGGCCATCACGGGGCAGAACCTGCTGGTCAACTACACCCGCGACGCGGCCGGCCTGGTGCGAGAAGTCTGGATCCTGACGCCCGACGAGGCCCAGGCCAAGCGTGCATCGGCCGAAAAGCCGCTGCTGAATTTCTGGCCCTTCGTGGCCAACAGCGGTCCGCGCGACGACGGCAAGACGCCGTTCGACCAGCTTCCCAAATACGGAGAGTGACTGGCTCGCCCCCAGGCTTGCTCACTTCGTGTAGCCGCCTACCCCCTGCCGGGGGCGACACCGGCGGCCTGGCGGAGCCAGTTCCGCGGTGTCCCACGCCACGGCCGCGCTAACCCAATGACATTTGCATCTCTCGGGAGAGGCACCATGAACCCCAAAGTTTTTATCAAGACCTTCGGCTGCCAGATGAACGAGTACGACTCGGACAAGATGGCGGATGTGCTGCGCGCGGCTGAAGGCTATGAGCCGACCACGAATGTGGACGAGGCTGATCTGATTCTTTTCAATACCTGCTCGGTGCGTGAGAAAGCGCAGGAGAAGGTGTTTTCCGATCTTGGACGGGTGAAGCACCTCAAGGCGAAGGGGGTGAAGATCGGTGTCGGCGGATGCGTGGCGAGCCAGGAAGGCGAGGCCATCATCGCGCGCGCGCCCTACGTGGACGTGGTTTTTGGGCCGCAAACCCTGCACCGCTTGCCGGAGATGCTGAGCCAGCGCGACCGCGAGGGGCGGCCGCAGGTCGACATCAGCTTTCCCGAGATCGAAAAATTCGACCACCTGCCGCCTGCGCGGGTGGAAGGCGTCACGGCCTTCGTGTCGATCATGGAAGGGTGCTCCAAATACTGCAGCTACTGCGTCGTGCCGTACACGCGCGGCGAAGAAGTGAATCGGCCGCTCGACGACGTGCTGGTGGAAGTCGCCGGGCTGGTGGACCAGGGCGTGCGTGAGGTCACGCTGCTGGGACAGAACGTCAATGCGTACCGCGGCCGCATGGGCGACACCACGGAAATCGCCGACTTCGCCACGCTGCTCGAATACATCGCGGAGATTCCCGGCATCGAGCGCATCCGCTACACGACCAGCCATCCCAACGAATTCACGCCGCGGCTGATCGAGGCATACGCCAGAGTGCCTCAGTTGGTGAGCCATCTCCACTTGCCGGTGCAGCACGGCAGCGACCGAATCCTGATGGCGATGAAGCGCGGCTACACAGCCATGGAATACAAGAGCACGGTTCGCAAGCTGCGAGCGATTCGTCCCCAGCTCGCGCTCAGCAGCGACTTCATCGTCGGCTTTCCGGGCGAAACGGATGAGGACTTCGCCAAGATGATGAAGCTCATCCACGATCTCGAGTTCGATGCCAGCTTCAGCTTCATCTTCAGTCCGCGTCCGGGTACGCCGGCTGCGGCGCTGCACGATGACACGCCGCACAGTGTCAAGCTCGCGCGGCTGCAGGAATTGCAGGCCGTGATCGATGGAAACGTCAAGCGCTTCGGCGAAAGCAGGGTGGGCACCGTGCAGCGCGTGCTGGTCGAAGGCGCCTCGCGCAAGGACGCGCGCGAAATGATGGGCCGCACCGAGTGCAACCGCGTCGTAAACTTCAAAGGCGACGCTCGACTGGTCGGCCAGATGGTCGACCTCCGCATCACCCGATCGCTGGCCTACACGCTGCGCGGCGAAGTCGTGACGGCTGAATCGACGCACGCTGCCGGCAGGTCCGCGCCGGCGCCCGTCGCCTGATGTCGAAGCTGGCCTCCGCGCGCGGTTCGTTCCAGCAGCTGCTGCTTTTCGCGTTTCTCCTGATCACCGCGCTGCTCGTGGGGGTGGCATTGCGCGCCGTCTTCCAGTACGACGAGCTCATGACCGAAAGCCGCGATGCGGCGGCGCGCGCGCTCACTCTTTCAGGTGCGGCGCAATCGTTGGCCGAGCGCAGTGCGGCGATGGAGCGCGCAGGGCGGCAGTCTCTGGTGCTCAACGATGCCGTGCTGCGTCGCCGCTTCGACGATGCGACGCGCGATGCGCGCCAGGTGCTCGAGCGCCTCACGTCCAACGGCCTCGGCAGCGAGGGGCCTGACCGTTGGCGCGAGCAGATGGAAGTCATTCAAGGGCTGATGAGCGGCGCACCCGAGACGGCGCTTGCCCGCGAAAGCTCGATGGCGATGCAGTTTCGCGAACTCGATGCGCTCAACACCAACATCGCTCAGCAGGCGCAATTCCTGATCGAAACGCAAAACAATGCGTTGGCGCAGCGCATCGAGAACGAGCGCAGGCGGCTGATGCGGTTGGTGGTGGCGGCGAGCATCTTTGCAGTGACGCTGGCGTTGGCTTTCGGGGTCTGGCTCGCGCGGCCGTTCAAGCGGCTGCAACGAGCGATCGTCGGTCTCGGCCAGAACCGGCTCGACGAGCCCATCGATATTCCCGGTCCCGCCGACGTTCGCCGCGTGTCGCAGCAGCTCGAGTGGCTGCGGCTGCGGCTCACCGAGCTGGACGCGGACAAGGCACGCTTCCTGCGACACGTCTCGCATGAACTCAAGACTCCGCTGGCCGCTCTGCGCGAAGGCGTCTCGCTGCTGGAAGACGGCGTGACCGGCGCGCTCAATCCATCGCAGCGCGAAGTCACGCAGATCCTTCAGCAGAACACCGTGGCGCTGCAGGGCCAGATCGAGGCACTCCTGCGCTTCAACGCCGCCGCTTTCGAAGCCCGCGAATTGCGCCGCGAACGCACGCCCCTGCTGCCGCTCATCGAAGAGCAGATCGAAGCGCAGCGCCTGCAATGGCAAGCCAACGGCCTCACGGTGCGAGCCGAGGGCGAACCGATCTCGGTCGTCGTCGACCGCGTGAAGCTCGGCACGGCGCTTGCCAACCTGCTGTCGAATGCGATCCGCTTCTCGGCGCGTGGCGGCACCATCACCATGGCTGTGTCCAGCACCGCCGATTTCGCCCAGATCGACATCTGCGACGCAGGGCCCGGGGTTTCGGAGGCCGATCGCGACCGCATCTTCGAGCCTTTCTTCCGGGGGGAAAGGCAACCTCAACATTCGGTAAAAGGAACGGGGATCGGTTTGTCGATCGTGCAGGAGTACATTGCGGCTCATGGCGGTCGCATCACGCTGCTGCCGAACGGGCCAGGCGCGCGCTTCCGTATCGAACTGCCGCGCACCGCTTGACGCCCATCGCCCGACGTTCCCAATCCGATCCATGCCTTTTTCGGCCTTTCACAGATCCATCATCGCCGTGACGCTCGTCGCGCCGATGCTCTTTGCCGGCTGCGCCACTTCGCACAAGCCGCCGCCGGAAGCGGTCGTCGTGCCGGCCATGCCGCCTTCCCCGCCCCCCGTGACGCCGGTCGAGGCCGAGCCGATCGCGCCCGCCACGCAGCCCGGCGGCATCTTCACCCAGACGACCCCGGGTCCAGTCGGCGCCATGCTCGCGTACGCCGACAAGGTGCGCCCGCTCGGCCCGCCCGAACTCGCCAACGAGCTCTCCCGGCTGGGCGACCTCATGGAGACCCCGACCACCCAGATGCAAACGGCGCTCGTGCTGGCCCAGACTCGCGTGCCTGCCGATCTTGTGAAGGCTCTGGGGCTGATGCAGCGTGTGACGACCAACCCGTCGGCAGAAGCACAGCCGCTTCAGCCGCTTGCCCGGGTGCTGGCGGCGCGCTATGCGGAACAAAGGCGCGTCGAGGACGATCGTGAAAAGCAGGCCCAGCAATTGCGCGACAGCCAGCGCCGGATCGACCAGCTCAACGACCGCATCGAGGCATTGCGCGCCATCGAACGGAGTTTCGCGCGGCCCAACACGCCGGCACCGGCGCCGGCGATCAACCCAAAGCCAGCACAGTGAGCAATCCTGCGGTTCCCCCTTCCGAAAACGCGCCTGCGCCAGGCACCGGCGCACAAGCTCGCGGGGCGCGGCTGCTCGTGGTCGACGACGACCCGGACATGCTCCGGCTTATTTCGATGCGGCTGGTTTCTGCCGGCTATCAGGTCACTGCCGTGACATCGGCCGAATCGGCTCTCACGCAACTGGAGATCGAGCATCCCCAACTCGTGCTGAGCGACGTGCGACTGCCCGGTCGCGACGGCCTCGCCCTCTTCGACGAAATCCGAAAGCGCCACCCAACCCTACCCGTGATCCTCTTGACCGCGCACGGCACCATTCCCGACGCGGTGGAGGCCACGGCGCGGGGGGTCTTCACCTACCTGACCAAGCCTTACGACGGCCGCGAGTTGCTGGAGAAGATCGCGCAGGCCCTCGCGCTCGGCGCGCCGAGCACGGTGCCCGGCAAGAGCGGGGACGAAAGCTGGCGCGCGGAAATCGTCAGCCGCAGCAACCGCATGGCTGAGCTGCTGGCCGAGGCGCGCATGGTGGCAAAGTCCGATGCCAGCGTGCTGCTGCGTGGGGACAGCGGCGCCGGCAAGGAACTGCTCGCTCGCGCCATCCATCGCGCGAGCGCGCGCGCCGACAAGCCGTTCGTGGCCGTGAATTGCGGCGCCATTCCAGAAGCGCTACTGGAGTCGGAGCTGTTCGGGCACATGAAGGGCGCCTTCACGGACGCCGTCGCCAATCACAAAGGGCTGTTCCAGCAAGCGGACGGCGGCACGTTGCTGCTCGACGAAATCGGAGACATGCCGCCAGCGTTGCAGGTCAAGCTGTTGCGCGTGCTGCAGGAACGCGCGGTACGGCCGCTCGGCGCCAGCCAGTCGATTGCCGTGGACGTGCGGATCATCTCGGCCACGCACCGCGACCTCGATGCCGCCATGGAGGCGGGGCAGTTTCGAGAGGACCTCTACTACCGTCTCAATGTGGTGACATTGAGTTTGCCGCCGCTGTCGGCGCGCAGGGAGGACATCCCGTTGCTCGCCAATCACTTCCTGCAGCGGCTGTCGACGAAGTACGGCAAACGCCTCTCCGGCTTCGCGCCGGAAGCACTCAAGGCCTTGACCACTGCTTCATGGCCGGGGAACGTGCGGCAATTGTTCAACGTGGTCGAGCAGGTGTGCGCGCTATCGAGTTCGCCGCTGATTCCGCTCGCCCTCGTACAGCGCGCGCTCCGGGTGCCGAGCGTCGAGGTGCTGACCTATGCCGAAGCCAAGCAGCGATTCGAACGCGACTATCTGGTGGGCCTGCTCAAGTTGACCGACGGCAACGTCGCCGACGCGGCCCGGCTCGCGGACCGCAATCGGACCGAGTTCTACAGGCTCCTGCAAAAGCATGAGCTCACGCCCGGGCACTTCAAGTCCGAGGGCGTGTCGCCTGGAAGCGAAAACGGTCGCTGACCAGCGACACGCTAAGTGGTTGATTCTGTTGAGCTTCTCCGGTCAGTCTCAGTAGCCTGTCGGGATTCGGCGACAAAATCCGGGGTTCAAGAGGCCTTTTGACTTCCTGTCGCGGCCTTGCCCACCCAAAATCAAGCTAAGCCTTTGATTTGAAAGAGGTTTTCCAGGCTGGCACAGGGTTTGCCCCTGTACTGGCATGACAGCTCATTCCAGCCCCTCTTTCGCACTGCGTCCGCAGCGCGACGGCCTGCGTCAAAAGCAGTTTTCCCTCTCGCGCCCCCGCGCGGCGGGACATTCGCTGGCAGCCCTCGAGGCGTCCAGCGGCATCGCACCGGATTGCGTCTTCAAGCGCTTTCCGGCAATCGGCGACACGCCGTCCGTTCAGAAGCAACGGTGAGTCAACGATGAAGCCCAACGAATTTTCCCAACTGAAGGTGCTGCCGGAAATCGAGTTTTCGCGCAGCAATCTCCTTCGCGAAGAGCGCCATCCGAATTCCGTGACGGCGCCACCCATCAATCGCGGTTCGATGACACCCCGCCCTTGGCGCGGCTTCTGGAACAGCATCGGCACCGCGCTGCTGGTGAAGCTCGGCGCTGGCCGCGCGGCCAAGCAGACCAGCCGCGGGCCCGATTCCGGCGCGGTACTTCAGCCGTGGCAGCGTGCAGCAGCCCAGCGGCGCTTCGCGTTTGTTGCACTGGCGGTACTGAGCACCGTCATCGCTTCGACGCTGTTTGCACGCGTGCAACCCGACTACGACAACCTGTGGCTCGAGTACAGCCAGATCGCGCTCTACGGTGTGCTGTCGGGCTGGGTCGTGACCGGCTTCGTGACGGCGCTCATGGGCTTCTATGTCTCCGTGCGCGGTGACAAGCACGCGCTGTCGGCCAAGCAGGTCGCGAACCATCCGATGAATCCGGACGCGCGGACAGCGATCATCATGCCGATCTGCAACGAGGATGTGTCGACCGTGTTCGCCGGCTTGCGCGCGACCTGCGAATCGGTTGCCGCGACGGGCAACGCGGGGCAGTTTGACGTGTTCGTGCTGTCCGACAGCTACACGCCCGAGATCGCCGCTGCCGAGCGCGCTGCCTGGGAAGACCTGCGCGCCGCACTGGCCGTCAATTACGCGAACAACCCCAACCAGCCACAGGTGGAGGTCTACTACCGCCTGCGCACCCGCCGCACGCACCGCAAGGCCGGCAACGTTGCCGACTTCTGCCGCCGCTGGGGCAAGGATTACCGTTACATGGTCGTGCTCGACGCCGACAGCGTCATGAGCGGCGACTGCCTGAGCTCGATGGTCAAGCTGATGGAAGCCAACCCGACCGCCGGCATCATCCAGACTGCGACCCAAGCCATCGGCCACGTCACGCTGCACGCTCGGGCGCAGCAGTTCGCCTCGCGCATGACGGGTCGGCTGTTTACGCTCGGCATGCAGTTCTGGCAGCTCGGCGAATCGCATTACTGGGGCCACAACGCGATCATCCGCGTACAGCCTTTCATGGACCATTGCGCGCTGGCGCCGATCCGTGGCAAGGGCGGCATGTCGGGCGGCATCATGTCGCACGACTTCGTCGAGGCCGCGCTGATGCGCCGCGCCGGCTATCACGTGTGGCTGGTCGCCGATCTGGTCGGCAGCTACGAGCAACAACCGCCGGACCTGCTGTCCGAGTTGCAGCGCGACCGCCGCTGGTGCCAGGGCAACCTGCAGAACGCACGCCTGATGGCGGAGCCGGGTCTGCATTCGGTCCACCGTGCGATGTTCGTCACCGGCACGATGGCTTATGTGTCGGCCCCGCTGTGGCTCGCATTCCTGACGCTGGGCACCGCCCTTTGGCTCACCGGTTCGAGCGTGGTCGAGCACTGGCTCTCCATGCCGATGGAGCTGGCTGGCCTGTGGCTCTGGACCTTGTGCCTGCTGTTCCTGCCTCGCGTGCTGGGCCTTGTTGCCGTGGTGCTGCGCGGCGAGCAACGCCAGTTCGGCGGCATCGGCGGCATGCTCAAGAGCGCTGCGCTCGAAAGCGCACTCGCCATCGTGCAGGCTCCGGTCCGCATGCTCGCGCACTCGCTGTTCGTGGTCGTTGCCCTCACCGGCATCAAGCTCGACTGGAAGTCGCCTCCCCGCGAAGCCGCTGCGGTGCCGTGGCGCATCGCCGTCGCTCAACTCGCGCCGATGACGGCCGTGATCGCCGCGCTCGCCGTGGGCATCGCACTCATCGACGCCAGCGCGCTCGCCTGGCTGATGCCTGTCGGCCTGCCGCTCCTGCTCGCGATCCCGCTGACAGTCCTCACCAGCCAGATCGCCTTGGGCAACTCCTTGCGCGACCGCGGCTTCCTGCTGATCCCCGAGGAATCCAGGTCCCCCGCCGTGCTGCGCCGAGCCTGGATGCACGCCGTGCGCCTGGCCAGATCCTAAGCACCAAGCCCCCAAATAAGAAAAGCCCGCATCGCGGGCTTTTCTATTTCCAGAGATACCGCGGAACCGGCTTAGCCGGGCCGCCGGTATCGCCCCCGGTAGGGGGTGGAGAGCGACACGAAGTGCGCGAGCCTGGGGGCGAGCCACATCCCCGCCTGGGGGCGAGTCACATCCGGGGCATGCCCTTCATGCCGCCCATGCGCTTCATCATTTTCATGAGGCCCCCGCCCTTCATCTTCTTCATCATCGTCTGCATCTGCTCGAATTCGTTGAGCAGCCGATTCACTTCCTGAACCTGTACGCCGGCGCCCGCCGCGATACGGCGCTTGCGGGTTGCCTTGAGCAGTTCGGGCTTGCGGCGCTCCAGGGGGGTCATGCTGTTGATGATGCCTTCCTTGCGCCGGATGTCGCGCTCGGCGCGGGTCATGTCGGCCTCCGTCGCCTTGGCGGCCATCTGCGCGGGCAGCTTGTCCATGATGCTGGAGAGCCCGCCCATCTGCTTCATCTGCTGCAGCTGGCCAAGAAAATCGTTGAGGTCGAATCCCGCGCCGCTCTTGACCTTGGCCGCGAGCTTCTGTGCCGCCGCCACGTCGACGCCCGCCGTGACCTGCTCCACCAGCGCGACGATGTCGCCCATGCCGAGGATGCGGCCGGCATGGCGCTCCGCATCGAACACCTCCAGCCCATCGATCTTTTCGCTGACGCCGGCAAACTTGATCGGCACGCCGGTAACCTGCCGCACCGACAACGCCGCGCCGCCGCGCGAGTCGCCGTCGGTCTTCGTCAGGATGATGCCGGTGAGCGGCAGCGCATCCTTGAAAGCCTTTGCGGTGTTGATCGCGTCCTGCCCCTGCATGGCATCGACCACGAACAGCGTCTCGATGGGATTGAGGGCCGCATGCAAGTCCTTGATTTCCTGCATCAGCACTTCGTCGATCGCCAGACGGCCGGCGGTGTCGACCAGCAGCACGTCGAAGAAGTGCCGCTTGGCGTGATCAAGCGCAGCACGGGCGATGTCGATCGGCTTCTGGTCAGGCGTGCTGGGAAACCATTCGGCGCCTGCCTGCCTGGTCACCGTCTTGAGTTGCTCGATGGCGGCAGGGCGGTAGACGTCGCCCGAAACCGTCAGCACCTTCTTCTTGCGCTTCTCGATCAGGTGCTTCGCCAGCTTGGCCGTGGTGGTGGTCTTGCCGGCGCCCTGCAGTCCCGCCATGAGAATCACGGCCGGCGGTTGCGCCACGAGATTGATGTCGGCCACGCCTTCGCCCATCGTGGCGGCCAGTTCGCGATTGACGATCCCGACAAGTGCCTGCCCGGGCTTGAGCGACCCCAACACCTCTTGCCCCAGCGCCTTTTCCTTCACGCGCCCGACAAAATCCCGGACGACCGGCAACGCAACGTCCGCTTCGAGCAGAGCCATGCGCACCTCGCGCAGCATGTCCTGCACATTGCTTTCCGTAATGCGGGCCTGTCCGCTCATCGTCTTGACGAGGCGGGAAAACTTTTCAGTAAGCGCGGTGGCCATTAAAAGGTACCTTGTTGTCCGGCAGAGACTAGCCGTATTCGTAGAAACACCGCGGAACCGGCTCCGCCGGGCCGCTGGTGTTGCCCCCCGGTCAGGGGGGTAGGCGAAGCGACACGAAGTGCGCGAAGCCTGGGGGGCGAGCCATTAAACTCAGCCGATGATTTTAGCGATCCCCTCCCCGCTCGGCGTGGCTCTGGGCATCGCCACCGCCGCCGCCTATGGCATCACTGCCGCAGCGTCTTCATGGCTCAGCCGATCATCCACGCAAGGGCTGCTCGCATTGGCATGGCTTCTGCACGCGCTTGCGCTGGGCTGGGGGCTCGGGGGCGGCACCCCGCACTTCGGCTTTGCGCCAGCGATTTCTATCACCGTGTGGCTGGTGCTCACGGTCTACGGCATCGAAAGCCGCATGTATCCGCAGCAACTCCACGTCTGGCGCGCGCTCGCAGTGCTGGGGGCTGTGGCGGTCCTGCTGGCGGTTTTGTTTCCCGGGACGCCGCTGCACGTCTCCGCCTCGCCGTGGCTGCCGCTGCATCTGGCGCTGGGCATTGCTTCCTACGGATTGTTCGGCGCCGCCGTGGTTCATGCGTGGCTCATGACGCGGGCCGAAAAGCAGATCCGGCTTGCCGCCGAAACGCCAAGCGGGCTCCCGCTCCTCACGATGGAACGCCTCACCTTCCGCTTCGTCGCGGCGGGCTTCGTGCTGTTGTCGGCCACGCTGCTGGCGGGCATCTTCTTCAGCGAGACGCTCTATGGCGCGACGGTCCGCGGATGGAAATGGGATCACAAGACGGTGTTCTCGATCCTCGCGTGGATCACTTTTGCCGTCCTGCTGATGGGACGCGCCCGCTTCGGCTGGCGTGGGCGCACGGCGCGGCGCGTGCTGTATGCCGGCTCCGCGTTGCTGCTGCTCGCCTATGTGGGATCGCGCTTCGTTCTCGAAGTCGTCCTCTCGCGCACGCCCTCATGAAATACCTGCTCGTTCTGGCCGTCATCGCCATTGCCATATGGTTCTGGCGCCGCGGCCGTCAGGAAGAAATGCGCTCGCGCGCACCCAAGCCGCAAGCCCCACCCGCCGTCGGGCCGCCGAAGGCCATGGTTCGTTGCGCCCACTGCGGCTTGCATCTGCCGGCCACTGACGCCATCACCGGCCCTGCTGGCATCTATTGCAGCGCAGCCCACCGCAAAGCAGCGGAAAGCCGCAGATGACTGCCTACCTGTGGTCGCGAGGCGAACCGGCCACCGATTGGAGTTCGCTCGAGAAATTCAACGCTGACAGTTCGGCGTTGCTGCGTCTTTGGCGCGGCTTCATGGCGGCACGGTGCTTTGTCGCGGCGGTGCTCCTGCTCCTTCCGGGAGTCGCCTTGGCGCTCAAGCAGCCCGTCCAGGCCCAAGGCATCGCTCTGACGATCTGCTATCTGATCGCGGTGCTGCTGGCCGCGCGGTATGCGCCTTTTCAACCGATTCGCAGGTTTGGCGGCGCGTGGCTGTCGACCATCGGCATCGACCTCGTCACGTTCACCGCGCTGCAAACACTGCAGGTGGGCGGCGTCAACTACACGCCCTTGTTCGCGCTTCCGGTGCTGATGGGGGCCGTGCTTGGCACCGGCGCAGTCGGGCTGGGCACCACTGCGGCAGCCACCCTCTTGCTGCTCGGCCACGCGGGCTGGTATTGGTTCGAGCAACCCGCAGACACCTCGCCGCGCTTTGTCCAGGCAGCTCTGACGGGCACCGGGCTCTTCGTGGTGGCCCTGATCGCCCACGAGCTGGCCCGCCGCCTCACCCGCGAGGAAGCCATGGCGCAGCGCAGCCGCAGTGCCGCGGAGATGCACGCGATGGTCAACGATCTCGTGATCGAAACACTGAGCGAAGGCGTGCTCGTGGTCGATGCCGCGGGCCGGGTGCATGCGGTCAATCCTGCAGCGGACGCGATCCTGGGCAACGGTCTCGCGCAGATTCCCCAGCCTTTCGCGCTCAGTGCCTATCCGGCCTGGGTGCCGCTTGCCCATCTCGCCCGCCAGACTTTTTCGCGGCGCGCGCCCCAGGCCACCGAGGTGCCGGTCGCGCAGCCGCAAGGCGCTCCGCGCGAAGTCCGCGTCCGCACACGCCTGACGCAGGCCCGGGACCTGCGCGCCGAAAGCCTCTGCGTGATGTTCCTGCAGGACTTGCGCGAGCTCGAAGCACGCATCCGCACCGAAAAGCTGGCGGCCATGGGCCGGATGTCGGCCGCCGTCGCGCACGAGATCCGCAATCCGCTCGCCGCGATCACGCAGGCCAGCGCCCTGCTCGGCGAGGATCTCGTCGACCCGGGTCATCGCCAGTTGACCACCATGGTTCAGCAGAACGCTCAGCGTCTGTCCCGCATCGTCGACGACGTCCTGGACGTGGCGCGGGCTCGGCAGCAACGCGTGCTGCCGCTGGGCGAGCAGGTATCGCTCGACCCGACGGTTCGCTCGCTAGCGGAGGAATGGGTCCAGCACGCGCAGCAGCAAGGCGTGTTGCTTTCGCTCGAAGCGGGCACCGACGTGCGTTTCGATGCAGAACATCTGCGGCGCATCCTCGTCAATCTGCTGGACAACGCCTCGCGCTACGCCGGGGACCGGGAGGGCTCGATCCAGGTGAGCACCCGGCGCAACGCGACAGGGCGCGCGACCCTTCAGGTCTGGAGCGACGGTGCGCCGCTCGAGCCGGCAGTGCAGCGGCATCTTTTCGAACCGTTCTTTTCCTCCGAGAGCCGCTCGAGCGGACTCGGACTGTTCCTGTGCCGCGAGCTGTGCGAACAGCACGGCGCCACCATCGGCTATGAACGCAGGGCCCTTTCCGCGGCAGGCCCCGAAGGCAACGAGTTCTTCGTGGCATTTGCATCAGTTGAAAGTCGACTGACACAATAGCGGCGTGAGCACCCCCAACCCGCCCGTGTCGCAGCCTGCCCAGATCCTGGTCGTCGACGACGAGCCGGACCTGCGCACGCTGTATGAACTCACCTTGCTGCGCGAGGGCTATCGCGTCGAGGCGGCGGGCAGCGTGTCGGAGGCTTGGCAGCATCTCGACGCCGGCCGCTTCGATGCAGTGATCACCGACATGCGCCTGCCAGACGGCCTTGGCATGGAGATCCTCCAGCGCATCCAGCAAGACCAGCGCAGCGAGCGCTGTGTGGTGATGACCGCTTACGGATCAGCGGAAAACGCCGTCGAGGCCCTCAAGGCAGGCGCCTTCGACTACCTCACCAAGCCAGTCGACCTGAAGCAATTCCGATCGGTGGTGGCTTCTGCCGTACAGGCGCCTTCGCAGCCTGCGCCGATCCGGGCCGCGCGGCCGGCGGACGACAACGGTGTGTCCATCGCAACGACGATCGGAGACAGCGGCGTCGCAGCGCTCCAACGGCTGGTGGGCGACTCCGAACCCATGCGGCTGGTCAAGGCGCGCATTGCCAAGGTGGCGCGAGGCATGGCACCGGTGCTCGTGCGCGGCGAGTCCGGCACAGGCAAGGAACTGGTCGCGCGCGCCGTTCATGCCTGCAGCCAGCGAAGCGACGGACCTTTCGTGGCCGTGAACTGCGGCGCCATTCCCGAAAACCTTCTCGAAGCCGAATTCTTCGGCGCGCGAAAAGGCTCCTATACCGGCTCTTCGCAGGACCGCGACGGCTACTTCCAGGCGGCACGCGGCGGCACCCTGTTTCTCGACGAAATCGGTGACTTGCCGCTCGCCATGCAGTCGAAGCTGCTGCGCGCCATCCAGGAACGCAGCGTTCGCCCCATCGGTTCCACGCAGGAAGATGCCGTCGACGTCCGAATCGTGAGCGCGACCCACAAGGACCTGCATGCCGAAGTGCAAGCCAGCCGGTTCCGGCAGGATCTCTTCTACCGGCTCAACGTGATCGAGATCGCTGTGCCTGCGCTGCGGGACCGTCGAGGCGATCTGCCAGCACTGTGCAACGCCTTGCTCGCGCGCATCGCCCGCGATGCCGGCATGCCGGTGCCTACGCTTTCCGCCCAAGTCCTGCAGAGGCTCGCCGAACATCCGCTGCACGGCAACGTTCGCGAGCTTGAAAATCTCCTGCACCGTGCGGTGGCGCTCAGCGATGGCGATGTGCTTCACCTCGATCTCATGGGGGGCGCAGGCACGGCAGTTCCGTCCGAATCCCAGCAGACGGGACCCGCGCCGCTTGCCGAGCCCGTGCCAGCGGCCGCCGCGGCCCCTGTCAGCATCCATCCCCGGACGCCGTCCGCCGTACCACGCGATCTGCAAAGCTATCTGGACGAGCAAGAGCGCCAGATCCTGGTGCGGGCGCTGCAGGAAACAGGCTTCAACCGAACTGCCGCCGCCGCGCGCCTCGGCCTGAGCCTGCGACAGATTCGCTATCGGATTGCGCGCCTGGGCATCACCACACCGCATGGCGACGATGCCAGCGGTCTAGGCGCCGATGAGTGAAGCCGACACAGCACTTTGGGAATCGGGGTGGTATCGCTTCGCTCGCCGCTTGCCGTCCCCCAATTTCGGGGCGCGACCCAGAGGCGCGAACATCGACCTGATCGTGCTGCATTCAATCAGCCTGCCGCCGGGACATTACGGCGGCGATGAAGTTCAGCAGCTCTTCACGAACAGCCTCGACTGGGATGCGCACCCTTATTTTTCGGGCATCCGCGGCCTCGAAGTCTCTGCGCATTTCTATGTGCGGCGCAATGGCGAACTGTGGCAGTTCGTGAGCTGCGACGATCGCGCATGGCATGCCGGCGCCTCGTGCTGGCGTGGACGCGAGAACTGCAACGACGATTCCATCGGCATCGAACTCGAAGGGCTCGAAGGCGACGCCTTCGAGCAAGCGCAGTACGAAACCCTGGCCAGCCTTTGCCCATCGATCGCGCAGCGCTACGCGATTTCGTACATCGCAGGCCACGAACACATCGCTCCCGGCCGCAAGGAAGATCCGGGGCCGGGCTTCGACTGGCGCTTGCTTCGTGAGCAACTCGGCTGGCAACAGGCGATGTTTCCGCCGGCCGCGCTTGGCTCTTGAAGTTTTTTTCAATGGCAAAGTAACAGCCGATGCGCGGGCCTTGAGGCACGTGCGTCCCTCGGTGGCTCGGCGGCAGCGCAGTATCCATGCGCTTTCCCAGCGTAAATCGGCCTGGAATGCGCATGGGCAGGGGACCTCGCTGCCTTGTCCCAACCGGGATGCGGCTTCGCTGCCGATCAAAAGGCCGGCGAGAATTTTCACATCCGTTGCTAATTGTCGAAAACGCTATATCTAGTGGCTTGTAGCCCTCTTTGCCACTAGATATAGTGTGCCCTGCCCCGGCACTCACTGCCGGAAACAGCGGCCCGACAACGCCGCACCGAACAAGAATCGCCCATACGAGGATCGCATGCAAACTGCACTGAACACCCCTTCCACCTCTCGCGCCGTACCCTCGACGCCGCAAAGCCGGGATGTCGCCGGCTCCCCCGCCGGCAACGCGCTGGCCCACTACCAGATCATCCGCCGCAATGGCGCGGTCGTGCCCTTCGAGCCGAACAAGATCGCCATCGCGATGATGAAAGCGTTCCTGGCCGTGCATGGCACGCAGGGCGCGGCTTCGGCCAGCGTGCGCGAGACCGTCGACACACTGACGCAGGCCGTCGTGCGCGCCATGGTGCGTTCGCGTCCGGGCGGCGGCACGTTCCACATCGAAGACGTGCAGGACCAGGTCGAACTCGGCCTCATGCGCGGCGGCCATCATGAGATCGCCCGCGCCTATGTGCTGTACCGCGAACGCCGCTCGCAGGAGCGCACCAAGCAAGGCGAACAGGACGCGCCCGTGGCCCAGCCCGCGCTGCACGTACTCGACCGCGGCGAAAGAGTCGCGCTCGACCTGAACGAGCTCAAGGCCCTCATCGAATCGGCCTGCACCGGCCTGGGCGACACGATCACGGCCGACCCGATCCTCGCCGAGACGATGCGCAACCTCTACGACGGCGTTCCGCTCGACGAGGTCTACAAGGCGTCGATCCTCGCCGCACGCACGCTGATCGAGAAAGATCCCGACTACACCTTCGCCACCGCGCGCCTGCTGCTGCACACGATCTTCAAGGAAGTGATCGGCCGCGAAGTGCCGCCAGCCGACCGCGCGCAAGCCTACGCCGACTACTTTCCCCAGTTCATCAAGAAGGGGGTCGACAACGAGCTGCTGGACGAGAAGCTGCTGCAGTTCGACTTGGCCCGCCTGGGCGCCGCGCTCAAGCCGGAGCGCGACATGCAGTTCGACTACCTCGGCCTGCAGACGCTCTACGACCGCTATTTCCTGCACGTGCGCAAGACGCGCATCGAGCTGCCGCAAGCCTTCTTCATGCGCGTCTCGATGGGCCTCGCGCTCAACGAGATCGACCGCGAAGCCCGCGCGATCGAGTTCTATGAAGTGCTGTCTTCCTTCGACTTCATGTCGAGCACGCCGACGCTGTTCAACAGCGGCACGCTGCGATCGCAACTGTCGAGTTGCTATCTCACGACTGTGCCCGACGACCTCGACGGCATCTACGAGTCGATCAAGGAAAACGCGCTCCTGTCCAAGTTCGCTGGCGGCCTGGGCAACGACTGGACGCGCGTGCGCGCCCTCGGCAGCCACATCAAGGGCACCAACGGCGAATCGCAAGGCGTCGTGCCCTTCCTCAAGGTGGTGAACGACACCGCCGTCGCGGTGAACCAGGGCGGCAAGCGCAAGGGCGCCGTGTGCACCTACCTGGAAAGCTGGCATCTCGACATCGAGGAATTCCTCGAGCTGCGCAAGAACACCGGCGACGATCGCCGCCGCACGCACGACATGAACACCGCGAACTGGATCCCCGACCTGTTCATGCGCCGCGTGATGGAAAAGGGCAACTGGACGCTGTTCTCGCCATCGAACGTGCCCGACCTGCACGACAAGTTCGGTGCCGACTTCGAAGCGGCCTACGTCGCCTACGAAGAAAAGGCTTCGCGCGGCGATCTCAAGCCAAGCCGCACCATCCCGGCCTCGGACCTGTGGCGCAAGATGCTCACGATGCTGTTCGAAACCGGCCATCCGTGGATCACGTTCAAGGATGCCTGCAACGTGCGCTCGCCCCAGCAGCACGCCGGCGTCGTGCATTCGTCGAATCTCTGCACCGAGATCACGCTGAACACCAGCGACACCGAAACCGCGGTCTGCAATCTCGGCTCGGTCAATCTGCTGCAGCACCTGAAGAACGGCAAGGTCGACCAGGAAAAGCTCAAGCGCACCATCTCGACGGCGATGCGCATGCTCGACAACGTCATCGACATCAATTACTACGCGGTCAAGAAGGCACGCGACTCGAACCTGCGCCACCGTCCGGTCGGCCTCGGACTGATGGGCTTCCAGGACGCGCTGTACGAACTGCGCATTCCCTACGCCTCACAGGAAGCCGTTCAGTTCGCCGACGAATCGATGGAAGCGATCTGCTACTACGCCTACTGGGCCTCGACGGACCTGGCGCGCGAGCGCGGCAAATACTCGAGCTACAAGGGCTCGCTGTGGGACAAGGGCGTGCTGCCCTCCGACACGCTCGACCTGCTCGAGAAGGCGCGCGGCGGCTACGTGGAAGTGGACCGCTCGTCCACCCTCGACTGGGATTCGCTGCGCCAGAAGATCAAGTCCGACGGCATGCGCAATTCGAACTGCGTGGCCATCGCACCGACGGCAACCATCTCCAACATCATCGGCGTGGACGCGTCCATCGAGCCCTGCTTCGGCAACCTCTCGGTCAAGTCCAACCTCTCCGGCGAGTTCACCGTCATCAACCATTACCTGGTGCGCGACCTCAAGCGCCTGGGCCTCTGGGACGATGTGATGGTGATGGACCTCAAGCATTTCGACGGCTCGCTGCGCCCCATCGATCGCGTACCGCAGGACATCAAGTCGCTCTACGCCACGGCGTTCGAGATCGAGACCACGTGGCTCGTCGAAGCCGCTGCACGTCGCCAGAAGTGGATCGACCAGGCGCAATCGCTCAACATCTACATGGCCGGCGCATCGGGCAAGAAGCTCGACGACACCTACAAGCTTGCATGGCTGCGTGGCCTCAAGACCACCTACTACCTTCGCACGCAGAGCGCGACGCACGCGGAGAAATCCACCGTGCAATCGGGTCGGCTCAACGCGGTGTCATCGGGCAGTGGCGATTCGTCATCGGGCATGAGCGCGCTCGAAGCCGCGGCACTCGCAGCACAAGCGCAGTTGAGTGCGATGCCCGCAACCGACATCGCATTCTGCGGCGTCGATGATCCGACGTGCGAAGCATGCCAATGATGTCGGCGTGAAGTGGAGGTCGTTTGCGGCATCGCCTGACAATTTGCGATGCAAGCGAACAACATAACGACAACATAATTGGAGCGCGATGTGAAGGAGCACTTTGCAACTCACATCGTTGCTCACATAATTTGAGCATTGGATTTTTCTATGTTGACCTGGGACGAAGAAGTCAAGCCCTCCTTGCCAAAGGATCTGCAACAAGGATTGCGGCACACATCGAACAGCGGCACGCAAGTCGGCCGCTCGTCGGAGTTTCCGACTTCGCAAATTGCTTCCCACATTTCTCCTGCTTCGCTTTCCCCCGTTTCGATTTCGTCGCCCGCCGTGCGCACGCTCGATGACGGCGCAGCGGTGCGACCCGCACCAGCAGCCACGCGGCGCGTCAACGCAGCAGACAAGCGCATCATCAACGGCCAGACCGACGTCAATCAGTTGGTTCCGTTCAAGTACAAGTGGGCTTGGGAAAAGTATCTCGCCACCTGCGCCAACCATTGGATGCCGCAGGAAGTGAACATGACGCGCGACATCGCGCTATGGAAAGATCCCAACGGCCTGACCGAAGACGAGCGCCGCATCGTCAAGCGCAACCTCGGCTTCTTCGTGACGGCCGACTCGCTGGCCGCCAACAACATCGTGCTGGGCACCTATCGCCACATCACGGCGCCCGAGTGCCGGCAGTTCCTGCTGCGCCAGGCGTTCGAGGAAGCGATCCACACGCACGCCTACCAGTACATCGTCGAATCGCTCGGCCTGGACGAGAGCGAGATCTTCAACGCCTACAACGAAGTGCCGTCGATCCGCGAGAAGGACCAGTTCCTGATCCCGTTCATCGACGCCATCAGCGACCCGAACTTCCACACCGGCACGCACGAAAACGACCAGACCCTGCTCAAGTCGCTGATCGTCTTCGCCTGTCTCATGGAAGGTCTCTTCTTCTACGTCGGTTTCACGCAGATCCTCGCGTTGGGCCGCCAGAACAAGATGACCGGCGCTGCCGAGCAATACCAGTACATCCTTCGCGACGAATCGATGCACTGCAATTTCGGCATCGACCTGATCAACCAGCTCAAGCTCGAGAATCCGCACCTCTGGACCGCCGAGTTCAAGGCGGAGATCAAGGCCCTCTTCATGAAGGCCGTCGAGCTCGAATACCGATACGCCGAAGACACGATGCCACGTGGCGTCCTCGGCATGAACGCCTCCATGTTCAAGGGCTACCTGCGGTACATCGCCAACCGGCGCGCACAGCAGATCGGCCTCGAAACGCTCTTCCCGAACGAAGAAAATCCGTTCCCCTGGATGAGCGAAATGATTGACCTGAAGAAGGAGCGCAATTTCTTCGAAACCCGTGTGATCGAGTATCAGTCGGGTGGCGCCCTGTCCTGGGATTGAATTTTTTCGACAAGAACAAAGTGAATTCAAGAATCGCCCTCACGAACGAATCGCACCGGAGAGTGCGGCATCGATGAGGGCTCAGGTGTTCATGGTGCTGGGGCTTGCTCCAACGCCATGAATCGCTTCACGCTGACCAACATGCGTGGAGTGCTTCAAAAGGTTGATTTTTTCAACTTGATCAAGGAGAAATAGAAATGGCAACTGCAAAGAAAGCTCCGGCCAAGAAGGCCGCTGCGAAGAAGGCTCCGGCAAAGAAGGTCGCGGCCAAGAAGGTTCCGGCTAAAAAGGTCGTAGCCAAGAAGGCCCCGGCGAAGAAGGCTCCGGCAAAGAAGGTCGCGGCCAAGAAGGCTCCTGCGAAGAAGGCGCCCGCCAAGAAGGTCGTAGCCAAGAAGGCCCCGGCGAAGAAGGCCGCAGCGAAGAAGGCTCCTGCCAAGAAGGTAGCAGCCAAGAAGGCTCCTGCGAAGAAGGCGCCTGCCAAGAAGGCCGCTGCAAAGAAGGCTCCCGCCAAGAAGGCCCCTGCGAAAAAGGCTGCAGCCAAGAAGCCTGCCGCCAAGAAAGCAGCGAAGAAGCCTGCTGCCAAGAAGGCCAAGGCGCCCGCCAAGGCTGCTGCAGCGCCTGCCCCTGCTCCCACTGCGGCGCAGACGACGCTGAACCCCCAGGCAGCTTGGCCGTTTCCTACGGCCAGCAAGCCCTGAGTTTCTCAGCAGCGCTTAAGGCAAAGCCCGGTACCGCAAGGTGCCGGGCTTTTTTATTTGTGCGGGGCTGGGCGGCTGGCCGCCGCGCAGGTCAGAGGCCGAGCGCCTTCAGGTCGACCTTGTAGTTTTGCGGGCCGCGCTGTGCGATCTTGAGCGCGCCCAACTGATTGCCCAGCGCCGCGCAGCGCGCGAGCGGCCAACCCTCTTCGAGGCCGAAGAGCAATGCGCCGCGCCATGCGTCGCCGCAGCCCGTCGGCTCGACGACTGCTTCCGGTGTCACTGCCTGCACATGCTCGCGTTCGCCGTTGACCCAGACTTCGCAACCCTCGGCAGCCAGCGTGACCACGAGACCGCGCACCCGTTTGGATATCTCCGCAAGGCTCCATCCGGTGCGCTGGGAAAGCATCTTTCCTTCGTAGTCGTTGACCACGACCCAGCTCGCCAGATCCACGAAGTGCGCCAGCTCCTTGCCGTCGAACATCGGCAGGCCCTGGCCCGGATCGAACACGAAGGGGATATCGGCCGCCTTGAACTGCTCCGCATGCTGCAGCATGGCTTCGCGGCCATCGGGCGCCACGATCCCGAGGCGGATGTCCTCGCGTGCTGCGATGCGCGTGATGTGTGCCTGCTGCATCGCGCCGGGATGGAACGCCGTGATCTGGTTGTTGTCGCGGTCGTTCATGATCATCGCCTGCGCGGTGAAGGTGTCCGCGACCTGGCGGACGAATTCAGTGCTGATGCCGAGCGAACGCAGGCGCTCCAGATAATCGGCACCGTCGCTGCCGACGGTTGCCATTGGCAAAGCAGTGCCGCCGAGTGCGTTGAGGCTATAGGCGATGTTGCCAGCGCAGCCGCCGAAATCGCGCCGCAAGCCGGGCACGAGGAACGACACGTTGAGGATGTGCAATTGATCAGGAAGAATCTGGTCGGCGAACCGGCCCTCGAAAGTCATGATCGTGTCGAACGCTAGGGACCCGCAAATCACTGCTGCCATGGATGATGAACGATGAACGTTGGTTGTTGAATGGAACGGAAGGCGAACAGAGGCTCAGGGATAGAGCGCTTCGAGCCGAAACCCGGCGACCGGCGGCAGAGACTGCACCTCGGGCCCGGTGAGCTTCAACGCGAGCGACGCCGCACGCTCCGTGCGGGCCGGCAGAACGACCGGCGCTCCGAATTCCGCCGGCATGAGCACGCGACGAACGACGGCTCTCTCCTGTGTGTCGAGAAGCGACAGCTCGACTGCCGGCATCGCAAGCGGCACGTCCGCAGCATTGCGAAGCGTGAAGCTCAGCTGATAGCCTTCGTCGTTCTTGCCGCGCGCGAACGACGCGCCGTCGACCTTGATGTCGTTGATCTGGCGCAGCGCGGAGAGCTCGCAGCCCAGCAGCTTGCACATCGATGCGAGCGCGGGCCGAGCCGCCGGCTGGCGAGCGGCGATCAGGTCGCGCTCTTGATAGACCACCTGGGCCGCCAGCAGCGCGGCAGCAAGAATGGCGAGTACGACCATCGAACGCCGCACTGCTGCCCCCTGCCAGAAGCCTCTCTTTTCTTCCGCGCCGAAGAGCGAGGGGATGTCCGTTGCACTGGCGTCGCGCGCTTCGGGTTCGCTGGCGGCAAGGATCACGGGTGCGGCATCCGCAGCCGCGGCCTTCTGCTCGCGGGCCTTCGCTTTGGCAATCTTGGCGGACTTGATGTGCGCACGCCGCAATGCCTTTTGGAACTGGACGTCGGTGGCGGCGTCCAGCAGCGCGCCTTCTGAGTTCGCCTTCACCGCTGAAGGCGAAGGCGCCGGTGAAGGTGCGGGGACGGGCGAAGACAGGCTCAGGTCGATATCGGGAAAAGAAATCGGCGGTGGGAGAGGTGGACGCACCGCGATGCGACCCTCATCCTCCAGCGTCAGAGATTCCGGATCGGGCCAGTGCTTGTCATCGGCAAGCCTGGGCGGCAGAGGCGAGGCGTCTTTTGCGGACTCTTCAGGGGGGTTGAATTCAGGAGCTTCCGAGACCTCCGGAACATCAGAGAGCTCCGGGTGCGACGGTCCGTGGTCGTCGTCGAAAAAGTCTGTATCCGCTTCATTCCGAGCGGCTTCTTCGGGAACGGGCTCGGGAACGGGTTCAGGATCGGGCTGAGCTTGAGTCTCGACATCGCCATCGATCGTTGCTGGCACGGCCGCTTCGTCAACCGTGCTTTCTTCAGGCGCCGGCGCAGTGGTGTCGTGCAATTCAATCGTCGCATCGAACACCTCGCTGCAGCGCCCGCAGCGCACCCATCCATCGGAAATGCGAAGCTGGTCCCTCACCACCTTGAAAGTGGTGGCGCACGCAGGACAGCGGGTGACCAGACTCATGTGGCGAAGATTGTAGGGGTGGCACCCACCCGAAACCGGCTGGTCGCGACGCGGACCCGTTTGGCGAGCTAGATGCTCTTCATCAAGATCCAGCCGTCCTCACTGTCGCTCACCTCCAGCGTCGCATAAGGCGCGTAGGCCAGCTTGAGCTCGTCGGCCTGGCGCTCGAGGATGCCGGCCAGCACCAGGGTGCCGCCCGATGCGACATGGGCGCACAGCAGCGGAGCCAACACCTTCAGCGGCGTCGCGAGAATGTTCGCGAGCACGATCTCGTAGCGGCCCGTCGCGGCCTCGGGCAGCCCTGCGTTCAGATTCACGCCGTTGGCCTCCGCGTTGAGCCGCGTCGATTCGACCGCTGCTTCATCGATGTCGACCGCATCGATCTGGACAGCGCCGAACTTCGCCGCCCCGATCGCGAGGATGCCCGATCCACACCCATAGTCGAGCACGCGACGGCCAGCCAGATCCCCCTGCGATGCGATCCACCGCAAACACATGCGCGTGGTCGGATGCGTGCCGGTGCCAAAGGCCAGCCCCGGATCGAGCCGAATCACCTGCTTCGCCTGAGTTGGGGGCTCATGCCAGGTCGGAACGATCCAGAACTCGGGCGTGATCTCGACCGGCGAAAACTGCGACTGCGTCAGCCGAACCCAGTCCTGCTCGGGCACATCGACCACGCCCAGAACGCTGCACCCGTCGAAGAAATCCTGCGCAGCCAGCACCGAAGCCGCTTCGCGCGCCAACTGTTCGGTGGCAAACAGGGCGATCACCCGTGACCGTTGCCAGCCTTCCTTGGGCGGAGGCATGCCTGGTTCGCCAAACAGCGCCTGCTCCGCATCCGTCTGCGCGTCCGCATCTTCAACCGAGACACTCAGCGCATCCAGCGCATCCAGCGCATCACTCACAGCCTCGACGTGGTCCTCAGGCGCAAGCAATCGAAGTTCAAACACAGCACCCCCCCTTTCTCAACCACCGCACAAATCCGAGAAACACCGCGGAACCGGCTTAGCCGGGCCGCTGGTGTTGCCCCCTGCAAGGGGGTAGGCGAAGCGACACGAAGTGCGCGCAGCCTGGGGGTGTTCACCTCTTATGCGCAGCCAGCCACTCTTCAAGATAGTGGATGTTGGTGCCACCACTCATGAACTTGGCATCGACCATCAGTTCGCGGTGCAGCGGCACGTTGGTCTGGATGCCTTCGATCACCGTTTCGTTCAGCGCGGTACGCATGCGCGCAAGCGCCTGCTCCCGCGTGTCGCCGTGCACGATGATCTTGCCAATCATCGAGTCGTAATTGGGCGGCACGAAGTAGTTCGTGTAGACGTGCGAATCGACGCGCACCCCTGGACCACCCGGCGGATGCCACATGGTGATACGGCCGGGCGAAGGCGTGAACTTGTACGGGTCTTCGGCATTGATGCGGCACTCGATGGCGTGGCCGCGCATCTCGATCTGGCGCTGGGTGAAGGGCAACTTCTCGCCAGCGGCGACCATGATCTGCGTCTTGACGATGTCGATGCCGGTGGTGAATTCCGTCACCGGATGCTCCACCTGCACGCGCGTGTTCATTTCGATGAAATAGAACTCGCCGTTTTCGTAGAGAAACTCGAAGGTGCCGGCGCCGCGATAGCCGATTCGCTTGCAAGCGGCAGCGCAGCGCTCGCCGATCTTTTCGATCAGCTTGCGAGGAATGCCGGGGGCGGGGGATTCTTCGATCACCTTCTGGTGGCGCCGCTGCATCGAGCAGTCACGCTCGCCGAGGTACACCGCGTTCTTGTGCTTGTCGGCCAGTATCTGGATTTCGATGTGGCGCGGGTCCTGGAGAAACTTCTCCATGTAGACCGCCGGATTGTTGAAAGCCGCGCCGGCTTCCGCCTTGGTCATCTGGATCGCATTGACCAGCGCCGCTTCGGTGTGAACGACGCGCATGCCTCGTCCACCGCCGCCGCCTGCCGCCTTGATGATGACGGGGTAGCCGATGGCGCGCGCGATGCGCTTGTTGGCGGTCGGGTCGTCCGACAGTTCACCGTCCGAGCCGGGCACGCAAGGCACGCCGGCCTTGATCATGGCTTGCTTGGCGGACACCTTGTCGCCCATGAGGCGGATCGATTCGGGGCTGGGTCCGATGAACTGAAAGCCGCTCTGCTCCACGCGCTCGGCGAAGTTGGCGTTCTCGCTCAAAAATCCGTAGCCGGGATGGATGGCCTCGGAATCCGTCACCTCGGCGGCCGAGATGATGGCGGGCATATTCAAATAGCTTTGCGCGGACGGCGCGGGGCCGATGCACACGGCCTCCTCGGCCAGCTTGACGTATTTGGCTTCTCGGTCGGCCTCGGAATACACCATCACCGCCTTGATGCCGAGTTCGCTGCATGCCCGCTGGATCCGCAGGGCAATCTCGCCGCGGTTGGCGACCAGGATCTTCTTGAACATGGTCACTCGATGATGAACAGCGGCTGGCCGTACTCGACCGCCTGGCCGTTCTCGACGAGGATTTGTGTGACGGTGCCGCTCTTGTCGGCTTCGATTTCGTTGAGGATCTTCATCGCCTCGATGATGCAGACGGTGTCGCCTTCCTTCACCTGAGTGCCGATCTCGACAAAGGCTGCGGCGCCAGGACTCGAAGAGCGGTAGAAGGTGCCCACCATGGGAGACTTGACTGCGTGACCCGCCGCGGCTGCTTCAGGCGTGGCTGCTGGGTTGGCTTGTGCAGGAGCGGGGCCGGCGCCGATCGCGGGGGCCGCCGCGGCAGGCGAGGCGACAGCTTGCACGTATTGCACTGGTGCGGCCGTGCCGCCCTTG
The DNA here is from genome assembly GCF_056394705.1 of Variovorax sp. 10N420. Taxonomy (NCBI): domain Bacteria; kingdom Pseudomonadati; phylum Pseudomonadota; class Betaproteobacteria; order Burkholderiales; family Comamonadaceae; genus Variovorax; species Variovorax sp. 10N420. The sequence continues at coordinate 182,639 of NZ_JBFTIJ010000005.1, read as the reverse complement.
ACGATCCGGACCTTCCCCTCGGTCTCGGTGATTTCCAGTTCGGAAATGTTGGATTCAGACACTAGGTCGATCAGTGTCTTGAGCTTGCGTAGATCCATGGGACTCCAGCGTCGGCTTTGCCGATTATTAGAACTTAACTCGCCTGAAAACCGGTCTTTTTCGGCGTTTAGGCGCCATCTACCGAATGTGGGGCTGGATTCTAGCCGTGAAATCAGGCACGCCGCCAAGCCTGGAGGTCGCCTGGTTCGAGCTTGCCCATTTTACGCGCCGCGACTGAGCCGCTGCTGTCGATCACCAGCGTGAAGGGGAGTCCCCCCGACGTGTTGCCAAGCTGCTTGACGAGCTCGGTGCCCTGGAGCCCGGCCAAGCCGACCGGATATGTCACCGGCGTCTTGCCAAGGAATTTGCGGACGGAGCTCGGCTGGTCGATGGCCAATCCGATCACTTGCCAACCGTTGGCTCCGTTTTCCTTGAAGAAAGCATCGATCAGCGGCATTTCCTCGACGCAAGGCGGACACCAGGTCGCCCAGAAGTTGACCAACAGCGGCTTGCCGCGCAAGCTCTCGAGGACCAGCTCGCCGCCCTCGGGCCGATCGAAACGCTGCGCCCAAAAGGTCTCGTCCATGCGATCGGCGGCGCCTTGCGAATCCCTGCTGCGCCAATAGGCACCGCCGATTCCGGCCGCGGCCGCCACTGCGGCAACCGCGCCATAAAGCAGGCCGCGACGAGTAGGGCCGGGGGTCATCCGTTTTCCTGTTCTTTCTCTACCAGCCGCCGCAGCGCGGCCAGATTGCCGCGGGGCACCCGACCCTGGGCGTCCGGCTTGAGCGCCCCGCGCAGGTCGTCGAGGTCGTAGACCAGCAAGTGCACGCCGATCTCTTCACCGAGCGCCCGGCTGGTCGCATGAACGCTGAGCGCTTCGACCTGCTCTCCATGGAAGCCGGTGACCATGCGGGGTTCATAGTCCACGTGGTGATCGATCAGGGCGATTTCGGCCGATTTCGAGTCGTCGCAGAACAGCTGTATATATATGTCGGACAGGCGCGTGGCCGTGCCGTGCCATACCGCGCCGCCCACGTGAGGCCTGAATTCAGCCATGCGCTCCATCCACTCCAGCGCCAGAAGGCGCAGAGCGTGCAGCTCCTGGGGCTGCGTATCTGAACAATAGAGCCGGATGTAGTCGCGCACCTCGGCCTCGATTTCGTCGTTGTTGGGCAGAGCGGTGCGCGCAGGCAAGGCCAGGTCGCGCAGCGCCCGGCGCTTGGCCGGCCCGTATTCAAGCCCCTCCTCGACGACGAGGCGGGCAGCGGTAGCGGCGATTTCCTGCTTGGACGAGTCCATCGGAGCATTTTGCCCCCACTCGCACGGGCGCAGAAGACCGCGGCGCCAGCATCCCTAGAATCGGCCGATGCACATTCACATTCTCGGCATCTGCGGCACCTTCATGGGAGGTCTCGCGGCGCTGGCGCGCGAAGCCGGCCACCGGGTGACCGGCTGCGATGCCGGCGTCTATCCGCCGATGAGCGACCAATTGCGCGCCCTCGGCATCGACCTGATCGAAGGCTTTGGCGCTGACCAACTGGCCTTGAAACCCGACGTGTACGTGGTCGGGAACGTGGTTTCGCGGGCTCGCCTGCCCGACGGCTCGCCCAAGTTCCCGCTGATGGAAGCGATCCTCGACGCCGGTGTCAGCTACACCAGTGGTCCGCAATGGTTGGCGGAACACGTGCTCCAGGGCCGTCACGTCATGGCCGTCGCCGGTACGCACGGCAAGACGACCACCACTTCGATGCTTTCGTGGATCCTCGAGCGCGCCGGCCTGGCCCCTGGATTTCTCGTGGGCGGCGTGCCGCTGGATTTCGGCGTATCGGCCCGGCTCGGGCGCGACAGCGCGGCGCCCTTCGTGATCGAAGCGGACGAATACGACACCGCCTTTTTCGACAAGCGCAGCAAGTTCGTCCACTATCGGCCGCGCACGGCCATCCTCAACAACCTGGAATTCGATCACGCAGACATCTTCGATGACCTCGCGGCGATCGAAAGGCAGTTCCATCATCTGGTCCGCACCGTACCCGGCTCCGGCCGCATCGTGGTCAACGCAACCGAGGAAAGCCTGCAACGGGTGCTGGCACAAGGGTGCTGGAGCGAGCTCGCGCGCTTCGGCGCCGGTGGCGAATGGCAGGCGCGCGGGACGCACGACGCCTTCGACGTGCTCCGCGACGGCGCGGCTGTCGGCCGCGTCGAATGGGCGCTGACCGGTTTGCACAACCAGATGAATGCTCTGGCGGCCATCGCCGCGGCCGAACACGTCGGCCTGGCGCCAGCCGCCGCTGCGGATGCATTGGGCAGCTTCCGCAACGTGCGCCGTCGGATGGAATTGCGCGGCACCGTGGACGTCGGCCAAGGAGAAGTCACGGTGTATGACGACTTCGCCCATCATCCGACGGCGATCCGGACCACGCTGGATGGCCTGCGGCAGAAGCTCGACACCGGCGGCAAGGACCGTGAGCGCATCCTCGCCGTGTTCGAGCCGCGCAGCAACACGATGAAGCTGGGAACCATGGCGGCGCAGTTGCCCTGGAGCCTGGAAGCGGCGGACTTGTCGTTCTGCCACAGTGGCGGCCTCGACTGGGACGCCGCTGCGGCGCTCGCCCCCATGGGTGCACGCGCCAAAGTGGCTGGCACCATCGACGCGCTGATTGCACAGGTGATTGCGGCGGCGCGCCCCGGCGACCACGTCGTCTGCATGAGCAACGGCGGCTTCGGCGGCATTCACGAGAAGCTGCTTTCGGCGCTCGGCGCGACGCATTGAGCCGCACGCGGGACTAACATGCGCACCATGCGTGCGCAGCAGCTCATTGAAACCCTGAACCTTCGCCCTCACCCCGAAGGCGGCTGGTATCGCGAGATCTTCCGCTCGGCGGCGCAAGTCCAACCGCACGATGGCAGGCCCACGCGCGACGCACTGACGACCATCTATTTCTTGCTCGAAGCGCACCAGCACTCGCGTTGGCACCGGGTGCAGTCAGACGAAGTCTGGATCCACCTGGAAGGCGCGCCGCTTTCGCTCTGGGTCAGCGACGCGGCGCTGCGCACACCGCCTGCGCATGTCCGGCTTGGCCCGGTTGACGTGCATGGCACGCGACCGCAACACACCGTTCCGGCCGGCCAGTGGCAAGCTGCCCGCCCTATGGGTGCGGAAGGCGGGGCCGACTACACGCTGGTGAGTTGCACCGTCGGGCCGGGCTTCGATTTCAGCGATTTTTCGTTCATGCAGCCCGACGGCGAAGAAGCCTCGCTCCTGCGGCACCACTGGCCGCAACTCGCTGCGCTGATCTGACGCCAAGCGCGCAAGCAGCGCCCCCTTCCTTCAGCCCCGGCGGTGCTTGACCGCTTGCGACAGCAGGTCGAGCACCTGCGTCGAATCTTCCCAGCCGAGGCAGGCGTCCGTGATGCTCTTGCCATATTCGAGCGCCGAGACGGAGTCCTTGCCGGGGGTGAACTTCTGCGCGCCGGCATGCAGGTGACTCTCGACCATCAGGCCGAAGATGCTGCGACTGCCACCAGCGATCTGATCCGCGATGTCCTTGGCAACCTCGATCTGCTTCTGGTGCTGCTTGCTGCTGTTGGCATGACTGCAATCGACCATCAGCCTCGGCGGCAGCTTGGCGGCTTCGAGGTCCTTGCAAGCCGCGGCGACGCTGGCGGCGTCATAGTTGGGCGCCTTGCCGCCGCGCAGGATGACGTGGCAATCCTGGTTGCCGTTCGTCTGCACGATGGCGACCTGGCCATTCTTGTGTACCGAGAGGAAGTGATGGCCCCGCGCCGCCGCCTGGATCGCATCGGTGGCGATGCGGATATTGCCGTCGGTGCCGTTCTTGAAGCCGATCGGCGCCGACAGGCCGGAAGCCAGTTCGCGATGCACCTGGCTCTCGGTAGTGCGCGCCCCGATGGCGCCCCACGCGATCAGATCACCGATGTACTGCGGAGAGATCACGTCCAGGAATTCGCTGCCAGCCGGAAGGCCCAGGCGGTTGATGTCGATAAGGAGCTGTCGTGCAATCCGCAGGCCCTCGTCGATGCGGTAGCTCTCGTCCAGGTAAGGATCGTTGATGAGGCCCTTCCATCCGACGGTCGTGCGCGGCTTTTCGAAGTAGACGCGCATCACGATCTCCAGAGTGCCGGCGTACTTCTCGCGCTCGGCCTTCAGGTGCCGCGCGTAGTCGAGAGCCGCCGCAGGGTCGTGGATGGAGCATGGCCCCATCACCACCAGCAGGCGATCGTCCTTGCCGGCCATGATGTGGTGGATCGCCCGGCGGGTGCCGGTGATCAGCGATTCGGCCGGCGTCCCCCTGATCGGGAAGAAGCGGATCAGGTGTTCGGGAGGAGGCAACACAGTGATGTCCTTGATGCGTTCGTCGTCGGTCCGGCTGGTCTTTTCGACGTTCGCATACCAGGTGTCGCTGGGCGGGGCGGCTTTCGTGCTCATCTGCGTTCCTTCTGTCGTGGTCTTGGTTTCGTGAGGGCAATAAAAAACCGCCGGGCTTTTGGCACCGGCGGTTTTGGGAGGTTCTGCTTGTCTGCTTGCTTTACGCGCGCGCCTCTCGTCCGCCGGAATCCGGGAACCAAAAGTAGGCAAAGAAATAAGCGCGAGGTGCAGACATGGGCGTGAAATGTAGCACGGCTGGTTCTCAGGCGGTGCCGCCGACTGTCAGTCCGTCAATGCGCAAAGTGGGCTGGCCGACGCCGACCGGTACGCTCTGGCCTTCCTTTCCACAGGTGCCGACGCCGGTGTCGAGCGACATGTCGTTGCCGATCATCGTGACGCGCGTGAGCGCATCGGGTCCGTTGCCCACGAGCGTCGCACCCTTGACCGGGTACTGGATCTTGCCGTTTTCCACCCAATAGGCTTCGCTCGCCGAAAACACGAACTTGCCGCTCGTGATGTCGACCTGGCCACCGCCGAAGTTGGTGGCGTAGAGGCCCTTCTTGATGCTGGCGACGATTTCCTCCGGCGCGCGATCGCCGCCGAGCATGTAGGTGTTGGTCATGCGGGGCATCGGCGCATGCGCATAGCTTTCGCGACGGCCATTGCCCGTGGGCTTGGTCTTCATCAGGCGCGCGTTGAGCGAATCCTGGATGTAGCCCTTGAGGATGCCGTCTTCGATCAGCACGTTGCGCTGGGTGGCATTGCCTTCGTCGTCGACGTTCAGCGAACCGCGGCGGTCGGCGATGGTGCCGTCGTCGAGCACCGTCACGCCCTTGGCCGCCACGCGCTGGCCGATACGGCCCGAGAAGGCGCTCGAGCCCTTGCGGTTGAAATCGCCCTCCAAGCCGTGGCCGATGGCCTCGTGCAGCAGGATGCCCGGCCAACCTGGGCCGAGGACCACGGTCATCTCGCCGGCGGGCGCAGGGCGCGAATCCAGATTGGTGAGCGCCGACTTGACAGCCTGGTCGACGTATTCGGCGATGTGTTCATCGTCGAAGTAAGCGAGGCCGAAGCGGCCACCGCCTCCGCCCGAACCCACTTCCCGGCGGCCGTTCTGCTCGGCGATCACAGTGACCGACAAGCGCACCAACGGCCGCACATCAGCGGCCAACGTGCCGTCGGCGCGAGCCACCAGCACGACGTCGTATTCGCTCGCAAGACCCGCCATGACTTGTGCCACGCGCGGATCGCGAGAGCGCGCGAGCTTCTCGACCTTTTCGAGGAGCTGGACCTTGGCGGTGCTGTCGAGCGTGGCGATGGGGTCGATGCCGCCGTACAGCGAACGGCTGCTCGCGATCTTGCGCGCGGGAGCCTTGACCCGGGCCGTGCGTCCGGCAGCCGAAATGCTGCGGACCGTGCGGGCGGCATCGAGAAGCGAAGCCTCGGAGATGTCGTCCGAATAGGCAAACGCGGTCTTTTCGCCGCTCACCGCACGTACGCCGACGCCCTGGTCAATGCTGAAGCTGCCGGTCTTGACGATGCCTTCTTCGAGGCTCCAGCCTTCGCTGCGCGTGTACTGGAAGTAGAGATCGGCGTCGTCCACCTTGTGCGCCGTGATTTCGGCGAGCGCACGCGAGAGGTGCGATTCGTCGAGTCCAAAGGGCGTGAGCAGGAGCTGCTGCGCCGTGGCGAGGCGCTCGATGGTGGGTTCGCGAGAGATCATCGAAACATTCTAGGCTCAGCCCCCAAGGCTTCGCTGGCGTATGTCACGACTGCTCAGGACTGCATCAGCCGTCTGGCGCGGGAGATCGACATCAGGATTCCGAGCCCCAGGCCCAGCGTCACCATGGCGGTGCCTCCGTAGCTGATGAAAGGCAGCGGCACGCCCACGACCGGAAGAATGCCGCTCACCATCCCCATGTTCACGAAGGCGTAGGTAAAGAAAATCATCGTGACCGCACCAGCCAGCAGCCGCGAGAAGAGCGTGGGCGCATTCATGGCGATCACCAGCCCGCGGAAGATCAGGAAAATGAAGGACGCAATCAGCGCCAGGTTGCCCGCTAGACCGAATTCCTCGGAATAGGCAGCGAAGATGAAGTCGGTCGTGCGCTCGGGGATGAACTCCAGGTGCGTCTGCGTGCCCTGCATGAACCCCTTGCCGCCGACGCCACCGGAGCCGATCGCGATCATCCCCTGGATGATGTGAAAGCCTTTGCCGAGAGGGTCTTTCGTCGGGTCGAGCAAGGTACAGATGCGTTGCTTCTGATAGTCGTGAAGGATCCGCCAGTCGAAGCCGTCGGCACAGAGCTGCGATTCGAAGCCGACGATGAGGGAGACGGCGATCAGCCCGATCACCACCGGCGGCACGATCAGCTTCCACGAAAGACCCGCGAAGAAGATCACCGACAGTCCCGTTGCCAGCACCAGCAGTGCGGTCCCGAGGTCGGGCTGCTTCATGATCAGGCCCACCGGTATGGCGAGCAGAATGGTCGCGACGACGAAATCGAGCGGGCGCAGCTGGCCTTCCCGCCGCTGGAACCACCACGAAAGCATCAGCGGCATCGCGATCTTGAGAATCTCGCTCGGCTGGATCACGACGCCCACGTTGATCCACCGTTGTGCACCCTTCTTGGTGATCCCGAAGACTGCCACCGCCACCAGCAGCCCAATGCCCAACGTATAGAGCGGAACGGCGAACACCATCAGCCGCTGCGGCGGAATCTGCGCCACCACGAACATGATGAAAGCCGCCAGCAGCATGTTGCGGCCGTGATCCGCAAAGCGGGTGCCGTGGTCGTAACCCGACGAATACATGGTCAGCATGCCTGCACAGGCGAGCAGCAGCACGGCGAAGGCAAGAAATCCGTCGAAACCCTGGAACACGGGCAACAGACGTCGCGCGAGCGAGGGTTGTTGGAACACGGCAGACATGGGCCGGGATTATCCGGCCGACAGCACTCCTGAGGGCCGCCAGGGGCTCTGTAATTGCTCGTTCGAACGCAACTCCTTCCGGCAGCCTCCTGATAATGAATGCATGGCCCCTGTGACCCACCTGCTCTATCTGCACGGCTTTCGTTCTTCGCCACGTTCGACCAAGGCGAGCCAGATGGCCCGCTGCATCGCGGAGCGACACCCGAGCGTGAAGTGGTGGTGCCCCCAGCTTCCGCCCTCGCCGCGCGAGGCAATGGATCTGGTGATGGACGGAATTGCCGATTGGCCAGCCGCGACCATGGCCGTGGTGGGCTCGTCGCTCGGCGGCTTCTACGCCACCTTCGTCGCTGAAAAGACGGGCTGCCGCGCCGTGCTGCTCAATCCCGCGGTGAACGCGGCGCGCGATCTCGCTCGATACGTGGGCGACCAGACGCTTTGGCACGATCCAGGCGAGCATTTCTATTTCCGCGCCGAATACATCGGCGAACTGCGCGCGCTGGAGGTCGCTCTCCTGAAGCACCCGGAACGGGTGTTCGCGGTGATCGCCAAGGGAGACGAAGTGCTCGACTGGCGGGAAATGACCGCCCGCTATCCCGGAAGTCGCGTGAAGCTCATCGAGGGCGAAGACCACGCCCTGTCGAACTTCGAGCGCTCCCACCTGCGCGACGTGCTCGGATTTCTCGATCTCCCCTGAGCGCTTTGGCAACGGGAATGCGCTGCGCTGCGTGGGACAATCCGCGCCATGTTTGTTTTGTTCGAAGAAGCCGGAAAGTACCTCGGCGGCCGCGTCCTGTCGGAGAGCGATGCCTCTGCGCAGGTGGAGCTCGAGACCGGTAAGCGCGTCAAGGTCAAGGGCGCCAACATCGTGTTGCGCTTTGAAAAGCCAACGCCCGCGGAGCTGATCGCGGAAGCGCGCACCCTGGCGGCCGGCATCGACCTCGACCTCGCCTGGGAATTCGCTCCCGAAGGCGAATTCGGTTTCGGCGAACTGGCCGCCGAATACTTCCAGGCGCATCCGACGCTCGTTCAACAGGCGGCGGCGCTATTGGCGGTGTTCGATGCCCCGCACTACTTCCGTCGCGCCGGAAAGGGCCGCTTCAAGAAGGCGCCAGCCGAAATCGTCCAGCAGGCGCTGGCCGCCATCGAGAAGAAAAAGGCGGTTCAGGCGCAGATTGCCGAATGGTCGGGTCAACTGGCAGCGGGCGAGTGCCCGGCGCCTGTGCGCGAGCAGCTTTTCAAGATCCTGTTCCGGCCGGACAAGAATGCCCCCGAATACAAGGCAGTCGTCGAAGCCGCGCGCGCCACCCAGCGGCCGCCGCTCGAACTCCTGAAGCAGGCGGGCGCGATCGACTCGTCGTATGAATTCCACTGGCGGCGATTCCTTTTCGAGAACTTCCCCAAGGGCACCGGCTTTCCGACGCTCAACGCGCCGGAAATTGGCGACGAGTTGCCGGTCGCCGACGTCCAGGCTTTTTCGATCGACGACTCGCAGACGACCGAAATCGACGATGCGCTGTCAGTGCAGGGCCTCGGCAGCGGCACGGTGACGGTCGGTGTCCACATCGCCGCGCCGGGCCTCGCGCTCGTGCCGGGCAGCGCCATCGACCAGGTCGCGCGCACGCGGATGTCCACCGTCTACATGCCGGGCCACAAGATCACGATGCTGCCCGACCATGTGATCGAGGCCTACACCTTGCAGGAAGGCCGCAATTGCCCGGCGGTTTCTCTCTACGCCATTTTTGACGAAGCCACCTTGGCGTTGAAGACCACCGAGACGCGCCTCGAACGCGTGCCCGTCATTGCCAACCTGCGCCACGACCAGCTCGATGCGGTGGTCACGCAGGAATGGCTCGAAGACCCCGCGGTGAACGCTGACGGCACACCTGAAATCGCCAGCCGAGTGCGCGAGCCGCTGACTTTCCTGTTCCGCCTCGCCAAGCAATTGAAGGGGCAGCGGGAAGTGATCCGGGGCAAGCCCGAAAGCTTCAACCGGCCGGACTACACATTCCGCCTGGTGGGCAACGAAGGCGAACCCACCGGCAACGAACAGGTGCAGATCGGCACGCGGCGCCGCGGCGCGCCGCTCGACCTGATCGTCTCCGAAGCAATGATCCTCGCCAACAGCAGTTGGGGCGGCTGGCTCGGAGAACTCGGCGTTCCCGGGCTCTACCGGAGCCAGGCGAGCCTCGCGCCCGGCATCAAGGTTCGCATGGGGACGCGAGCGCTGCCGCATGCCGGGCTCGGCGTCAAAAGCTACGCATGGAGCACGTCGCCCCTGCGCCGCTACATCGACCTCGTCAATCAGTGGCAGATCATCGCCGCCGCGCGCCACGGCAAGACGGCAGCACTGGCAGCGCCTTTCAAGCCGAAGGATGCCGACCTGTTCTCCATCCTCTCCGGCTTCGACGCTGCCTACAGCGCTTACAACGCGCACCAGGGCGGCATGGAGCGCTTCTGGACGCTCAAGTACATCCAGCAGCAGGGCATCACCGAGCTCGACGCCACGCTGGTGAAGGATGTTCCGAACGGCGCATTGGTCCGTGCCGACACGCTGCCGCTGGTGTTCCAGGTGACCGGAACGCAGGGCCTCCAGCGTGGGGCGCACGTGCGCGTCAAGCTCGGCGAAATCGACGAGATCGCGCTCGACGTGCACGGCACCGTCATCGCGCGTCTCGACGACACGGCCGCCGAAGCCGCGACCGAAGAAGAGAGCGGCGAGGACGAGGAAGAAGTCGCCGGCCCCATCGCGATCGCCGTGGATCTCGCAGACAGCGAGGCGGCACCCGAAAACACGCCCGCATGAGGGGAGAAGCCCGTCAATGAACCTGCGTGACTTCAGCACGCTGCAGATTGCGCTCGGCCTGTCGGTCATTGCCCATGCGGCCCTGCTGACCGTTCGCTTCGTCGATCCGGAGTCCTTCAATCGCGTCTTCAAGGAAACGCCGCTTGAAGTCATTCTGGTCAACGCCAAGAGCAACGAACGGCCTGATAAGGCCAAGGCGATTGCACAGGCTTCACTCGCGGGCGGCGGCGATCTGGACAAGGGCCACGCCACGAGCCCGCTGCCGCCTTCGGCCTTCAGGACCATCGGCGACTCGATGGAAGACGCGCAGCGCCAGGTCGAATCGATGCAAGAGCAGCAGATGCTTTTGCTGGCGCAGATCAAGCAGCAGTTGGCCACCATGCCGGCACCTGACCCGCGCAGCCAGGGCAACCCCACCGAAGCAGCTGCGCGCGAGGAAAAGCGCCGGCAGCTGATCGATATGCTGGCCGCTATCGAACGCCGCGTGAACGAGGAGAACGCGCGCCCCAAGAAGCGCTATCTCAGCCCAGCCACGCGCGAAGCAGCCTACGCGTCCTATGTCGATGCATTGCGCCGCAAGATCGAAGCGCGAGGGACCGAGAACTTCCCCGAAGCCGCGGGCAAGAAGCTCTACGGAGAACTCACCATGCTGGTGACCGTCAACTTCGATGGCACGATCCTCGGAACCGAGATCGTCGAAAGTTCGGGGGACAAGACACTCGACCGGCGCGCGCAAGCCATCGTGCGCAGCATCGGCGGCTTCGGCAAGTTCAATGACGCGATGCGTCGCCAGACCGACCAGATCGTGCTGCCGTCGCGCTTCAAGTTCACGCACGACGAGACGCTGGAGACGCAACTTTCGTCGAGGCAATGACTGAATGAAGGGGAGAGGCAACATGGACCTGTACTGCGTGATGGGCAACCCGGTCGAGCACAGCCGCTCGCCGTGGATTCATGCGCGCTTTGCCGCACTGACGGGACAGACGCTGGACTATGGCCGCCGCCTTGCGCCCATCGACGGCTTTGCCGATGCCGTGGCCGCCTTTCGCGCCGACGCATCGGGCATCGCGCGCGGCTGCAACGTCACCGTGCCCTTCAAGTTCGATGCGGCTGCGTTGTCTCAGCACCTGACGGCGCGCGCCGCGCTGGCCCGCGCCGTCAACGTGCTGAGCTTTCGCGATGACGGCATCCATGGCGACAACAGCGACGGCATCGGGATCGTCAACGACATCACCTTGCACGCGGGCGTATCCATTGCGGGCAGCGAATTGCTCTTGCTCGGCGCGGGCGGCGCATCCGCCGGCGTCCTTGGTCCGCTGATCGAGGCCCGGCCGCGCCGGATCGTCGTTGCCAACCGCACGCTCGCCAAGGCCATCGCCCTGGTGCAGCGCCACGCGGCGCTCGCGTTGCAGCACCACGTCGACCTTGAAGCGCAAGAACTCCACGCCATACCGGGCACATTCGACGTGCTGATCAATGCGACCGCGTCGAGCCTGGGCGGCGGTGAAGTGCCGGTCGCGGCCGGTGTCTTGAAGCCTGGCGCACTCGCGGTCGACATGATGTATGGCCCCTCCGCCGCGGGCTTCATGAACTGGGCCCGCGAGCACGGCGCCGTGCCGCGCGACGGCCTCGGCATGCTGGTCGAACAAGCCGCCGAAGCCTTCGAGACGTGGCGCGGCGTGCGCCCACCCACTGCTCCGGTGCTCGCCGAACTGCGAGCCATCGTCGACGCGAAGTGAAGCCGCTCCTTCGCTGGCTCGGCTGTCTGCTGATCGCTGCCTTCGCCCTGCAGTTCTTCTTCATCGCCCGCATCGCGGCCATGGCGGTCATCGATCCGCAGTCGACCGCCTTCCAACGCTCCGAAGCGTGGCGGCTCGCAACCCAGGGCCGCACCAACGGCGGCAGCGAATGGCAGCAGCGCTGGGTTCCTTATGCGCAAATCTCCGATTCACTCAAGCGCGCCGTGATCGCCAGCGAAGACAGCGAATTCATCTATCACCAGGGCGTCGAGTGGGAAGCCATCGAGCGCGCCCGCCAACGCAACGCCAAAGCCGAAGAAATTGCAGCCAAACGCGCCGCCCAGATGCGAGCCCGGGGCAAGGAACCCCGCCCCGCCCAATTGCGCGGCGGTTCCACCATCACTCAGCAGATCGCCAAGAACCTCCTGCTTTCCGGCGAACGAACCCTGCTGCGCAAAGCCCAGGAATTGATGCTCGCCACCGCCTTGGAACTGCTCCTCAGCAAGGAGCGAATCCTCGAGATCTACCTCAACAACGTCGAATGGGGCGAAGGCATCTTCGGCGCCGAAGCCGCTGCCCAGCGCTACTACAAAAAGCCTGCCTCCAAACTAAGCGTCAGCGAGTCAGCCAAACTCGCCGTCATGCTCCCCAGCCCGAAGTTCTTCGAACGCCGCCAAGCCTCAGGCTACTTGGCCAACCGCTCCGGCACCATAGCCGCCCGCATGCCCGCCGCAGACCTCCCCTGACCCGACCACCCCAGCGGCCGGCGAAACCAGGCCCCCTCGTGAAACACCGCGGAACCGGCTTCGCCGGGCCGCCGGTGTTGCCCCCGGCAGGGGGTGGAGAGCGACACGAAGTGCGCGAGCCTGGGGGCGAGTCAAAATACCCCATGCTCGCCAAGTTCACGGGATGGGGATTGCTGGCCATGATCAGGTTGCTCACCGGCGCACAAGCGCGCTGGTGGGGTTGCCCTCCGAAGGCCGAGCAGCGCATCTACTTCGCCAACCATCAAAGCCATCTGGACCTCGTCATGATCTGGGCTGCGCTGCCCGAAGAGCTGCGCAGCATCACGCGCCCCATCGCAGCGCGCGATTACTGGGCCACGACACCCTTCAAGCGCTGGATCACGACCGAAGTCTTCAATGCCATCTACGTCGAAAGAGGCGGCGGCCCTGCGACCGTGCCGCCCGCGCCACCGGCGCCCATGCAGCCCGAACGCATCGAGCCCTCGTTCGACGTTGCGCCACCTTCGCCCGTCGAGCCTGTCGCCGAGCCGTGGTCGGTTCAAGCCGAGTTGCCGCTCGCCCAGCCTGCCGCAAGCCCAGAGCCGCCCAGCATCCCGCCCGGAAGCGCAGAGGCGCTGGCGCCGCTGCAACCGCTGATCGACGCGCTTCAAAGCGGTGACTCGATCATCATTTTTCCCGAGGGCACACGCGGCCACACTGGCGAGCCGCAAAAATTCAAGTCAGGCCTTTTCACGCTGGCCCAGATGTTTCCTGACGTGGTGCTGGTGCCGGCATGGATTGACAATGTGCAGCGCGTAATGCCAAAGGGCGAAGTGGTTCCGGTGCCTATCCTTTGCTCTGTCACTTTTGGCGCGCCAATCGGGCTTGAAGAAGGCGAGGAGCGTCGTCCCTTTCTCGACCGCGCTCGCGGTGCCGTGATTGCGCTGCGAGATGTCTAGATGAACGAATACCTTCGAAACCTCTCATCGACCCATCAGGTCGCCGCCCTCTTCTTCATTGTTTTCGGTCTGCTGTTCGTGGTGAGTACCGCGGCGTTCATGCTGACTTTCAGGGAGCAGCGCAATCCGATGCACAACGAGGTCTGGCAGCGCGAGCTTCGGCATTTCCGCTCGCTGCTGCGAACGACCTGGGTGATGGTGGTCGTGTTCTGGATCGGATGGGCGCTGGGCGAAACTGTTGCGACCTTGCTATTTGCGATCATTTCCTTCCTCGCGCTGCGGGAGTTCATCACTTTGTCGCCGACGCGGCGGGGCGATCACCGCAGCCTGATCCTGGCCTTCTTTGTCGTGCTGCCGATCCAGTTCTGGTTGGTCGCGACGGCGCACTTCGATCTGTTCACGGTGTTCATCCCGGTCTATGTCTTCCTTGCGATTCCGGTGGTCAGTGCGCTGGCAGACGATCCGAGCCACTTTCTCGAACGCAATGCCAAGCTGCAGTGGGGAATCATGGTCTGTGTCTATGGCATGAGCCATGTGCCGGCGCTGCTGCTGTTGTCGTTCTCGGGCTACGAGGGCAAAAATGCCTTTCTGGTGTTCTACCTGGTGTTCGTGGTGCAGACATGCATGCTGGTGCAGCATCTGGTGTCGCGAAGAAAATCGATGCCCCCAGCGGGCGAACCCATGCCTGAGCCTCCGAAGGGCTGGCTGGGTGCCATCAGGCGCCGGTTGTTCTTTCAGCCGCCGGTCGCGCCCCATGTGAGCCGCAGCTTCAACTGGACGAGTTGGGCGCTGGGCATGATCATCGCGAGCTTTGTGGGCGCGCTGTTCTCGTTCATCACGCCATTCAAGTACGGCCAGGCGCTCGCGATGTCGTTGATCGCTTGCGTGGCGGGCTCGATGGGCCATCTGGTGATGAAGGCGCTGAAGCGCGATCGCGGGATCCCGAACTGGGGGCAGCGGAGTGTCGGCGTCACCGGGGCCAACGGTCTCCTGGATCGCGTCGATGCACTTTGCTTTGCAGCACCGGTGTTCTTCCACGCCGTTCGCTGGTATTTCAACGCGTGAGCATCGAATGCGCATCCTAGGTATCGACCCCGGTCTGCAAACGACGGGCTTCGGCGTGGTCGACGTGGACGGCCATTCGCTGCGCTATGTGGCGAGCGGAACCATCAGCACCCGTCATCTGACAAAGGGCGAGTTGCCGACGCGGCTCAAGGTGCTCTTCGACGGCATTGGCGAAATCAACGAACGCTACAAGCCGGATGCGGCTGCGGTGGAGATCGTGTTCGTCAACGTGAATCCACAATCGACCCTATTGTTGGGACAGGCGCGGGGCGCGTGCTTGACGGCACTGGTCACCTGCAATCTCACGGTGGCCGAGTACACGGCGCTGCAGATGAAGCAGGCTGTCGCGGGGCACGGACGCGCTGCCAAGGCGCAGGTGCAGGAGATGGTGAAGCGGCTGCTTCAATTGCCGGGTGTGCCGGGCAGCGACGCTGCGGATGCGCTAGGTATCGCCATCACGCATGCGCATGTGGGGAGCTCGATGGCGCGACTCGGGCAGGCTACTGTGCTTTCTCGGAGTACGAGTGGGATGTATCGGCAGGGGCGGACTCGGTAGGGGGTGCGGTTGATGTTGTTGAGGGGCCTTTGTGGGGGGCCGCCCGGTATGCCCTGTGGGCTGTGGCGACCCCGCTGCGCCGGTCCTTCGGACTTCCCTGCAGTGCTCGACTCAGGCGGGGTCCGCGTGAAACTCGCTTCGCTCAGACACACGCGGCCCTGATCCGCCTGAGTCTGCGCGCTTCGGCGGCGCAGAAGGGTCGCCACAGCCCACAGGGCATACCGGGCTCAGTGGTTGTGCGCCGATGCGCGCGTCTCGAACGTCCACGGCATGCCAGCTGGTCACAGCCACGGCGGCGGACCAATCACCCCCACCTTACCGGCGGAGGCGGGCGGTGTGCCCTGGGCCGGCCGTTGAGGCACCGCCGAGCAGCGCAGCGGTACGCGGATCAGGGCTCGCGACTGTTTGAGCCGAAGGCGAGTTTGAGCGGGACCCCGCGTACCGCGAGCAGCGCAGGGAAGCCGCAAAGCGGCCGGTGACGTCGGCCGGCCCAGGGCACACCGCCCGCCTCCGCCAACCCCAACCCAAATCCCTAAAACACCCGTTCAGCAATCAACACAGCAAAGAATCCAAACGCCGCGAGCAAGGTCCATTTAAGAACGATCCATCCGAACCGCCGGTACTTCACCTGCCCAGTCCCCGCATAAAAAGCGAACGAGGCCCCGGCCACCAACAGAAGCAACAGGATGGCCCAGCGAAACAGCAGCATCTGCGCTTCTTGCTACCAGGCGCGGGCGACTTCGGTAAACCCGACCGGCGCGCGTCGCTCGTCGTCGAAGGTCACGATTTCGTGCGCATCGTCGTGCGCCAAAAGCTCGCGCAGGAGCTTGTTGTTGAGTGCGTGACCCGAACGGAAGGCACTGTAGGCCGCGAGCAATGGCTGCCCGATGACGTAGAGATCGCCCATGGCATCGAGGATCTTGTGTTTGACGAACTCGTCGTCGTAACGCAGGCCACCCGCATTCAGCACCTTGGTGTCATCCATCACGATCGCGTTGTCGAGACCACCGCCGAGGGCCAGCCCCTTCGAGCGCATGTACTCGACCTCCTTGGTGAACCCGAACGTCCGGGCGCGCGCGATGTCGCGGCTGTACGAGCCGCTGCCCAGGTCGAATTCGACGCGCTGCCCGGTCGAGTTCACGACGCGATGGTCGAAGTCGATCTCGAAGCTGAGCTTGAACCCGTGATACGGCTCCAGGCGCGCCCACTTTTCGTCGGGGCCTTCGCCTTCGCGAACCTCGACCATTCGCGTCACGCGAATGAAGCGGCGAGCCGCGCTCTGCAACTCGATGCCTGCGCTCTGCAGCAGAAAAACAAAGGACGACGCCGAGCCGTCGAGGATCGGCACCTCGTCGGCCGTGATGTCGATCAGCAAGTTGTCGATACCCAGGCCGGCGCAGGCCGACATCAGATGCTCGACCGTTTGCACCTTGGCGCCGCGCGAAGACACGGTGGATGCAAGCCGCGTGTCCGTGACCGCCTCGGCAGTCATCGGAATCTCGACCGGCTCGGGCAAGTCCACGCGCCGGAACACGATGCCGTGGTTCACCGGCGCCGGGCGAAGCGTGAGCTCCACGCGTTGTCCGCTGTGGAGTCCGACGCCGACCGCGCGCGTGATCGATTTGAGGGTACGTTGTGGAAGCACGGGCGCGATTTTAGGAGCGCGAGACGTCCGGCGTACCGCCCGCCTCGCTATGTCCCCGATAGCTTCCACTGCCGCCCCGTCAATCCGCCTGACGGCGCAGGAAGGCGGGGATCTCGAAATCGTCCATGCCGCCCGACGACAGCGCGTCCACCTTGGCGGCGGCCATCGTGCGGTTGGTACGCCACACGCTGGGCACTGCCATGCCGTCGTAGTTCGGCTGGCCGGCCGCATGGCCCACACCGCCGCCGAGCGTCGGAACGGTGAACGGGATGTTGTCGGTGCCAGTGCGGATCACCTCCAGCGTCGGCGCCTGACGACGAGCATCCTGGCGCGAGAGGCCGGTTGCAACCACGGTCACGCGCATCTCGTCACCGAGGTTGTCGTCGTAGGCGGCGCCGTAGATCACATGCGCGTCCGGCGAGGCATAGGCGCGGATCGTGTTCATCGCCAGCTTCGATTCGCTCAGCTTCAGCGATCCCTTCGATGCCGTCACCAGCACCAGCACGCCCTTGGCGCCGGACAGGTCGATGCCCTCCAGCAGCGGGCAGGCCACCGCCTGCTCGGCGGCGATGCGGGCGCGATCCGGGCCGCTGGCCGCAGCCGTGCCCATCATGGCCTTGCCGGGTTCGCCCATCACGGTGCGCACGTCTTCGAAGTCGACGTTCACGCCGCCGTACTCGTTGATGATTTCCGAAATGCCGCCGACGGCGTTCTTCAGCACATCATTGGCATGCGCGAAGGCCTCGTCCTGCGTGACGTCCTCGCCCAGCACGTCGAGCAGCTTCTCGTTGAGCACAACGATCAGCGAATCGACGTTGGCTTCGAGTTCCGCCAGGCCGGAGTCGGCGTTCGTCATGCGACGGCCGCCTTCCCAGTCGAAAGGCTTGGTCACCACACCGACGGTGAGAATGCCCATTTCCTTGGCGACCCGCGCGATCACGGGCGCGGCGCCCGTGCCCGTGCCGCCGCCCATGCCGGCCGTGATGAACAGCATGTGCGCGCCCGCGATCGATTCGCGGATGTCGTCGACTGCCGCTTCCGCCGCATCGCGACCCTTCTCCGGCTTGCTTCCGGCGCCCAGCCCGTTGGTGCCGAGCTGGATGGTCTTGTGCGCATTGCTGCGCGACAACGCCTGCGCGTCGGTGTTCGCGCAGACAAACTGAACGCCCTGTACGCCGCGCTCGATCATGTGCGCGACGGCGTTGCCGCCGCCTCCGCCCACGCCGATCACCTTGATCTGCGTTCCCTGGTTGAACTCTTCGATCTCGATCATTTCGATAGCCATGTTCTGACTCCTTGAATATGCAGTTGCCATGTTTATGAATAAATTTGTTGTTGGAACCGTGAACGATGAAAAGGTGGCCCGGTTCTTCGCCATCGCTCGTTGAAATGAAGGGGCGGCCCGGCACGCGCCAACCAGAGTGATGCGCCATTCATAGCGAAGCTCCCATTCCAGGAACGCCGCGGAACCGGCTCCGCCGGGCCGCCGGCGTTGCCCCCTTGAAGGGGGTGTGCGGCCACACGCAGTGGGCAAGCATGGCGGTCATCAAAAGTTCCCCACGATGAAGTCCTTGAAGCGGCCGAAAGCGGTCTTGACCGACCCGTTCTTCTGCGCCACCTTGAATCCGCGCAAACGCGCATAACGCGCTTCTTCGAGCAAGCCCATCACGGTCGCCGCACGCGGTTGTGCAACCATGTCAGACAACGCGCTTGAATACTTCGGAATACCGCGCCGCACCGGCTTCAGGAAGATGTCTTCGCCCAGTTCGACCATCCCCGGCATCACCGCGCTGCCGCCGGTAAGCACCACGCCCGAGGACAACACCTCTTCATAGCCCGACTCGCGAATCACCTGCTGGACCAAAGAGAAGATTTCCTCGATGCGCGGCTCGATCACGCCGGCCAGCGCCTGCTTGCTCAGCAAGCGCGGACCGCGGTCGCCAAGGCCGGGCACTTCGACCTGCGTGTCCGGGTCGGCCAGCAGTTGCTTGGCATAGCCGTTCTCGACTTTGATGTCCTCGGCGTCCTTGGTCGGCGTGCGCAAAGCCATCGCGATGTCGCTGGTGATGAGATCGCCGGCGATCGGGATCACAGCCGTATGGCGAATCGCGCCGTTGGTGAAGATCGCAACGTCGGTCGTGCCGGCGCCGATGTCGACCAGCACCACGCCGAGTTCGCGCTCGTCCTCGGTCAGGACGGCCTGGCTCGACGCGAGCGGGTTCAGCATCAGCTGGTCGACTTCCAGGCCGCAGCGCCGCACGCACTTGATGATGTTTTCAGCCGCGCTCTGGGCGCCGGTCACGATGTGCACCTTGGCTTCGAGGCGCATGCCGCTCATGCCAATCGGCTCCTTCACGTCCTGGCCGTCGATCACGAATTCTTGCGGCTCCACCAGCAGCAGCCGCTGGTCGCTGGAAATGTTGATTGCACGCGCCGTCTCGACCACGCGCGCGACATCGGCCGGCGTGACTTCCTTGTCCTTGACCGCCACCATGCCGCTCGAATTGATGCCTCGGATGTGGCTGCCGGTGATGCCGGTGTAGACGCGGCTGATCTTGCAGTCGGCCATCAGTTCGGCCTCCTTGAGCGCCTGCTGGATGCTCTGCACGGTGGCGTCGATGTTCACCACCACGCCACGCTTGAGCCCGTTGCTGGGCGCAATGCCCAGCCCCGCCAGCTTGAGCTCGCCGTTGGACAGCACCTCGGCAACCACCGCCATCACCTTGGCAGTGCCGATGTCTAGCCCGACGACGAGATCTTTGTAATCTTTGGACATGAAGCTTCCTCTGTTCGCTCTCTCTTGCTGCTCTACTTTTTCTTCAGGTCGGGAACGACCGTGGTGACGCCGCGCAGCCGCAGCGCATACCCTTCGTTGTGCCGAAGATCGGCGCCCTCGACCGCCGCCATCGTTCTTCCGTACTGGCTCGCCACCGGCGTCACGGTGCGCAGAAAACGCTGCGTACGCGCCACCACTTCTTCGCCTCGCCCGCGCCCGAGTTCGACCGTCGCACCGGTATCGAGCGTCACGCGCCAGCTCCCGCGACTCGACAGCGCCAGCGCGTCGATCGAGAGGTCATAGGGCTGGAACAGCGGCGACAGCACGCGGTACATGCCAAGCACCTGTCCGGCCTGTTCGGCCGGACCATCGAGGTGCGGCAGGTCGTCATCGACTTCGGCCACGTTGGCTTCGAACACTTCGCCGAAGCCATTGATCAGCTTGGACTCGGCTTCGTCGCCCCAATGTGCAACAGGCTGGTGCTCGGTGAGCGTCACGCGCAGCTTGTTGGGAAACTCGCGCCGCACGACCGCCTTGCGCACCCACGGAACCGATTCGAAAGCCGTGCGCGCGCGCGAGAGGTCGACCGTGAAGAAATTGCCGGCCAGTTGCGGCGCCACGTTGGCGCGCAGCGTCACCGCGTTGTTGTGCGTGACTTCGCCATCGACCTTGATGCCCGAGAGCGGAAAGAAAGGCTGGCGCAGCACCCACCACGCACCCGCCGCCAGCAGCATGAGCGAGAACAGCGCGAACACCAGGCTCGCGGTCACGTTCATGAGCTTGACGTCGAAGGGCGCGGGGATGCTATTGGTCATGCCGCTCCTTCGTCTCTGGCCGGTTTCGAATCGAGAGTCGCCGTAGCCAGCACACGCACGCAAAGCTCTTCATAGGAGATGCCGGCCGCCCGCGCCGACATGGGCACGAGCGAGTGGCTCGTCATCCCGGGCGACGTGTTCATTTCCAGCAGGAAGGCCTTGCGGTCGCTGGCCCTGATCATCAGGTCGGCGCGACCCCAACCGCGGCAGCCGAGCTGGTGATAGGCGGCCAGCGTGATGCGTCGGATCTCCTGCTCTTCGTCGGCAGGCAGGCCACTCGGGCAGTGGTACTTGACGTCGTCCGTGAAGTACTTGTTCTGGTAGTCGTACGCGCCCTCGGGTGCGGCGATGCGCACCACGGGCATCGCCACTGCATCGAGGCCGCTGCCGAGCACTGCGCAGGTGACTTCCTCGCCTTCGATGAACTCTTCACACAGCACATCCGAGTCGTACCGCACCGAGAGCGACACCGCATCCTGCATCTGCCTGTCCACGTCATTTGGACCCATCACCTTGGTCACGCCGATGGACGAACCTTCGCGCGGCGGTTTGACGATCAGCGGCAGGCCAAGCACATCCGGCACTGCGTTGATCTGCTCGCGGCTCTGCTGGTCAAAGGCCAGGCGAACATAGCGCGGCGTCGGCAGGCCGTCAGCCTCCCAGATGCGCTTGGTCATGACCTTGTCCATCGCCACGCTCGACGCCATCACGCCAGAGCCGGTGTATGGAATGCCAAGGAGTTCGAGCGCGCCCTGCACCGTGCCGTCTTCTCCATGCCGGCCATGCAGCACGACGAAGCAACGCGCGAAGCCTTCGCGCTTGAGCTCGACCAGCTCGCGCTCGGACGGATCGAAGGCATGCGCATCGACGCCTTGCGAAAGCAGCGCATCCAATACACCCGTTCCCGACATGATCGAGACTTCGCGCTCGGCCGAACTGCCGCCGAACAACACGGCCACCTTGCCGAAGGATTTTGGATCAATCACGTTCACAGCCCACTCCCCTATCGAGCAACCTGCTCGGACTTGCCGGACGCCATCGCGCCGAGTTCAACCACTTTTGCTGGCACCGCGCCGATCGAGCCAGCCCCCATGCAGATCACCACGTCGCCTTCGCGCGCGTTGTCCAGGATGGCTTGCGGCATGGCGCCGATCTCATCGACGAACACCGGCTCGACCTTGCCGGCCACGCGCAATGCGCGGGCGAGCGAGCGACCATCGGCGGCCACGATCGGCGGCTCGCCGGCCGCATAGACCTCGCCGAGCAGCACGGCGTCCGCCTGGCCGATGACCTTGACGAAATCCTCGAAGCAATCGCGCGTTCGCGTGAAGCGGTGCGGCTGAAAAGCAAGCAACAAGCGGCGGCCCGGAAATGCACCCCGAGCGGCGGCGATGGTCGCGGCCATCTCCACCGGGTGATGACCGTAGTCGTCGATCAGCGTGAAGCTGCCTGCGCCGGCCTCGCCCCGCGCAGGCACTTCGCCGTAACGCTGGAAGCGCCGCCCCACGCCCTTGAAGTCGGCGAGCCCGCGCTGCACGGCCTCGTCCGGCACATTGAGTTCGACGGCCACGGCGATGACCGACAGCGCATTGCGCACGTTGTGCTCGCCCGGCAAATTCAGCACGATGTCCAGGTCCGGCAGCGTGACGCCGTTGCGGCGCTGCGCAGTGAAGTGCATCTGCGAGCCGACGGCCCGCACGTTGACTGCACGCACCTGCGCGTCCTCGCTGAAGCCATAGCTCGTGACGGGGCACGACACCTCGGTCACGATCTCTCGCACCGCCGGATCATCGGTACACAAGATCGCCACGCCATAGAAAGGCATGCGATGCAGGAAGTCGACGAAAGCCTTCTTGAGCTTCGCGAAGTCGTGCCCGTAGGTCTCCATGTGGTCGGCGTCGATGTTCGTGACCACGGCCATGACCGGCAGCAGGTTCAGGAACGACGCATCGGATTCGTCCGCCTCGACCACGATGTAGTCGCCACTGCCGAGCTGCGCGTTGGCGCCCGCGCTGTTGAGACGACCGCCGATGACGAAGGTCGGATCGAGCCCCGCAGCCGCGAGCACGCTCGCCACGAGGCTGGTCGTCGTGGTCTTGCCGTGCGTGCCAGCGATGGCGATGCCCTGCTTGAGGCGCATCAGCTCGGCCAGCATCAGCGCGCGCGGCACCACGGGGATGCGCTTCTCGCGCGCAGCCACGACCTCGGGGTTGTGCGCGTGCACGGCGGTCGAGGTGACGACGGCGTCCGCGCCCGCGATGTGCGCGGCGTCGTGTCCGACGTAGGTCGCGATGCCGAGACCGGCCAGACGCCGCAGCGTCGCACTGTCGGCGAGGTCTGAGCCCGAGATCTTGTAGCCGAGGTTGAGCAGCACTTCGGCAATGCCGCTCATGCCGGAGCCGCCGACACCCACGAAATGAATATGACGGATCGCATGCTTCATGAGCGGCCTCCGCGGCTGAGTTCTTCGCACGCGCGGACCACGGCATCTACCGCCTCGGTCTTGCGCATCGTCTGGGCCTTCAAGGCCCGTTGCAGGAGCGCGTCGCGCCCGGTTTTCTGTAGCAAGTCGGCCAACAATTCTGGTGTGAGTTCGGACTGTTGAACGAGCCAGCCACCACCCGCGTCGACAAGAAAGCGCGCATTGGTGGTCTGGTGGTCGTCCACAGCGGAGGGGAAAGGCACGAACAGCGCTGCTGCGCCGACGGCCGCGATTTCGGTGACGGTGCTCGCGCCGGCACGCGCGACGATCAAGTCGGCATCGGCGTACGCGCGGGCGGTGTCTTCGATGAAAGGTGTGAGTTCGCCGTCGACGCCGGCCGCTGCATAGTTGGCGCGGAGTTCGTCGATCTGCTTCGCGCCGCTCTGGTGCGTCACCTTCGGGCGTTGCGTGGGCGCGATCATGGCCAATGCTTTCGGCACCACCGCATTGAGCGCCTTCGCGCCCAGGCTGCCGCCAACGACCAGCAGTCGCAGCGGACCGGTACGGCCCGCGAAACGCTCGGCAGGTTCGCCCTGCGCTGTAAATGCCGCGCGCAACGGATTGCCGACCCACTGCGCCTTCTTCAGCACATTCGGAAAAGCGGTGAAGACGCGATCGGCCACGCTCGCAAGCAGTTTGTTGGCAAGTCCCGCCACGGAGTTCTGCTCGTGGAGCACCAGCGGCTTGCCCAGCAGCACGCTCATCATTCCACCCGGAAAGGTGATGTAGCCACCCAGGCCCACCACCACATCGGGCTTCACACGCCGCACCACGCCAATGCTCTGCCAGAAGGCGCGCAGCAGTCGCATCGGCAGCAGGGCGAGCGTGACGGGACCCTTGCCACGCACACCGCCGAACTGCACGGGCTCGAAGGCGAAGCCACGCGGCGGTACAAGCTGGTGCTCCATGCTGCCGGGCACGCCGAGCCAGTGCACGCGCCAGCCGCGCTCACGCAATGCTTCGGCCACGGCGAGCCCCGGGAAGATGTGCCCACCCGTGCCACCAGCCATGACGAGTGCCGTCCTGCTCATACTCGCCCTCCGCGCATGAGGACGCGGTTCTCGTAATCAATGCGCAACACGACGGCCAGCGCAATGACATTCATCAAGATGGCCGAGCCGCCGAAACTCATCAGCGGCAGGGTCAGCCCCTTGGTCGGCAACGCGCCCAGGTTCACACCCATATTGATGAATGTCTGGAAGCCCATCCAGATGCCGACGCCCTGTGCCACGAGCCCCGAGAAGACGCGATCGAGCGCAATTGCCTGACGGCCGATGTGCATGATCCGGCGCGTGAGCCACAGGAACAGCGCAATGGCGAG
The DNA here is from genome assembly GCF_056394705.1 of Variovorax sp. 10N420. Taxonomy (NCBI): domain Bacteria; kingdom Pseudomonadati; phylum Pseudomonadota; class Betaproteobacteria; order Burkholderiales; family Comamonadaceae; genus Variovorax; species Variovorax sp. 10N420. The sequence goes on along the minus strand of NZ_JBFTIJ010000005.1, from coordinate 158,393 downwards.
CAACACGCCCACGAGACCGAATTCCTCGCCGATCACCGCCAGCAGAAAATCGGTGTGCGCCTCGGGCAGCCAGTGCAATTTTTCGACGCTGCCGCCCAGCCCGACCCCGAAGACTTCGCCGCGCCCGATCGCGATCAGCGAATGCGAAAGCTGGTAGCCCTTGCCGAGCGCGTGTTCTTCGCTCCAGGGGTCGAGGTAGGCAAAGATGCGTTCGCGCCGCCAGGGACTGGTCGCCACGATCGTGCCGAAGGCGACCACCACCAGGGTAGCGATCACGAAGAACATGCGCGCGTTCACACCGCCCAGGAACAGGATGCCCATCGCGATCACTGCGATCACCATGAAGGCGCCCATGTCCGGCTCGGCCATTACGAGCATGCCGACCACGACCACGGCAATGCCCATGGGCAGCACGGCGCGGAAGAAGCGCTCCTTGATCTCCATCTTGCGCACCATGTAGCTGGCCGCATAGAGAACCATCGCGAACTTGGCCAATTCCGAGGGCTGGAAACGCATGATGCCGAGCGGCAGCCAACGGCGCGCACCATTGACGTTGATGCCCAGGTGCGGAATCAGCACGGCCACCAGCAGCAACAGCGACGCCACGAAGAGCCACGGCGCCGTCCTCTCCCAGGTCTTCATCGGAATCTGGAAGGTCAGCAAGCCAGCGACGAATGCGACCACCAGCGATGCCGCGTGCCGCGAGATGAAGTAGGTCGGGCTGTAACCGGCGCGCGCGAAGCGCGGGTTGTCCGGCAATGCGATCGACGCCGAATACACCATCACCAGACCCCACGCCAGGAGCGCGACGGTGACCCACACCAGCGCCTGGTCGAATCCCAGCACGCGCACCGGCGCTGCCTTCGTCTGCGTCATGCCCGCGTTCCCGAGACGCACGGGCAAGTGCATCGGCAATGCGTCGATGCCGCTCTTGGCGCGGCTGAACCAGCCGGCGAAGCGGCTGGCCTTGCCTGAAGTGCCGGAGGTGGCGGACGTCGTGCTCACGCAGGCCCCCCGTCGGCGAGCGCCTGCACGGCGTCGCAGAACACCGTCGCGCGATGCGCGTAGTCCTTGAACATGTCGAAGCTCGCGCAGGCCGGCGAGAGCAGCACCGCATCGCCGGGCTGCGCGAGACTGGCGGCCAGCGTCACGGCCTCGGGCAAAGAGGCGGCGGCTTGCATCGAGACGCCTGTGGACGCCAATGCGGCTTCGATGATCGGCGCGTCGCGGCCGATCAGCACCACGGCGCGTGCATATTGGCGCACCGGCTCTGCAAGCGGCGCAAAGTCCTGTCCCTTGCCCTCGCCGCCGAGGATGACCACCACGCGGCGCTCCTCGCCAAGCCCAATCAACGCGGCGACGGTCGCTCCTACGTTGGTTCCCTTGCTGTCATCGAAGTACTCGACCTCGTTGATGATCGCCACCGGTTCGACGCGGTGCGGCTCGCCGCGGTATTCGCGCAAGCCGTAGAGCATCGGCGCAAGCTGGCAGCCTGCCGCCGTCGCAAGCGCGAGTGACGCCAGCGCATTGAGCGCGTTGTGCCGGCCACGGATGCGCAGCGCATCGGCGGGCATCAGGCGCTGGAAGTGGATCTCCTCTTCCTCGACGGCGGCACCGCGCTTGCGCTTCTGGGTCTCGTCCGCTTCGAGCGCGCGCACCAGCCATGCCATGCCGTTGACGCGCTCGATGCCGTAGTCGCCCGGCCGTGTCGGCATGTCGCCGCCGAAGGTGACGATGCTTCGTGCGGTCTGGCCGCGGGCCAGCTTGACGGCCGCCGGCCGCATGGCCATCACGGCTTCGTCGTCGCGGTTCAGCAGCATCACTCCTTGCTTGCCGAAGATGCGAGCCTTGGCTGCGACATAGGCCGCCATGTCGCCGTGCCAGTCCAGATGGTCCTGGGTTACGTTCAGCACCGTGGCTGCGGTCGGTTCGAAACCTTGCGCGCCATCGAGTTGAAAGCTCGACAACTCCAGCACCCAGACATCCGGCAGCGTGTCCGCGTCCATGCGCTCTGAAAGGGTGTCGAGCAAGGTCGGGCCAATGTTGCCGGCCACGGCGACCGACTTGCCAGCGCGCTCGACCAATTGGCCGGTGAGTGCGGTGACGGTCGTCTTGCCGTTCGTGCCGGTGATCGCCAGCACCGCGGGTGTGTAGCCCTTGGGCGCCGGTGGCGGAACGATGACCGGTGCCGGTGCGGGCGAATCGTCGTCCTCGTCGGCCGCCTCGGTGTCGGGCTGCTGCGTCTCCGGCTCCGTCGACGGGGCCGCCTCGGGCAGGGTCGCAGGCTCTGCGACTTCTAAGCCTTCTGCAACTTCGGCAATGCGCAAATCCGCAAGAGCGTGCGCGAAGAGATCCAGTTCCCCGCCAACATGCAGCCCCATCGCGCGCGCCGCATCGAGCACCGAAGCAATTGACGCCGGCGAGAGACCGGGGGAGCGATACACCGCGCGCACGGAAGTACCTTGGACCAGCGAAGCCGCCAAAGGTCCTCCAACGAATTGCGCTTCGGGAATTTCTTCGCGCAACATGGCGAGTTGCGGCGGCGTCTCGCGCGTGTCCGCCGCGGTGATCTTCGCGCCGTGACGCGCACACCAGCGCGCCATCGCCAGGCCGGACGCACCGAGGCCCATGATCAGGACGTGAAGGTCTTGGAGATGCCGCATCGTCTTACCGGAGCTTCAGGGTGGAAAGACCCACGAGGCACAGCAGCATCGTGATGATCCAGAAGCGCACCACGACCTGCGTCTCGCGCCAGCCGCTCTTCTCGAAATGATGGTGAAGCGGTGCCATCTTGAGCACGCGCCGCCCTTCGCCAAAGCGCTTCTTGGTGTATTTGAAATAGGTGACTTGCGCCATCACCGAGATCGCCTCGACCACGAAGATGCCGCCCATGACGAAGAACACGATTTCCTGGCGCACGATGACGGCGATGGTTCCCAGTGCGCCGCCGAGCGCGAGCGCGCCCACGTCGCCCATGAAAACCTGCGCCGGATGCGTGTTGAACCACAAAAAGGCCAAACCCGCGCCGGCCATGGCCGAGCAAAACACCAGCAGTTCGCCCGAGCCCGGAATGTGCGGAAAAAGCAGGTAGCGCGAGTACACGGCACTGCCCGTGACGTAGGCGAACACGCCCAGCGCGGAGCCCACCATCACGACCGGCATGATCGCCAGGCCGTCGAGCCCGTCAGTGAGGTTCACCGCATTGCTCGCGCCGACGATCACCAGATAGGTGAGGATGACGAAGCCGATGCCGCCGAGCGGATAGCTCACTTCCTTGAAGAAGGGCACCAGCAGGTTGATCTTGGGCGGAAAGTCCAGGTCGAAGCCCGAACGCACCCAGGTGGCGAACAGTTCCAGCACGCGCCAGTTGGAGCTTTCGGAGATGCTGAAGAGCAAATAGAAGCCCGCGACCAACCCGACCACCGACTGCCAGAAGTACTTCTCGCGCGAACGCATGCCTTCGGGGTCCTTGCGCACCACCTTGCGCCAATCATCGACCCAGCCGATGGCGCCGAAGCCGAGCGTCACCCAGAGCACGATCCAGACGAAGCGGTTCGAGAGATCGAACCACAGCAATGTCGAAAGCGCGATCGAGAACAGCACCAGCACGCCACCCATCGTGGGCGTTCCGCTCTTGGTGAGATGCGTCTCCATGCCATAGCTGCGCACCTGCTGGCCGATCTTGAGCGCGGCGAGGCGGCGAATGACGTAAGGCCCGGCGAGCAGGCCGAGGAGGAGCGCGGTCAACGCCGCCATCAGCGCGCGGAAGGTGAGGTACTGGAAGACGCGCAGGAAACCAAACTCCGGCGAGACCGTCTGCAGCCATTGGGCGAAGGTCATCAGCATGCTGTGAATGGGCGCGGCTCATGCGGCATGACCGACCCCCTTGTCTTGTTGTTGTGGTGCAGCCGAAGCGACGATGGCCTGGACCACCCGCTCCATCTGCATGAAACGCGAACCCTTCACGAGCACGCTCGCGGCGCGGGGCAAACCCGCCATCACTGCCGCGTTCAGCGATTCGATGTCACCGAAATGCCGGGCCTCGCTGGCCTCATTGCCGGCGAATGCAGCCACGCTGTGTTTCGATTCCTCGCCGAGCGCATAGACGGTCTCGATGCCGCGCTCGCCGGCCCAGGCGCCGACTTCGGCATGAAACTCGGGTCCCTGGTTGCCGACCTCGCCCATGTCGCCGATCACCAGCATGCGCGGTCCAGGCAGGCTGGCGAGTACATCGATCGCCGCGCGCATCGAATCGGGATTGGCGTTGTACGTATCGTCGATGACGGTGATCGTGCGACCTTCGGCCACATGCAACTCGATGGCCTTGGAACGGCCTTTCACTGGCTCGAATGCGGCGAGCCCGTCGGCGATCTTGTCGGGCGAAACACCGCTCGCGAGCGAACAGGCAATGGCCGCCAGCGCATTGACGACGTTGTGGCGGCCCGCGATGCGCAATGCGCAGCGAACATCGCCCACCGGTGTCCGAGCCTTGAACTGCCAGGCGCCCCGCGTCCATTCGGCAGTGGCGAGCGCGATGTCCGCGTCCTCGTGTTCACCGAAGGTGAGACAGCGGCGAGTCGCACCTTCGCGCGCAATCGACTGCCACAGCGGCGTGAATTCATCGCCGAACGGAAACACCGCCGTTCCGCCATCGGGCAACACCGAAAGGACGGAGGCGTTTTCGCGCGCCACGGCCTCGACCGTCGCCATGAATTCCTGATGCTCGCGCTGGGCGTTGTTGACCAATGCGATCGTCGGGCGGGCGATGGCGGACAGGCGGGCGATCTCGCCCGGATGGTTCATGCCGAGTTCGACCACAGAGCGCTGATGCCGCGCACGAAGCCGCAGCAGCGTCAGCGGCACACCGATCTCGTTGTTGAAGTTGCCCGCCGTCGCGAGGGCGCCTTCGCCGCAGGCCGTGCGAAGAATCGAGGCGATCATCTGCGTCACGGTGGTCTTGCCGTTGCTGCCGGTCACTGCAATCAAAGGCAGGTCGAACTGCGAGCGCCAGCCGGCGGCCAGCGCGCCGAGCGCGGCCAGGGTGTCGGGCACTTCCAGGCCGGCGAGACCGGCCGCTTCGAGGCCGCCGTGTGCAATCGCGGCAACCGCGCCGCGCGCGCGCGCGCTGGCAAGAAACGCGTTCGCGTCGAAGCGCTCGCCCTTGAGCGCCACGAAAAGATCGCCAGCTGCCAGCGTCCGCGTATCGGTATGTACGCGAAGGATCGGTGTGGCGGGGTTGCCGATCAGGCGCGCGCCTGGAATCCAGTTCGCCGCCTGGGCCAGCGTCATCATCGAATCGGAAGCGGACATGGTGTTCATGCCTCGCTCCTTCTGGTGAGCGCGTCAATGGCATGCGCTCGGTCCGAGAACGCGATGCGTTCGCCCGCAATCTCCTGCCATGCCTCATGGCCGCGTCCGGCGATCAAGACCACGTCCTCGGGACGGGCCTGCGCGAGCGCATCTGCAATTGCCTTGGCGCGATCGGGTTCGACCTGCGCCGCCTCCGGACGCGCCAGGCCGAGCAGGATCTGGCTGATGATCGCGGCAGGCTTTTCGCTGCGCGGGTTGTCGCTGGTCACGACGATACGATCGGCCTGCGCCTCGGCCACCGCCGCCATCATGGGGCGCTTGACCGTATCGCGGTCGCCGCCGCAGCCGAACACGCACCACAACTCACCGCCGCGCTGTTGCGCCAACGGACGCAAACCGGCGAGCGCCTTGTCGAGCGCGTCGGGCGTGTGCGCATAGTCGACCACCGCCAGCGGATGGCCGGCGATGCTCAGGCTTTCCATGCGGCCGGGCACGCTGTCCAGGCCCGTGCAGGCGGCAACGGCTTCGTCGAGCGACATGCCGAGAGCGCGCAGAGTGCCCAGCACGCCCAGCAGGTTCGCGACGTTGTACTGGCCGATCAACTGCGTTGAAAGCCGCACCGGCAAATGGCCCTGCTCCACCACGGAGAAGGTGAGGCCCTGCGCGTCATAGCCGATGTCTTGCGCCATCAGGCGGGCGGGAGAGCCCGCGGCCGACAGGGTCCAGACATCGAGCGCGCCGACGCCGGTTTCGATCAGGTTGCCCACCAGCGCAGCGCCATGCACGTCGTCGATATTGACCACTGCGGCGCGCAAGCCTGGCCAGCGGAACAACTCCGCCTTGGCTTGCCAGTACGCATCCATGCTGCCGTGATAGTCGAGATGGTCCTGCGTGAAATTGGTGAAGACCGCGACAGCAATCCGCGTGCCGTCAAGCCGGCGCTCCACGATGCCGATCGACGATGCCTCGATGGCACAGGCGCCGTATCCGCGGTCCGCGAACCCGCGCAACTCTCGCTGCAGCAGCACCGGATCGGGCGTTGTGAGCCCGGTGTAGGTGAGTTCGGGCGGCACACCGACGCCCAGCGTGCCCACGACGGCACACGGCGCGCGGCCGGAGCGCGACAGCGACTGCGCCAGCCACCACGCCGTGGAGGTCTTGCCGTTGGTGCCCGTGACGGCGAGGACGTCGAGTTGCTCGGACGGGTTGTCGTAATACGCCGCTGCGATCGGCCCGGTGGCGGCCTTCAGGCCGGCGTAGGTGGCGATGGCCTCGCCATCGAATGCAAATGCATCGCTGCCCTCTTCTTCGACGAGGCAAGCCGCGGCGCCCTGCGCAAGGGCATTGGCGACGAAGCGCCGCCCGTCGGTGGCGGCGCCGGGCCACGCGATGAATCCGTCGCCCGCGCCGACGGCACGGCTGTCGGCGTGCAGCACCCCGCGCACGCGGGCCTGCAGCCAGCGCGCGGCTTCAGTGGGGTTGCGAAGCATCGTCGTCATCAGAAGCTCTCATCCACGCCCGTGGTCACGACCAGGGGTTTGACAGCGAGATCTGGCGCCACGTTCATCATGCGCAGCGTTTGCTGCACGACCTCGCTGAACACCGGAGCGGCCACGGTGCCGCCGAAATACTGGCCGTTGCTCGGCTCGTCGATCATGACCGCCACGATGATGCGCGGCTTGTCGATGGGCGCCATGCCCGTGAACCACGAGCGGTATTGCTTGCTGGCATAGCCCCGGCCCACCTGCTTGTGCGCCGTGCCGGACTTTCCGCCCACCGAGTAGCCCACGGTCTGCGCGAGCGGGCCCGTGCCGCCCGGGCCGGCAGCCATCTGCAGCATCTTGCGCACCGCCAGCGCGTTCTGGGCCGAGAAAACCTTGACGCCGACCGCCGGCTCCGAGCTCTTGAGGATGGTGACCGGGATGACGCTGCCATCGTGCGCGAAGGCCGTGTACGAATGCGCCATCTGGAACAGCGACGCCGACAGGCCGTAGCCATACGCCATCGTCGCCTGCTCGACCGGTTTCCATGACTTCCATGGACGCAGGCGCCCCGTGACGGCACCCGGGAACTGGATCTGCGGCTTCTGCCCATAGCCGAGCGCCGTGTAGGTGTCCCACATCTCGTGTGGGGTCATCTTCTGCGAGATCTTGAGCGCGCCGATGTTGCTCGACTTCTGGATGACGCCTTCGACCGTCAGCGAGCCGTAGTTATGCGTGTCGCTGATGGTGAAGCCGCCCAAGCTGTAGCGGCCGGGCGAGGTCTCGATCACGGTCTTCGGCGTGATGCGGCCGGCTTCAAGTGCCGTGGCAACAGTGATCGGCTTCATGGTCGATCCTGGCTCGAAGACGTCCGTCATGGCGCGATTGCGCAACTGCTCGCCCGTGAGGTTCTGCCGCTTGTCGGGCACGTAACTCGGATAGTTGGCCAGCGCGAGCACTTCGCCCGTGATTGCATCGAGCACGACCACGCTGCCCGCCTTGGCCTTGTGCAGCGTGACTGCGTCGCGCAGCTTCTGATAGGCAAAGAACTGCACCTTGCTGTCAACGCTGAGCTGGATGTCCTTGCCTTCGACCGGCGGCACCTGTTCGCCGACGCCTTCGACGACGCGCCCGAGCCGGTCCTTGATGACGCGGCGCGAACCGGGCTTGCCCGCCAGGTCCTTGTTGAAGGCGAGTTCGATGCCTTCCTGGCCGTTGTCCTCGACGTTGGTGAAACCCACCACGTGCGCGGCCGCCTCGCCCTCGGGGTACTGGCGCTTGTATTCCTTGCGCTGGTAGATGCCCTTGATGTTCAGCTCGGCAATCTGCTTGGCGATCGGCTCGTCCACCTGCCGCTTGATCCAGACGAACGTCTTGTCTTCGTCTTCGAGCTTCTTGTCGAAGTCTTTCTGCGGCATACCGAGCAGCTTGGCCACCTGCTTGAGCTTGGCCCTGACCTCGGCATCGTCGCGCTCGATGTCCTCGGGGATCGCCCAGATGCTGGGCGCAACCACGCTCTGCGCAAGCAGCAGTCCGTTGCGGTCGATGATCCGGCCGCGATTGGCCGGCAGCTCGAGCGTGCGCGTGAAGCGCACCTCGCCCTGGCGCTGGAAGAAGTCGTTGCCGATCACCTGCACATAGGCGGCGCGGCCCGCGAGCACGACAAAGCCCAGCGCGATGCCGCCGACGATGAACTTGCTGCGCCAGACCGGGGTCTTGCTGGCGAGCAGTGGGCTGGTCGTGTATTGAACGCTGCGACGGGTCATAGGCCCCCCGACTTGAGGCGGCTCGACATCGAACTCATCAATGCGCCCCCTTCGTAGCAGCAGTTCGCGGCGCGGACGCGGTGGGCGCGGGCGCAGCGATGGCGGGGATCACGGTGCCGTCTTCGCGCACGTACTGCGTGATGGCCGGCGTGGTCGTGCGCATCTTGAGCTGCTCCTTGGCGAGCTTCTCGACGCGCAGCGGCGTGGCCTGCGCCCGTTTCTCTACCTGCAGGCGATCGTGGTCCAGTTCGAGCCGGCGCGTTTCGAGCTCGACCCGGTGGAACTCGGTGAAGAGCTGGCGCGACATGTACTGCGTGTGCACGAGATAGATCGCCGAGCCCAGCACGGCGATCAACAGGAGCAGGTTGAGTCGAGCCATGATCTGCTCAGCCCTCGTCCGAAGTGCGCTCGGCGATGCGCAGGATCGCGCTGCGCGAGCGCGGATTGCCATCGACCTCGGCCTGGGACGGCTTGACCCGGCCAACAGAGCGCAGTTTCATTGCCTTGGGCACGGCGAAGGGCGCGCGACGGTCGTAGACCTCGCGTGAATGCTTCGCGATGAACTGCTTCACGATGCGATCTTCCAGCGAATGGAAACTGATCACCGCGAGCCGGCCCTGGGGTTGCAGCACGACGAGACTCGCTTCTAGCGCCTGTTGCAACTCTTCAAGCTCGGCATTGATGAAAATCCGAAGAGCCTGAAATGTGCGCGTTGCAGGGTTCTGGCCCGGCTCGCGGGTTTTGACCGCGCCAGCCACGAGCTGGGCCAACTCGGCGGTGGTTGAAACTGGGCCCCGTTCTTGTCGGCGAGCAACAATCGCCTTTGCAATCTGAACAGCAAACCGTTCTTCGCCATAGTCACGAATCACCTCCGCAATCTGCTGTGGTTCGGCCGTTGCCAGCCACTCGGCCACACTCTCGCCGCGCGTGGTGTCCATGCGCATGTCCAGAGGGCCGTCGAAACGAAAAGAAAAACCCCGCGCGGGGTTGTCGATCTGGGGAGAGCTGACACCGAGGTCCATCAGCAGGCCTGACACGCTCGCAGGCGGCAGCTCTCCAAGGTCCTTGAATCCCTGGTGGCGGATGGAAAAACGCGCATCCTCGATGCGCGCTGCTTCGGCCACCGCTTCCGCGTCCTTGTCGAACGCGATGAGGTGGCCCGCCGGCGCCAGCCTTGCCAGGATTTCCCGGCTGTGGCCGCCTCGCCCGAAGGTTGCGTCGACATACGTGCCGGTGCTGTCCGATCCTTCGGGAAAGAGGGCTTCCACCGCCTCTTTCAACAAGACGGTCGTATGGGTCCATGGCTGTTCCACTTGGGGCCTCAGAACGAGAAGTCCTGGAACACATCGGGCATCTGGCCCTGGGTCGCTTCAGCTTCCTTGGCGTCGTAGGTGGCCTTGTCCCAGAGTTCGAAATGATTGCCCATGCCGAGCAACAGGGCATCGCGGGAGATGCCCGCCGCGGCGCGCAGTTCGGGCGACACGAGCACACGGCCGGTGCCATCCATCTCGACGTCCATGGCGTTCCCAAGGAAGACGCGCTTCCACCACTGCGCCGACATCGGGAGGGCCGCGATGCGATCGCGGAACTTCTCCCATTCGGGGCGCGGGAACACCATCAGGCAGCCGTGAGGGTGCTTGGTGATCGTGAGTTGGCCGTCTGCCGTCGCGCTCAGGACGTCACGATGCCGGGTCGGCACGGAGAGCCGCCCCTTGGCATCCAGACTGAGCGATGAAGCGCCTTGAAACACGACCACGAAACCCCGGTTGCGGAGGCCGCCGCGTACCTGAACGCGGCATTCCCCGACACTTTTTCCCACTTAACTGCACTTTTTTGCACTGTAGCAGGAAACGCCTACCTCGCAACCCACGGTCGTCTGTATTTTTTGTAATGGAATCAACAACTTAGCGGTGTTTTTGCAACCGGCAAAACCGCGAATTTCGTTGTAAGTGAAGCACTTAGCTCGCGCAATGAATGTGTTGCGTGAAGCGTGTATCCGCGCAGGTGCCAATCAGAGGATGAAACGCGAAAGGTCTTCGTCGTGACTAAGTGCCGAAAGACGCGCATCCACGTAGGCCGCATCGATGTGCACGGCCCGGCCGCCGAGCTTGGCCGCATCGAAGCTGACCTCGTCGAGCAAGCGCTCCATCACAGTCGACAACCGGCGCGCGCCGATGTTCTCGGTGCGTTCGTTGACGTCGAAGGCGATGCTGGCGAGCCGGGTGATGCCGTCGGGCGCAAATTCGAGCGTCACGCCTTCGGTGGCGAGCAGCGCCTGGTATTGCTTGACCAGCGATGCGCGTGTCTGCGTCAGGATGCTTTCGAAGTCGGACACCGACAGCGACTGCAGCTCGACGCGAATCGGAAACCGCCCCTGCAGTTCGGGAATCAGGTCGCTGGGCTTGCTCAGGTGGAAAGCACCGCTGGCGATGAAGAGGATGTGATCGGTGCGCACCACACCGTACTTGGTGCTCACCGCCGTACCTTCGACGAGCGGTAGCAGGTCGCGCTGCACGCCTTGCCGGGAAACGTCGGTGCCCTGCGTCTCGTTGCGGGTGGCCACTTTGTCGATTTCATCGATGAAGACGATGCCGTTCTGCTCGGCGTTCTGAATGGCCTGGCTGCGGATTTCGTCTTCGTTGACCAGCTTGGCTGCCTCTTCGTCGATCAGCAGGCGCATGGCTTCCGCGATTTTCAGTTTGCGCGTCTTGCGCTTGACTTGGCCGAGTTGGCCGAACATGCCGCGCAACTGCTCGGTCATTTCCTCCATGCCGGCAGGCCCCATGATCTCGAGCGGCGTGCGGGTTTCGGCAAGGTCGATCTCGATCTCCTTGTCATCGAGTTCGTTTTGGCGAAGCTTCTTTCGAAAAGCCTGCCGGGTCGTGCTGCCGGCGTCGGAAGCGCCGCCGCCGTCAGGGAGGCGGGCCGGGGGCAGCAGTACGTCCAGGATTCGATCCTCTGCAGCATCCTCGGCGCGCATGCGGACCTTGCCGCTTTCGGCTTCTCGGGTCTGCTTGACCGCCATTTCGGCGAGGTCGCGAATGATGGAGTCCACGTCCTTGCCGACGTAGCCTACCTCGGTGAACTTGGTCGCCTCGACTTTGATGAAGGGCGCGTCGGCCAGCCGCGCCAGGCGGCGCGCAATCTCGGTCTTGCCGACGCCCGTCGGGCCGATCATGAGGATGTTCTTGGGCGTAATCTCGGCGCGCAGCTTTTCCTCGACCTGCTGCCGACGCCAGCGATTGCGCAGTGCAATCGCCACGGCGCGTTTGGCGTCGGGCTGGCCGACGATGTGGTTGTCGAGTTCGGAAACGATTTCCTGGGGGGTCATTGGCATGGGAGCGTTTCTCAGTCAGGCTTTCACAGGGTCTCTACCGTGTGGTGCATGTTCGTATAGATGCAGAGTTCGCCTGCGATCTCCAGCGCCTTCTTGACGATCTGGTCGGCGGGCAGGTCCGTGTGATCGACCAGCGCCTTGGCGGCAGCTTGCGCATAGGCGCCGCCGGAGCCGATCGCGATGATGCCGTTCTCGGGCTCCAGCACGTCGCCGTTGCCGGTGATGATCAGCGAAGTCGTCGCGTCGGCCACGGCCAGCATGGCTTCGAGCCGGCGCAGCACGCGATCGGTGCGCCAGTCCTTGGTGAGTTCGATGGCCGCGCGCGCCAGGTGCCCCTGGTGCTTTTCGAGCTTGGCCTCGAAGCGCTCGAACAGGGTGAAGGCGTCAGCCGTGGCTCCGGCAAAGCCGGCAAGCACCTTGCCGTGATAGAGCCGTCGCACCTTGCGTGCGCTGCCCTTGATGACGATGTTGCCCAACGTGACTTGACCGTCGCCGCCGATGGCAACCTGGTCGCCACCGGCGCCCTTGCGACGCACGCTGATGATGGTGGTTCCGTGAAATTGTTCCATGGGGCATTATCCCGCCCGAGGCCTGCCCACTTCCGAGGGCAGCCTACCGTCGCCAGGGGTCAATCCCTCGTCTTGACGCTCGCATGGTCGGTGATGCCGACGACGCCGAAGAAACATGCAACGAGGCGGTGGGCTTGCGTGAACTGGACGTTCTGGCCGCGCGCGTGGCGGCCGGTCACCCAGTTCAGCAGCGAACCAGCCGCTGTGAAGTCGACCCGGACGAGAGCCGCACACGAAATGCTCGGCGCCGCCGCGTCGCCCAGCTCGTCATCAAGCCGCTGCAGGGTCGAGAGCGATTCACCGACGAGATCGCCCGCCAGCGCCCCGCTGGCGGGCGGCTCCCCAGAACGGTGGGCCTCGCCCGACGTGATGCTCAGGGATGGCTTGGAAATCTTGGGGGTGTCGAGCGCCGCATAGTCGCCCTTGGGATCTTCCCAGGGCGGCGGTGACACCTCATAGGTGATGCAGTAATTGAGCGCAAGCAGCTCGAACTCGTCGGCCCGATGCATCACCCGAAGCGCCGCCATGTGCAACTGCCACCAGATGGCATCGATGCCTCGGTCGTTGGCCGGTGTCGCTTCGGCAAGCACCAAAAGCAACTGATCGGCGCCGGAAAACCGCAGCTGGACGGCCGAATCTGCCCAATGATTGAACAAGGCGCGCAGCGGGCCTGCGGCCTCGGCCTCGATGGCGCCCAGCGCGCTCCAGTCGAGCTTCCAGAAAGGACCGGCGGCCGCCAGTGCGCGCGTGAGCTCGATCAGGCCTTCGCGCGAAAGGCGCGCGGGGCTCGACCAGTCGGCGGTGCCGCCGCCAGCGACGACGGGCCTGGCCTGCGAAGCGGTCGCCGCGCGAGCCGTGCTTGCCAATGCCCGAAACGACATCCACTCGGGCGCCGAGCGCTTCATGCGCTGGGCATAACGGGTGCTGGTGACCACATACTTCTCGGCATCGCCGGTGGCTCGATAGAAGTCAAGCAGCGTCCGCCAGACATCGTCCTGATCGGCGCTCGGACTGTCCGGAGCCAGCGCCTGCAGCAGGATCGCCTCGGCTCCGGCATCGTCCCCATGGGCGAAGCGGATCGAAGCTTCCTCGATGCAGCCGTCTTGAGCCTGAGCCGGAGCCGGGACGGCCTGTCCGGGAACCCCGCGCTGCGGCACGCCGGGCACGGTGTCGGCGTAGGCACGCGCATGCTGCTCAGCCATGGGCGCCCCGCCGCTGGGAGCACCGTCGGCCTTTGCCTCGCCTTGCCCGCCGCGGGCCTTCCACCACTGCTGGGACATCTGCTCTTCGATCTCGTCGATCTTCTTGAGCGTGAGTGCCCTGCCGTCGGACTTGCCCGAGGTGCTGCTGACGTTGAAGGAGGACGCCGTACCGGCGGCATCGCCTCCGCCGGCCGCTTCGCGCTGCCGGAGCTTGCGGAGCATGTCGAATTCACGGCGGCGCACGAAGTCGTTGCGCTGCCGCCGCTCGATCATCTCCTTGAGCATTTCACGGCTGTAGCCGTTTTCGAGCGTGGAGGAGTCGTCGGCGTCGAGTTCGGACCAATCCTTGAGCGGATTGCGCACGAACTTCGCAACCTTGGACAGCAGGCGACCGGTTTCTTCCTTGGCCATGCGCTTCGTTTTCTCCTTCGCCTGCCGCGGCGATCAGTCGCCGAACATTTTCTGCTTGAGTTCGCGGCGCTGCTGGGCCTCTAGCGACAGCGTGGCCGTCGGGCGGGCCAGCAGGCGGCCCACACCGATGGGTTCGCCGGTTTCGTCGCAGTAGCCGTAGTCACCGGCATCGATGCGCTGGATCGACTGCTCGATCTTCTTGAGAAGCTTGCGTTCTCGGTCGCGGGTGCGCAGTTCGAGCGCGTGCTCTTCCTCGATGGTGGCCCGATCGGCCGGATCGGGCACGACCACGGTGTCCTCACGCAGGTGCTCGGTCGTCTCGCCGGCGTTTTCAAGGATGCCGCGCTTGAGTTCCTGCAGCTTCAGGCGAAAGAACGCCATCTGCTTTTCGTTCATGTATTCGGAATCCGGCATCGCGATGACTTCGGCATCGGTCAACTCTTCGGCCGACTTGGACTTCCAGTTGTTGGCGAGCTTGGGATCTTTCTTGATCGCGACGGGCGGCGGCGGCACCAGCGGGTTGGACGAAATCTGCACGAAGCTCGATTTCGCCGCGGTGGAGGCCACCGTCTGGGGCATGGAAGGCACGGTCAGCTGTGACAGCCGCGAGACGCGTCCGCCGCGCGCGGGTGCGGGCGTAGGGGTCGGGGCAGTCGTGGCGGTTGCCGGAGAGGTCACCGTGGCGGAAGAAGAATCGGAGGCGGCAGCCGTTTTTTTCATGGGAGTCGGTGGTGCAGGTGGCGCGGTGTGAGGGCCGGCCGGTTTGGATGACGAGACGCCCGCGCTCACGACCTTGGTCTTGCTCGTGGCGGGGACCTTGGACTGCGCTGCGGACTGGGGGGGCTTTTCGGCGGAAACCTTCTTCGCGGCGGGCACAGCCTGCTGGGCAACCTCCGTCTTCTTGACGGCCGGCTTCGACGCTGGCTTGGCTTTGGCGACAGGTTGCTTCACAGTGACTGGCTCCTTCGACGAACTCGAACGCACATTCTCAGTGGTGTCTCCCCCGTGGAAACCACGGGCGCTCGCCGTTCGCGAACCCAGGGGTTATACCCCTGAAAACGGCCCGAAAACGCGTGCAGTCCTATACCGGAAGTCACACACCGCCTCTAAAAAAAGGACAGGGTCACCCCGGAACAGGCGCGCGATTGTATAGAGAAGTCGAAGCGGGCGGCGTAATCGTCCGCCGGAATCACCGGCGGCCCGGCGCAGGCCTCAGACCAGGCACTGATCGAGGCCCTGCTCCAGGATCTCGCGAGGCAGGTCGATGCCGATGAACACCATGCGGCTGTTGCGCTTTTCGTCGGGGCCCCAGGCCGGCCCGAGGTCGCTGCCCATCAGTTGATGTACGCCCTGGAAGATCACCTTGCGCTCGGTGCCCTGCATATGCAGAACGCCCTTGTAGCGGAGCATGCGGGGGCCGTAGATGTTGACGATCGCCCCGAGAAAATCTTCGAGGCGAGCCGGATCGAAGGCGCGATCGGCGCGATAGACGAAGCTCTTCACGTCGTCGTCGTGGTGGTGGTGATGCCCGTGGCCTTCGTGTTCGTGCGATGGATGGTCGCAATGCTCGCCATGCGCGTGATCGTGGTCGTGACCGTGCTCGTCTTCCTCCTTCAGGAAGTCCGGGTCGATGTCCAGCTTGGCATTGAGATTGAAGCCTCGCAGGTCGAACACGTCTTTCAGGGGCACTTCACCGAAGTGCACCTTCTGCTGCGGTGCGCGTGGGTTCATGTGCTTGAGCCGATGGATCAGCGCCTCGGTCTCTTCGGCGGCGACGAGGTCGCTCTTGCTGATGAAGATCTGGTCGGCAAACCCCACCTGGCGGCGAGCTTCCTGCCGGTCGTTGAGCTGCTGAGGGGCATGCTTGGCATCGACCAGCGTCAGGATCGAGTCGAGCAGGTAGCTTTCGGCGATTTCGTCATCCATGAAGAAGGTCTGCGCCACCGGACCGGGGTCGGCGAGGCC
Source organism: Variovorax sp. 10N420 (assembly GCF_056394705.1). NCBI lineage: Bacteria > Pseudomonadati > Pseudomonadota > Betaproteobacteria > Burkholderiales > Comamonadaceae > Variovorax > Variovorax sp. 10N420. The sequence goes on along the minus strand of NZ_JBFTIJ010000005.1, from coordinate 142,352 downwards.
GGTCGTCTCGATCACCACGCGATCGAAATCCAGCAGACCCTTGCGCTTCTTGGCCGCCAGCAGTTGCAAGGCCTCGCGCAGGTCTTCACGGATGGTGCAACAGATACAACCGTTGCTCATCTGCACGATCTGCTCCTTCGATTCGGTCACCAGGATGTCGTTGTCGATGTTCTCTTCACCGAATTCGTTCTCGATGACGGCGATCTTCTGGCCGTGGGATTCGCTCAGGATGCGCTTGAGCAACGTGGTCTTGCCGGCGCCGAGGAAGCCAGTGAGGATGGTGGCGGGAATGAGGGCCATTGAATGCTCCGGGGATCAGGATCGAGAGAGATCGGGGACAGAAAGTTTAGCCACGGCCAGCCGGCCATGCGCTGCCAGGGTCAACCGCTATTTGCGCACCACCACCAGCCCCTTCAAGTACTCCCCTTCCGGAAACTCGATCGTCATCGGGTGGTCGGGGGCGGCGCCGAGGCGCTCGGTGATGTAGCCGTCCACACCGGCGTCGATACCCGCGGAGGCCACGATCTTGTGGAACAGGTCTGCGCCGATGCCGCCCGAGCACGAAAAGGTCAGAAGGTGCCCACCCGGCGCGAGCAGCTTGAACGCCTGGCGGTTGAGGTCTTTGTAGGCGCGCGCGGCACGCTCGGCATGCGCAACCGTGGGCGCGAATTTAGGCGGATCGAGCACGATCGCGTCGAAGCTTCGTCCCTCTTCGACGAAGCGGCGCAATGAAGCATTGACGTCGGCATCGAGGAACTGCGCCTGCACATCGCTGAAGCCGTTCATCGCCAGATGCGCCCGTGCGCGCTCCAGCGCGGGCATCGACGAATCGATGGACGTGAGTTCGGCACCCTCTATGGCGCCGGCCGCCTTCAGGCCCGAAAGCGCCGCGACGGTGAAACCACCGGTGTAGCAAAAGCAGTTGAGCACCCGCCGAAAACGGCGTTGCGCGGCCAGTTCGGCAAATCGCTTGCGGCTGTCGCGCTGGTCCAGGTAGAAGCCGGTCTTGTGGCCGGTCGCGACGTCGAGCCCGAGTTGCCAATCGTGCTCGCGGATCGTGAGCTCGGTTGCGCCCGTCCCTCGCAGCCAGCCTGTGACGGGCTGCAATCCCTCGCGCTCGCGGCCGCTGGCGTCGGAGCGCTCATAGAGCTTCTGAAGCCCGGTCGCTGCGAGCAGCGCATCCGCCAGCACGGCCTTCCAGCGCTCGACGCCGGCCGACAGGAATTGCGCGACCAATGTGTCGCCATACCGGTCGACGATGAGGCCCGGCAGGCCGTCGGCCTCCCCGTGGATCAAGCGTACGCCGTCGCTCTGGATGTCGAACAATCCGCGTGCCGCGACCGCACTCGCCACACGCCCCGAGAAGAAGGATGCATCGATGCGCTGCTTTTCATCGAAGCTCCATGCACGCGCGCGGATCTTGGAATGGGGGCTGAAAGCGGCCCATGCAAGGAAATTGCCTTCGTCAGATTCGATGCGCACCGTTTCACCCGCATCGCCGCCGCCCTTGGCGATCGCTGATTCGAACACCCAGGGATGCCGCCGCAACAGCGAGCGCTCCTTGCCGGGCCTGAGACGGAGGTTCTTCATGCTTTCCTGCCCTTGTTCTGATTGTTTTGTTTGTTCTGGCTGTTCACGCTGTTCTGACGAGCGGGTTCCTCGCGCGCCTGAGCCCGGGGATGCGCCGCATCGTAGGTCTTCGCCAGATGCTGGAAATCCAGCCGCGTGTAAACCTGGGTCGTGGAGATGTTGGCGTGCCCCAGCAGTTCCTGTACGGCGCGCAAATCGCTGCTCGATTGCAGCACATGACTTGCGAACGAGTGCCGCAGCATGTGCGGATGCACCGGCGTCGCCAAGCCGGCCTTGAGGCTGCGCCGCCGCAATTGCTTCCATACCGAATGGTTGGAGAAGCGCAGGCCGTTGCGGCCAATGAAAAGCGCCGCCGCACTCGCAGGCTCGCGCAGCCGCGCCGATTCGAGCGCGGGGCAATCCTCTCGCACCGCCAGCCAAGCCTGCAAGGCTTCGATTGCCTTGCTGCCCACCGGCACCAGTCTTCGCTTGCTGCCTTTGCCCAGCACATTGGCTTCCGCGGCGTCGAGGTCGATCCAGCCCCGCGCCGTGCCGCTCGCTCGCACGTCCAGCCCGGTCAGCTCGCTGACGCGCAGACCGCATCCATAGAGCAGTTCGACGATCGCACTGTCGCGCGCCTCGGACCACGGGTCGGCGTCCGCATCGTGGAGGTCCGCCAATCGGACCGCGTCGTCCACGGCAAGCGCCTTCGGCAGTGGCCGGTCGGACTTGGGCGCGTGAACGTCCTGCACGGGGTTCGAACCCACCAGCCGCTCGTTGCCCAGCCAGCGGTAGAAGCTTCGCCAGCACGAAAGCACCAGCGCGATCCCCCGCGACTCGCGACCGGCGCCATGCAATTGGGCTGTCCAGCGACGAACGTGCGCCGTCTGGACCTTGTCGAGCGCCAGCCCCGCTGCCTGCGCCTTCTCGGCCAGCGTCTTGAGGTGAATGGCATAGAGCTCGACCGTGCGCGGCGCCAGGCGACGCTCGACGCGCACGTGCTCGAGATATCTCTCGATCAAGTCCATGCGCGGCGCGGCTTCAGAAGAGGTATCCACGGGCCGCATTGTTCACGATGGCCAGGGGCTCGCGCAAAGCACCCTTGAAGACCATGCCCCAGCGCTGCCAGCAGGAAGTCGACGCCGCAGCGTACTGGACCTCGAAGGCCCGGTCGAAGCCGCTGGCCCGGGCGAGCCGTTCCGCGCGCCACAAATGGTAGGGCTCGGTCACGATGATCACGCTCTTTACGCCGGCTGTCTGCAGCACGCTGCGCGACATCGAAAGGTTCTCCCTCGTCGACGACGAGACCGACTCCAGCAGCAAGGGCCCGCCGTAGCCGGCGGCCCGCGCGTGCCGTTCCATGACCTCAGCCTCGACGCGGCCGTCTTCCCAGTCCAGGCCGCCGCTCAGCAGCAGCCGCTGCGCTTGACCCGCATTGGCGAGGGCGATGCCGGCATCGACGCGGCCGGTCAGGCACGGATTGGGCTTTCCGTCGCGGTAGGCGCGATTGCCCAGGATCAGGGCCGCATCGGCGGCGCGTTGAGGCGGATGGTCCAGCACCCAGCGGGCGTGCCGCCACACGATGAAAGCGATCGCGAAATAGCCGACCAGCAGGATCAGCAGCGCGCCCCACAAACCGCGCCGGAGCGCGCGGTTCAAGGCCGCAGCCGCGACAGCGCGGCCGAGGCGAGCTCGGCGATGCGATCCAGGAAGTCGGTGCCCATGTCGGGGTTGTAGCGCTGCGCGTCAGGCGACGCGAGCAGCAGCAAGCCGAAAGCCGGCGCCTCGGGTTCCGGGCGCAACGGAATCAGGGCGATCGACACGGCCGCATGCGGCTCGGCGAGCCAGCCGGACACCTCGAAGCCGGAATTCAGGCCGCAATAAGGTGCCGTCAGCGAAGTCGCGAGTGCCTTCACGTCGTCACTCACCCACTGCGCGTAGGGCTCGTTCAGGTAGGCGCTGTCGCAATCCCAGATCTTGATGGCGGTCTGGGGCACCAGGAAAAGCGTCTCCAGCTGTGAGGCGATCTGCGTGGGCAGATGGCGCGGGTCGCGCAGGGTCAGCAGCCCGCGGGTCCATCGCTGGAGACGGTCGGCCGTCACCATGTTCTCGGTGCCATGCCGCACCATGTCCATGACCCGGTGCTCCAGCGCCTTGATCTTCTCGCGCAGCATCTCCGCTTGACGCTCCTGCAGGCTCACGGCGCGGTTACCGTGCGGACTCGTCAGCTGCACCTGACTCAACAGCTGTGCATGGCGTTCGAAGAAGTCCGGCGTGTTGGCCAGGTAGTTGGCGATGTCGTCTTCGGTGATCGGATTCATGGGGGTTTGGTTGAAATGGTTCATGGCTGGTCCGGCACCTCGATCTCGCCTTCGAACACCGTGACTGCCGGGCCGGTCATCAGCACCGGAGCGCCGTCGCCGGCCCATTGAATGGTGAGCAGGCCACCGTGGGTTTCGACATCAACACGGGGATCGAGCAGGCCGAGCCGGATGCCTGCGACCACTGCGGCACACGCGCCGGTGCCGCAAGCAAGGGTTTCGCCGGCGCCGCGCTCATAGACCCGCAGGCGCACGCGTGAGCGATCGACCACCTGCATGAACCCGGCGTTGACGCGCTGCGGAAATCGCGGATGGTGCTCGATCAGTGGCCCTTGAGCTTGAACAGGCGCCGTGTCGACGTTGTTGACGATCTGCACGGCATGCGGGTTGCCCATCGACAGCACTGCCACCGACACGATGGCGCTTCCGGCATGCGTGCCGAGCGCCAGATGCCATTTCTGCCAGCCGCCCTCATGCACCGGATCGAGCCCGGCAGTGTCGAAAGGCACCAGCGCGGGTTCGAAGATGGGCGCACCCATGTCGACAGTGACGCGGCCATCGGCGCCCATCCGCGGCTCGATCACGCCCGAGAGCGTCTGCACGCGCACGGCGTCCTTGGGTGTCAGGCCGTGCTCGCGCACGAAGCGCATGAAGCAGCGCGCACCGTTGCCGCACTGTTCGACCTCGCCGCCGTCGGCGTTGTGGATCACGTACTGGAAGTCGATGCCTTCGCCCGGCGACGGGCGCACCGAAAGGATCTGGTCGGCGCCGACGCCGAAGTGGCGATCGGCCAGGAAGCGGTATTGCGCTGACTCGAGGCCGAGCGGATTGCGGGTTTCGTCCAGCACGACGAAGTCGTTGCCGGCTCCTTGCATCTTGGTGAAGCGAATTCGCATCGGGGGATTATCTGCTGCTCGCGTCGGATGCTCTTGCATCCCGCTGAATGGCGAGGGCGCTGCCTAGAATGATCCAAACGATTTCAAGTGCAGGGAGGAAAAAGGTGATTCAACGCATCGCCGCGGGCCACGGCATGGCTGGCCGGAAGCTTCTGCGGAAGCTTCAATCAACGTTCAGACGCGAACCACGAACCGAGCGCTTCGCGGATTCTCTCGGCTCGAACGATTTTTACGATTTACAAAGGCAGTCGCCAGGACCCTCGCCAGGGTATCTGGCTCGCGGTCTCCTTGGCTTGTCGGCGGGATTTGTGCTGGGCGCCTGCTCGGTTGCGGCCGGCACACACCAACTTCATCCGGAAGAAAAAAAAATGTCCAGTCCCGCCATCGAAGCGAAACCAATCCCCGACGCGCCCGAAGTGCTGCGCCGGTTGCTGGCGCTGATCGACACATTGCATCAACCGCAAGATCTGACGACTGAACGGGTCGAGCAATTCACTGGCTACGCCATGACGCCGTTTTCCGACAAGCCCACCAATGACGCGTACGAGATATGGCAGCCGCTCACAGAGATGTGGACATACGGGTACACCTGGAAGTTAAACAGCGCCAGCGGACTTCCAAATCTTGGCCTCGGGTTTGACAAGACTAAAAAATACGCCAAGCGCCCTCCGATGACGGGGATTTGTCAATTGGATGCGACACAGTTTCATGACGCACTGCTCACGATGGGCTATCGGCATGTCGGAAATACTCGCCGAGAGAGTCCGGCTCGACAGTACCAGCGTGGCGTGGCAAAGGTCGAGATCGCATTTGTCGGTGAGAGCGGTGAAAGCCTCGAGAAGATTTCGCATGACTGCATCAAGAGAATCTCCATCGGCTTCCTTGTGGAATACATGGACTTGGGGGCGATGTAATGGGCGCTGTCGGTTCCAGGCTCGATCGCGTGATCGGGGAGGTCGGAGATTCAACATCGGCCGCCCATCGAAATCTGCGCGCCGTCATCGAAGAATCACCCGCCTTGACGCGACAGATGAACGAGGCCGTCGCGGGCGGTCATCTCAAGCATTTCTCGTTGATGGCGGCAAGCGAGAACGCCGGGGCAAGCTACAGCCCCGAGACGCAGACCATCAACATGAAGCACGGCGACCTTTCAGAGGTCGAACGGCGCGATCTGCTCACTTTCCTCATGGGCCATGAAGTCCAGCATGGCATCAACCGCGACCGCACCAGATTTGGACTGGAGCAGTTCGACCGGGAAGCCCGCCTCGTGCTGGAAAGCGGCCAGCCACTTCATGACTACAGCCCTACCCTAGAGCAAATGCTCTCGATCAACCGTAACGACGAAGCCAGCGCGCATATCGCAGGTTGGAATGCCTTGGTCAGCCGGGTGAAGCGCAGAAACCCCGAAGCCCAGTTGTCCGATATTGGAAAACTGGCTGGAGAAGTCGGCTACATCAACGACTTTGTCGAGAGCGAGCAAATCGAAGGGCGCAAGCACTTTTCTGCGAAGGCCGGCTTCACACTCAATGCCGATCTTTCAATCACACCAAACAAGCACAACATCGAAGCGGCCGGAAGGCACTATTTTGACAAAGAGCCGCAAGACACCCGGCTAGGCCATCACGGCAACTCCGACTACGCCAACTACTACGCGGCCGCTCTTGTCAGTTCGGTCTGCCAATACGAATTGCTCAATCCGCGCCTGGCCGGGGATGTGCAACTGGACATGCGCGGTCTTGGCTTGCAAGAAAAGCTGCTGGAGCAAAACGGCATCTCGCTCGGCACGGCATCCGCGCGCTGCGCCTACTTCGACACGCAGGCTCCAAGCATTGCAGCCCACTTCGACCATACGGCCGAAAGTCACGAGCACATGCCGGTCTACGGCCTGCCTGCGCCGTCCCGGCTGTCGCAGGGACTGAATCAGCGCTCAGAAGCTGTCCAGCTCGACCATCCTGCACATCCCGATCACAAATTATTCGGTCAGGCCCAAGCGGGAGTGAATTTGCTCGACGCAAAGGTAGGCCGCACGCCCGATCAGAAGAGCGATCAGCTGGCTGCCGCCCTGGTCGTGGCTGCCCGTACAAACGGAATCAATCGCATCGACCATGTGGTCCTGAGCACCGACGCTTCGAAGGTGTTCGCCGTCGAAGGCGCGTTGGACTCGGCTCTCAAGCGGATCGCCAGTATTCCGACGGTGGAGGCTCTCAGCACACCCATCGCCCTAAGTACGCAGGCGTGGCAGCAAGCATCTGAACTGAACAGGCAACAAGTCCAGGACCGAGCGCTGGACCACCCGCAGACCACGCAGCGCGAAGCACGGGCAATGAGGCTCTAGCCCTCAAGCCCCTAAACAACAGGACCCGAACCGCGCAGCCGATCCAGCGCACGGTCCAGGAACACGAGCCTGTCCTGGCCCCAGAAGCGCTCCTCGTGCAGGATGTATGTGGGCGCGCCGAAGACTCCCCTGTCGACGGCTTCAGCGCTGTTCGCCCGGTAAGTGGCCTGTGTCTCGGCCGTCTGCTCCAGCGCTTGCAACGCGGCGCCGTCGTAGCCGTTCTCGTCGGCCACCGCGATGCGCACCGCGGCGTCCGCGGTGTCGCGCTCTTCCGCCCACAGGGCACGCAGCAGCGCATGCGAAAGCGGCTGGGCGTCCAGGCCCTGCAACTGCGCCGCAATCACCATCCAGCCGGGGTACTTGTTCCAGTTGGGATCGCTCGCCTGCCCCTTCGGGTAGTGCGCGGGCTCCAGGTTGAGCGGCATGCCCAGGTGCTCGCGCCAGCGCGCAAGTTCAAGCGCGTGGTAAGTGCGCCGAGGTTCCGGCCGGGTCTTGAGCGGAATGCCGCCGGTCTGCGGGACCACCGCCTGGAAGTCGTAGGGCTTGAGCGTGAGCCGCACATGATGGCGGCGGACGATGTCCTGAAGTTGCGGCCCTCCAAGGTAGGCCCAGGGAGAAGAGAGGCTGTAGTAGCAGTCGAGCGCGATCATGTTCTGGATTATCTTCACGCCATGGCCTCAGACGACTCTTTTTCCGACGCACGCTCCGGCGAACTTCCGCCGGTGCCGCTGCAATTCATCGCAAGTCCGCGCGACACCGCCGCGCTCGAGCGCCTCGCGGCCCAGGCACGCGCCGATCTCGAACGCATCAACGTGCCGCCGCCGGCATGGGTACTTCCCGCGGAATCGTCCACCGACGAGGCGCCGATTCTCGACGTCCTGATTGCCGGCGCCGGAATGTGCGGCCAAACGGCTGCCTACGCGTTGCGCCGGGAAGGCGTCACGCGGGTACGGGTGATCGACCGCGCCCCGCGGGGCGAAGAAGGCCCGTGGGGCACCTACGCGCGCATGCTCACGCTGCGCAGCCCCAAGCACGTGGGCGGCCCCGAACTCGGCGTGCCCTCGCTCAGCTTTCGTGCATGGTACGAGGCGCAGCACGGCGAAGGCGGTTCGACGTCCAAAGAGGGCGTGCCCGGCTGGGAGGCGCTGCACAAGATCGGGCGCGTCGACTGGCGCGACTACCTGCTCTGGGTGCGCGAAACGGTCGGCCTTGCGGTGGAAAACGGCGTCTCGCTGCGCTCCGTGTCGCACACGCAGGACGGACGGGTGCTTGAAGTCGAACTCGAAGACGCCCACGGCAGGCGCGAATCGGTGCGCACGCGGCAACTGGTACTGGCGCTGGGACGCGACGGCAGCGGCGCGGCGCGCTGGCCTGCGTTTCCTTCGTTGCAGCGTGACGATCCCTTCGCAGCCGGGCGCGTCTTCCATTCCGCCGATACGATCGATTTCGCGGCTTTCGAAGGCCAGCGCATCGGCGTGCTCGGCGCTGGGGCGTCGGCGTTCGACAACGCCGCCTGCGCGCTCGAAGCGGGTGCCGCAAAGGTGACACTCTTCGCGCGCCGCGCCCAACTGCCGCAGGTCAACAAGAGCAAGGCCGCATCCAGCCACGGCTTCCTGCGCGGCTTCGAGGGACTGGACGACGCGCGCAAGTGGCGCGTCTATACCTACATCTTCGACGAGCAAGTCCCGCCGCCCTGGGAAACCGTGCGCCGCTGCGATGCGCACGATGCCTTCGATCTGCGCCTCGGAACCCCGTGGGACGATGTCGCACCCGACGAGGACGGCGTGACGGTCACCCTGCCGAACGGCGGAATGGAGCGCTTCGACGCGGTGATCTTCGGCACCGGCTTCGACGTCGACCTGCTTGACCGGCCCGAAATCGCCGCGTACACATCGCAGATCGACACCTGGGCAAACCATGTTTCGGCGACCGAAGCCGAGCATCATCCCGAGCCGGCGCGTTTTCCGTACCTGGGCGCCGGCTTTGAACTGCGCAGTGCCGATCCGGCGAGCCCGCAGGCGGATGCTTTGGCGCGAATGCGTCTGTTCAACTGGGGCGCGACCATGAGCCATGGCGCACTGGCCGGCGATATTCCGGGCCTCGCCATCGGCGCGACCCGGCTGGCGCAGGCCATCGCGCGCGACCTGTTCGTGGAAGACGCCGACCGGCACTGGGAGCGCCTGCAAGCACACGATGAGCCCGAATTGATCGCGACACGCTGGCACGTACCAGGCACGCCGAACGAATGAGCCAGAGCCGCCCAGCGGCTTTCGTGACATTTGCGCGCGATCGGCGCTTCTTCTCGGCGAAGTCGGCGCCCCGAGCTCGTTATATTCCAGGCCCGGCTTGCGCTCCACGTAAGCCGTTTCGGAACCAGGAAGGACAAAAGAACGAATCACGCTTCAAGCGAGGGCAACGCCTGCCCTCCGCATCTCGGCGCACGCCACGGCCTGTCACGGCCACCCATCACCAACGTGGCGCTGGCGCTTTTTCAAACGCAGTCAATTGCCGGTGATCAGCGCGTCTTCAAACGTGCGGTTGCCGGTCATGTTTTCGGGAGCTCTCATGAACAACAACAATTTCAAAATCTGGTCGGCCGAATTCCTCGGCACCTTCTGGCTCACCTTCGGCGGTTGCGGCAGCGCAGTCCTCGCCGCGGCCTTCCCTGACCTGGGCATCGGCTTTCTCGGGGTGTCGGTCGCATTCGGGCTGACTGTGATCACCGGCGCCTATGCGTTCGGGCCGATCTCGGGCGGCCACTTCAATCCCGCCGTCTCGCTCGGCCTGGTGGCGGCCGGCCGCATGCCCGCCAGCCAGCTTGCGGGTTACGTGGTCTCCCAGGTGGCGGGCGCATGCTTTGCCGCGGGCGTCCTCTACCTCATCGCCTCGGGGAAGCCCGACGCCGACCTGGGCGGATTTGCGGCCAACGGTTTTGGCGAGCACTCGCCAGGGCAATACGGCATGGCGGCCGCGTTGCTCTGCGAAGTCGTGCTGACGGCCGTGTTCCTGATCGTGATTCTCTGCGCGACCGCCAAGCGCGCGGCGCCGGGCTTCGCAGGCCTGACGATCGGACTCTGCCTCACGCTCATTCACCTGGTTTCCATTCCTGTGACCAACACGTCGGTCAATCCGGCGCGCAGCACCGGCCCGGCTTTGTTCGCGCCGGCATGGGCGGTGGATCAGCTTTGGATGTTCTGGGTCGCTCCGCTCGTCGGCGCGCTTGTCGGTGCGGTGATCTACAGATTGGCACTGGCCGAAGCGCGGACGGAAGCACCGGCAATACGGGCCGCCTGAAGCTGGCTCGATCGTTCACCGTGTAGGGCGCCATGCAGTTCGGCCAGGAGCCCGGTGTGCACGTCGCCTTCGCGAAATCTCGGATGCGCGAGCACGGCATCGAGATAGCCCAGGTTGCTGGTGAGCCCGCTCAGGCGGACTGAAGCCAGCGCCGAGCGGAGCTTGTCGATCGCTGTCAGCCTGTCGGCGGCGTGGGCCAGCACCTTCATCACCAACGGGTCGTAGTAAGGCGTCATGACGTTGCCCTGCCGATAGCCGCAGTCGATGCGCACGCCCGCCATGGCCGGCAGCACCAGTTCGGTCAGCGGTCCAGGGCTGGGCATGAAGTTCCTGGCCGGATTCTCGGCATACACACGGGCCTCGACCACGTGGCCCTCGGCGCGGATGTTCTCCTGCGCGAGTTCAGCATGGAGCGCCTCGCCCATCGCCAGCCGCAACTGCGCACCCACGAGGTCCACACCCGTGAGCATCTCCGTCGCCGCATGCTCGACCTGAATGCGGGTGTTCATTTCCAGGAAGAAGAATTCGCCGGTCACCGTGTCGAAGAGAAACTCGACCGTGCCCGCGCCTTCGTAGCGGCACGATGCGGCCAGCCCGATAGCGGCCTGCGCCATCTTGCGGCGAATCTCGTCCGCAATCAGCGGCGCACCGGCTTCTTCCAGCACTTTCTGATGGCGCCGCTGCATCGAGCAATCTCGATCGAACAGGTGCACGGCGGTGCCGTCGCCGAAGCCGAAGACCTGCACTTCGACGTGGCGCGCGCGCTGCACGACGCGCTCCAGGTACACCGCGCCATCGGCGAAGGCCTTGTGCGCCAAGCTGCTGGCCGTGCACACCGAAGCCACGAGTTCGTCCGGCTGCGCGACCAGGCGCATCCCGATGCCGCCACCGCCGGCCGCCGCCTTGACGAACAGCGGAAACCCCGTCGCGGCACCGGCGGCGTGCAGCGCCGGTTCGTCGGTCGGGTCGAGCTTTCCGGTGCCGGGCAGCACCGGGACACCGGCGCGGACAGCGGATTGCCGCGCCTGTTCCTTGTCGCCCATCAGCGCGATGACTTCGGGCCTCGGGCCGACGAAACGGATGCCCGCTTCCTGGCATGCGCGGGCGAATGACGCGCTCTCGGCCAGGAAGCCGTAGCCGGGATGCAGAAGCGTCGCGCCGGTGCGCCGGGCGACCTCCAGGATCACATCCTTGCGCAGATAGCTTTCCGAAGCGCGCGCCGGTCCGATCGCGACCGCCTCGTCGGCCATTTCGACGTGCGGCAGGTCCCGGTCGACCTCGGAGTGGATCGCCACCGTTCGAAGCGACAGTTTCCGCGCCGCGCGGATCACGCGACAGGCGATCTCGCCGCGATTGGCAATGAGCAGTGTGGGCTTGGTCATTCGGTCGCCACTTCCTACTGCCAGGTCACCTTGCGGAAATCCAGGAATCCCGAACCTTCCTGAACCTGCCAATACAGGTCCTTCTTCTTTGCGAAAACATTGAACAGCTCCGTCACGAGCAGCGCCGAAGCATCGTCGTGCAGCGCGCGGCCGATCTTGCGGAAGAGCGCGCCGCGCGCTTCGGCGCCGGTCGTGCTGTCGAGTTCGGTGATCAGCTTCTCGACTTCGGGGTTGTAGTAATCGGACCAGGTGCCGTTCTTGGAGAACGAGCCCGCCACGGGATGGATCGGATCGTAGATGGCGTTGGTGAACTGTGTCGTCGTCATGGGTCCCGACTTGTGCGTGTTGTTGAGTCGGCTCCAGGCCGCATAGTCGATGCGGTTGATCTTGACGCGCACGCCGACTTGCCCGAGATAGGCCGCCACCGCTTCGGCAAACTCCTTGGGCGTGCCGACGGCATCGTTGAGTTCGATGTCGAAGCCGTTCGGATAGCCGGCCTGCTTGAGCAGCGCCCGCGCCTTCGCCGGGTCGTAGGCATAGGGCGCGATGTCGGGGCTGCTGCCGTAGGGAAAGTACTTCGAGATGAAGGTTCCCATCGGCGCGCCGACGCCGTGGAAGACGCCCTTGATGATCGCGTTGGCATCCACCGCATGGTTGAGGGCCTTGCGCACCTCGACCTTGGACAGCGGCGTGCCCGGCACGTTCGAATAGAGGCGCACGTGCATCGGCGAGGACACCGGATTGGTGATGACGCTCAACGCCGGGTCCTTGCGCAGGCGCTCGACGTCCGACAGCGGCACCATCGAAGCCACATCGATCTCGCCGGTGAGGATGGCGTTGACGCGGCTGGCCGGCTCCGGAATGTAGGTGAAGGTCAGCGTCTTGATGCCCGGCTTCTCGCCGTAGAAGTCATCGAAGCGCTCCAGCTCCAGGTACTGGCCGATCTTGTTTTCCTTCACTCGGAAGGGACCAGTCCCGATGGGGGCTGCCGCGAAGGCTTCGGCATTCGGCAGCTTCGACGTGTAGTTCTTGCCGACGATGAAGAGGAAGCCGGCGATCTTGTTCATGAAGGCGCCGTCCGGCTGCTTCAGCTTGATGACGACGGTCTGCGCATCTGGTGTCTCGATGCTGTCGACCACCGGGGCAAAGTAGGGCCGGCGCGTGCTCTTCGATGCCGGGTCGATGATCCGCTCGATCGAGTATTTCACGTCGGCCGAGCTGAAGATGTCGCCGTTGTGGAACTTGATGCCCTTGCGCAGCGTGAAGGTGTAGGTCAGGCCGTCGGGCGAGATCTTGTAGGCGTCGGCCATGCGCGGAACGATGTTGCCCTTGGGGTCGAAGCCGTAGAGCGTGTCGTAGATCTGCATGGCGTAGCGCTGCGAGTCGCCGCTGGCCGTGATCTGCGCGTCCAGGTTCTGGATCTCCTTGTCGAGCGCGACGACCAGCGTTTCCTTGTTCACGGCCGGTGCGGTCTTGCTGGCCGCCATGGCGCCAAAGGCTGGCGCCAGAAAGGCCAGCACGGCGCCGGCCAGGAAGCGGCCCATGCGCGCCCGCGATGTCGATCGGTTCATGCGTAATGCTCCTGTGTGAGGAATGGATGAAGGGGGTGCCGTGCAATGGCCGTCACTGCCAAGCGACGCGGCGGAAGTTCAGGAAGCCCGATCCCTGCTGGACCTGCCATTGCAGGTTCTTCTTGCGGCCATAGACGTAGAACTGCTCGGAAACATTGACCGACGCCGCGTCATCGTGGAGGAGCCGTCCGATCTTGCGGAAGATGGCGCCGCGCGCCTCCGGCCCCAGGGTGCCTTCGAGTTGCCCGATGAGCGCCTCGACCTCGGGGTTGTAGTAGTCCGACCAGGTGCCTTCCTTCGAGAAGGTGCCGACGATCGGATGCACCGGGTCGTAGATCACGTTCGAGAAGATGGTGACCGTCGCCGGGCCGGCCTTGTGCGTGTTGTTGAGGCGGATGAATGCCGGATAGTCCATGCGCACCAGTTCCGTCCGTACGCCGACCTGGGTCCAGTAAGCGGCGATGGCTTCGGCGAATTCCTTCGGCTGGTCGGTACCGTTGTAGAGCTTGACGTCGATGCCGTTCGCGTAACCCGCCTTGCGCAGCAGCTCGCGGGCCTTGGCCGGGTCGTACGGATAAGGCTTCAGGTCGGGATCGGCGCCGTACGGGTAGTAGCGTGAGATGAAGGACGCCATCGGGCTGCCGACGCCGTGCAGAACACCTTTGATGATCGCGTCGTTGTCGACCGCGTAGTTCAGCGCGCGGCGCACATCGCGATTCGCGAAGGGATGGCCGGCCACGTTCGAATAGAGCCGCACGTGCAGCGGGCCGCCGTTCGGATTCGTGACGACCTCCAGTCGCTTGTCGGCCTTCAGGCGGCTGGCGTCCTGGAGGGGAAGCACGGTCGCCAGGTCGATCTCGCCATTCACGAGCGCGTTGACGCGGCTGGCCGCCTCAGGGATGAAGCGCAGCACCAAGCGCTTCACGCCGGGCATTTCGCCGGCATCCTTGCCCCAGTAGCCATCGAAGCGCTCGAGCTCCAGGTACTGGCCGACCTTGAATTCCTTGACGCGGAAGGGCCCCGAGCCGATGGGTGCGGCGGCGAATGCCTCCGGGGTTCCAAGACGCGTGGTGTAGTCCTTGGGAACGATGAAGAGAAAGCCGGCCACCTTGTTGAGGAAGGCGCCGTCGGGCTGCTTGAGCACGATCGTGACGGCGTTGCCGCTGGCATCCACACGCTCTACCACCGGCGCGAAATAGACGCGGCGCGTGCTCTTGGTGGCCGGGTCGAGGATGCGCTCCAGCGAGTACTTCACGTCCTGCGCCGTCAGCGCATCGCCGTTCTGGAAGCGGAGCCCTGGTCGCAGGGTGAATGTGTAGCTCTTCTGGTCGGGCGCCACCTTCACCGCGCTGGCCATGCGCGGAACGAGATTCCCGACCTGATCGAAGCCATAGAGCGTGTCGTAGACCTGCCATGCATAAAGCAGCGAATCGCCGGTGGAGGTGACCTGGGCATCGAGGTTGCTGATCGATTTCTCGAGGCCGACCACCAGCGTGTCGCGATCGATGGCCGGTTCGTACTCGGCAGCGGCACCGCCGCCCGTCAGCCCGAGCAACAGTGCGGCTCCGAACATCCATCCGGTGACCCACGCGCGCATGCGCCCGTGACGAGTCGCTGTGATCATTCACTGTCTCCTTCTAGGTCCACTAAGTGGACTTATAAAGTCTATGATGGCTGGAATCGGCGCTGTTAATGACAAGGGGCCTGACCCTAAAATCTTGTCCGCACGATGTCAATCACTGGAATACCCTCTGATCTCACACCGTTCAGGCCTATATGGTGCCTCAGCCGCATAGTCGGAAAGCAAATATCAATATATGGAAATCCATGGATAAGAGTGTTCTAGACGAACTGAGCGCGCGGCGCCGCGAAGCCCAGGAAACCCGCCCCGAGGCGCTCGAAAGACTGCACGCGCTGGGCAAGCTCTGTGCGCGCGAGCGCATCGATGCCCTGCTCGATCCGGGCAGCTTTGTCGAGATGGGCCTGCTCGGCCGCAGCGGCCACGCGGCGTTGCGCGATCGAACGCCGGCCGACGGCGTCGTGGTCGGGCACGGCACGATCGATGGGCGCGTGGTGTACGTGGCCGCGGACGATGCGGCGGTCATCGGCGGCACGCGAGGCAGGGTGGGTGAAGTCAAGATCAGCCGCATCCGCGCGGCTGCGCTCGCCCACCGCGCACCGTTCATTGCGCTGATGGAGGCCGGTGCGGCACGCACTCAGGAAACGTTCGGCGCGATGGCGGCCGGTGTCGGGTCGCGCTTCGGCGACCACTTCCGCATGTCGGGGCGTGTGCCCCAGGTCGCGGCCGCGCTGGGCTCGGCGTTCGGCGGACCCTCGTTCACTGCGGCGCAATCGGACTTCGTGACGCTGGCGCGCGGCACCGGCTTTCTCGGCATGTCGGGTCCGCTGGTGGTCAAGGTCGGCACCGGCGAAGTCGTGACCAGTGACGAGATCGGCGGCGCTGAGATGTCGAGCGAGGTCACGGGCCTGGCCGATCACGTCGGCGAAACGGAGCGGGAGAGCCTGGCGGCCATCCGCACTTTTCTATCCTTTCTTCCGAGCCATTGCGATGAGTTGCCGCCAGTCGCCCCGCCGCGGCCCGCGGCGCTGGACACGCCCGAAGGCCGCGAGCGTCTTCGCGCGTTGATCCCGGACCTCGGTCGCCAGGCCTACGACATGCGCAAGGTGCTGGCGCTCATCGTCGATGGCGGCGAGCTCTTCCAGCTGCGCCCGCGCTACGGCGGCAACCTGATCACCGCCTTCGGCCGCATCGAGGGCGAGCCTGTCGGCTTCGTTGCCTCCAATCCCATCGTGCGCGGCGGCGTGCTCGATGAGAAGACCGCGCGCAAAGCACGCAAATTCATCGAGCTGTGCGACGCCTTCCATGTGCCGCTTGTCTTCATGACCGACGCGCCGGGCTTTCTGGTCGGGCCGGCCATCGAGCGCCAGGGCATGGTCGCACTCGCAGGGCGCTTGCTCAACGTCGTCTGCGCGGCGTCAGTGCCGAAGATCACGATCGTCGCGCGCAAAGCGATCGGGCTGGCCTACCTCGCGCTCTGCGGGCGGGTGATGAACCCCGACACGCTGGTGGCCTGGCCCATGGCCCATTTCGACGTGATGGGCCCCGAAGCCGGCGTCGAGCTGACGCACGGCAAGGACATCGCCGCGGCCGAGGATCCCGTGCAGCGGCGCGCCGAAATCATGCAGAAACTCGAAGTCGAATCGAGCGCCTACGAGGCTGCCGCCATGGGGCTGATCGATGACGTCATCGACCCCGGCGAAACCCGCGAGGTCATCATTCGCTCGCTTGCCAAAGTCAAGGCCGCCCGCACGCCGGGCTTCAAGCATCGCATCGATCCCTGACGGACGAACCATGAGCATCGACATCGAGGTCCGCGACGGCATCGCCACGGTGCGCCTCAATCGACCGGAGGCGCTCAACGCGATCGACAGCCGGATGCGCCGCGACATCCAGGCCGCATGGCGGCAGCTGGCCGCCGACGACCAAGTCCAGGTCGTCATCGTCACCGGCGTCGGCGATCGGGCGTTTTCCGCGGGAGCGGACCTCAAGGATGCGGCGCAACCAGCGCAGTCGTTTGCCGGCGAGGCTTTCGGTGATGCGAGCAACGGCTCGCTGACCCACGGCATCGAGATGCACAAGCCGTTGATCTGCGCCTTCAACGGGCTGGCGTTCGGCGGCGGCCTGGAGATCGGCCTCGCCTGCGACATCCGCATCGCGGCCGAAGGTGCGCGCTTCGCGTTGCCCGAGGTGCGCGTCGGAACATTGCCGGGCTCGGGCGGCACGCAGCGCCTGCCCCGGTTGATCGGCCGCTCGGACGCCATGCTGATGCTGCTCACAGGCGATTCGGTCGATGCCGCCGAGGCGCTGCGGATCGGCCTGGTGAGCAAAGTCGTTCCGGCCGCGCAATTGCGGCAGACCGCGGAATCGATCGCACTGCGCATCGCGGCCAATGCGCCCCTGGCAGTGCGCGCCGTGAAGCGCCTAGTGCTGAGCGGGCTCGACCTGCCGTTGCCGCAGGCGCTCGAGTCGGAGCGCCTGACCTGGGGCTTGCTGCGCGATACGGAGGATCGCCGCGAAGGCCGTGCGGCGTTCGCGGCGCGGCGAAAGCCCGTCTATCGCGGCCGCTAGGCCGGCTCGATCAGCCGGCGCTGGTCTCGATGGTGAGCAGCAGGTCGCCTTCGTTGACCATGTCGCCTTCGGTGACGTGGATCGAAGCGACACGGCCGGGCCGGGGCGTGCCCACCGGGATTTCCATCTTCATCGACTCCAGGATCGCAAGGGTGTCGTCTTCGCCGACCTGGCTGCCCACTTCGACCGAGACCTTGCAGACCGTGCCTGCCATGTCGGACGTGATCTTGATCGATGCCATTTCTGATGTCTCCAAAGATGGAATGTTTGAGCAAATGAAAACTATGTGGAATCGCCAGAATCACTCCGACCAGCGCTGAAGAACTATAACCCGACACGGGTTATCGCGGGATGAAGTTGGCTTCTCCATTGGCAGAATCGCGCATTTTCGAGCAAGATGTTGTTTATCCGATCTCGCTGAAGTCGAGATCGATGAAGACATTCGCATTCGAATACTCAAATCACAGGACCACATAATGGAATCACCCAATGAGCTTCGCGACGGGGCGCGATCGTTCGACCTGATCGTCGTGGGGTATGGCGCGGCCGGCGCGGTTTGCGCGATCGAGGCAGCACGCGCAGGCGCGCACGTGCTACTGATCGAGAAGATGGCCGATCCCGGCGGCATATCGATCCTCTCGGCGGGCGGCATCCGCGTCTGCGACGACCCACAGGAGGGATTTCGATACCTGCAGCACACCTGCGGCGGTCGCACGCCGGACGACGTGTTGCGCACGCTGGCAGAGGGAATGGCCGAGATGCCGGACTACCTCCGCGATCTCGCTTGCATCAACGGCGCGCGGGTGAAGGTGGAACCCGCCGTCGGCAACTATCCCTTCCCCGGGTGCGATTCGCTCGGCTATGCCGAAATCGAATCGATCCCCGGCTTCGGCGAGCCCGGCGGACCGGAGGCCGACGGCTACCTGGCCGCGCGCCCGCTTCGGCCCGGCTGCTTCCTGTTCAAGGTGCTGGCCGACCAGGTCGACCATCACGCGGCGGCCGGGCGCATCGAGGTCTGGTTGTCCACGTCCGTGGAGCGTCTGCTCCAGGATGCGCAGGGCCGTGTGTTGGGCGTTGCGGCACGGCGCGACGGCGAAGCGGTGCGTGTGCGGGCTCGGCGCGGCGTCGTCCTCGCCTGCGGCGGCTTCGAGGCCGACGAGGAGATGAAGCGCCAATACCTCGTGTCGACGCCGGTGCTGACCGGCAGCTTCAGGGGCAACACCGGCGACGGCATCCGGATGGCGCAGGCGGCGAATGCGGCGCTCTGGCACATGTGGCATTGCCACGGCCCCTACGGCATGCGGCATCCGGATCCGGACTTTCCGTTCGGGCTCTACGTCAAGCTGCTGCCCATGTGGACGCCGGAGCGCAAGGGACGCCCGCTGCCCCGGATGGCGTGGATCATCGTGGACCAGAAGGCACGTCGCTATGTCGACGAATACCCGCCGTACATGTCGGACACCGGTGTGCGGCAGTTCGACCATTTCGACCCCGCGACCGGCCGCCATACGCGCCTGCCGTCATTCCTGCTGTTCGACGAGGCGGGCCGCAAGCTCTATCCGATGGGCCGCTCGATCACCAATGACCGCGAGGCCTACTACGAGTGGAGCGCCGACAACCTGCGCGAAGTCGACAACGGCATCCTGGTGCGCGCGGACACGCTGGAGGAACTCGCTGCGCAGCTCGGGCTCGACGCCGCCGCGCTGATTGCCACGGTCGAACGCTGGAACGCCAATGTGGCGGCGGGCGCCGATCGCGACTTCGGCCGGCGACCCGAAACCATGATGAACCTCGCCACACCTCCCTTCTATGCCGCGAAGCTCTGGCCGGTCGTCATCAACACGCAAGGGGGCCCCGTGCACGACGCCAGCCAGCGCGTGCTCGATCCCTTCGGGCAACCCGTGCGCCGGCTTTACGCCGCCGGCGAACTCGGGAGCGTGTTCGGCCACGTCTACATGGCCGGCGGGAATCTGGCCGAGTGCTTCGTCGGAGGCCGAAACGCGGCGCGTGCGGTCTTGCAAGAGCCGCTCGTCGACGACGTTTTGTACAACTGAATTTGCACTGTTCCACATAGTAGATGCTTAAAAAGCGCTCGGAATCCAGACGGAATACAGGCCGCGCCGAGTGCTCATCTCCCCCGATCTTCAGGGATATTTCCCCAATGAACCGTGCAGTTCGAGGCAGGTCGAAGCCGGTGGCAGTTTCGCTGCCCGGTATCAGCCTTTTTTTGAGGCTCCGGAAAACTACCTATCGATATCTGAATTTCATATATTGACACTCCAAGATGCACCCGCCTAGACTCGTTCCGAAGCAAGCATCTGCATCGATCTGGAGACAAGATTCATGAGCAAGCGATTCGAAGGCAAGGTGGCCATCGTCACGGGCGGCGTCCGAGGCATCGGCCTCGCGACGGCCCAGGCCTTTGCCCAGGAAGGTGCGGCCGTCGCGGTCTGCGACCTGGCGCAAGATGCAGCGGTGAGCGCCGCCGCTGGCCTGACTGCCGACTACGGCGTGCGCGCCCTCGGCCTGGCCTGCGACGTGGCGGACGAAGCCCAGGTCGATGCCTTCGTCTCACGCGTGGTGGCCGAACTCGGCGGGTTGGACATCCTCGTCAACAACGCCGGCATCACGCGCGACAACCTGCTTTTCAAGATGAGCGTGACCGACTGGGACCTCGTGATGGGCGTGCATCTGCGCGGCACCTTCCTCTGCACGCGCGCGGCGCAACGCCACATGGTCGAGCAGCGCAGCGGCAAGATCGTCAATCTCTCGTCCACCTCGGCGCTCGGCAATCGCGGCCAGGCCAACTACTCGTCGGCCAAGGCCGGCCTGCAGGCCTTCACCCGCACCGCGGCCATCGAGCTCGGCCCCTACAACATCAACGTGAATGCGGTGGCGCCCGGTTTCGTCGACACCGAAATGACGCGCCAGACCGCCGCGCGCCGGGGCATCGATCCCGAGGAGTACATGAAGATGCGCGCCAAGAACATCGCGCTCGGCCGCGTCGGTGTGCCCAAGGACATCGCCAACGTCATCACCTTTCTCTGCAGCGAGGAAGCCTCTTTCGTCTCGGGCCAGATCCTCTACGTCAAGGGTGGTCCGGAGACGGTGCGCTGAAAACCTCCGTCCGCGCGCGGCCTTCGACGGCCGCCTGCTTTCTGTTCACGAAATAGCCATTGCGCCGTTGCGCCGGAAATCCATCCATGTCGTTTCCCGATTTCTCTTTCTCCCTACGCGCGGCAGCATGGGCTGCCGTGGCGGCTTCCTTCACCCTGATGGCGAGCCCGGCCCTTGCGATTGACGGCAAGCCCGCGGTGGACCGCGACACGGTGGTCTTCGGCATCGGCAAGGAGATCGGCAACCTCGACGGGCAGGTCGCCGCCACCGGCGATTCGCAGCGCTATGGCTTCCAGCTGTATGACACGCTCTATGCGTTCGACCTCAAGGGCAACCTGCAGCCGAGCGTCGCCACGGCGGTGAAGATCTCCGACGATGGGCTGACCTACACCTTCACGCTGCGCAAGGACGTGAAGTTCCACAACGGCGCGCCGCTCACCTCGAAGGACGTGAAGTACTCGATGGAGCGAATTCTCCAGCCGGAGATCAAAAGCACGCGCCGCCCCTACTTCGTGAACCTCATCGACAAGGTCGAGACTGCCGGCGATACGACGGTCGTCTTTCACCTCAAGCGCGCGGACGGCGCCTTCGTGAACAAGCTGGCGGGCTACCTGTTGCTGGTGCCCAAGGAATACACCGAGTCGCTCCCGAATCCCGAAGCCTTTGCGCGTGCGCCGGTCGGCTCGGGGCCCTACAAGTTCGTGTCGCAGAAGATCGGCCAGTCGGTCGAGCTGGAACGCTTCGACGGCTACTGGGGCCCGAAGCCGGGCATCAAGCGGCTGGTCTTCAAGCTGATCCCCGACGCGTCGAGCCGTGTCAACGCCATCGTCTCGGGTGAGGCCGACATCGTCGACTACGTGCCCACCGCCGATGCGCAGCGCTTGCGCGGCAATGCGGGCCTGATCGTGAAGCCGGTGCCGGTCGGCAGCCCGCTGGCGGTACGGCTCTACTCGAACGTGCCCGGCACGCCCCTGTCCAAGCAGAAGGTGCGGCTGGCGCTCAACCATGCGCTGGACACCAACGCGATCATCAAGAACGTGCTTCACGGGATCGGCGCGCCGTTGGGCTCGTACATCTCCGCGTCCTATCCGTATGGCGCGGATCCCGCGCTCAAGCCCTACACCTACGACCCCGCGCTCGCCAAGCGCCTGCTGACCGAGGCCGGCTACCCGAAGGGGTTCGACAGCGAGCTGCTGTGCCCGAGCGACATCCCGAAGGATCTGTGCGAAGTGATCTCGGCGTACTGGTCGGCCATCGGCGTGCGCGCCAGCGTCAAGGTCATGGACTACACCGCATGGAGCCGTCTCAACAACACCCACAAGGGCGGGCCGATGTCGATGATGCAGTTCTCCAACGCCATCTACGACCCGATCCATCCGATCCTCGGCGCCGCCAGCAAGGACGGCTCCTGGTCGGACTACAGCAATCCCGAAGTGGAGAAGCTGATCGCCGAAGCCGACGCGGAGAGCGACCGCGCCAAGCGCGACCAGCTCTTCCGCAAGATCGGCCACGTGCTGCACGACGACGGACATGCCGTGCTGCTGACCGAGCTCTACTACACCTTTGCACAGGACGCCAAGCTCGAATGGGCCCCGCAGACCGGGAGCGGCTACTACAACCTGCGCAACGTGCGATGGAAGTGAGCGCAGTGATCGACAGCCCCTCCCTCGCGCGCGATGCCGCGCTGGAACAGCCTTGGCTCGGGCGTTCCTTCGCCGACGCGCTGGCCCATGGCGAAGCCGTGCACGGCGACCGCGAAGCGCTCGTCTATGGCAACGAGCGCTACAGCTTCGCGCAGGTCGCCGCACGGGTACGCGCCTTTGCGCGCGGCCTGATCGAGCTGGGCGTGCAGCCGGGCGAGCACGTGGCTCTCTGGATGAGCGACCGGCCCGAATGGCTTGTCGCGCGCTGGGCTGTGCCGTTGATCGGCGCCGTGCTGGTGCCGGTGAACACGCGCTTTCGCGACAACGACGTCAGCTATGTGCTCGCGCAATCGGACTGCGTGACGCTGATCATGCAGGACGAGGCGCGCGGCACCCGCTACTTCGACATCCTCGCCAAGGTCGTTCCGGACTACGAGACGCAGCCGCAGGGCGCATGGTCCACCAGCGCCCTGCCGGCGCTGCGCCGGGTCATCGCACTGTGCACCGCGTCGCCGGCACCCGAAGGCATGCGGGGCTTCCAGGGCGTTGAAACGCTGGGCCGGCGCCGACTGGCCGAGGCCGATGCGAGCGACGGCATGGACGAGCGCCTGCGGGCTCGCGCCGCGGCAGTGCGCGGCTCGGACGTCGCACAGATCCTCTACACCTCGGGGACCACGTCATTCCCGAAGGGCGCCATGGTGTGCCACGGTCCGCTGCTGCAGAACAACTACTACGCCAGCACCTGCCTCGCGCTGACGCCGGCGGACCGCTACCTGTCATGCGTGCCGCTGTTCTCCGCGACCGGCACCTTCTATACGCTGGCGACCTGGTTCTCGGGCGCAACCATGGTGATCGTCGACCACTTCGAGCCGCGCCTGTTCTGCGAGACGGTGGAGCGCGAACGCATCACGCTGAGCTTCTTCGTCGAGACCATCGTGCAGGACCTGCGGGCCTTCGCGGACATCGGCCGCTATGAGCTCTCCAGCCTGCGTACGGGCACCGGTGCGCCGCTGCCGACGGATTCCTTCCTGTGGCTCACCAACGTCATTGGCATACCGCAACTGGTGAGCGCCTACGGGATGTCCGAGACCTCCAATGCGGTGGTGCGCACGCGCTGCAGCGATCCGCTGGACAAGCGTGCCGGCACGAACGGTCGCCCGGTCGAGGGGGTTCGCATCCGCATTGCCGACGTGGAGACCAACCAGACGCTGCCCAGCGGCACGGTCGGGGAGATCTGCATCGCCGGCTACGTGCTCATGAAGGGCTACTACAAGCGTCCCGAAGAAGACGCCAAGGCTTTCGACGCCGAAGGCTGGCTGCACAGCGGCGACCTGGGCGAGCTGGATGCGGAGGGCTATCTCATCTATCGCGGGCGGGTCAAGGAAATGATCAAGCCCGGGGGCTTCAACGTGGCCACGCAGGAGATCGAGGTGTTCCTCAAGACCTACCCGGGCGTGCGCGAGGCGGTGGTGGTGGGCGTGCCGGACCGGCGCCTGGGCGAGGTGGGCTATGCCTACATCGAGGCGCGTCCGGGCGTGACGCTGGAGGCAGCGCAGCTGCAGGCGTACTGCAAGGCATCGATCGCCAGCTACAAGGTGCCCAGGCACGTGGAGTTCGTGACCAGCTGGCCGCTCACGGGCAGCCAGAAGATCCGCAAGCTCGAGCTCAAGGCCAGGGCACAGGCCACGCTCGACCAAGCAGCGGCGAGCGCGCGCGAGGAGGCAAACCGGTGATCCACTACATCCTGCGGCGTCTCGGCCAGTCAGCGATCACCGTGCTGCTGGTGACGCTGATCATCTTCGTGATCGTTCGCCAGGTGGGCGACCCGACCCACCTGATGCTGCCCCCCGAAGCCACGGACGCCGACCGCGCGCTGCTGCGCACTCAGATGGGCCTCGATCGTCCGGTGGTGGTCCAGTACGGCGCCTACCTGCTCGACCTGCTTCGCGGCAACCTCGGGATGTCGTACCGCTTCTCGCGACCGGCGCTCGGCGTCGTCATGGACGCGCTCGGCCCGACACTGTTGCTGACGCTGACCTCGCTGGGGTTGGCCGTGGCCGTCGGCGTGCCGCTCGGCGTCGCCGCCGCGGTGCGCCGCGACAGCTGGATCGACCAGTTCTCCAAGGTCTTTGCCGTGCTGGGGCAGGCGGCGCCGCCGTTTCTCTTCAGCCTGCTTTTCATCCGGCTCTTCGCGATCCAGCTCGGATGGCTGCCGACCGGCGGCTACGGCCGCTCCGTCAATCTCATCCTTCCGGCGATGGCGCTCGGCTGGTATTCGTCCGCCGGGATCATGCGTCTGACGCGGTCGTCGATGACAGAAGTGCTCGACTCCGAATACATCAAGCTGGCACGCATCAAGGGCGTGCCCGAGCGGGTGATCGTCTACCGGCATGCGCTGCGCAATGCGCTGCTGCCGGTCATCACCTTCATCTCGCTGCAGTTCGGCGTGCTGATGGGCGGCGCCGTCTCGGTCGAGTTCGTGTTTGCCTGGCCGGGGGTGGGGCGCCTGATCCTCGAGTCGATCTCCAATCTGGACTACACGGTCGTGCAAGCGGCCGTGACCGTCGGGGCCCTGATTTTCACCAGCGTCAACCTGGCCGTGGACATCGTCTACGCCACCATCGATCCGAGGATCCGCTATGCATGAAGTCCCCTCCACGGCCGCGGTCCCCGCGGGACGGCCCCAGGTGCACCGAAGGCCGGCCGATGTGCGCGTCGAGCTTCCCACGACCGGCTCGCGCAGCATGTTCCTGTCGCGCCTGCAGTTTGGCGTCGCCGCCTTCCTGGCCCTGGTGCTGATCGCATTCGCCCTCTTTCCCGGCTTCTTCGCGCCACAGGATCCGGCGGCGATCTCGCTGTCGGCGACCCTCAAGCCACCGTCGGCCGAGCACTGGTTCGGCACCGACCAACTGGGCCGCGACATGCTGTCGCGCACCATCTGGGGCTCGCAGGTCTCGCTCTTCGTCGCACTGTGCGCCGTGCTGGTCGCCGGCCTCTTCGGCGGGCTGCTGGGCATCGCGGCAGGCTATCTCGGCGGCGTGGCCGATGCTGTCGCCATGCGGCTGGCCGACATCCAGCTTGCGCTGCCCGCGGTGATCCTCGCGCTGGTGCTGGTCGGCGCGATCGGGTTCTCGATGTTCAACCTGATCCTCGTTCTGAGCCTGGCGAACTGGGCGCGCTTCGCACGCGTCACCCGCAGCGAGGCCCTGAGCCTGAGAGAGCGCGACTTCGTCCTGCTGGCGCGGCTGGCCGGCGCCTCGCGGCTGCGCATCATCCTTCAGCACATCTCGCCGAACGTGATCAACACCTTCATCGTGCTCGCCACGCTGGACGTAGGCATCATCGTCATCCTGGAGGCCACGCTGAGCTTCCTCGGACTCGGCGTGCAGCCGCCCACCGCGTCGTGGGGCTCGATGATCGCCGACGGCCGCGGCTACCTCGAAACCGCCTGGTGGATCTGCGGCATCCCGGGCATGGTCCTCATGCTCGCGGTGGTTTCGGCCAACCTGCTGGGCGATGCGCTGCGCGACTGGCTCAGCCCCAACCTGACCCGGGCATGGTGAACGACGTGCAGCCACTTCTCGAGGCCCGCAATCTCACCACCATGCTGCGCAGCCGCCAGGCCGCGGGGCGCGGCGGCGCCGGTGTCGTCACTGCCGTCGACAACGTGAGCCTGAAGGTCGGCGCCGGCCGCGCACTCGCGATCGTGGGCGAATCCGGTTCCGGCAAAAGCATCACGTGCCTGTCGATGCTCGGACTGCTGCCCTCCAACGGGCGCCTCGTGCAAGGCGAGGTGCTGTTCAAGGGCCGCGACCTGGCCCGCATGTCGCAAGCCGATCTTCAGAAGGTGCGCGGCCGCGAGATCGGAATGATCCTGCAGGATGCGATGACCTCGCTGAACCCGCTCTTCACCATCGGCGACCAGGTGTCGGAGGTGTTCCGCTACCACCAGGGCATCACCGATCGCGCGACCCTCAAACGCAAGTGCATCGAGGTGCTGGAGAAGGTCAAGATCCCCGCTGCCGAAGAGCGCCTCAACAGCTATCCGTTCCAGTTCAGCGGCGGCATGCGCCAGCGCGTGTCGATCGCGATCAACATCGCCCTGTCGCCGGACCTGCTGGTCTGCGACGAGCCCACGACCGCGCTCGACGTCACGGTGCAGCTGCAGATCCTCAACCTGCTGCGCGATCTGCAGCGCGAGCAGAACATGTCGATCGTGTTCGTCACGCACGACCTTCATCTCGCGGCGCAGTTCTGCGACGACGTGGCGATCATGTATGGCGGTCGCATCGTCGAATCCGGACCGATCCGCGATGTCTTCGAGCGGCCGGTGCATCCCTACACGGTCGGCTTGCTGCAGGCGGTGCCATCGCTGGGGGCCTACGAGCGCCGGTTGGCCGCCATACCGGGCCAGCAGCCGACGCTCGCGCGCCTGCCCGAGGGCTGCCGCTTCCAGCCGCGCTGCAAGTTCGCCGTGCCGCAGTGCGCCACGCAATACCCCGACTGGTTCGAGTGGAACGAGGGCGAACGCCGGGTGGCCTGCTGGCTCACCGAGCAGCGACTGGGCGCCTACGAATCGCCGGCGCCTGCCGCCGCACGTCACGCCGAAGCACTGCAGGAGGTCGGGCGATGAAGCGCATGGAAGACGGCGCGGCCGACGCCTACCTGAAGGTCCGCGACCTGCGCAAGGTCTACCAGATCCGCCGCGGCCTCTTCGGCCGGGCGCGGCCGTTGCAGGCGGTGGCGGGCGTGAGCTTCGATGTCCCTGCCGGCACCACCTTCGGGCTCGTTGGCGAGTCGGGTTCGGGCAAGACCACCATCGCCAAGATGCTCATGCTGGCGGAGCCGCCGACTTCGGGATCGATCGAAGTGGATGGCCAGAACCTCGATGGATTGAGCAAAGCCGAGCGCGATCGCTTCCATCTGGCGCTCCAGCCGGTGCTGCAAGACCCGTACAGCTCGCTCAATCCGCGCATGCGTATCGGCCGGATCATCGACGAACCGTTGCGCATCCATCGCGTTCTGGGTAGCGGCGAGCGGGACGCACGGGTTCGCGAGCTTCTGGAGCTGGTCGGCCTGCCCGGCGATGCCGGACGGCGCTTTCCCCATGAGCTTTCGGGCGGCCAGCGCCAGCGGGTTTCGATCGCACGCGCGCTCGGCCTGAACCCGCGCTGCATGATCCTGGACGAGCCCGTCTCCGCGCTCGACGTCTCCATCCAGGCGCAGATCCTGAATCTCCTGAAGGACCTGCAGCAGCGCCTGGCCCTGACCTACCTGCTGATCTCGCACGATCTTGCCGTGGTGGCCTACATGAGCCAGCGCATCGGTGTCCTGTACCTCGGGCAGTTCATGGAGATCGCCGACACCGCGGACATCGTCGAGAACCCGCGGCATCCGTACACCCGCGCGTTGATTGCATCGGTCGATTCCCGCGGCGCGCAGCGCGACGGCGAAGCGCCCGTGTCCGGCGAGATCCCGTCGCCGATGAATCCGCCGAGCGGCTGCCCCTATCACACGCGCTGCCCGCAAGCGACCGAACGCTGCGCGGCCGAGAAGCCCGTGCTGCGCACGCTGGCCCCGGGTCACTGGGTCGCCTGCCACTACGCCGAAACCCTGGTGCCGATGCGAGGGGCGACCGCCAGCCCTCGCGCGGTGCCGCCATCCGAAGTCCTGCCCGCCGGCGAAAGCCGTCCCCAACAAAAGGAAATCTCATGACATTCGATGCCCATGCCGTGCTCGACACGCCGCTGTTCAAGAAGCTCGACGAACTCGCAAAAACCAAGTTTCGCGAGCGCGAGCGCAAGACGCACGAAGAGGCATCCATGCCGATGGAAAACCTCCAGGACCTCTGGGACCTCGGCCTGCTGACGGCCACGGTGCGCCGCGATCACGGCGGTCTCGGCAGCAATGTCATGTCCGGCGATCCCGCGACCTTTCTGCAGGGCATCCGCACGGTGGCTCGCGGATCGCCGGGCACCGCGCACTGCATGCAAGTGCAGAACCACGTGGCGTGGGCCATCGACGAGATCGGGACGACCGAGCAGCGCGAGATGTTCGTGAAGCCGATGACCCGGTCGATGAAGCTTTCGTCCTTCGTCGGCAGCGAAGCCAACCGCAAGCACATGTACGTGCTGAAGACCACAGCCAAGCCGGTGGATGGCGGCTACATCGTCAACGGCAGCAAGAACTACGCGACCAACGGCTTCGAGAACGGCCTGGCGATCATCTTCGCCACCATCGAGGGCGAGACCGAGTACTTCAAGGGCCACCTGATGGTGATCGTCGAGCCCGGCATGAAGGGCGTCACCGCCAACCACGACTGGTACCGCCCGACGGGCATGCGCGCCTGTCCGAGTCCCGAGATCTACCTGGACAACGTCTTCATCCCACACACGCACGTGCTGGGCGAACCCGGTGCCTATCCCAAGGGGCGCTGGCAGGGGCGGTTCCACCTGGGCTTCGCGGCCAACTACCTGGGCGCCATCGAAGGCGCCTACGAGTGGGTAATGAAGGGCCTGAGGGAGCGCGGACGCGGAAAGGATCCGCTCGTGCAGCTGCGCGTGGGCGAAACGCAGACGATGCTGCACGGCGCGCAGGTGGTCTTCGAAGACGCACTGGCCTCCTGGACCCGCGGTGATGTGCAGGCAGCGGAGCTGGCATCCATGAAGGCGAAATCGATCTGCGCCCATGCGGCCCTCACGATGTCGCACACCCTGATCATGCTGGCCGGCTCGACCGCCCTCTTCGACGAATTCCCGCTCGGACGCCTGGTGCGCGACCTGGACACGCACGTGCTGCACGTCGGCCATGACCGCACCGCGCAGATCATCGGCGCCGCGGAACTCGGCGAGACCTTCGACTCCACACTGCAGCGCTGATCCCCATGGATTTTCAGATCACCCCCTCGCAGCGCGAGATGATGGCGGCCACCGAGAAGCTCTGCCGCCAGCTCCTTCCCCTGGCTCACGAGGCCCATGCCAAGGGTACGGCCGACGCGATGAACAGCCTGCGCCGCGAGATGGCCAGGCACGGCTTGCTCGGGCTCAACCTTCCGTCGGCCTACGGCGGCCTCGACATGCCGCTCCTGGACACCCTGCTGCTCCTGCAGGTGGTGCAGAGCGTCGATTCGACGATGGGTGGATTGACGCATCGCACCTCGACAGGCGCCGTGGGCGCGGTGCTCGAGATCGGCAACGAGGAACACAAGCGGGTCTTCGTCGGCGGCGTCGCGCGCGGCGAGATCGGCATCAGCATCGGCATCACCGAGCCCGAGGCCGGTTCGGCGGCCACAGCCATGCGCACGCGCGCTCGCATCGACGGCGACGACGTGGTCATCAACGGACAGAAGATTTTCATCAGCGCCGCCCGCGACAACCATGCGACGCTGCTGTACTGCCGCTTCGGCAACACGGGCCGCGCAAGCGACATCGGCGCCTTGCTGCTGCCGCACGACGCACCGGGCCTGACGATCTCGTCCGGCACCGTGAACATGGCCGGCGAGCGCCAGTACGAGCTCTTCTTCAGCGACTGCCGGGTGCCGCGCGCCAACATCCTCGCAGAGGGCAATGCCTTCGGCAAGCTCATCAGCGTCTACAACGTCGAGCGTCTCGGCAGCATCGCACGCATGCTGGGATCGGCCCAGGCGTCCTACGAGTACGCGCTGTCGTACGTCAAGGAGCGCAAGCAGTTCGGCCGCGAACTCGCCGACTTCCAGGGGCTGCAGTGGATGCTGGCCGAGATGAAGGTCAAGCTCGAAGCCGCCCAGCTGCTGACCTGGCGCGCCGCCGCGAACACCGCGGCCGGGCTGCCGTCGCCGCTGGAGACCTCGGTCGCCAAGGTCTATGTCGCGCAGGCCGCCAAGGAAATCTGCGACGACGCGATCCAGCTCCTCGGCGGCTACGGGTACATGACCGAATACCCGGTGGAAGGCCGCTACCGCGAAGTGCGAGGCGGCTCCATCTACGGCGGCACGCTGCAGATCCACAAGAACATGATCGCCAGCCACATCCTCCAGCGCAAGAACAGCCAGTGGGCCGGAAAGGGCGGCGAATGAGCATCCGACTGGACGACCGCGAACCGGTGATCGTCGATGCGCTGCGCACCCCCGTGGGCCGCCGCGGCGGTGCACTGCAGGAGATGCACGCCTCCGCGCTGCTGGCCCAGGTGCTGGTGGCGCTGTGCGATCGCAACGGCGTGCCGCGCGAGCGTGTGGACGACGTCGTCGCGGGCTGCGCCGCGCAGGTCGGCGAGCAGGCGGGCAATGTTGCCCGCACCGCCTTGCTGATGGGGGGCTTCCCGTTCAGCGTGCCCGGCGTGACAGTCACTCGCGCCTGCGGGTCATCCCAGCAGGCGGTTCACTTTGCCGACAACCTGATTCGCAGCGGGGTATGCGACGTGGTGCTCGCCGGGGGCGTCGAGCTGATGTCGCACACGGCAGGCGGCAACGACGACACGAAGTACGGCCGCAGGTATCCCGCGGATCTGGTCGAGCGTCTTTCCATGCCGACGATGGGCGAGGCGGCGGAGCGGATTGCAGAGCGCTGGAAGCTGGAGCGTGCCTGGCTCGACGAACTGTCCCTGCGCAGCCACGCGCTCGCGGCGGCGGCGCAGGACGCCGGACACTTGGCAACGCAACTGCTGCCCGTGGCCCTTGCCAACGGGGAGCGGCTCCAGGCGGACGAGGGAGTACGCAGAGGCGGGACGCCCGAGAAGATGGCGTCGCTGCAGCCTGCCTTTCGTAGCGATGGCCGCATCACCGCGGGCAATTCGAGCCAAGTCTCCGACGGCGCCGCGGGCCTGCTGCTGATGACCGCCGCTAAGGCGCGCGAGTTCGGGCTGCGTCCCCGCGCGCGGCTCAAGGCGCAACGGGTGGTCGGCGTCGACCCCGAGATCATGCTCACGGGGCCCATTCCGGCCACGCGACAGATCCTCGAACGCTCGGGGCTGTCGGTGGCCGACATCGATCTCTTCGAGATCAACGAAGCCTTCGCGTCGATTCTCGGTTCATGGCTGGCGGACATCGAGGCGCCGCTGGACAAGGTGAACGTCAACGGCGGATCGATCGCGATCGGCCATCCGCTGGGCTCCACCGGCGCGCGCCTCATGACCAACCTGATCTGCGAACTCGAACGCCGCGGCGGCCGGTACGGGCTGCAGTCCATGTGCTGCGGCGGCGGACTCGGGACGGCGACCATCGTCGAGCGCCTCGATTGATCGTGGCGCCGCCAAGGAGACCTGCATGACGGAAATCGACCGCAGCCTGATCGGCCAACTCTCGGAGCCTTTCACGGTGGAGGTGGAGGCCGGCGCGATCCGCAAGTTCGCGGATGCCATCGGAGATCCCAACCCGCTCTATCGCGATGCTGCCCACGCGCAGGCGCTGGGCTACGCAAACGTGGTCGCGCCGCCCACCTTCCCGACCTGTTTCCGGCCGCCGAAGGAGCCGCCCTGGTTCGCAGCGCTGGACCGGCGCCGCGTGGTCGCGGGCCAGACGTCCTTCGACTACGTGCGCCCTATCGTCGCCGGCATGCGCCTGAGCTGCCGCGTGCGCTTCGTCGGCGTCGAGGACAAGCAGGGCAGCAAGGGCCACATGGAGCTGCTGCACCAGGCCGTCGAAGGGCGCGACGAGAACGGCGAACTGGTCTTCACCGCGGGGCGCAGCACGGTCTACCGTTCGCTCGCGCAGGTCGAGAAGCGGAGCCTTGCATGAGCCAGGCACAGAGTGATCTCGCGATTGGCAGTCGCTTCGAGCTCACGACCGAGCCCGTGACCCGGCAACAGCTGGTGCGCTATGCCGGCGCATCGGACGACTACAACCCGATCCACTACGACGAGCAATACGCGGCCGATGCCGGGTTGGGCGGCGTGATCGCGCATGGCATGTTGACCATGGCATTCATGGCGCGGGCCGCCAGCGACTGGGCCGGCGCGGGCGGCCAGGTGCGCCGGATCGCCGCGCGCTTCACGGCGCCCGTGCGGCCGGGCGATGCAGTGCACGTGGTGGGCGTGATCACCGGAATCGGCGAGGCGGATTCGGCCGGCGAAGTGCAGTGCCGCATCGATGCCGACGTCGCAGGCCGGGCCGTCGCATCCGGCGAAGCGACATTGAAGCCGGGCCGGCGCTGACTCCGCAGAGCGCGTGTCCATGACTCTCCCGAACGCATCTCTCAACTGGCGCCAGTGCACCTTCGGCGATGCACTGCTGTGGGCGGCATCGGCGCATCGCGGCCGCGAGGCCGTCGTGGTCGGTGCGCAGCGCATCGACTTCGCCACGCTCGCAGCGCGGGTCTGCGCCTTCGCACGCGGCCTGATCGAGTGCGGCGTGGTGCGTGGAGACAAGGTGGCGCTCTGGATGGGCGACGGCGCCGAGTGGATGATCGCGCGCTGGGCGGTGCCCATGATCGGGGCTGTGCTGGTGCCGGTGAACACGCGTTTCCGTGCGTCCGATCTTGAATACGTTCTGGCGCAGTCGGACACGTCGACGCTGATCATGCAGGACGCATCGCGCGGGGTGGCCTACCTGCCGCTGCTGGCGCAGCTCGAACCGGCCTGGGCCGATCAGCCCCTCGGTGCCTGGCGCAGCGCGCGATTGCCGATGCTGCGGCGCGTGATTGCAGCCGCCCCCACTGTGCTGGCAGCGGGGATCTCGCCTTTCGAGAGCATCGAGCGGGCCGGACACGAGCGGCTCGGCGGGGCTGCCATGGACGAAGTCCTGCGCGCCGCGATGGCCGCGGTGGGCCCCGACGACGTTGCGCAGATCCTCTATACCTCCGGCACCACGTCGTTTCCAAAGGGCGCACAGGTGTGCCACGGACCGCTGCTGCAGAACAACTGGCAGACCGTTTCGCGCATGCACCTCACGCCGGCGGATCGCTATCTTTCGTGTGTGCCGCTGTTCTCGGCGACCGGCACGGGCTACACACTGTCGATGCTTCTGGCGGGCGCCGCCATCGTCATCGTCGATCGCTTCGAGCCTCGCAGCTTCTGCGAAATGGTCGAACGCGAGCGCATCACGATCAGCTTCTTCGTCGACACCATCGTGCAGGACCTGATGGCCTTCGAAGACCGTGGCCGCTACGACCTCTCCAGCCTGCGCACCGGCACGGGCGCGCCGCTGTCGAAGGGCTCTTTCCTGTGGGCCACGCACACGCTCGGCGTGCCGGAACTGGTCGGTGTCTTCGGCATGTCCGAGACGTCGAATGCCGTGTGCCGGACGGACTGCAGCGATCCGCTGGACCAGCGTGCCGGCACGAACGGTCGCCCGGTCGAGGGGGTTCGCATCCGCATTGCCGACGTCGAGACGAACCAGACGCTGCCCAGCGGCACGGTCGGGGAGATCTGCATCGCCGGCTACGTGCTCATGAAGGGCTACTACAAGCGCCCCGAAGAAGACGCCAAGGCTTTCGATGCCGAAGGCTGGCTGCACAGCGGCGACCTGGGCGAGCTGGATGCGGAGGGCTATCTCATCTACCGCGGGCGGGTCAAGGAAATGATCAAGCCCGGGGGCTTCAACGTGGCCACGCAGGAGATCGAGGTTTTCCTCAAGACCTACCCGGGCGTGCGCGAGGCCGTGGTGGTGGGCGTGCCGGACCGGCGCCTGGGCGAGGTGGGCTATGCCTATATCGAGGCGCGTCCGGGCGTGACGCTGGATGCAGCGCAGTTGCAGGCGTACTGCAAGGCATCGATCGCCAGCTACAAGGTGCCCCGGCACGTGGAGTTCGTGACCAGTTGGCCGCTCACGGGCAGCCAGAAGATTCGCAAGCTCGAACTCAAGGCCAGGGCGCAGGCCACGCTGGAGAAGGCCGCATGACCGCGCAGTGCGTCTCCATCGCGCAGTGGGAGGCGAGCTCGCCGGAGGCGGGGCACTTCGGCCACTTCGCCCTCTTCGACATCCGCGACCCGGTCGAGTACGAACGCGGACACATCCCTGGCGCCAGCACATTGCCGCGCCGGCGCATCGAATTCCGCATCGCCGAACTCGTGCCGGACCGCGACACGCCGATCCTGGTCTACGGCGAGGCCGATGCGCGTGCCGCCCTGGCCGCCGACACGCTCGCCTCGCTCGGCTATACGCGCATCCGCTGGCTGCAGGACGGCCTTGCGGCATGGCGCGCCGCGGGCCGCGCACTTGCCAACGGAACCAACGTGCCGAGCAAGCGTTTCGGCGAGCAGGTGCAGCACGCGTGCGCGGTGCCCGCCATCGATGCCGCCACACTGCTGCGGTGGCAGGCCGAGGGACGCCGCATCGCCGTGTGCGACGTGCGCACGCCCGAGGAGCATGCGCAGGGCTGCATTCCGCAGGCGCGGTCGCTTCCGAGTTTCGACATCGCCCTGCATGCCGCCGATCTCGCCCGGTCGGCCGACACGGTCGTGCTGCATTGCGCGGGCCGCACCCGCAGCATCATCGCCACGCGGACGCTGCGCGAACTGGGCATCGACAACGTGGTCGCGCTCGAGAACGGCACCATGGGCTGGCGCCTGGCGGGCCATGCGCTGGCCCAGGGATCGCATGGGATGCAGGCGCCGCCCTCCCCGGAAAGCCGCGCTCTTGCGGAACGCACGTCCGCCGTGCTTGCCCGCGACGCCGGTGTCCGGCGCATCGACGCCAATGTGCTGGTAGGACTGCTTGCCGACACAACGCGCAACCGCTATGTCTTCGATGTTCGCGGCGTGGCCGAGTTCGAGGCCGGACACATCGCGGGTTCGATCGCACTGCCCGGCGGCCAGGCGGCGCAGCGCGCGGACGACTTCATGCCGGTACGCGCCGCGCCGATCGTGCTCATCGACGAGGAAGAAGCCCGCGCCAATCTCACCGGCGCGTGGCTGCGCCGCATGGGCTTCGCGGACGTCGCGGTTCTGGCCCACGGGCTGCGCGGATGGCGGGATGCCGGCCTTCCGGTGGCGCGCGGTCGCCGTCCCGTCTCCGCAGCCATCCGCGAACCCGCCGCCATTCGATTGACGGTCGAGGCTTGCCTCGCGTGGCGCCGCGCACATCCGGAACTGCTCGTGATCGACGTCGACACCAGCGGGCACTTTCGCCGCGGCCATCTGCCCGATGCGCGCTGGATTCCACGCGGATGGCTCGAATTGCGCATCGGCGCGCTCGCGCCATCGACCGATGTGCCGGTGCTGGTGACCTGCGGCTCCGGCCAGCACGCGCCATGGGCCGCTGCCGCGCTGAGGCGAATGGGTCATGCGCAAGTCGCCTGTCTGGACGGCGGTACGCGCGCCTGGGCCGCTGCCGGACAGGCGCTGCACCGCGCCGAACTGGCGCCACAGGACGACGAGCTGCTCGCGCCTTATGAGCGAGGCGAACAGGCGATGCGCGACTACATCGACTGGGAAAAGCTGCTTGTGCCAATGGCGGCGCAAGACCCCGCCGCCCCACCTTCTGTCGATTCCACAAAGAGGCAAAGATGAACTTCAACTTCAGTCAATCGCAGCAGGATCTCTACGAGCTCGTCGGCTATCTCGCGCGCGAGCATTTCGCGGCGCGTGCCGCGCAAGCCGACGCGGCGCAGATCTTGCCGCTCCAGAACCTGAAGGATCTCCAGTCGCATGGCCTGCTGGGCCTGACCATCGCGCGCGAGCGCGGCGGCAAGGGCAGCGGCGTCATGGGCGAAGACCCGGTGCTCTATCTGCTGGCCATCGAACAGACCGCGCGCGTCGACCTGTCGACCGCGCATTGCCTGCACATCCACCTGCATGCCTGTCATTTCATCGACCAGGTCGGGACGCCCGAGCAGCGCCGAAGGTTGCTGGGGCCGGTGCTGCAGGATGGCGAACTCATCGGTGCCGTCGGCAGCGAGCCCGGCCGCACGGCGCGCGGCATGAACATGTTCAACACCATCGCGCAGCCGCTGCGCGATGGCTACGTGCTGAACGGACACAAGAACTACGCGACCCTGGCGACTGTGGCGGCCAACCTGATCGTCTTTGCGACGCTGCGCGGCTCGGAGCCCGCCGAAGGCAATGTGGCTATCGCGGTACCGAGCGAGGCCGAAGGGCTGCGCATCGCGGACGACACCTGGGACCCGGTCGGCATGCGCGCCGCCATCAGTCCGGACGTGCTGCTCGAGCAATGCTTCGTGGCGGGCGATCGGCTGATCGGGACACCCGGCGTCTATCCGCGCGAGCGCTGGCAGGCGCGGCACTATCTGTCGCTCTCGGCCCAGTACCTCGGTGCCTGCGAGGGCCTCTTCGACAGCCTGAGCGAGTACCTGCCGCGTCGCGGCACGGCCGGCGACGGGTTCACGCAACTGCGGCTGGGAGAAATCCGCGTGGCGATCGATTCCGTGCGCTGGCTTGTCTACCGTGCGGCCTGGCTCTGGACGCAGGGGGATTTGCAGCAGGCCGAACTGTTTTCGCTTGTCGCACGTCACCAGGCCACCGCTTGCGCGACCCTGGTGATGGACAAGGCCGCGCAGATCGCCGGCTCGCATGCGCTGACCGGACAGGGCCTCTTCCAGCGAATGATGCGCGACCTGCGCATCCACACGCTGCACTCCAACGTCGACAAGTCGGCGGCCACCATCGGCAAGTACCACCTCGGTCAGAGCTTCGACACGGGAGATCGCCTGTGAGGCGCCGCATCCACGACGCCGCCTGGAGGACTGCCGAATGACCGCCGAACTCGACACCCGCCGCTTTCGCGACGCGATGCGGCGCTTCGCCACGGGCGTGACCATCATCACCACGCGCGATGCCGAGCACACGCCGGTGGGGCTCACGGCCAACTCTTTCAACTCTGTCTCGCTCACGCCGCCGCTCGTGCTCTGGAGCCTGAACAAGCATGCCCGAAGCCTGCCGATCTTCATGGAGGCCGAACATTACGCGGTGAGCGTCCTGTGCGCGGACCAGATGCCTCTGGCCGCCCGCTTCGCCTCACCGATCGATGATCGCTTCGCGGGCGTCGATTGGCATCGCGGCCCGACCGGCGTTCCGCTCTTCGACGGGTGCGTGGCGTGGTTCGAATGCGCCAGCGTGCACCGCTACGAAGGCGGCGATCACGTCATCTTTGTCGGCGAGGTGCTCAACTTCGGCCACAGCGACAAGGTGCCGCTGCTGTATGCCGGCGGCACCTACGGCGTGCCCGCGGTGCATCCGGCGATGCCGCCCTCAAGCCCATGAGACGCTGAGGTCGTCGAGCTTGCGAGCGAGGGCGCGAGTCTCTTTGAGCAGCAGGCGCGAGAGTTCCTCGCGCCGCGGCCCTTCGAAACGCTCCCGGATGCCGGCGATGCTGATCGCGGCATAGGGCGGTCCGCCGCGCGTGTGGATCGCCGCGCCGAGCGCGCCTACGCCCGGAAGCACGTTCTCCTCGTTGATGGAGAAGCCGGCGGCGCGCGATTCGGCAATGACCTCGCGCAGGCGTTCGCCGGTGATGCGTCCGAAGGCCTGCATGCGCGGGCCGTTGACCGCGATGATGCGATCGACCTCATCGTCGCTGAGGCTGAGCATCAGCGCGACGCTTGCAGCGCCGACGCCGAGCGGCCGGCGGGTGCCGACTTCCATCGTGCGGGTTCGGATCGGGTAGCTGCCTTCGACAAGCGCCAGGCAGACTGTGTCGAAGCCGCTGCGCACGACCAGGTACACCGTGTCCTGCGTGGCCTGCCCGATGCGGTCGAGGGTCGGCTGGCACACCTCCTTCAGGTTGAAGTAGGGCGATGCGGCCAGCCCGAGTTCATAGACGACGTGGCCCAGCCGATAGCACTTGGTCGCCGGATCCTGCATCACCATGCCTTGCGACACCAGCCCCTTCACGATGCGATGCGCGGTGGGCCGTTCGAGCCCCATCGCGCTCGCGATGTCCACCAGCCGCATGCCCTTCTGGAAGGCTGCGATCTCTCGCAACATCGCGACGGCGCGATGAATGGTCTGGGTTCCGCGGGGATGCGAAGCTGGATTCTTTTTGGCGGCGGCGGCCGTATTGGATGTCTTCTTGCGTGCGACGGTCGATCGCACGGGTGCTTTTGTTGTCATGCTCGCGGAGTCCTCCCGGCGTAGTCACATATTGGAATTATAGGAGCGCACGTCCGCCTTGCGCCGTGCGCGAGGGCCGCGACGCGGCGCAATGCCGAACGAAATCCTCGGCGCCTCGTCCCAGCTGCTTGTCGCGGTGCAGGACCATCGCCAGCCGCCTCACCGCGGGCGGCAGGCGGGTCCGAAGCTCGACCAGCGTTCCGTCGGCGAGCGATTGCGCAACCGCCTGGCGCGACAGGAAACCCAGCGTCGTCCCCGCAGCGACCAGGTGCTTGATGGCCTCCGGACTGCCGAGCTCGAAGGCCACGTCGATCGCGCCCAGATGCTCGATCAGCCAGCGATCGGCAGCCTCCCGTGTTCCGGACCCGGTCTCGCGCAACGCCCACGATGCCTCGCGCAACATACGGACGCCCACCAGCCGCCCCGCCAACGGATGCGTCGGCGACGCCACGACCACCATCTCGTCGTTGAACCACGGCCGCACGATCAGGTCCGGATGCGTTTGCGGGCCTTCGATGAAGCCCACGTCGACATCGAAGGCCGCAACCGATGCGATGACTTCGGAGGTGTTGGCGATGACCAATTGCACGCGGCTTGTCGGATGCCGCGCCTTCCACTGACCGACCAGCGCCGGCAGGATGTACTCGCCGATGGTGAGGCTCGCCGCGACGCGCAGCGGTGTGGCGTGGTCGCCGGAGAACAGGTGCTGCAGTTCGCCCGCCTGATCGAGCAGCGAAGCCGCCCGCGGCAGAAGCGCGCGCCCGTTCTCGTTGAGCAGCAGGCGGCGGCCCGCCCGGTCGAACAGCGCGACGCCGAGTGCGGCTTCAAGGTCGGCCAGCGCCGTGCTGGCTGCGGACTGCGAACGCGCGATGCGCTCCGCCGCAGCGCGCGTCGAGCCGTCCCGCGCGATGGCAACAAAGACTTCGAGATGGCGCAGATGCAGGCGCAGCCGCGACGGCGACGGCAACGGGGATGGGGATGGGGAGGGGCTCGTGGGCCGGCGCATGTCGCTGATCGATTTTTCAGGTCAATTCGATCAATATTGTGCGCTATTTCTTTTTAGCGACAGTGCCTACCATCGCAGGGAAACCGAGACCACACTGTGTTCAAGTTCCTGTCCTCAGAGCCCCTTCACGATCCCCTCGCCGCGCCCGTTCCGACCGCGGACACCGAGGTCAAGACCACCACCTGCTACATGTGCGCCTGCCGTTGCGGCATCCGTGTGCACCTCAGGGACGGCGAGGTGCGCTACATCGACGGCAACCCCGACCACCCACTGAACCAGGGCGTGATCTGCGCCAAGGGCTCCTCGGGAATCATGAAGCAGGTCTCGCCGGCACGGCTGACCCAGCCTTTGCTGCGCAAGCCCGGCAGCGAGCGCGGCGCTGGCGAATTCGAGCCCATCAGCTGGGAGCGTGCTTTCGATCTGCTGACCGAGCGGCTCTCCAAGATCCGTGCGACCGATCCGAAGAAGTTCGCGCTCTTCACCGGCCGCGATCAGATGCAGGCCTTGACCGGCCTGTTCGCGCGCCAGTTCGGCACGCCCAATTACGCGGCCCACGGCGGCTTCTGCTCGGTCAACATGGCCGCCGGAATGATCTACACCGTCGGCGGCAGCTTCTGGGAGTTCGGCGGCCCGGACCTCGACCGGGCCAAGCTGTTCGTGATGATCGGCACCGCCGAAGACCATCACAGCAACCCGATGAAGATCGCGTTGTCGAAATTCAAGCGCGCGGGCGGCCGCTTCATCTCGATCAACCCGGTGCGCACCGGCTATTCGGCCATCGCCGACGAATGGATCCCGATCAAGCCGGGCACGGACGGCGCGCTCTTCATGGCGCTGCTGCATGAGCTGATCGGCACCGACCAGATCGACCATGCCTTTCTCAAGCGCTTCACCAACGCGCCGCAACTGGTGGTGCTGGACGAGGGCGAGCGCGAGGGACTCTTCGCATTCGATCCCGAGCGCGGCCCGCCGGGCGACGGCCGCCATCCCCACAACAAGCTCGTGTGGGATACGCAAAGCGCCAGCGTGAAGGCCGCGTACCCCGAAGGCATTGCCGACGGCTGCGATCCCGCCCTCGAAGGGCGCTATACGCTGGCCGACGGCACGCGCGTCGCGCCGTCGTTCCAGCTGCTGCGCGAGCGCGTCGCGAGCTGCACGCCGGAGTGGGCCGAGGCCATCACCGGCATCGATGCGGCGCGCATCCGCAAGCTTGCGCGCGAGATGGGCGAGACGGCGTTGAAGCAGGCCTTCGAGCTGCCCATCCCTTGGACCGACGCCTGGGGAAAGAAGCATCCGACCACGCAGGCGCGCCCGGTCGCCTTTCATGCGATGCGCGGCCTGGCGGCCCATTCCAACGGCTTCCAGACCGTGCGTGCGCTGGCGGTATTGATGAGTGTCCTGGGCACCATCGACGCGCCGGGCGGCTTTCGGCACAAGGCACCGTATCCGCGACACATCGTGCCGAACTACCGGGCGTTCAATGCGCCCGAGATGATCCAGCCGAACACGCCGCTCAACGCAGCGCCACTGGGCTTTCCGGCCAGTCCGGAAGAGCTTGCGATCAACCCCGATGGTTCGCCGATCCGCATCGACCACGCGTTCTCGTGGGAGCATCCGCTGTCGGCGCACGGGCTGATGCACAACGTGATCGGCAACGCCGTCAAAGGCGATCCCTACCGCATCGACACGCTGCTGATCTTCATGGCCAACATGGCCTGGAATTCCAGCATGAACACGATGGTGGCGCGCGAGATGCTCAACCGCAAGGACGAGAAGGGCGACTACATGATCCCGTTTCTTGTGGTTTGCGACGCGTTCCAGAGCGAGACCGTGGCCTTCGCCGACCTCGTGCTGCCCGACACCACCTATCTCGAGCGGCACGACGTGATGAGCATGCTGGACCGGCCGATCTCGGAGTTCGACGGCCCCGTGGATTCGGTGCGCGTTCCGGTCGTGCCACCCACGGGTCAGTGCAAGCCCTTCCAGGAGGTGCTGATCGAACTGGCCTCGCGCATGAAGTTTCCGGCGTTCACCACGCCCGAGGGCGGGCGCAAATACACGGACTATCCGGACTTCGTCGTCAACTTCCAGCCGCAGCCGGGCATCGGCTTCCTGATGGGCTGGCGCGGCAAGGACGGCACCGAGCATCTGAAGGGCGAACCCAACCCGAAGCAGTGGGAGGCCTACGCGCAGAACAACTGCGTCTTCCAGTACCACATGCCGGAAACCATGCACTACATGCGCAACTGGAACCGCGAATACCTCGACTTCGCGAAGGACAAGGGCTGGCGGCAGCGCAACGACCCCGTGCAGCTTGCGCTCTACTCCGATGCGCTGCAGAGCTTCCGCCTCGCCGCGCAGGGGAAGGCCGGTGGCCGCCAGCCGCCCGATGCCTTGCGCGAGCGCATCGACACCTACTTCGATCCGCTGCCCTTCTGGTATGCGCCGCTCGAAGAGGGCGCGACGGACCTCGCTGCCTATCCGCTGAATGCAATCACGCAGCGACCGATGGCGATGTACCACTCGTGGGATTCGCAGAATGCATGGCTGCGGCAGATCCACAGCCACAACTACCTGCACGTGAATCCCGCCACCGCCGAAGCGGCCGGCATTGCCGACGGCGGCTGGTGCTGGGTCGAAAGCCAATGGGGCAGAGTGCGTTGCATGCTGCGCTACAGCGAGGCCGTGGAGCCGGGCACCGTATGGACCTGGAACGCCATCGGCAAGGCCGACGGTGCATGGCACCTGGCGCCCGGTGCGGACGAAGCGCGCAAGGGCTTCCTGCTCAATCATCTGATTTCCGAGGAGCTTCCCTTCGAAGGCACGCGCGCCGGGACCATCAGCAACTCGGACCCGATCACCGGACAGGCCGGCTGGTACGACGTGCGCGTGCGCATCCGGCCCGCTGCGCCCGAAGAGGCGAAGGAAAGTTTTCCGCAGGTCGCCAGCATGCCGGTCTTGCCCGGTGTGCTGGGCAAGGCGGCGAATGTCTTGACCTACTTTGCGGGGCGCAGGCGATGATTCAATGGCTCAAGGACCTGACATCGCGCGCCGCATCGCCGCTGCCGCTCATCGACGAAGGCGCGGCCACCGTGCGAGCGGACCCGGCCGAGACGCTCGCGAAGCAGCTCGCGCTGGTGATCGACCTGAACGTCTGCGTCGGCTGCCACGCCTGCGTGACCTCCTGCAAGCAGTGGAACACCTCCGGCAGCGCCGGCCCGCTCGCCGATGCCAATGCCTACGGCGCCGACCCGACGGGTACCTTCTTCAACCGCGTGCAGACCTACGAGGCCGGGAGCTTCCCGTCCACGGACACCATCCATTTCCCCAAGAGCTGCCTGCACTGCGAAGACCCGCCCTGCGTGCCGGTGTGCCCCACGGGCGCGAGCTACAAGCGCAAGGAAGACGGCATCGTGCTGGTCGACTATGACAAGTGCATTGGCTGCAAGTACTGCGCGTGGGCTTGCCCCTATGGCGCGCGCGAACTCGATGAAGAGCGCCAGGTGATGACCAAGTGCACCCTGTGCGTCGATCGCATCTACGACGAGAAGCTGCCCAAGGAAGACCGCAAGCCCGCCTGTGTGAAGGCCTGCCCCACCGGCGCGCGGCTCTTCGGCGATGTGAAGGACCCGGACTCCGACGTCTCGAAGGCGATTCGCGAGCGTGGCGGCTACGCGCTGATGCCGGAGTGGGAAACCCGCCCCGCGAATCAATACCTTCCCCGGCGCGTGACCGCCGAGGCCGGCGGCGCGACCGTGGTGCCGTCCGCGCAGGGCGAAGCGCAATGAACCCCGCGTTCTCGGTCGTCATCTTCACCACCGTCGCCGGCGCGGCACAAGGCCTGGTGGTCACGCTGGCACTGGCGATGCTGGGCGGCCTGTCGATCTCGCCTGGCTTCGCGAGCGCGGCCTTGGCCGTTGCCGAAGCGATGCTGCTGGTCGCCCTTGGCGCCTCGTTCGGCCATCTGGGAAGGCCCGAACGTGCATGGCGCGCCGTGCTGATGTGGCGCACCTCGTGGCTGTCTCGGGAAGTGATCGTGCTGCCGACCTTCATGGCGGTGGTGGCGTTGTGGTGGCTCGCCTTGCACAACGGCATCAACTCCCCGCTATTGCCGTTGCTGCCACTGGCCGCCGCGCTCTTCGCGTTTCTGCTCTGGTACTGCACCGCGATGATCTATGCCTGCCTGCGCTTCATCCAGGAGTGGGCGCAGCCGCTGACGCTCGTGAACTTCACGCTGATCGGCTTGTCGTCAGGCCTCGTGCTGGCAAGCGCACTGGCCGCGTCGATGGGCGAGCAGGCGCTCTTGAACGCCACGGGTGCGGCCGCGCTGGCCCTCACGCTCGTCGCCTGGGCCACGCGCATGCTGGCGCTTCGCCGCAACGCCGCGCTGAAGCCGCGCTCCACACTGCAGTCGGCCACCGGCATTCGGGCGGCGAAGCTGACGCAGAAGTCGATGGGCATGTCGGCGGGATCTTTCAACACGCGCGAGTTCTTTCATGGCATGGGCCTCGCTGCCCTGAAGCGCGTGAAGCTGGCCTTCATCGTGCTGGCCTTCGCGCTGCCTTCGCTGATGCTCCTGTGGGCAATCGCCACATCCTCCACGGCGGGCTTCGTCCTGGCGCTGGTGTTCCAGGCGCCGGGCCTGGTCGCCGAACGATGGTTCTTCTTCGCGCAGGCGCGGCACCCGCAGAACCTCTACTACCAGGTGGTGTCCTGAGAGCGAACGCGAAGGCTATCGGCCTCTGGCGGGCTGTTTCACACCCACCCGGCGCGCCGGAAGCGGTAATACAGGTAGCCGCACAGCAGCACGATGACCAGCAGCGCGGCCGGATAGCCGTAGTGCCAGTCCAGTTCGGGCATGTTCTTGAAGTTCATGCCCCAGATGCCCGCGAACGACGTGCAGACCGCGAAGATGGCCGCCCACGCCGCCAGGCGCTTGGTGACTTCGTTGTCTTCGATCGTCACCATCGAAAGATTCACGCTGATCGCCGTGCCGATCGTGTCGCGGATCGCGTCGATGGACGCGTTGATGCGCCCCAGATGATCGACCACGTCCCGAAAATACTCCTGCGACCCGATGCAGATCTGCGGCACGCGGCCGCCATGCAGCTTGCCCACGCCTTCGAGCAGCGGCGCCACCGCGTGCTTGAGCACCGTGAGCCGCTGCTTGAGCTCGTACAGGCGCCGCACGTTCTCGCGCGCTTCGCCTTTCGTGAAAATGCGCTGCTCGATCGTCTCCAGTTCGACCTCGAACGCATCGATGACCGGAAAGTAGCGGTCGACCACCGCATCCATGAGCGCATACAGCACGAACCCCGGGCCATTCTTCAATAGCTCGGGCTCGCGCTCGCAGC
Organism: Variovorax sp. 10N420; assembly: GCF_056394705.1. Taxonomy (NCBI): domain Bacteria; kingdom Pseudomonadati; phylum Pseudomonadota; class Betaproteobacteria; order Burkholderiales; family Comamonadaceae; genus Variovorax; species Variovorax sp. 10N420. Next base: position 97,736 of record NZ_JBFTIJ010000005.1, on the reverse strand, counting down.
GTTCACGCACTTCGACGAATCCGTGATCGCTGCGGTTTCGCACCGACACCAGGTAGTTGGTGCCGACGAAGACATCGATCTCGCCGACGTTCAGCGCACGTTTGTCGTGTTCGTCGGGCTCCAGCAGATGCATGACGACGAAAAGCGACCCGTCGTATTCCTCGACTTTCGGCCGCTGGTGGCCGTGCTGCGCATCTTCGACCGCCAACGGATGCAAGCCGAATTCGGCCTGCACCTCGGCAAGTTCCTCGGGCGTGGCGTCGTGCAGCGCGACCCATACGAAGCAGCCCGGCAGCGACACGTAGTCGCTGATGCTGGAGACAGGAATGTCGGCAAGCTTGTTGCCGTTTTCATAGACGACGCAATTGACCAGCATGCGATGGCACCGGGACGAGACAAAGACGGGTCATCTTGCCACGGCCCGGCGCCGGCGTCGTACCGATCAAAGCTGGCTCATGCCGCCATCCACCACGATTTCGGTGCCCACGATGAAAGCCGACTCCGGCGACGCGAGGTGAAGCACGGTGCTGGCGATTTCTTCCGGCGTGCCGAACCGGCCGAGCGGAATCTGCGCCTGGATCTGCGCCGCGGTGGCTTCGAGTGTGGCGGCATCCAGGCCGAGCTTTCCGTAGATCGGCGTCCGCACCGGGCCGGGGCTCAGCACGTTGACGCGCGCGCCGCGTGGCAGCAGTTCGGCCGACAAGGTCTTGGCAAGCGAGATGACCGCAGCCTTGCTGGCCGCATAGACGGCGGTACTGGGCATGCCGATGTGCGCATTGATCGAGCCGTTGATCACGATCGACGCGCCCTGCGCGAGCAATGGCGTCACGGCCTGGATCTGGAAGAACAAGCCTTTGACGTTGGTGTTGAAGATGTCGTCCCAGAAGGCTTCGGTCACATCCGACAGCCCCGCGAATCTTGCGACCCCGGCGTTGAGGAAGACAGCGTCGAGCTTCAGGCCCCGGCCGGCGATGTCGGCTGCCAGTTCCTTCGCGGCCGCCGGTGCGCCGGCGTCATTGCGGATGGCGACGGCCTTCGGGCCGAGTTCGGTCCGCGCCCTTTCGAGCGCGGCGGCGTCGCGGCCGGTCACGATGACACGCGCGCCCTCCGCCACGAAGGCCTTGGCGGCGGCGAGGCCGATGCCGCTCGTGCCGCCAGTGATCAGTACTGTCTTGTCTTGAAAGCGTTCCATGATGGTTTCCGTTGAGTGCCGGTCAGATGACCGTGACTGAATGGTCGGCTTCAAGGGCGCTTTTGACGTGCCGGTTTTCGGTGCACAGATGTGCGAAAACTTCGAACGTTCTTTGGCGTGCCATGATTTCGCCCAACTTGTTCGAAAGAGCCGACGATGCTGTCAGAAGATGAACTCGCGCTGCTCGAGGCGATTCGCGAGAGCGGAAGCCTCTCCCGTGCCGCGGCACGGCTGGGAAAGGCGCCGTCCACCATCTCGCACGCCGCGCGTCAGCTCGAGGAGAGATTCGATGCGCTGCTGTTCGACCGGCGCCGTTATCGGCTGCAGTTGACTCCGGCCGGCCAGCTGCTCGCGCACGAAGCGTCGCGGCTGGCCGCGGACGTATCGCGGCTGTCGCAGCGCGTCCGGCAGGTTGCGAGCGGCTGGGAAGATCGCCTGTGGATCGTGACCGACGAGATCATCGAGTTCGAGACGCTGCTGCCGGTGATCGGCGCTTTCGATGCGCTGGAATCGGGCGTGCCGCTGCGCATGACGCATGAAGTGTTGCGGGGCACCTGGGAAGCCTTGCGCGATGGCCGTGCCGACATGGTCATTGGAGCGACGAACGAGCCGCCGTCGATCGAGGGCCTGCGCTGGTTCGAACTCGGCGTCATGGACTGGGTCTTCGCCGTCTCGCCGCGTCATCCGCTCGCTTCGGCAAAAGAGCCGATCGGGCGGGACGCCATCACCGGCCAACGGGCGGTGGTCGTTGCCGACACCTCGCGCACCACCGCAGGCAGTGCCTACGGCATTCATGGCGGCCAGGCCGTGCTGGCAGTGCCGACCATGCGCGCCAAGATTCTTGCGCAGCGCGACGGCCTCGGCGTCGGATGGCTGCCGCGACAACGCGCCGCTTCGCTGCTCGAGCGCGGCGAATTGATCGAAAAGCAGACCGTCGACCCGCGCGAGCCGAACATCCTCTATGTTGCCTGGCGGGGCGATCACGAAGGCCGCGCGATGGATTGGTGGCTGGCGCAGCTTCGCCAGCCTCGGCTGTCGAACCGGCTGGTGCAGGGCCTGGACACGTTCGACGCCCGAGCGCGAGGAACGGCCCGGGCAGCTACATCGGCTGCGAGCCAGGCTCGCCGACCGGCCGGGGCTTTCGATCCAGCCACTGCACCAAGGGTCCGATGAGTTCCAGCGGCAGCGGAAAGACGATCGTCGAATTCTTGTCGGCAGCGATGACGGTCAGCGTTTCGAGATAGCGCAACTGCAGCGCCTGCGGATGCCGCCCCAGGATCTCGGCGGCTTCCGCCAGCTTTGCGGACGCCTGCAACTCACCTTCGGCATGGATCACCTTGGCGCGCCGCTCGCGTTCGGCCTCCGCCTGCCGGGCAATCGCACGGACCATGTTCTCGTTCAAGTCGACATGCTTGATCTCGACGTTGGTCACCTTGATGCCCCACTGGAAGGTCTGAGCTTCGAGCGTCTTCTGGATATCGAGATTGAGCCGCTCGCGCTCGGCCAGCAGGTCGTCGAGGTCATGCTTGCCCAGCACCGCACGCAACGTGGTCTGCGCCAGTTGGCTGGTGGCCTCGAAATATCTCTCCACCTGGATGATCGCCTTCTCGGGGTCGATGACGCGAAAGTAGAGCACCGCATTCACCTTCACCGACACGTTGTCGCGCGTAATCAGGTCCTGGCTCGGGATGTCGAGCACCATCACCCGCAGGCCCACGCGCACCATCTGCTGGACGCCCGGGATGAGGATCACCAGCCCCGGTCCCTTTACCTTCCAGAATCTGCCTAGCTGGAAGACGACGCCGCGTTCGTACTCGCGCAAGATGCGCAGCGAGGCGGCAACGAAGGCCACCACGAGCAGCACGATGAAACCGACGAACACGAGGCTGAAATTGATGAACATGGGTCATGCCCCGGCCCCGGCCGGGCTCTCCTGGATGTCTTCGGTGACTTGAAGGGCCAGGCCCTGCACGCGCGTCACGCGGACCCGGCGGCCGGGGCTCAGTCCTTCTGAGCCGCGTACCTTCCAGTAGTCACCCTGGATTTGCGCCCAGCCTTCGCCGTCCGCGAATTCGACGAGCTCACCGGTCGCGCCGACCAGCGTCGAAACGCCCACCGCCAGAGGCCGTCGGCGCGTCTTCGCAGCGATGCCGCCAACGACCAGGATGAACGCCGCGGACCCCAGCGCCAGAAGCCCCACCAGCCACAGCGGCACGCCGAAGCCCGGAATGTCGTTGTCGATCAGGAGCAATGCGCCCACGCAGAACGCCACGATCCCACCCACACCGAGGACGCCGAAAGTCGGCAGAAACGCCTCCGCGATCAGGAAAGCCACGCCAAGGAGGATCAGCCCCAGCCCCGCAAAGTTGATCGGCAACATCTGCAGCCCGAAGAGCGCGACGAAAAGGCAGATGGCGCCCACCACGCCAGGCAGCACGAAGCCCGGATTCGAAAACTCGAACAGCAGGCCGTACACACCGACCATCAGCAGGATCAGCGCGAGGCTCGGCTCCGTGATCGCTGACAGCAATCGCGTGCGCCAATCCGCATCGACCACCAGAAGCTCCGCCCGCTGGGTTGCCAGGCGCACCTTGCCGTTGATGGTTTGCACTTCGCGCCCGTTCACCTGCGCCAGCAAGTCGGACACGTCCTTTGCAATGAGAGTGATGACCTGCTTGTCCAGCGCCTCCTGGGCCGACAGGCTGACCGATTCGCGCACGGCCTTTTCGCCCCAGTCGGCATTGCGCCCGCGCAGTTGCGCCAGGCTGCGGATGTAGGCCGATGCATCGGCGAGGCGCTTGGCTGTCATGGCATCGCCGCTGTGTTCCGCCTTGTCCGCGGACTCGGGTTTCGCAGCCGGCTCCGACGGTGACGGCATGCCAATGGCGACCGGCGTCGCTGCGCCCAGGTTCGAAGCCGGCGCCATCGCCGCGATATGACTGGCGTAGAGGATGTAGGTGCCGGCGCTGGCTGCGCGCGCACCGTTGGGGGCGACGAAGCCCGCCACGGGAACGGGCGATGCGAGGATGTCCTTGATGATGTTGCGCATCGACGCGTCCAACCCGCCGGGCGTGTCCATCTGAATAATGGCCAACCGCGCCTTTTCTTTTTCTGCGAGCTTGAGTCCGCGGTGGATGTAGTCGACGGTCGCGGGGCCGATCGCGCCGTCGATTTCCATCAGCACTACCATCCCGGCGCGCGCGTTGGCCGGCGGCTGGGCTGGGGCGGCATCAGGCACGGCTTGGGCATTGGCCGCTCCCGCCGCAAGGACGAGGAGGGTCCATACCGTCAACCATGCTCTGGCGGACCTCATCGTCCGATTCTAGGTACCGCGCAGGGCGCTGTCATGGTGCGTCGCAGCAGACGCCCCGGCTGGTTCCGGCCTCTTGCGCCGGCCCGGCGTGACTCAATCGATGTGGATGTTGGCCGCCTTGGCGACCTCGGCCCATTTCACGCGGTTGGCATGAACGGTCTGCTTGAATTGCGCGGGCGACTCGATGCGGATCGTGTTGCCCTGGTTCTCGAACTTCTCGCGGATCTCCGGCTGCTCGAGCACGGACCGGATGGCAGCGTTGAGCTTGTCCACGATGTGCGGATCGGTGCCCTTCGGCGCGAACACGCCGAACCAGATCGAGCTGTCGAAGCCTTCGGTGCCCGGCAAGCCGCTCGACGCGATGGTCGGCACTTCCTTGATGGCGGCCACGGGCTTTGCGGTGGTAACGCCCAGCAGCCGCACCTTGCCGGCCTTGTACTGCGGCAGCACGGTCTGCACCTGGTTCATGATGCAGCAGGTCTCACCGCGCACAACCGAAGTGATCGCCTCGGGACCGCCCTTGTAGGGCACATGCACCATGTTCAGGCCGAGCCGCGAATTGAATTCGGCAAACGCCATGTGCGTGCCGGCGCCATTGCCCGTCGAAGCGTAGTTGTACTTGCCGGGGTTCGCCTTCACGAGATCGACGAATTCCTTGAGCGTCTTCACGTCCATCACGTTCGGATTGATCGTGAGCACGTTCGACACATCGAGCACCGGCGCCACCGGAACGAAATCGGCTTCGACGTCGAAAGGCAGCTTCTTGTAGAGCGCCGCATTGCTGCCGTGCGTTGCCGCGGTACCGAAGGCGAGCGTGTAGCCGTCGGGCTTGGCGTGCGCGACGTATTCGCTCGCGATGTTGCCGGCCGCGCCCGACTTGTAGTCGATCACCACCGGCTGGCCGAGCTTGCGCTGGAGCGGCTCCTGAATGATGCGGGCGACGACGTCGACGCCCGAACCGGCCGGAAAACCCATGATCAGCGTGACGGGCTGCTGCGGCCAATCGGCCTTGGCGAACGCGGCCGGCGCAGCGGCGCACAGGGCCAACGTGGAGAGCATGAAAAGACGGCGCGCGCCTCGAATGAAAGATGCAGTCATGGCGGCATTGTGGCGCGAGCCTCATCAGCAATTGCACAGAAGCTTATGACTCCAGCTTATGCCTCGGGTGGACGGCCGCGCGCGCCGGCAGCCTTCTCCCGATAATCGCGGATCATGGTACGTCCCACCCAACTGCTCCACCCCCAGCGCGAACCGGCTCCGCTGCGCGCCGCCGCCACCGTGCTCCTGCTGCGCGACACGCCGGAAGGCATCGAAGTGCTGATGACCCGTCGCTCGTCGACGGCGAGCTTCGCGCCGGGCGCGTACGTCTTCCCAGGAGGACGCATCGACGAAAGCGACGCCACCGCGCGCGCGATCGCAACGCGCCGCCGCACCCAGAGCCGGACGCAACTCACACAAGCCATCGCCGCCCTTCGGGAGAGCTTCGAGGAACTCGGCGTGCTGCTCGCCCATCACCCCGACGGCCGGCCGGTGAGCGCCGAAGAAGTGGCCTCCATGGATCGCAGCACGGCCGCGACCACGGTTGCCTTTGCCGACCAATGCGTCGAACGTGGCCTGCTACTGTCCACCGACCGCGTCTTTACCTTCGCCCACTGGATCACCGATCGCGATCTGCCCAAGCGCTTCGACGTGCCCTTTCTGGTGGCGCGGATGCCCGAAGGACAAGCTCCGACGGCCGACGAGACCGAGCAGTTCGAGCCCTGCTGGGTGCGACCGGCGGACGCGCTCGCGCGTCATGCGGCGGGCGCCTTTTTCATGATTTTCCCGACGCTGCGCACGCTCGAAAGACTGGCCGCTTACAAGACGGTGGACGCCGTGTTGTACGCCTGCGCCAACCGGCACGGCGGCGAAGGTCCCCTGTGGACCAGTTGTCCGCGCGCCGGCATGCTCAAGGGCCAGGAGGCGCGCTACATGGAGACCGATTCGCCCTTCGGCGAACTCGCCATGGTCAGCCCCGACGGTCAACTCGTGCATGCGCTCGACTGGCAGAGCGAACAGCCGGTGCCGCTCCTGAAAAACGTACAGCGACTCACCGCGCCGAACCCGAGCGCCATGACCGGCCCCGGCACCAACAGCTACATCGTCGGCGACGCCTCCACCGGCTACGTCGTGATCGACCCAGGCCCCAATGATTTCGACCACATCGGCCGGCTCTGGCGCGCAACGCACGGCGACATCCGCGTGATCGTCTGCACGCACTCGCACGCCGATCATTCGCCGGGCGCCCTTCCGCTGCAGAAGCTGTGCAAGACCCCGCCGCCCATCGTCGGACTGGCGTCGGCGCCCACCGCGCGGTCGACCGCCCGGTTCAGTCCCGACCGCGCGCTCAAGGACGGGGAGCACATCGTGCTGACCTCCGCCGCCCACACCCACACGCTGCGCGCCATTCACACGCCCGGGCACGCCGCCAACCACCTCTGCCTTGTACTGGAAGAAGACGGCCTCCTCTTCTCCGGGGACCATGTGCTCAATGGCAGCACCACCGTCATCGACCCGCCGGACGGCAACATGAACGCCTACCTCGCATCGCTCGACAAGCTCGATGCGGCATGTGCCGAAGGTGGCATCTCGTTCATCCTGCCCGCTCACGGCTATGTGCTCGGCGAAGCGCGTGCGGCACTGGCCTACCTGAAGGCGCACCGCCTCAAGCGCGAAGCCAAGATCGCTGCCGCCATGCGCAAGCTACCCCAAGGCACGCCGGAAGACTGGCTGCCGATCGCCTATGACGACGTGCCCGAGCGCATGTGGCCCGTGGCCGCTCGCTCGCTGGCTGCGCATGTCGAGCGACTCGGACAGACGGTGAAGGAATGAGGATGCCAGCGTGACCGAAAAAGATGCCGAAGACGGCATACGCCTGGCCAAGCGTGTCGCCGCGCTCGCTGGCTGCTCGCGGCGCGAAGCAGAGCTCCTGATCGAAAACGGCGCCGTGCGCGTCGACGGCCAACCCCGGCTGCTGCCGCAGTCGCGCGTGCATGCCCACCAAAACGTCGAAATCGAAGCCGGCGCGCGCCCCGAACCGGTGGTGCCCGTCACCCTCTTGCTGCACAAGCCAGCCGGCATGGCGACCGACCACGCGCACCGCCTGCTCGTACCCGGCAATCATCACGAACCCGAACGCGCCGGCCTGCGCTTCCTGCCGCGCCACGTCAGTGCCCAGCGTTGCATGACCCCATTGGAAACCGGCGCCAGCGGCCTGCTCGTCTATACCCAGGAGTGGCGCGTCGAGCGCAAGCTTCAGGAAGACGCCGGCATCCTCGAACACGAAGTCATGGTCGACGTCGCAGGCCCCGTAGGCCCCGAAACGCTGTCGCGCTTCGAACGCACCCCCGCCCGAGTCAGCATCAGCCAGCAAGCCGAAGGCCATACCGGCCTGCGCTTCGCCCTCAAAGGCGCCCGCCCCGGTCAAATCGCCCACCTGTGCGACGACGCCGCCCTGCAAATCCTCTCGATGAAGCGCATCCGCATCGGCCGCGTCCCCTTGGCCGGCCTCCTCCCCTCCCAGTGGCGCTACCTCTCCCCCCAAGAACGCTTCTAAAAAGAGAAAGAGAGCGCCGGACAAGCAGGGGCGGCGAAGCCCGCCCCCTTCGTGAACACCGCGGAACCGGCTTCGCCGGGCCGCCAGTGTTGCCCCCGGTCAGGGGGAAGGCGAAGCGACACGAAGTGCGCGCAGCCTGGGGGGCGAGGAACAAGTGATAGTGTGAAGCCCGCCTATAAGCCGGATTCTGTGCGCTGAAGCCCCTTTCGGAAGCTCCAGCGTGACCGCCATTAATCTGGGCCGTTTGTCGCCAAACGGCTCGGTGCCACCTACCCGCCAGCTCTGCGGAACCACATCGACGCTGGCCTACTTGGTGTTGCTGCGCGCAGAGATTGCCCGTTTCACCCGGCCGGGGTTGCCCCCGGCCGACTCGTCTCTGTTGCTCTGATCCTCACCTCACGGTGGAGAGCCGTTAGCTCCTGCGCTGTCCTGTGCAGTCCGGACGTTCCTCCAGTGCGCTCTTTCGAGACTTGCACCAGCGGCGGTCCAGCGTGCTTCACGGGGCGATTATCGCCACAATGACGCTCCCCACTTCCGCATCGGATTTGCCCAGAGGACACCGTATGAGAGCAGACACCATCTTGCAGACGATCGGCAACACGCCGCACATCCGTATCCAGCGCCTGTTCGGCCACGCCACCCAGCAGGTCTGGATCAAGTCGGAGCGCGCCAATCCGGGCGGCTCGATCAAGGACCGCATCGCGCTGTCGATGGTCGAGGATGCCGAGCGATCGGGCGCACTCAAGCCCGGCGGCACGATCGTCGAGCCGACCTCGGGCAACACCGGCATCGGCCTTGCCATGGTTGCGGCGGTCAAGGGCTACAAGCTGATCCTGGTGATGCCCGACAGCATGTCCGTCGAGCGCCGCCGCCTCATGCTGGCCTACGGCGCGAGCTTCGATCTCACGCCGCGCGAAAAGGGCATGAAGGGTTCCATCGCCCGTGCGGAAGAAATCGTCGCCGGCACGCCCGGCGCGTGGATGCCGCAGCAGTTCAACAATCCGGCCAACGTGGAGGTGCACGAGCGCACCACGGCCGAGGAAATCGCAGCCGACTTCCCGGAGGGTATCGACGTGCTGATCACCGGCGTGGGCACCGGCGGACACATCACCGGCTGCGCAAGAATCCTCAAGCAGAAGTGGCCCAAGCTCAAGGTCTTTGCCGTCGAGCCGGTGGCGTCGCCGGTGATTTCCGGTGGCCAGCCTTCGCCCCACCCCATCCAGGGCATCGGCGCGGGCTTCATCCCGAAGAACCTCGACACCTCGCTGCTCGATGGCGTGCTCCAGGTCGATGCCGAACCCGCGCGCGAAATGGCCCGCCGCTGCGCGCGCGAAGAAGGCATCCTTGTCGGCATTTCCTCCGGCGCCACCCTCACAGCCATTGCGCAGAAATTGCCGTCGCTGCCTGCAGATGCCGTGGTGCTGGGCTTCAACTACGACACCGGCGAGCGCTACCTGTCCGTCGACGGATTCCTGCCCGCGTGAACGTATCCCGTCGAGGCACCGCTGCCGCATGCGCATCCTGCTGGTAGAAGACGAAGCCGAACTCGCGGCATGGCTGGTCCGCGCGCTGAAGCAAAGCGGCTTCGTCACCGACCACGCACCCGACGCGCGCACGGCCGAGGCCCTGCTGGCCGGCAATGAATACGACGCCGCCGTGCTCGACCTGCGCCTGCCGGACAAGCACGGCCTGGCACTGCTCTCGGCCATGCGCGACGAAGGCGATCGGACGCCGGTGCTGGTGCTCACGGCAGAAGGCTCGCTGCAGGATCGCGTGCGCGGTCTGCATCTGGGCGCGGACGATTTCCTGAGCAAGCCTTTTGCGGTCGAAGAGGTGGAAGCGCGTCTCACGGCGCTGGTGCGGCGCAGCCGCGGCACGCAGCATCCGCGCATGCACTGCGGATCGCTGACCTACGACAGCGAAAGCCATGCCTTCATGCTGCAAGGCCAGCTCCTGGCCCTCACGCCGCGCGAGCATGCGGCGTTGATCGCGCTTCTGCTGCGCGCCGGCTCGCCCGTCGGCAAGCAGCGCCTGTCGGGCAAGGTGTTCCCGCACGACAGCGAGGTCGGGCCGGCGGCGATCGAACTGGTGCTGCACCGGCTGCGCCGCAAGCTGGCCGACAGCGACGTCCGCATCACCACGGTCCGCGGCCTCGGCTACATGCTGGAAGACGTCTCCTCAGGCACGGACGACCTCGGATGAAGGCCGAGCCGCGCCGCATCGGCATCCGCACGCTGCTGCTCGCGATGCTGCTGCCCGCGATCGTCGCGCTGCTGGCGATCGACACATGGATCGACTACCGCGCCATCTCCAGGGTGGTGGTCGATGCGTACGACCAGGCCCTCATTGAACCGGTCGAAGCGCTGAACGACAGCATCGCGATCGGCGACGACCTGAAGCCGCGCGTCGACACCGCCTTTTCGGTGCAGTCGATGTTCGAGTCGACGCGATCCATTCACAAGCATCTGCATGTGGGCTACACGCCGCTATCTGCCAAGAACGCCCGCAACAGCGCTGCGGCATCCGAGAAAACGCTGGTCGGCGTTTCCGATCTGCCGCCACCACCGGCCGGTCCGGACAACGTCGCGCAGTTCTACGACGCAACCTATCGCGGCTATCCAGTGCGCATTGCCGCACTGCGCCGCACAGTGCGCATCAACGAAACGGAGGGATACCGCGTACTCAGCCAGGCCGCCGAAAGCACCGGCTTCCGCCAGCAGGCGTTGGCCGACTCATGGCACCAGGCGCTCTGGAACGACGTGCGGATCGTGACCGTGATGGTCGTTCTGGTGTGGCTGGGGGTGGCGCTCTCGCTGCGCCCGCTGCAGCGGCTGCGCCGATCGCTTGCGACTCGCGCACCGGGCGACCTCGAACCTCTCGACGCGAGCGATGTGCCTTACGAAGTCGCGCCGCTCGTGGAGGCGGTGAACCACCACATCGCCAACCAGGGCGACCTCTTGGCCAAGCAGTCGCGCTTTCTTGCCGACGCGTCGCATCAACTGCGCACGCCGCTGGCCATCATGCTGACGCAGGCCGGGTACGCGCTGCGCGAACGCGATCCCGAAACGATGCGCGAAACACTTCGCGCAATCGTCGCCCAACTGGTGCGCGCCCGCCGGCTGAGCGAGCAACTGCTGGCGCTAGCGCACGCGAGCGAGTCCGCGTCGGACGCGGGAGCCCTCCCGATCACTGACCTCAACGCGGTGGCGCGCGAGGTGGTGCTGCAACATCTGCCGCTCGCACGCGAAAAGAACCAGGATCTCGGCTGGATCGACGCGCGCGGCGATGCGGAAATCGAAGACGCAGACTACGAACCGGCCGTTCCGGTTGTGCCAGTTGCTCCGGTCGCCGCGCAAGCCGCAGAACTGCACGAAGCACTGTCGAACCTGGTCCACAACGCCATCAAGTACACGCCGGCCAGAGGCCACATCACCGTGGCCGTTCGCTTTGACGGCGACTGGGTCGAGGCTGAAGTCTGCGACACCGGGCCGGGCATTCCGCAGAGCCGATGGGCAAGCGCGTTCGAACGCTTCCAGCGCTCGGACATCGTGGGCCCCGAAGAGGGCCGCGGCGCCGGCCTGGGACTCGCCATTGCACAGGCCTATGCGCACCGCAATGGCGGCGAAATCACGCTTGGCGACGCGCCGCCGCTCGAAGGCCTCGCAGGCGGATTGCGCGCCGTACTGCGGTTGCCGCGTGCGGTTCAACCCGATAAGTGATAACACGTATTTTGAAGAGCCCGCCTGCCACTGAAAGGAGATTGGAAGGCTTGATTTCTAGACTGCCTTTTGCTCAGCGTGCACATCGCATGCGACAAAGGAGACAAACATGCAGTGCCAGCGCAGGCATACGGGCCATCGGCTCGGGGGGCGGCAATGAAAGCCCTCACTTCCAAGGTCAAGAAAGACTATTACGGCGGCGCCTTGATGGTGTTCGTCGGGCTCATCGCGGTCTACGCGGGGCTTGATTACCGCACCGGCACACCCGCCCGCATGGGCCCCGGTTTCTTTCCGGTTGCCGTCGGCGTGCTCCTGGCCATCACAGGCCTGCTGATCGCGATCACCGCCCGATCCGACAGCGGCAGCTCATCCAAGATCGCGGTCGGTCACGGCCACGGGACTGGCCTTCCCGACGTGCGCGGCGGCATCTGCATCATCGTGGCCGTGCTGGCGTTCCTGCTGCTGGGCGTCTATGGCGGACTGGTCCCAGCGACGTTTGCCATCGTCTTCATCTCGGCGCTAGGCGACCGCACGAACACCATCACGCAGGCGATCCTGCTGGCGCTATCGATGTGCATCGTCGCGGTGATCGTCTTCTGGTGGGCGCTGCGCTTGCAGCTTCCGCTGTTCCAGTGGGGGATGTAGACCATGATGCAGTCTCTCCATGACCTGTGGTTCGGGTTCGGCGTTGCCTTCCAGGGCACCAACCTGATGTGGTCGTTCTTCGGCGTGCTGGTCGGCAACCTGATTGGCGTGCTGCCCGGCATGGGCGCGCTGTCGGCGATCTCGATCCTGCTGCCGCTCACCTACGCGATGCACCCGGTCCCGGCCATCCTGATGCTGGCCGGCATCTTCTACGGCTCGCAATATGGCGGCGCCATCGGCGCCATCCTGCTGAACCTGCCTTCGCATCCGCCGCACGCGGTGACCTGCCTGGACGGCTATCCGATGACGCGCGCCGGCAAGGGCGGGACGGCGCTCGGCATCACCATGATCTCGTCGTTCTTCGCGGCGTCGGTCGGCATCCTGGTGATGATCTTCGCGTCGCCGCTGCTGGTGGCCGTGGCCTTCAAGTTCGGGCCGACCGAGATTTTCTCGATCATGCTGCTGGGCCTGCTGGCGGGTTCCACCATGTCGCGCGGTTCGCCGCTGAAAGGCGTTGCCATGACGCTGTTCGGCCTGCTGTGCGGCGTGGTCGGCACCGACGTGAACTCGGGCAGCTTCCGCTTCTCGTTCGGCATCCCTGAACTCAGCGACGGCCTCGAACTCGTGGCGATCGCCATGGGCTTGTTCGGCGTCGCCGACTTCCTGCTCAACGTGAACCGGATGACCATCATCACGAGCAACACCTCGCTGCGCGTGCGGGACATGCGCCCGAGCCTGGCCGAGTTGAAGGAAGCCTTCTGGCCGATGGTGCGCGGCACGCTGGTCGGCACCGTCTTCGGCGCGATGCCCGGCACCGGCCCGACGATCACGACCTTCATCGCCTACGCGCTCGAGCGCAAGGTCTCGAAGACGCCGGAGAAGTTCGGCACCGGCATGATCGCCGGCGTGGCGTCGCCCGAAGCCTCTTCGCATTCGAAGACGCAGGTCGACTTCATCCCGACGATGAGCCTGGGCATTCCGGGCGACGCGGTGATGGCGCTGATCCTCGGTGCGCTGATGATCCAGGGCATCGCCCCCGGCCCGCAGCTCATCACCGAGCATCCGGACATCTTCTGGGGCCTGATTGCCAGCTTCTGGATCGGCAACGTGCTGCTGATCATCCTGAACGTGCCGATGATCGGCGTGTGGGTCAAGATGCTGCAGGTGCCGTATCGCTACCTGTTCCCGTCGGCGATGTTCTTCATCGCGGTGGGCGTCTTCAGCACGCAGAACAGCCTCTTCCAGATCTGGGAAGTGCTGGCCTTCGGTGTCATTGGCGCGCTGCTGATCACGCTGGAATTCTCAGTCGCGCCGATCATGCTGGGTTTCGTGCTCGGGCCAATGGTGGAAGAAAACTTCCGCCGCGCCATGCTGCTGTCCCGCGGCGACATCAGTGTGTTCGTGCAGCGCCCCATCAGCGCGGCCTTCATCGCACTGTCGGCGCTGCTGTTGATCGGCGTCACCTGGTCGAGCTTCCGTGGCCGCGCGGTCAAGCGCGTCGAAGCGGATGCGGATGGACTGGGCTCTGAAGCCGTCTCGGAAGCCTGACACGGCCAGGGCGATCAGTCCCTGATCCCTCCCGCAAAATGACCTGCGGCGCGATGTGCGCGCCGCAGGTCATTTGCCATTCAGGAAGGGGTTTTATGATCCGGGCCCCTGCTTGATAGACCCAAGCCACCACATGCTGCGAATTTCAGAAATCAAACTGCCGCTCGGCCACGACGAAGCGGCCCTCCCCGCAGCCATCGACGCCGTGCTCGGCATCCCGCCCGGCGCCGTGCGCGAGTTCAGCATCTTCAAGCGCAGCTTCGACGCGCGCAAGGCGCAACTGCTGCAGGTCTATATCGTCGACGTGACGATCGCGGATCCGGCGACAGAAGCCGCGCTGCTCCACAAGTTCGCAGAAAACCCCCGCATCGTCCCGACTCCCGACATGGCGTGGGAGCCGCCAGCGCAAGCGCCCGCGACGCTGCCGCTACGGCCGGTGGTGATCGGCTTCGGCCCCTGCGGCATCTTTGCTGCGCTGGTGCTCGCGCAGATGGGATTCAAGCCGATCGTGCTGGAGCGCGGCAAGACCGTGCGGCAACGCACCAAGGACACCTGGGGCCTCTGGCGCAAGAGCGTGCTCAATCCCGAATCCAATGTGCAGTTCGGTGAAGGCGGCGCGGGCACGTTCTCCGACGGAAAGCTCTACAGCCAGATCAAGGATCCGCGCTTTCTCGGCCGAAAGGTGATGGAAGAGTTCGTCAAGGCCGGCGCACCGCCGGAAATCCTCTACGTCGCGCATCCGCACATCGGCACATTCAAGCTGGTGAAGGTCGTGGAGAACATGCGCGAACAGATCACCGCGCTCGGCGGCGAGATTCGCTTCGAACAGCGCGTGACCGACGTGCTGATCGAGGACGGCCCCGACGGCAAGCACTTGCGCGGGCTGACCGTGCTCGACCAGCGCACCGGGCAAACCAGCGAGCTGCGTGCCGATCACGTGGTGATGGCGCTCGGCCACAGTTCGCGCGACACCTTCGCGATGCTGCACGAGCGTGGGGTACACATCGAGGCCAAGCCCTTCTCGATCGGCTTCCGCGTCGAGCATCCCCAAGGCTTGATCGACCGCGCACGATGGGGACGGCACGCAGGTCACCCGCTGCTGGGTGCGGCCGACTACAAGCTCGTGCATCACGCGAACAACGGACGCTCGGTGTACAGCTTCTGCATGTGCCCCGGCGGCACTGTCGTGGCGGCTACCAGCGAGCCGGGCCGCGTGGTGACCAACGGTATGAGCCAGTATTCACGCAACGAGCGCAACGCCAACGCGGGCATCGTGGTCGGCATCGATCCGCAGGATTTTCCGGGCTGGGAAGAAGGCCGCACGGGTTCACCGCTTGCAGGCATCGAGCTTCAGCGCGCGCTGGAGTCCAACGCCTTCGTGCTAGGCGGCGGCGACTACCGCGCACCGGGGCAACTGGTCGGCGATTTCGTGGCAGGCAGGCCGACAACGGTGCTTGGCAGCGTGGAGCCGTCGTACAAGCCCGGCGTGACGCCGGTCGACCTCCGCGCCGCACTTCCGGACTATGCGACCGAAGCCATGCGAGAGGCCTTCCCCGCCTTCGGACGCAAGATCAAAGGCTTCGATCTGCATGATGCCGTCCTGACCGGCGTCGAGACCCGCACCTCGTCACCCATCAAGATCACCCGCGGCGAAGACTTCCAAAGCCTCAACGTCCGCGGCCTGTATCCCGCCGGCGAAGGCGCGAGCTACGCGGGCGGCATTCTCTCGGCCGGAGTGGATGGCATCAAGGTAGGCGAGGCGGTTGCGCTCGGCATCGCAGCCGGCGTACGCATCTGAATCGAGAAACACCGAGGAACCGGCTCTGCCGGGCCGCCGGTGTTGCCCCCGGTAGGGGGTAGGCGAAGCGACACGAAGTGCGCGCAGCCTGGGGGCGAGCCTAGCCTTGCAATGCCGCGATGCGCTGCTCGATCGGCGGATGCGTCGCGAACAGGCTTCCGAGCTTGCCGGTAATACCCATCGCTTCGACCGACTTCGGCAGTTCGCCCGGAGGCAGGCCACCCAGGCGCGCCAGCGCATTCATCATCGGCTGCTTGCGGCCCAGCAATTGCGCGGAGCCCGCATCCGCCCGGAACTCACGTTGGCGGGAGAACCACGCCACCACGATGGCAGCTGCGAAGCCGAGCACGATGTCCAGCACGATCGTCGTCACGAAGTAGCCGATGCCCGGGCCCGAGTTGCGGTCGTCGCCGCGGCGCAGGAAGCTGTCGACCGCATAGCCGATCACCCGCGACAAGAACACCACGAACGTGTTCATCACGCCCTGGATCAGCGTCATCGTGACCATGTCGCCGTTGGCGACGTGGGCGATTTCATGGCCGATCACCGCTTCGACCTCTTCACGCGTCATGTTTTGCAGCAGACCGGTCGAGACGGCGACCAGCGAAGAGTTCTTGAAGGCGCCTGTCGCAAACGCGTTGGGCTCACCCTCGAAGATGCCGACTTCGGGCATGCCGATGCCGGCCTTGTCAGCGAGCTTTTTCACGGTCTGCACGATCCAGGCTTCGTCAGGCGACTGGGGTTCGTTGATGATCCGCACGCCCGCCGTCCACTTGGCCATCGGCTTGCTGATGAGCAGCGAAATGATCGCGCCGCCAAATCCCATGATCAGCGCGAAGCCGAGCAGCGCCGAAAGATTGAGTCCGTTGGCGGTGAGAAAGCGGTTGACGCCCAGCAGGCTCGCGACGATGCCCAGCACCGCCACTACCAGGACGTTGGTCAGCACGAACAGAAGGATGCGTTTCAAGTTGGATTCTCCGTGAGGAAGCGTGTGCACAGTTGGGGGCCGGGCGGCTGCGATTCAAGCTGCGCGGTACGGCAGGGCCTATGGGTTTGGGCTTGGTTCTGCGACCCTGCGGGGGCGAAAAACGGCCGGATCATCATAGAAGGAAAAGTTCTCGTTGGGCATCCACCACCCGGGCACGCCGAGCACGGGCAGCGGCACGAAGGGCTTGGCCGTGAGGTGTGCGGGGTCCAGTGCCGAGACTATGCCGGCATCGTCAGGCGCGATCGAATGATTTCCCCCCGGCGCTATGAGGACATGCGCCGTCGCGGCCTTGCGGGGTGACGTCAGCTTTTCGAGCAGTGCATGCCCGAACACCAGCAGCCGCGCATCACGCCAGGGCGTTCGCCGCGTGACGAAGAGGCCATGCCAGTCGCGCGCGAGCAATGCTTCCCACAATGGCGGCGGCGCGTCGAGCACGGCGCCGTTCTCGTCGAAGAGTGTCAGTGCATCGCGCAGCGGACCGCGCGACGCGCCGATGCCCGCGCGGGCGATCTCGGCGGCCTGCAGCTCGTTGAGCCGCCGCTTGGCTTGGGGAAAGTGCAGCCACACCAGGCCGTTGAAGAGATCGTGGAGGTTGTCGCGCGTGGGCACGCACGCGGTGCGATGGATGAAGGCTTCGTACGCTTCGTTCGGCGGTGCGCTGTCAGGCGCAACAAAGCGCAGAAACCCTGCGCGCAACTCGATGCTCGCCGCTTCGGCTACCAAAGCTTCAGCGGCGCTCGCACCTTGCTTCGTACGCGTGCCCACGCGTTCGACACACGGCGCATAGGGTTCCATCCAGGGCCGGGCGGTGTCGATCGTCGAGCGCGACACGAGGAGTTCACAAAGTCGCGGGGCCGATGAACTGCACCTTGTTGGGCCTCTTTTCCGGGGTCAGCGCGAACAGCTCGGGGTGTTTACCGAAGAACTTCGGCGAGCTCACAGTCGTGCCGAGCAGCTTCGCAGCGCGCAGCCGTTCAGCGGCAACGTTGAGCTCCACCTGGCGACCCATGCCCAATTCGGGGACTGCCTGAAGGATGCGAATCACTTCGTCGGGCAGGGCGGGTGCGCGCGGCGCCGCAGGCTGCTCGGCCTTGGTGCGCCGGGGCGCACGCGCGGCGCGCTTGGTGGCGGGTTTGGCGACCGCCGGCTTCGCTGTCGAATGGTGCTGAAGATCAACAAAGCTGTCGTACACGCCCACGGTGTCGTCGCCCGTCTTGCCTTGCTGACCGATACCGCAGACGCGGCAGCCCTTCTCTCGCAGCCGGATGACGAGCGGCGCGAAATCTGAATCGGACGACACGAGCACCGCGATATCCGGACGCTCGGCGACTGCCAGGTCCATGGCGTCGACCGCGAGAGCGATGTCGGTGCTGTTCTTGCCCGCGGAAATATTGACCATTGGCCGCACCGACAGTCGCTTGAAAAGCGCCTGCTGCTTGATCGCAGTCTCGGCATTGCAGTAAGCGCGCCGGACATGGACGCTGCCGTGCTCCGCCAGCGTGCGCTGCACGGCTTGCTCGATGACATCGGCGGAAACGTTGTCGGCATCGATGAGCAGCATCACGCGTGGAGTGCCGTTCATGAAAGCTTCCAGCCGATGGTTTCGCCGCCGCGCAGCGGCTTCAGCGTGGCATCGCCATAGGGCACTGCTTCAGGCACTGTCCAGCTTTCGCGCCGCAGGGTCACAGTGCCATTGTTGCGCCGCAGGCCGTAGAAGTCGGCACCGTGGAAGCTGGCAAAGCCTTCGAGCTTGTCGAGCGCGCCGGCGTTGTCGAAAGCCTCTGCATAAAGCTCCAGCGCCGTCAGCGCGGTGTAGCAGCCGGCGCAGCCCAGGGCGTGTTCCTTGAGGTGCGCGGGATGAGGCGCGCTGTCGGTGCCCAGGAAGAATCGATCGCTGCCGCTGGTCGCCGCTTCAACCAGCGCCACGCGGTGCGTCTCGCGCTTGAGCACCGGCAGGCAGTAGTAGTGTGGCCGGATGCCCCCCGTGAAGATCGCGTTGCGGTTGTAGAGCAGATGGTGCGCCGTGATGGTCGCTGCCGTGAAGCGGCTCGCGTCGCGCACGTAGTGGGCGCCTTCCTTGGTCGTCAGGTGCTCGAAGACGACCTTCAGCTCGGGGAAGTCGCGGCGCAGCGGAATCATCACGCGATCGATGAAAACGGCTTCCCGGTCGAAGAGATCGACGGCGGGGTCTGTCACCTCGCCATGCACCAGCAGCAGCAGGCCGTGCTTCTGCATGGCTTCGAGGGTGGCGTAGGTCTTCTTGATATCGGTCACGCCGGCATCGCTGTTGGTGGTGGCGCCGGCCGGGTAGAGCTTGAGTGCGCGCACGCCGGCCGCGGCGGCCCGTTCGATTTCGTCGGGCGGAAGCCTGTCGGTAAGGTAGAGCGACATGACGGGCTCGAAGTCCACGCCAGCGGGCACAGCGGCGCGGATGCGCTCGCGATACGCCACGGCCTGCTCAGCGGTGGTCACCGGAGGGCGCAGGTTCGGCATGATCAGTGCGCGGCCGAACTGGCGTGCGGAGTGCGGGACGACGGCGTGAAGCGCGGCGCCGTCGCGCACGTGCAGGTGCCAGTCGTCGGGCCGGGTGATGGTGAGGGAGTCGGCGGGGCTTGTCATGGGGCGGGATTGTCCCATCGCGCGCCGGCCTCGCGTGGACGAACGTCCTGTGGATGCCGATTGATACGATCGGGCCGCAGAATCAAAGCGGAGGATCTATGGCGTACTTGAAGGAACTGAAAGTCACGTTCACTCGAAGGCGAGTGGACGATGACCTGCTGAACAAGCCCGTGGAGAACCCACTGCAGGTCTATGAGTTGTTCAAGGACATGCAGGACGAAACGAAGGAAAAGGTCGTTGTCCTGCACCTGAATCCTCAGCTGGAAATCCTGTCATATGAAGTCGCGTCCATGGGCACGGCGCACCACGCGGTACTCGAGCCCGTGGAGATATTCAGGAATGCCATGCTCGCCAGAGCATCCTCGCTGGTCGTCGTCCACAACCATCCGTCCGGCACCTGCAAGCCTTCGAAAGCCGACATCGCCGTGGCACTTCGCATGAAGGAACTCGGCACGCTGCACGACATGGTGCTGCAGGATTTCATCATCATCGGCTACGGCGAGTTCTACAGCTTCCGGGACCAAGGTCTGATCTGACACTGCCGCGGTTGCCCGCAAGGCCGCTTTAGATGGCGCAGGCGCGCGCGGCGCCGAGGATCACTTCTTCCGACGGAAGCTTGCCGATGCCGGGCAGGCCTTCACTCGCGCATTCGATTTCCGCCCAGCGCACGATGCCATCGCGGTCGATCATGTACTGCGCCTTGAGTTGCGGCCATTGCCTGTCGACTTCGCTCGCATCGGTCGGCGTGCACACGTAGCCGTCGAGATCGCCGATCACCTTGGCTGCCTGGGAGATCGGCAGCGGTTCGGGAAGATCACCGAAGGGATTGACGCGGACTTCGTCGAGCTGCTGCAGCATTTCGGGCGTCGGCTCTGGCTTCGGCACGCCGAAGGCGCGATGGGTCGACAGTTCGGGATCGGACGCCAGGCGCAGCTTCGTCGGCCTGAATTTGAAGTACAGGCGGGCGTTTTCGGGTTCGGTCGCCACGACTGCCAGCGTCTCCACGCCGATGGCCTTGAGCTTCTGTTCCAGCGCACCGAGCTGGACGAGCTGTCGTCGACAGAACGGGCACCACAGGCCGACCATGAGTGCGAGGAAGACGGGGCTCCGTCCGCGGTAGTCAGCGAGCGAAACGGTGTCGGGACCGGCCACGGCCGGAAGCGCGAAATCGGGGGCCGGGTCGCCCGGCGCCACGGGATGACTCATCACATATGCCATATCGAGGCTCCTTCAGGCAGGTTCAGCAGAGGAACGGAAGCACCATCAGGGCGTCGGGCTCGAGGCCTGCGCGCTCGCATACCGCCTGTGCCATTGCGAGGTAGGTTTCCGCCTGTGCGGGGCGCCCGGCATCGAGGTACAGCGTAGCCAATCCATCGTAGCAGGGAAAGAGCAGTTGAGGCTCGTCGATCTGCTCGGCCAGCGCCAGGGCTTCCTTGTAGGACGCGAAGGCGCGCGCCTGGTCCCCATGGCACTGATAGATCTGCCCCAGCACGATGAGCGGCACCGCCAGATGGTCGAGCAGTCCGAGCCGGCGATCGAGGCTGGCGGCGGCCCGCGCGGCCTCGATTCCCTCCGCTTCGCAGCGATTCGTCAGCGCGCAATAGGCCACCGCAAGGTTCGCGTACAGCCGCGACTGGAAGCCGAGATCGCCCACCTTGCGGGCGGTTTCCAGGCCGCGCAGACAGGTTTCGATGCTGCGCTGCGGATCGAGCGACGCGTACAGCACGCCCAGGTTCGTGTAGCCGCGGCAGGCCGCCTGCAGCATGTTGTTCGCCTCTGCCTGGGCGACGCTGTTTTCGACGTGCTCCACCGCCTCTGCCGGCCGCCCCAGCCGTGCCAGCGCGACGCCAAGCGTGTTGCAGGCTTCGGCGCGCACGACGCTGGCTTCCCGCTCGCGGCCCGTCGGCTCTGCAGGCACCTCCGCCAGCGCGCGCTGTGCCAGCGCCAAGGCGGTGTCGTTGTCGCCGGCCCGGAAAGCCAGCCGGCCCATTTCCTGGAACAGGTGCGCGCGTTCGATCCGGTCACCTTCTTCGCCGAGCCGGTCGAGACCAGCGCTGAAGCAGGCGCTGGCGCGCTCGCGCTCCCCGGCCTCCCAGTGCAGGCCGCCGGTCTTCCGCAGCACACGCGCCGTGCGAACAGGCTCGTCCCGCCGTGGGTCCGCGTCCTGCACGATCCGGTATTGCGCAAGCGCATCGGCGCGCCGCCCCTGCAAGCCGAGCAGGTCGCCGAGGCGCTCGCGGGCGTCGAGTTCGGCCGTCTCGACCTCGGCCTTCGCGGCGACCGAGTCAGCCGCCGACCCGGACAGCGTTTGCAGCGCGCGTTCGTAGTGGCGAATGGCGTCGTCGTTGGCGTAGACCGCGCGCGCCCAGTCTCCGGCGGCCACGAGATAGCGCGCGCCCCGCGCCTTGTCGGGCGACAGGCTCCAATGGTGCGCCAGCGCTTCCAGCTCCGCCAGGCGCAGCGTGCTGCGCGCCTCCTCATCGATGGGCGCCTGGGCGTCGACGCCCAGCACGGCTTCCAGCGCGAGGCCGGCGCGCTGGTGCAATTCGGTCCGCCGCGAGAGCAGCAGGTTCTGATAGGCCACTTCGTGCAGCAGCGCATGGGTGAAGCACCAGCCCTGCCCATCGGCCCGGACGAGATCGGCCGCCGCAAGCCGACGCAACGATGCCTCGACCGATTGCGGCTCGCTCGCGATACGCTGCAACAGTGCGCTTTCGAAGCCGGCGCCCCACACGGCCGCCTCCTGCAGCACGCGCCGGTCGTCCGCGCCCAATCCGTCGATGCGCGACAGCAGCAGGCCATACAGCGTCGGCGGAACGTCCACGCTGTCGCAGGGGTCCTCGCAGACCCAGCGTCCGTCCTTTTGCACGAGCAGGCCGCGCCCGGCCAGGGAACGAACGATTTCCTCGACGAACAGCGGGTTGCCGCCGGCGCGGGCCGCCACGAAATCGAGCACCGGCGCCAGGTCATCGTCCGCGGACGCGTCCAGCAGATGACGCACGAGCGAGCGCGCCTCCTGCGCAGGGAGCGGACCCAGCTCGATCCCGGTTGCCTCGGCCCTGTCGCTGGACAGCGAGCGCGAACCCGGACGCTGGAAGACCAGCACCATCAAGGGCCGGTCCGCCAGCTGGTCGATGACCTCTCCGAGCAAGTCGACGGATGCCGCATCGGCCCAATGCAGGTCGTCGACCACGATCATCACCGGCTGCTGCGCCAGCCGGCGCTCGATCAGCGCCCGCGCTGCCAGCGTGATCTGGCGCTGCAGCTGCTCTGGCTCGATATCGCGCGGTTTGGTGTCCTGGATACCGAGCAGGTAGTTCAGCACCTTGGCCACCGCATCGGCCTCGTCGGCATTCGCGCCGAGGGCCGTCAAGCCCTCCTGCAGCTTGCGCCGTGCCGATTCCAGCGATTCGCCGGCATCCACGTGGTAGGCACCCCGAAACAGCGCGCCGAAGGTGCCATAGGTCGGCTCGCCGAGCGATGAGCAGTTGGCGCGACGGACGCCCGTCGCTGCCAGGCGTTCGTCGCCTTCCAGGCGCGCGAAGAACTCGGCCAGCAGCCGGGACTTGCCGGCCCCGGCCTCGCCGACGACGCTGACGACTTGTGCCGACCCGCCCTGCATGCGGTCGAACGCAGCCAGCAGACGTTCGACCGCGTCGCCGCGCCCGACCAGCGGTGCCGCGAGCCCCAAATCCGCGAGCCCGCGGGCAGAGGCCAGTTCCGAGCGCACGCCGATCAGGCAATGCACGCGCATGGGCTCGGCCTTGCCGCGCAGCGCCAGTTCGGCGGGCGGCTCGAATTCGAAGCGGTGGCGCACCATCGCGTGCGTCGCTTCCGACACCAGCACCCGGCCCGGCTCGGCGGCGGTGAGCAATCGCGACGCGGTGTTCACCGTGTCGCCGGTGACGGCATACGCGCTGCCGGTGCCGCTGCCCAGGCTGCCGGCGACCACGGCGCCGGTATGCACGCCGATGTGCAAGGTGACAGGCCGGCCGAGACGCGACAGCCAATGCGCGCTCAATTGCCCGACGCCATGCATCATGTCCTGCGCTGCATCCACTGCGCGCAGCGGGTCGTCCTCGTGCGCGCGCGGTGCACCAAACACGGCCATGACCGCATCGCCGACGAATTTCTCGACGAAGCCGTCGTAGCGCGCGATGGCCTGCGCCATCGTGGCGAACAGCGCGTTCTGGAAGGTGCGCAGCGTTTCGGGGTCGAGCCCTTCGGCCAATGAGGTGAAGCCGGTCAGGTCGGCGAACACCACGGTGACCTGTCTGCGATCGGCTTCGTGGCTGGCCTCGCTGGGTGCGGGCGGCGGCGGTGGTGGCGGTGGCGGCGGGCTGACGGCCGCCGCGCGCGCCGTACCGCAGCGCGGGCAGAACGCGAAATCGAAATCGCATTCGAATCCGCACGATGCACAGGAACGGGCCAGCCGACGCCCGCAGCGCTGGCAGAAGGAAGACGCGGGCAGCACATCGGCGCCGCAGCCGACACAGGTCGTGGTCATCGAAGGTTCCGTGCCTCCATGCTGCCCGACTTCCACAGACCGCGCCATGGGCGGGCGCCCGGAGGCGCTACGCGGGCTGCACGATGCCGCCCGCGGTGCCTCTCGCCCGTTCCAGGATGAAGTCGATGAAAGTCCGCGTCGCGCGCGTGTGCTGGCGGTTGGGCATGTAGAGCATGAACATCTGCGTGCCGAAGATGCTCAGGCGCCAGTCGCCGAGCGTGGTCACCACGTCGCCGCGCCGCACGTCGTCGTTCACGACGTAGTCGGGCACCAGGCCGATGCCCAGTCCGGCCAGGATGGCCTGCCGCAGGAACAGGAAGTTCTCGGAAATCAGCGTCGGCTCCAGGACCACCTCGCGGCGCTCCTCGCCCTGGTAGGCGGAGATGCGCAACTGACGACCGATCACCGCGGCAGTCACCACCGGCGCGCCCTGCAGGTCATCGAGTTGCGTGGGCAGCGGATGCGCCTGCGCATAAGCGGTCGACGCGCAGGCCACGTAGCGCACCGGACCGAGTTCGCGCGCAACGAGGTTCTGCGGCGGCTCGGGAATCACGCGGATCGCGATGTCCACTTCGTCGCGCAGCAGGTCTTCGATGCGGTTCTCGAACAGCACGTCGAGCACGATGCCGGGGTACTGCCGCTTGAAGTCGATGAGCCATTCGGACATGACGAGTTGCCCGTAGCCGCTGGGCACGCTCAGCCGCACCCGTCCCTGGAGGCTCTGGCCCAGCATGGTGACCGATTCCCGCGCAGCCACCAGTTCGCCCTGGATCGCCACGCCGTGCTGGTAGAGCCGCAATCCGATCTCCGTGGGCTCGGCGCGCCGCGTGGTGCGCCGCACCAGCTGCGCACCAACCGAGCGCTCGAGCTGGTTGAGGTGATAGCTCACGTTGGCGCGGCTCATCTTCAACCGGCGCGCGGCTTCGCTCAGGTTGCCGGCGTCGAGGATTTCGACCAGAAGAGTGAGCGACTGCAGATCCATGGTTGGGTCGGCATTTTGTCAAAAATTCTTTGACAGTCTGTCAACGTGCAATGCAATTGTCAAAGCGGCACGCCGGATCAAGAATGCTCAGTTCGCCCTCGCACGCCTTCGGAGACACACAGCATGGCCATTACTTCACCCTCCCCAGCTTCCCTGCCCGTCACCTTCCGCCGCGATGGCGACGTGATGGTGGTGACCGTCGACAACCCACCCGTGAATGCGCTCGGCGTCGACGTCCGACGCGGTCTCGTGGCGGCCATCGATGCAGCCGAGGCCGACACCAACGCCCGCGCAGTGCTGATCGTCGGCGCAGGGCGCAACTTCATCGCCGGCGCCGACATCCGCGAATTCGGCAGGACGCCGCAGCCGCCGTCGCTGCCCGAAGTCTGCAAACGCATCGAGGACTGCAGCAAGCCCGTGGTGGCCGCCATTCACGGTGCGGCGCTGGGCGGCGGCCTGGAGGTCGCGCTGTCGGCGCACTACCGCTTCGCAGTGCCTTCGGCCAAGCTGGGCCTGCCTGAAGTGGCGCTGGGCCTGATTCCCGGCTCAGGCGGCACGCAACGCACGCCGCGCCTCATCGGCGTCAAGCCGGCCATCGAACTGATGCTGAGCGGTCGCCACGCCAATGCCAAGGAAGCGCTTGCGCTGGGCTTGATCGACAGAGCGGGCGTCGGCGCCGACGCATTGGCCGAAGGCCTCGCCTACGCCAAGGAACTCATCGCCGGCAACGCGCCGGTGCGCCGCACGCGCGACGCCCAGGCGCTGGCCGACGCTGATGCAAGCCGCGCGGCACTCGAAGCTGCCCGCGCCGACACCGCCAAGAAGAGCCGCGGCCTGTTCTCGCCGATGAAGATCGTCGAAGCGGTGGAAGCCGCGCTCACGCTGCCCTTCGACGAAGGCATGGCGCTCGAGCGCAAGCTCTTCATGCAGTGCATCGAGAGCCCGCAGCGCGCCGGCCTGATCCACGCCTTCTTTGCCGAGCGCGAAGTGCTGAAGGCGCCCGAGACCAAGGCCGCCAAGCCCCGCCCCCTCGATTCGGCCGGCATCGTCGGCGGCGGCACGATGGGTGCGGGCATCGCGGTGGCCATGCTCGATGCGGGCATGCCGGTCACGATGATCGAACGGGACGACACCCAGCTCGCGCGCGGCCGCGCCAACGTCGAGAAGGTGTACGACGGCCTCATTCAAAAGGGCCGCATGACGCTCGAGACCAAGGCCGCGGTCATGGCACGCTTCTCGGGCTCGATCTCCTACGATGCACTCGCAAAGGTCGACATCGTGGTCGAAGCCGTCTTCGAGGACATGAGCGTCAAGAAGGCCGTCTTTGCCGAACTCGATCGCGTGTGCAAGCCCGGTGCGGTGCTCGCGACCAACACGTCCTACCTGGACATCGACGAGATCGCCGCCAGCATTTCGCGCCCGGCCGACGTGGTGGGCCTGCACTTCTTCTCGCCGGCCAACATCATGAAGCTGCTGGAAATCGTGGTGCCTGCCAAGGTGAGCGCCGATGTGGTCGCCACCGGCTTCGAGCTTGCCAAGAAGCTCAAGAAGGTGCCGGTGCGCGCCGGCGTGTGCGACGGCTTCATCGGCAATCGCATCCTCGCGGTGTATCGGCAGGCCGCCGATCACATGATGGAAGACGGGGCATCGCCCTACCAGATCGACAAGGCGGTGCGCGACTTCGGCTACCCGATGGGCCCCTTCCAGGTTTCGGACCTCGCCGGCGGCGACATCGGTTGGGCCACGCGCAAGCGCAAGGCTGCGACGAGGGACCCGAAGGCGCGCTATGTGCAGATTGCCGATCGCATCTGCGAGCGCGGCTGGTTCGGCCAGAAGACGCAGCGCGGCTACTACCTCTATCCCGAAGGCGCGCGCACCGGCACGCCGGACCCCGAAGTGCTCGCCATCATCGACGCCGAACGCCAGCGCGCCGGCATCACGCCGCGCAGTTTCAGCGACGAGGAAATCATGCGCCGCTACATGGCCGCAATGATCAACGAGGGCGCCAACGTCGTCCACCAGCGCATCGCCCTGCGGCCGCTCGATGTCGACGTGACCTTTCTCTATGGCTACGGCTTTCCGCGCTTTCGCGGTGGCCCGATGAAGTACGCCGACACCGTGGGTCTGGACAAGGTGCTCGCGGACATCCGCGAATTCGCCAAGGAAGACCCGGTGTTCTGGAAACCCTCTCCGCTGCTGGTCGAACTGGTCGAACGCGGCGCCGATTTCGCAAGCCTCAACCAATCCGAATAAGGAGCGCCCCATGCGCGAAGCCGTCATTGTTTCCACCGCCCGCACCCCGCTCACCAAGGCGCACCGCGGCGAATTCAACATCACGCCCGGCGCCACGCTGGCCGCGTTCGCGGTCAAGGCCGCCGTGGAGCGCGCGGACATCGATCCCGCGCTGATCGAAGACGCGATCCTCGGCTGCGGCTATCCCGAAGGCACCACCGGCCGCAACATCGCACGCCAGACCATCATCCGCGCGGGCCTGCCGATCTCGATCGCCGGCACCACCGTCAACCGCTTCTGCGCATCGGGCCTGCAGGCGATCGCGATGGCGGCGGGCCGCATCGTGGTGGACGGCGCGCCGGCCATGATCGCGGGCGGTGTCGAAAGCATCTCGCAGATCCGCTCGCGCAGCGCGACCGACAGTGGCGACAGCGGCATGGACCCGTGGATCGTCCAGCACAAGCCCGCGCTCTACATGGCGATGATCGAAACCGCCGACATCGTGGCGCAGCGCTACGGCATCAGCCGCGAAGCGCAGGACCGCTTCTCCGCCGAGAGCCAGCGCAAGACCGAAGAGGCGCAGATCGCCGGGCGCTACAAGGACGAGATCGTGGCCTGCACCACGACGATGGCCGAGACGAACAAGGACACCAAGGAAGTCACGCAGCGCGAGGTGACGATCGACCACGACACCTGCAACCGCCGCGGCACGACATATGAGGCGCTTGCCAAGCTGCAACCGGTCATGGGCGCGGACAAGTTCATCACCGCAGGCAATGCCTCGCAGCTCTCCGATGGCGCATCGGCCTGCGTGCTGATGGAAGCCAAGGAAGCCGAGCGGGCCAACATCAAGCCCCTGGGCGCCTTCCGCGGCTTGGCGGTCGCGGGTTGCGAGCCCGACGAGATGGGCATCGGCCCTGTCTTTGCGGTGCCGAAACTGCTGGCACGCCACGGACTGAAGGTGAGTGACATCGACCTGTGGGAACTCAACGAAGCCTTCGCCTCGCAATCGATCTACTGCCAGGACAAGCTCGGCATTCCGTCGGAACGGCTGAACGTCAACGGCGGCGCGATTTCCATCGGCCACCCCTTCGGCATGACCGGTGCACGACTTGCCGGCCACGTGCTGATCGAAGGCAAGCGCCGCGGCGCGAAGTACGCGGTCGTCACGATGTGCATCGCGGGCGGCATGGGCGCTGCGGGGCTCTTTGAAATCTATTGAGCGGAGAACCAGTCATGGACCTGAACTTCACGCCCGAAGAAGAAGCCTTCCGCAGCGAAGTGCGTTCCTTCCTCGCTGACAAGCTGCCCAAGCGGCTTTCCGACAAGGTCGCCACCGGCAAGCACCTGAGCAAGGCCGACATGCAGGAATGGCACGCCATCCTGAACGAGCGCGGCTGGCTCGCGAACCATTGGCCCGAGCAATACGGCGGACCGGGATGGACTGCCGTCGAGAAGTTCATCTTCGAAAACGAATGCGCCCTCGCCCATGCACCGCGCATCGTGCCCTTCGGCGTGAACATGCTCGGCCCGGTGCTGATCAAGTACGGCAACGAGGCGCAGAAGCGTTATTGGCTTCCGCGCATCCTCGACGGCTCCGACTGGTGGTGTCAGGGCTATTCGGAACCGGGCGCCGGCTCCGATCTCGCCGCGGTCAAGACCCAGGCCGTGCGCGGCCACGATGCCGAAGGTGACCACTACATCGTCAACGGTCAGAAGACATGGACCACGCTGGGCCACCACGCCAACATGATCTTCTGCCTGGTGCGCACGAATCGCGAGGCCAAGAAGCAGGAAGGCATCAGCTTCCTGCTGATCGACATGAAGTCGCACGGCGTCGAAGTGCGACCGATCATCACGCTCGACGGCGAGCACGAAGTGAACGAGGTTTTCTTCTCGGACGTGCGCGTGCCTGCGGAGAACCTTGTCGGCGAAGAGAACAAGGGCTGGACCTGCGCCAAGTACCTGCTGACTTATGAGCGCACCAACATCGCAGGCGTGGGCTTCTCCGTCGCCGCCATGGAACAGCTCAAGAAAATCGCCGCCGGGCAGACGAAGAACGGCCGCCCGCTGGCCGACGATCCGGCCTTCGCGGCACGCATGGCCCGCGTCGAGATCGACCTTGAAAACATGAAGACGACCAACCTGCGCGTGATCGCGGCTGTGGCCGGTGGCGGCGTGCCCGGTGCGGAAAGCTCGATGCTGAAGATCCGCGGCACCGAGATACGCCAGGAAATCTCATCGCTCGCCCGACGTGCGATGGGCGCCTATGCACGGCCCTTCGTTGCCGAGGCGCTGGAGGAAGGCTTCAGTGGCGAACCTTTCGGCCCCGCTTATGCCGCATCCGCAGCAGCGCGCTACTTCAACAACCGCAAGCTGTCGATCTTCGGCGGCTCCAATGAAATCCAGAAGAACATCATCTCGAAGATGATCCTCGGACTCTGAGAGAACTGCCATGAACTTCGAACACACCGAAGACCGGCGCATGCTCGCCGACAGCCTGAACCGCTTCATCGCGGAGCAGTACGGCTTTGAGACACGCGACCGCATTGCACGATCGCCCCAGGGCTACAGCACGGAGATCTGGCAACAGTTTGCGGAACTGGGCGTGATCGGCGCGCTCTTCAGGGAAGCCGATGGCGGCTTCGGCGGCGAGGGCTTCGACATCGCGGTGGTCTTCGAGGCACTCGGTCGCGGCCTCGTGGTCGAGCCGCTGCTCGGTGCCGTGATGGCAGGCGAAGCGATCGCCCTTGCAGGCAACGATGCACAGAAGAAGCTGCTGGCAGACATCGTCGGCGGCACCACCATGGCGGCCTTCGCGCACGACGAGCCCGAATCGCACTACGAACTCTCCCGCGTGCAGACGCGCGCCGAGCGCAGCGGCGATGGCTGGGTGCTCAAGGGCGCCAAGGCAGTGGTCGCGCAGGGCGAGCGGGCCGACCTCTTCGTCGTCACGGCCCGCACTTCGGGCTCGGTCGATGACGAAGCCGGTATCTCGCTCTTCATCGTGCCTGCCAATACGCCCGGCCTGAGAGTGCGTGGCTGCGCCGGCATCGATGGAGGCCGCGTCGCGGAGCTGACCTTCGAAAAGGCAAAGCTCGGCGCGGACGCACTGCTGGGTGCCGAAGGCGCGGGTTACGCCACGCTCGAGCGCGCAGTCGGCCGCGGGATTCTCGCCCTGTGCGCCGAGGCGCTCGGGGCCATGGAGTCCGCCAAGACCGCCACGCTCGAATACCTGCGCACGCGCAAGCAGTTCGGCATGCTCATCGGCAGCTTCCAGGCGCTGCAACATCGCATGGCGGACCTTCTCCTCGAGATCGAACAGGCACGCTCGGCCGTGATCAACGCCGCGGCAGCCATCGGCGCGGACCGGCTCACGCGCGAGCGCGCGCTGTCGGCCGCGAAATTCAGCATCGGGCGCATCGGCGCGCTGGTGGCCCAGGAGAGCATCCAGTTGCACGGCGGCATCGGCATGACCTGGGAACTGCCGCTGGCCCACTTTGCCAAGCGTCTCGTGATGATCGACCATCAGCTCGGTGACGAAGACCGTCACTTGCAGCGCTACATCGAACTCGGCAGGCAGCCCTCATGAGCACCCAACCCATGCGCACCGCTGCGCCATTCAGCCAGGCGTTTCCGGTCCGTAGCATGGCGGACATCCGAAAGATCGAGGAAACCCCGCTCGGCGAAGCACTCACGGTCCGAAGCACCTACGAGATCTTCCGCAATTCGGGCGCGGCTTTCGGCGACAAACCGGCGCTGACTTTCCTGCGGACTGGCGATCCCGCCGACGAGCCGATCCGGTGGTCCTATGCCGAACTGCTGGCGGGCATCCACCAGACCGCGAATATGCTGCACGGCCTCGGTGTCGGTCCCGACGACGCGGTGGCGGTGCTGATGCCGGCGTGTCTCGAATATCACCTCGCGCTCTGGGGCGGCGCGGCAGCGGGCATCACGCAGCCGCTCAACCCGCTTCTGACTGACGAGAAGCTGGTTTCGCTGATGACGGCGGGCCGTGCGAAGGTGCTCATCGCCTATGGGTCCGAATCCGATTCGGGCATGTGGTCCAAGGCGATGCGGCTGCGCTCGCAGGTGCCCACGCTCACCACCGTGCTGCGCGTCGCGCCGCACGACGAAGTGCCGGGCAGCGCCGGTACGCTGCCCGAACGCGTGGCCGACTTCAATGCCCTGCGCGCGAGAGAGCCCTCCGACCGTCTGGTGAGTGAGCGCGACATTCAGCCGATCGACATCGCCGCGTATTTCCACACCGGCGGCACGACCGGCGCGCCCAAGCTTGCGCGCCACAGTCACGGCGCGCAAGTGTTCACGGCGTGGGCCAGCATCCAGATCACCGGACAGGGCCCGAACGATGCCGCCATCAACGGCTACCCCTTGTTCCATGTGGCGGGCGTGCTGCCGGCGTCACTCTCGCTGTTGTCGGCGGGGGTCGAGATGATCATCCCGACCACCACCCTGCTGCGCAACAAGCAGGTGCTGAGCAACTACTGGCGGCTGGTCGAGAAATACCGTCCCACGTCGCTGTCCGCGGTGCCGACCGTGCTCGCCGCGCTGGCCAACGTGCCGCTCGATGGCGCTGACATCTCGTCGATCAACTACTGCCGCACCGGCGCCGCCGTGCTGGCCCCCGAACTCGCAGCGCGCTTCGAGCGCCTCTTCGGCCTGCATGTGCATGAAAGCCTCGGCATGACCGAGATGGCCGGCATTTCGACCATCACGCCGCCGGGCGTCATCGGCCCGGCCGGCTGCGTCGGATTTCGCCTGCCCTATTCGCAGCTGCGCATCGTCGCGCTCGACGAAAACGGCAACGCCACCCAACGCGACCTGCCTCCGGGCGAGCAAGGCATGGTGTTGTTCAAGTCGCCGAATGTGTTTTCGGGCTTTGTGGACCCGGCCGATAACGCGAAGGCCTTCACCGCTGACGGCTGGCTCGCCACAGGCGATCTCGGGTGGCTCGACGACGAAGGACGGCTCAACCTGAGCGGCCGCTCCAAGGACCTGATCATCCGCAGCGGCCACAACATCGATCCGAAGACGATCGAGGATGCCCTGGGCGCCCACCCCGCCGTGCAGTTGTGCGCGGCGGTCGGCGCGCCCGATGCCTATGCGGGCGAACTCCCGGTGGTCTTCGCGACGCTCGTCCCCGGCGCATCGGCCACTGAAGCCGAACTGCTGGCCTTTACCGCCGAGCGCGTCGACGAAGCGCCGGCCAAGCCGAAGGCGGTGGTCGTCATCGAAACCATGCCGATGACCAACGTCGGCAAGATCTACAAGCCCGAACTGCGCGCAATGGCCGCCCGCAAGGTGGCCGCCACCATGGTCGACGAAGCTTGCGCGGCGCTCGGTGTCGATGCCGCGGCGCGCCCGGAAGTGCGGCCGGACGGCGAAAACGCATTGCAAGTCGTCATCGATGCAAAGGCCGCCGGCGAGTTGGCGAATCCATTGCGCCAGCAACTGCAGCAGGCGCTCGGCCGGCTTCCCTTCAAGACGCAGGTCGTCCTGGCATAGGGCGGGGACGCCGGCAGCTAAGGAAACCCCCGATGAACGAAGTGGTCATGGATCGTTACGATTCATCATCGCTTCGCTGTCGAGGTGCACGGATCCCGTCCCGGCGTCCGCCCGGTGACACGGCATCTGCCTCATCTGCCCGCAATCCCGATGACCACTCCCCACGAGTCCGGCCCTGTGCTGGACGCCGCCAGCCCCATTCCCCCTGAAATCCAAGCCGCCGACGAACCGACGCGCGTACCGCTCGCCATCGAGGACTGGGCGACGGTGGTCATCATGGGCCTCCTGGCCTGCATCACCTTCGCCAACGTGCTGGTGCGCTATTTCACCGATTCGTCCTTCGCGTGGACCGAAGAGTTCTCGGTGTTCCTGATGATCCTGCTGGCGCTGGTCGCAGGCTCAGCGGCCGTGGCGCGCGATCGCCACATCCGCATCGAATATTTCGCCGAGAGCGGATCGATGGCGCGCCGCAAGCGCCTGGCGCAGTTCGGCGCAGCCATGGTCGCGGTGCTGTTCTTCCTGATCGCCGCACTCAGCGTGCGCGTGGTGTGGGACGACTATCGCTTCGAAGAAACGTCGCCGGGCATTGGCGTGCCGCAGTGGTGGTATTCGATCTGGCTGCCCATCGTCTCGTTTGCCATCGCCCTGCGCGCGGTCGGCCTCTTCGTTCGACGCGGCCGCAAGACCAACTATGGCGCGAATGACCGGGGCGCGAAGCCATGATCCCCACGCTCCTCTTCGTCGCCTTCATCCTGATGATGCTGATCGGCGTGCCGATCGGCGCGGCGCTCGGCCTCGCGGGCGCGGCCTGCATTGCATTGGCGAATGGCGACGCGCAGTGGTTCGGCCTGCTCGCCGTGCCGCAGAACTTCTACGCCGGTCTCGGCAAATATCCGC
The DNA here is from genome assembly GCF_056394705.1 of Variovorax sp. 10N420. Lineage (NCBI taxonomy): Bacteria > Pseudomonadati > Pseudomonadota > Betaproteobacteria > Burkholderiales > Comamonadaceae > Variovorax > Variovorax sp. 10N420. The sequence goes on along the minus strand of NZ_JBFTIJ010000005.1, from coordinate 64,175 downwards.
TGCTCGCGATCCCGATGTTCGTGCTCGTCGGCTCGATCTTCGACCGCTCGGGCGTGGCGTTGCGGCTGGTCAACTTCGCCATCGCGATCGTCGGACGCGGCCCCGGCATGCTGCCGCTGGTGGCGATCGTCGTGGCGATGTTCCTCGGCGGCATTTCCGGCTCAGGCCCTGCCAATGCGGCCGCGGTTGGCGCGGTGATGATCACGGCAATGTCGCGTGCCGGCTACCCCGATGCGTATTCGGCCAGTGTGGTCGGCGCGGCGGCTGCCACGGACATCCTGATCCCACCTTCGGTGGCCTTCATCGTGTATTCGGTGCTGGTGCCGGGCGCATCGGTGCCGGCGCTCTTCGCGGCGGGCATGGTGCCGGGCATTCTGGCTGGCATCGCGCTGATCGTTCCGGCAGTGTGGCTGGCCCGCAAGCACAAGATGGGCGCGCTCGAATCGAGCCTGCCACGTCCGCCGTTCTGGAAGAGCTTTCGTGAAGCAACCTGGGGCCTGGCTGCGCCTGTGCTGATCCTCGGCGGCATGCGCGCGGGCCTCTTCACGCCGACCGAAGCAGCGGTGGTGGCAGTGTTCTATGGCCTCTTCGTCGGAATGGCGATCCATCGCACGATCAAGGTCAAGGACCTCTTCACGATCCTGCGCGAATCGGGCGAGTTGTCGGCCGTGATCCTGCTGGTGGTGTCGCTTGCCGGGATCTTTGCGTATTCGTTGTCGACGCTGGGCGTGATCGACCCGGTCACGCGGGCCATCGTGAATTCGGGCCTGGGCGAATACGGCGTGCTGTCGCTGTTGATCCTGCTGCTCATCACCGTCGGCATGTTCCTCGACGGTGTCTCGATCTTCCTGATCTTCGTGCCGCTGCTGTGGCCCATCGTGCAGCACTACAAGTGGGACCCGGTCTGGTTCGGCGTCATCCTGACACTCAAGGTCGCACTCGGACAGTTCACGCCGCCGCTGGCCGTGAACCTGATGGTCTCTTGCCGAATCGCCAACGTGCGCATGGAAGAAACCGTGCGTTGGGTGGGCTGGATGCTGTTTGCGATGTTCCTCGTGATGGTGGCTGTCATCGCCTGGCCCGAACTTGCGTTGTGGCTGCCCCGGAAATTGGGGTACTAGAAATGCAAATGCAGGAAGGGTGGGGGTGGCGATGGCGGGCGGTGTGCGCTGGGGCGGCCGACGTCACCGGCCGCTTCGCGGCTGCCCTGCGCTGCTCACGGTACGCGGGGTCCCGCTCAAACTCGCCTGCGGCTCAAACAGTCGCGAGCCCTGATCCGCGTACCGCTGCGCTGCTCGGCGGTGCCTCAACGGCCGCCCCAGCGCACACCGCCCGCCATCGCAGAGAGCGTGGGGGTAAACAGTTCGCCGCCATCGCCGTGAATAACGCGCAGGCTGTGGACGTTGGAAGCGCGCGCATTTGTCGCCCCCAACAGAGCCCGGTATGCGGTGCGGGCTGTGCGACCCTTCTGCGCCGCCGAAGCGCGCAGCCTCAGGTGGATCAGGGCCGCGTGTGTTTGAGCGCAGCGAGTTTCACGCGGACCCCACCTGAGGCGAGCACTGCAGGGAAGCCCGAAAGGCCGGCGCAGCGGGGTCGCACAGCCCGCACCGCATACCGGGCGGCCCCTCCAAGACGCCCCCCGCCCATCCAAACGAAATCACCGTAATCACCCCAAGGAGACCCACCCATGAAATTCCGCCGTTCCCTGTTAGCCCTCATGGCCGTAGCAGCCACCCTAGGCAGCTTCTCAGTAGCAGCCCCCGCGCAGACCTACAAGTCCGAATACAAGATGTCCCTGGTCCTAGGCCCCCCGACCCCCTGGGGTGAAGCGGGCCGCATCTGGGCCGACCTCGTGAAAGAGCGCACTCAAGGCCGCATCAACATCAAGCTCTACCCTGGTGTGTCGCTGATCCAGGGCGACCAGACGCGCGAGTTCAGCGCGCTACGGCAAGGCGTCATCGACATGGCTGTCGGCTCGACCATCAACTGGTCACCGCAGGTCAAGCAGCTCAACCTCTTTTCGATGCCTTTCCTGATGCCCGACTACGCAGCGGTCGATGCGCTCACGCAAGGCGACGTAGGCAAGGAAATCTTTGCGACCCTCGACAAGTCCGGCGTCGTGCCCCTGGCATGGGGTGAAAACGGCTTCCGCGAAATCACCAATTCGAAGAAGCCCATCAAGACGCCTGACGACTTGAAGGGCATGAAGATCCGGGTCGTCGGCTCGCCGATCTTCTCGGACATGTTTACCGCGCTGGGCGCCAATCCCACGCAGATGAGCTGGGCCGATGCGCAGCCCGCGCTCGCCAGTGGTGCCGTCGACGGGCAGGAGAATCCGCTGTTCCTCTTCACCGTGCTCAAGATGCACACCGTCGGACAGAAGTTCGTGACCACCTGGGGCTACGTGTGCGATCCGCTCGTGTTCGTCGTCAACAAGGAAACCTGGGCTTCGTGGAGGCCGGCCGATCAAGCCATCGTTCGCCAAGCCGCCATCGATGCCGGCAAACAGAACATCGCGCTCGCACGCAAAGGACTGACCGGCGCGGACAAGCCCGTGCTCAAGGACATCGCCGCGATGGGCGTCACAGTGACGCAACTGACGCCCGCCGAACGCGATGCTTTCGTGAAGGCGACACGGCCGGTCTACACCAAGTGGAAGTCGACTGTCGGCAACGATCTGGTCACGAAGGCCGAGCAGGCCGTCGCAGCACGCAAGCAGTAAGGACCCATGCCACGCGGGCGCTCAGCCCGCGTGCTGCATGAAGCCGTCGAGCACATTGACGGCATTCGTTCGTTGTAGATCGTGAGCATGTCCTAGGCCTCGCGCCGCGCCGCCACCGGCTCGGACTCCTGCACGGGCAAGGTCAGAACGACATGCGCCTCACGCGACCGAGCCAGCACGGGCGCAAGCGCGACCCCGGTGTGCGTGCCCAGTTTCACCACTTCTTCCGGCGGCGCAGCGGCCACGACGCGCCCGCCCGCGTTGCCGCCTTCCGGACCCAGGTCGATCAGCCAGTCGGCCTCCGCAATCACGTCCAGGTCGTGTTCGATGACGACCACACTGTGCCCGCCATTCACCAGGCGGTGCAGCACGTGGATCAGCTTTTCGACGTCGGCCATGTGCAGGCCGACCGTCGGCTCGTCGAGCACATACAGCGTGTGCGGCGCCTTGTTGCCGCGCCGGGTGACGTCGTCGCGCACCTTGCTGAGTTCGGTCACGAGCTTGATGCGCTGCGCCTCTCCGCCCGACAAGGTCGGCGACGGCTGGCCCAGCGTGAGATAGCCCAACCCCACGTCCTTGAGCAGCTGCAACGGATGACTGATGTTGGGCATCGACGCGAAGAACTCGACCGCCTCGTCGACTTCCATCTGCAGGACATCGCCGATGCTCTTGCCGCGCCAGCTCACGGCCAGGGTCTCGGGGTTGAAGCGCGCACCATGGCAAACCTCGCAAGGCACCTTCACGTCGGGGAGGAAGCTCATCTCGATGGTGCGCACGCCCGCGCCGTCGCAGCCGGGGCAGCGGCCTTCGCCGGTGTTGAAGCTGAAGCGCGCCGGGCCGTAGCCGCGCGCCTTGGCCTCGAGCGTGTCGGCAAACAGCTTGCGGATCGTGTCCCAGAAGCCGATGTAGGTTGCCGGGCAACTGCGCGGTGTCTTGCCGATCGGCGTCTGGTCGACTTCGAGCACGCGGTCGATCGTCTCGTAACCCTCGACCGAACTGCACCCCGACCATGCGGGATGCTTGCCGGCAGCGTCCGCATCACGGCCGGCCTTGGTCATCCGCTGCACCACCACCGCATACACGTTGGCCAGCAACACGTCGCGCGCCAGCGTCGACTTGCCGGAACCGCTGACACCCGTCACCGCCACCAGGCGCCGCAGCGGCAGTGTCACCGTCACGTCCTTGAGGTTGTGAAGATCGGCTCCGCGCACCGAGAGCCAATCCGGCGCACCCGGCTCTGGCGGCGGCACCAGGCGCCGCGCCTGCAGCGGATGCTTGATCGCGTTGCGCAGATAGCGGCCCGTCTGCGAATCGCCCGCGTTCTGGATGTCGGAAACAGTGCCCTCCGCCACCAGCCGGCCGCCGCGCTTGCCCGCACTCGGACCGATGTCGATGATGTGATCGGCGCGGCGAATCGTGTCCTCGTCGTGCTCCACGACCACCAGCGTATTGCCCTTGTCGCCCAGCTTGTGGAGCGCGTCGAGCAGGATCTGGTTGTCCCGCGCATGCAGGCCGATGGTGGGCTCGTCGAGCACGTAGCAGACGCCTTGCAGGTTGCTGCCGAGTTGCGCCGCAAGCCGAATGCGCTGCGCCTCGCCGCCGCTCAGCGTCGGCGCGCCGCGGTCGAGCGTGAGATAGCCCAGGCCGACCTCTTCCAGGAATTCGAGCCGGCTCTTGATCTCGGGAACCAGGTCGCGCGCGATCTCGGCCTCACGGCCGGAGAGCTTCAAGCCTTCGAACCAAACGCGGATGTCACTCACGCTCATGCGCGCAATCTCGGTGATGCCGATGCCGCTCACGCCGACCGCTTCCGACGCTCCGAAGCTCACCGCGCGCGCCGTTGCATTGAGCCGTGTGCCTTCGCAAGTCGGGCACACCACATCGCCCACGTCTTCAGCCTCGGGCTCGGCAAAGGTTTGCTCGCGCCCCTTCTGGTCGTCAGCCATCACCGAATCGTCGTAGACCTCGCGCTGCTCCTTCGTGAGCTTCACGCCGGTTCCCACGCAGTCCGGGCACCAACCATGCTTGCTGTTGTACGAGAACAGGCGCGGATCGAGTTCCGCATAGCTGGTGCTGCAAACCGGGCACGCACGCAGTGTCGAGAACACGTGCGCGCGTCCGATGCCGTTGGTCGGCGCCCCCGCCATCATCGCGCCACGCAGGCCTGTGAGATCGCTCAGCACATGCACCACGCCCTTGCCGTGTTCCAGCGCGCGCGTGAGCGCCTGGCGCAGCTCCGTCTCCTGCGAAGGCAGCACATCCAGGCTTGCCACGGGCAGCTCGATGCTGTGCTCCTTGAAACGATCGATGCGCGGGAAGTTCGTCGTCGGCAAGAACGCGCCATCCACCCGCAGATGCGTATAGCCACGTGGACGCGCCCAGTCGGCGAGTTCGGTGTAGACGCCCTTGCGATTGCTCACCAGCGGCGCAAGCAGCCCGATGTGCTGGCCCTTGAAGTTCTTCAGCAACTGCGCGGCGATGCTGTCCGGCGTTTGCGGCTGCACGGCGGAGCCATCGTGAATGCAATGCTGGATGCCGAGCTTGACGTACAGCAGACGCAGGAAGTGCCACACCTCCGTGGTCGTGCCGACCGTGCTCTTGCGACCGCCGCGCGACAGGCGCTGCTCGATCGCGACTGTCGGCGGAATGCCATACACGGCATCCACTTCCGGACGGCCTGCGGGTTGCACGATGCTGCGCGCATAGGCGTTCAGCGATTCGAGATAACGCCGCTGCCCTTCGTTGAAAAGAATGTCGAAAGCCAACGTGGACTTGCCCGAGCCGCTGACACCGGTCACCACGCTGAACTTGCCCCGCGGGATGTCGACCGAGAGATGCTTGAGGTTGTGCTCCCGCGCATTCACGATCTGGATCGCTTCCCGGCCGGGCGCCGGTTGCGCGCGCGCTGCATACGACCGGGCTGCGCGCTCGGCCACCTTGTAGGCGCCCGGTCCGATGGCCAGTTCGTAATCCGCAAGGGCCGCGCCGGTGAGGGACGCACGGTTCTCGCGCACCTGCTCGGGCGTGCCGACCGCGACGATCTGCCCGCCGCCCTCGCCGCCTTCGGGGCCCAGGTCGATCAGCCAGTCGCTGGCGCGGATCACGTCGAGGTTATGTTCGATCACGACCAGCGAATGCCCGGCATCGAGCAGCTTGCGCAAGGCCCGCATCAGGCGTGCGATGTCATCGAAGTGCAGGCCGGTCGTGGGCTCGTCGAAAAGAAACAGCGTCCCCTTGCGCGCGAGCGGTTGCTTGCTTGCGCTACCGCTCTTCGCAGCTTCGGCCAGAAAGCCCGCGAGCTTGAGCCGCTGCGCCTCGCCCCCACTCAGCGTGGGCACCGGCTGGCCGAGCTTCACATAGTCGAGCCCCACGTCGACGATGGGCTGCAGCGTCCGCAGCACGTCCCGGTCGGCCCCAAACGCCGCGGCCGCTTCCGCGACGGTGAGATCTAGCACATCCGCCACGTTGACGCTGCGGCCGCCACGCTCGATGGTGACTTCAAGAATCTCCGGCCGATAGCGCTTGCCGTCGCAATCGGGGCAGCGAAGATAGACGTCGGAGAGAAACTGCATCTCGACGTGCTCGAAGCCCGAGCCCCCGCAGGTTGGGCAGCGTCCGTCGCCGCTGTTGAAGCTGAACTTCGATGCGGTGTAGCCCCGCTGCCGCGAGAGCGCCGCCGTCGCAAAAATTTCGCGGATGGCATCCCACGCACCGACATAGCTCGCGGGATTGGAGCGCGCTGTCTTGCCGATCGGCGACTGGTCGACAAAGACTACATCGCTCAGGTGATCGGCGCCCAGCAGGCGGTCGTGCGCGCCCGGCGATTCGGTCGCCCTGCCGAAGTGCCGCATCAGCGCCGGTGCGAGCACGTCCTGCACCAGCGTCGACTTGCCCGAACCGCTCACGCCGGTGATGCACACCAGCCGCGACAACGGCAGCTCGACCGTCACGTTCTGCAGGTTGTGCTCGCGCACGCCCTCCAGGATGAGGCGCGGCGTGTTCTCGCTCACCATGCGGCGAAAGGCCATGCCGATCTGCTTGCGTCCGCCGAGGTATTGGCCGGTGAGCGTGTCGGCATCGCGCAGCGCGTCGGTGCTGCCGTCGAACACCACTTGCCCGCCGCGCACGCCCGGGCCGGGGCCCATGTCGATCACGCGATCGGCAGCCAGCATGACCGCGGGGTCGTGCTCCACGACGACGAGCGTGTTGCCCGCGTCCCGCAGGCGCAGCATCGCCTCGGTGATGCGGTTCATGTCGCGCGGATGCAGTCCGATGCTGGGCTCGTCGAGCACGAAGAGCGTGTTGACCAACGACGTGCCGAGCGCCGTCGTGAGGTTGATGCGCTGCACTTCACCGCCGCTCAGCGTTCGGCTCTGGCGGTCGAGCGTGAGGTAGCCGATGCCGACGTCGTGCAGATAGCGCAAGCGCGTCGTGATCTCTTCGAACAACAGCTTGAGCGCCTGCACATCGCCGTCGCTCGCCGTGCTGCCATTGCCATGGCGGTGGCTTTCGATGCCGTCGAAGAAGCGCCGCAGGCGCTCGATGGGCAGCAGCATGAGGTCATGCAGGCACAGGCCCGGAAGTGCTTCGAGTTGCGCCCGCGACCATTTGGTGCCAACTGGCATGAAGCGCTTCGCGGGGTCGAGCACGGCGTCGGCGTCCTGCTTGCTGCCGATGCGCCACAGCAGGCTGTCGAGCTTGAGCCGCGCGCCCGCACAGGTCGGGCATGGGGTGTAGCTGCGGTACTTCGACAAGAGCACCCGGATGTGCATCTTGTACGCCTTGCTCTCCAGGTAGCCGAAGAAGCGGCGCACGCCATACCACTGCTTGTTCCAGTTGCCTTCCTTGTAGTTGGGCGTGCCTTCGATCACCCAGTGCTTCTGTTCGTCGGTCAGCTTGTTCCAGGGCGTGTCGCGCGGAATGCCGGCGGCCTCCGCGTGACGCATGAGGTCGTCCTGCGCCTCTTTCCATGCTGGCGTCTGGATCGTCTTGATCGCACCTGCGCGCAGCGTGAGCTTGTCGTTCGGAATCACCAGCCCGAGATCGACGCCGATTACCCGGCCGAATCCGCGGCAGGTTTCGCACGCACCCACTGCCGAGTTGAAAGAGAACATCGACGGCAGCGGATCGCCATAGCGAATGTCGCTCTCGGGGCAATGCAGGCCGGTGGAGAACTTCCAGACATCGGGCGCAGCGCCTTCATCGCCGGACAAGGCATAGACCGTGAGCCGCCCACTGCCGCGCTTGAGGGCCACCTCGATGGCTTCGACGACACGGGCTCTCTCGGCCCCGGCCATGCGAAAGCGATCAGCCACGACGTCGAGCACTTTGCGTGGCCCCGTCGGCGTTGCAACATCGCGCTCGGCCTGCACCCGCGTGAAGCCGCTGGCGGACAGCCATTGCGTGACTTCCTCGGCCGAAGTGCTGGCGGGCAGTTCGACCGGAAAGGTCAGCACCACGCGCGGATCGCCTGCCGCGGCAGCGCGAGAGACCAGTTCGGCGTAGATCGAATCCGGCGAATCGTGCCGCACCGCCAGCGCGGTCTCGCGGTCGAAAAGCTGCGCGGCACGCGCGAAGAGCAGCTTCAGATGGTCGTTCAGCTCCGTCATCGTGCCCACGGTGGAGCGGGACGATCGCACCGGATTGGTCTGGTCGATGGCAATGGCGGGCGGCACTCCTTCGACTTTGTCGACGGCGGGCTTGTCCATTCGGTCCAGGAACTGTCGGGCGTAGGCCGAGAAAGTCTCCACGTACCGCCGCTGGCCTTCCGCGTAGAGCGTGTCGAACACCAGGCTCGACTTGCCGGAACCGCTCGGGCCGGTGACCACCGTCATCTCGCCGGTGCGGATGTCGAGATCGAGGTTCTGGAGGTTGTGCTGACGTGCACCGCGAATCCGGATGAAGCCCTGTGTCATGAATGCCTTGCGGGGTGGGGCAGACATTCTAGGAACCTGGCGAGGCTTTCGCTTGCGGCGGTGGCCTAACGCGCACGGTCATGCAGGGGCATCTCTGGCGAGGACGGCATTGCAGCAGAACAGGCTGGGGCGGCCAGGTTGTAGGCAGATTCACACGCATTTGCAGGCGGCTTTGATCGCGTACCCTACAAATGCCCGCCTCACGTTTGAAGGACGGCGGGCTTTTCGCAACAAATAACCAGGGAGTTCACATGACACCAGAAGAAACGCTTCAACATTGGATCGCAGATGAGCAGGCCGTTCTCGAACGTCTGCAAAGAGGTCGGGGCTCTGCCATCGCGCACCCCGAAGAACTCGCCGGCAAATCCGGACTTGAGGTTATGCAGCAAATGATGGGCGGAGAGTTGCCGTACGCCGAGTGCGCGAAATCGCTAAGCTTCTTCGCGATCAAGGCTGCCCCCCACGTACGGCCAACTCAATCCGATGGGCGCCATTCAGGGAGGATGGATCGGCTCCATCCCCGACTCGGCGTTCGGCTGCGCCGTTCTGTCTTCACTGCCTCCAGGCCAAGCGTACTCAACAAGTGGCCTCGACATCGGGTATCGACAGTTCCTGACACTGAAAACGTCGCGCGTGCGCGTCGAAGTTCGGCTCACATGCACAGAGGGGCGAGATGCGTTTGGCGAGGCGAGTTTGTATGGCCCCGACGAGACCATCTACGCCGAAAGCTCCACGACATGCCGCCTTGTGGGGATTCCTGTCAGGTCGTAGCGCCGACGGTTCGATCGTGCCGGATTGGCTCGGGGAAACAAGATCGATCCAGCTTGCTACGAGGTGATAGACGCTTCGGTTCGCGCAACGGATCGATGCGAGCCGTCGCTGAACTCACCACGGGCGCCTTCTTTTTCACCAGCGCACTGGATATCAATGCACGGCACTCGCGACAGTGCGTCGACGCCTTGTGCGCATCACTGCGGCATGCGCAAGGCGTCGATCACACCGCCGCAGGCAATGAAGCCTAGAGCCTGCTAACACCATCCAAGTCCGTCGCCGATCAGCGTCGCGACTTCCACTCCACCATTTTTCTCGATGCCGAGTCGCATTCGAGCGGAACCACTTGTAGGAAACGTAGCAAACATGATTCTTCTGGAAAAACTCAAGGGCGACAGCTCCCCTTTGCCGCCTCGGCCCTCGACGAAGGCGTTGGCATTCGCCTGGTTAGGCGGCTTTCTGATCATTGCCATCCTGGCCTGCTTGACCAATTGGTTGACCGTGGCAATGGTGCTTGGGTCCTTCGGCGCATCGTGCGTCCTGGTGTTCGGCTATCCCGAAGCGCCCTTCTCCCAGCCTCGAAACGTCGTTGTCGGCCACTTCCTCAGCTCACTCGTCGGACTGGTTTGCATGCAGATGTTCGGGGCGCAGTGGTGGTCAGTTTCCATCGCGGTCGGAACGGCCATCGCGCTGATGATGGTCACACGCACCGTACATCCGCCGGCCGGATCGAATCCCGTCATTGCGTTCCTGGGTGACCCCGGATGGGGTTTTCTGCTCTTCCCCACGCTGGTCGGCGCGATCTGCATCGTGGCCTTCGCGCTTGTGTACAACAACGTGACTCGAACAGATCGGTATCCAAAGTACTGGTGATCGCGGCTTCGCCCTAGGAAGACATGAAGGGGCTTGCCTGCGGCGGCGCAAGGTTGCTCGCCGCGCGGGGCTTCTACTGCGCTACCGTGCAGGGCCTCGCCCGACAACGCACGGGCGCACTTACACGCGGACACACATGACCTACCTCGTCGACGAAGAAATCACCTTCCGGAAGCTGGAGATCCTGCTTGTGTTCATGGAGACAGGGAATCTCGCGCGCACCGCCGAGCGCCTGGACACCAGCACCGTGAGCGTGCATCGGGCGCTGCACTCGCTGGAGACGGGTGCCCGCTGCGCGCTGTTCCGGCTCGAAGGGCGCAATTTGCTCCCCACCGACGCCGCCAAGGCGCTCGCAGACGTTGCGCGCGAGGTGCTGCGCACGATGTCGGACGGTATCCGCGCGACACGCGAGGTGGCCGGCTACTCGGCCGACCGCATTCGCATCGGATCGCTCTATTCGCTCACGAGCCGGACCGTTCCGAAGGTCATCATGGCGATGAAGCTGCGCAAGCCCGACCTTCACACCGAACTCGTCCTGGGCTCGAACGCCGACCTGCTGCAGAAGCTGCGCGATGGCGCGGTCGACGCCGTGTTGATGGCCATCCCCGGGGAAGCGTCCGATGTGGAGTCGGAGCCGCTCTTCGAAGACGACATCTTCTTCGCCGCGCCGCTCGGCTCCCGCTATGCGGAGATGGCTGAAATCGATCTCGGCGCTTGCGCGCAGGAACGCTTTGTCAGCCTGTCGGAAGGCTTCATCACGTACAGCGGCTTCATGGAATCCTTTCGCATTGCCGACTTCACGCCCGACGTGGTGATGAAGACGGGCGACATCTTCTCGCTGATGAATCTCGTGAGCGGCGGCGTGGGGTTCACCTTGTTGCCCGGGCGCGTGCGCGGCGCACTGCCGCCCAACGTGCGATTGATTCCGTTGCAGGCGCGGTATCTCGTGCGGCAGACCATTGCAGTGAACTTCCTGCGCACCCGCGAGCGCGATCCCAATCTCCTGGCCCTGCTGGCGGTCTGCCGCACGTCGAAAACCGAGCTCTCCTGAGCGCGTCCCCGCGACATCGTCGCTGCAGGGTTTACCCGCGACCGTTTCGCGCAGCGTAAGCATCGCGAACCCTCCTTAATTGATTGCGCAGAGGGGCGCCGGTACCTTTCGTCTCCATAGCGCAGCAACTTCAAGCGGCGCAAACAAGGAGACAACCGCATGATCATTCTCGGTACCGCCCTGCTGGCCCTGTGCCACCTGCTAGGCATCTTTCTCGGCGATCTGCTGGGGCAGTTGCTTGGCGTCAAGACCAATGTCGGCGGCGTCGGCATCGCGATGCTGCTGCTGATCTTCGCGCGCATCTACATGCAGAAGCGAAACATGCTGCCCAAGCTGACGGAACTCGGGGTGGAGTACTGGGGGGCGATGTACATCCCCGTCGTCGTCGCCATGGCGGCACAGCAGGACATGGTGTCCGCCTTGCGCGGCGGCCCGGTCGCGGTGCTTTCGGCCATTGCAGCGGTTGCAGTCTGCGCCTGCGTCATCGCGGTGATCAACCGCTCCGAACGGCCTGCTGTCGAGGCCGAGAGCATTCCCATGCTGCACGACAACCCCTTGCTGACCGAAGCGGAGTGATTGACATGATCGAAATCCTCGAAAAAGCCGCCATCCAGAACGGCCTCGTGACGGCCTTCGCAGTGGTCGGGCTGATCATCCTGCTCTCGGGCCAGATCTCGCGCCGATTGACCTTCGGCCGTGTGCACGGCTCGGCCATCGCGATCGTGATCGGCCTGGCGCTCGCCTACTGGGGCGGCACGCAGACGGGCGGTCACAAGGGCATTGCCGACATGTCGCTGTTCGGAGGCATCGGACTCATGGGCGGGGCCATGCTGCGCGACTTCGCGATCGTCGCGACGGCCTTCGAAGTGCAAGCGACCGAGGCACGCAAGGCAGGCTTGATCGGCGTGGTGTCACTGCTGCTCGGCACGGTGCTGCCCTTCATCGTCGGCGCCGCCATTGCGTGGAGCTTCGGCTATTCAGACGCGGTGAGCATGACCACCATCGGCGCCGGCGCGGTCACCTACATCGTCGGTCCGGTCACCGGCGCCGCGATCGGTGCGACCCCCGACGTCATGGCGCTGAGCATCGCGACGGGGCTGGTGAAGGCCATCATCGTGATGGTCGGCACACCCATCGCGGCGCGTTTCCTGGCGCTGAAGACACCGCGCTCGGCGATGGTCTTCGGTGGATTGGCGGGCACCGTCAGCGGCGTTTCCGCCGGACTTGCCGCCACCGACCGAAAGCTGGTGCCTTACGGCGCACTGGTCGCGACCTTTCATACCGGGCTTGGATGCCTGCTGGGCCCCTCGTTGCTGTTTTTTGCCACCAAGGCTCTGGTCGGCTGAGGATTCACCATGGACCGTATCAACTGGAACACCAGGGCGGACAACCGAGCGGCGCGTCTTGCACGAGCGGCTGCCGCACTTGGCAGGCAACTCACCGGCAAGCGCGTGGCCACCGAGGCGATCGGCACATTGCTCGAAGCCGTCCTGGAGCCTGGCGACCGCGTCTGCCTCGAAGGCAACAACCAGAAGCAGGCCGACTTCCTGGCGCGAGCGCTGGTGCAGGTCGACCCCACGCGGGTGCACGGCCTGCACATGGTGCAATCGGTTCTCGCGCTGCCGGAGCACCTCGACGTGTTCGAGAACGGCGTCGCATCCCGACTCGACTTCAGCTTCTCGGGCCCGCAGGGCGCACGGCTCGCCAAGCTGGTCTCCGAAGGGCGCATCGAGATCGGTGCCATTCACACCTACCTCGAACTGTTTGCGCGCTACTTCGTCGACCTCACGCCGCAGGTGGCGCTGGTGGCGGCGCACGCGGCCGATGCCGAAGGCAACCTCTACACCGGCCCCAACACCGAAGACACGCCGGTGATCGTCGAAGCCACCGCCTTCTCGGGCGGCATCGTCATCGCGCAGGTCAACGAACTTGTCGACGGCGCGACCACCACGCTGCCGCGCATCGACATCCCGGCCGATTGGGTGAGCTTCGTCGTGAAGGCGCCCCGGCCCAATTTCATCGAACCGCTGTTCACGCGAGACCCCGCGCAAATCAGCGAAATACAGGTGCTGATGGCAATGATGGCCATCAAGGGCATCTACGCCGAATACGGCGTGCAACGCCTCAACCACGGCATCGGCTTCGACACCGCCGCCATCGAACTGCTGTTGCCGACCTATGGCGAGTCGCTCGGCCTCAAGGGAAAGATCGGCAAGCACTGGGCGTTGAATCCGCACCCGGCGCTGATTCCCGCCATCGAGGCCGGCTGGGTGCAATCGGTGCACTCCTTCGGCTCGGAGCTCGGCATGGAAGATTACATCCGCGCGCGATCCGACATCTTCTTCACCGGGCCGGACGGCAGCCTGCGCAGCAATCGCGCGCTGTGCCAGGCGGCGGGGCACTACGCGTGCGACCTGTTCATCGGTTCGACGCTGCAGATCGATCTTGACGGCAACAGCTCGACGGCGACACTGGGTCGCATCGCAGGCTTTGGCGGCGCGCCCAACATGGGGGCCGACGCGCGCGGCCGCCGCCACGCGAGTCCGGCATGGCTCAAGGCGGGGCGCGAGGCGCGCAACGGCCGCACCGGCGCGGCCGGCACGCCGCGCGGACAGAAGCTGGTCGTGCAGATGGTGGAGACCTTCCGTGAGCACATGCAGCCGGCCTTTGTCGAGCGGCTCGATGCCTGGCAGCTCGCCGAGCAGGCGCGAATGGAGTTGCCCCCCGTGATGATTTACGGCGAAGACGTCTCGCACATCCTCACGGAAGAAGGCATTGCGAACCTGCTGCTGTGCCGCAACGACGCCGAGCGCGAGCAGGCGATCCGTGGGGTGGCCGGCTATACCGCCGTCGGGCTGGCGCGCGATCGGCGTGCGGTCGAGAACCTGCGCGATCGCGGTGTCATCCGCCGACCCGAAGACCTGGGCATCGATCCACGCCAGGCCACGCGCAACCTGCTGGCGGCGCGCAGCATGCGCGACCTGGTGCGTGCTTCGGGCGGGCTGTACCAGCCGCCGCGTCGATTCAGGAACTGGTGACATGCAGCTCACCCCCAGCCTCGCCCACTTCGTGTGGCTCGGACACCCCCTTGCAGGGGGCAATCCCGGCGGCCCGGCAGAGCCGGTTCCGCGGGATTTCTGGCCGCGCTTGTGGCGGTTTCATGCGTCGCTCACAGCGCGCAAAGTCACGGAGCATCAATCATGACAATTCCCGCGGGGCTTGAAGCTCTCGATTTCGTCTTCTCGGGCAGCCGGCCTGCAGGCAGCTTTGCGCCCGTGCTGGTGGGGGTCGTCGGGTCCGGCAACCTCGAGGTGCTGCTCGAGGCGTCCGCCGGCGACGACTGCAGGGTGCGCGTCGAGACTTCGGCGCGGGGCTTCAGCCCGATCTGGGAGGCTGTGCTCGGCGACTTCCACGAGCGCCATCCGCTGGCGGGCGTTCGCATTTCCATCAACGACATGGGTGCGACGCCTGCCGTCGTCAGCTTGCGGCTCGATCAGGCCGTGGCTGAATTGCCGACTGCGGCGCAAGGAGGACGGCCATGATCAGCTTTGCCGAATGCTCGGCGCGAGAACGGCTCGCGTTGCTGCTCGACACGGACAGTTTTCATGAATGGCTGCCGCCGGCCGAGCGGCACACCAGCCCGCATCTCGCGCAACTCGGCGTGCCCTCGTCCTTCGACGACGGCGTGGCGATCGGCCGGGCCAGGCTCGGCGGGCACGATGTGTTTGTGGCCGCGCAGGAAGGCGCCTTCATGGGCGGCGGAGTCGGCGAGGTGCATGGTGCCAAGCTGGTCGGACTGCTGCGCCGTGCGCTGCGTGACAGGCCATCGGCCGTGGTGCTGCTGGCGGAGTCGGGCGGCGTGCGCCTGCACGAGGCGAACGCCGGGTTGATCGCGGTGTCCGAGGTCATGCGCGCGGTGCTCGATGTCCGCGCCGCGGGCCTGCCGGTGATCGTGCTGATCGGCGGCGCCAACGGATGCTTCGGCGGCATGGGCATCGTGGCACGCTGCGCCGACTGCATTGTGATGAGCGACGTCGGGCGGCTCGCGATGTCGGGCCCCGAAGTGATCGAGGCGTCGCATGGCGTCGAGGAATACGACTCGCGGGATCGCGCGCTCGTGTGGCGCACCACGGGTGGAAAGCACCGCTGGCTCACGGGCGATTGCGACATGCTCGTGGAAGACGACGTGGCCGCCTTCCGCAAGGCTGCGCTCGATGCCATCCACATGGCAAAGCCCGTGACGCTGGCTTCGTTGGAACACGAACATGCCCTGCTTGCAGCGCGCATGCAATTGCTGCCGGCTGCCGACCCGGAACTCGACGATGCCACCGCGCTGTGGTCGCGCCTGGGCATCCCTGAGGCCCAACGTGTGCCTGAACTGGATGTGGCTGCGGTGCGCGCACTGCTTCCCCAATGAGGACCGAAACCATGGACTGGAATCTTCTCGCCACCCGGCTCTTCGGAGCCGAACACGGCATCACCGCAGACGGCGATTTCCTGCAAGGCACTGCGCGATTCGATGGGCATCCCATCGCCGTCATCGGCACGACGAACCACGCGCCGATCGGCGTCAAGCTCGCATTGGCGCAGGCGCGCTTGGTGCTGGACACCATCGCCCGGCATCCGCAGCGGCCGATCCTTCTGCTGATCGACACGCAGGGCCAGCAACTGCGGCGGCGCGACGAACTGCTCGGCATCAATCGCGCCATGGCGCACCTCGGAGCGAGCATCGATCTGGCACGAAGGCTGGGCCATCGCGTGATCGGGCTGGTGTACGACCAGGCGCTCTCCGGTGGCTTCATCACGTCGGGCCTGATCGCCGACGGTTGCTACGCGCTGCCCGAAGCCGAGATCCGTGTGATGCGCATCCCGGCGATGGCCCGCGTGACCAAGTTGCCCGAGGACATGCTCAATGCGCTCTCGCAATCGAACCCGGTCTTTGCGCCCGGCGTGTCGAACTATGTCGCGATGGGCGGCGTGCGCTCGCTGTGGGACGGCGACCTGCCCGCCGCCCTGCGGAATGCGCTGGCGCACACGCCGCGCGAAGATGAGCGCGCTGTCGACGGCGCCGAGCGCGGTGGGCGGCGATTGGCCGCGGCCATCACCCAGCGCGTGCTGGACGCAGCCTGAGGTCCGCACATGATGCCGCTGCGCCGCCATCGATTGGTCCACTTGTCCGACGCTGGCTGGGCCGGTATTCGCGCCCGCGCATGGGACACGCAGGCACAGGCCTGCATCGATCACTGGTCGCTGCACCGACTGCCCCTGGTCGTCACACGACAGCCTGCGTGCAACGAGTCATGTGACGCACCGATCGCGCTCGGCTTGCCGGCCCCGCTGCGATGGGACCGGCGGCGCATCGCCGTCCATGTGCCGCGCAGCGCCATCGCGTGGTTCGACGAATTCCCGCGTGCGTCCGAAGCGGCAACGCTCCTCCCACGCGCACCGCGTTCGGCGTGGCGCACGCTGGAGCGCGCTCTTGCCGACTGCGGGGCGCCCGCACGCGTGTACGGCAGCTATGGCTGGCATTTGTTGACCGGGCTGGAGTACTTGCGTGACGGCTCCGATATCGACATATGGATCGCAGTCGGCGACGCCGATCATGCGGACACGGTCGCTCACCATCTGGAGCGGTTGACACCCAAGCATCCGCGGCTCGATGGCGAGCTCGTGTTCGATGACGGAACGGCGGTCGCCTGGCGCGAATGGAGTGCCTGGCGCGCCGGCCGGGCGCGCCATCTGCTCGTGAAGCGCTTGCATGGCGCAGCGATGGCAGACGCGGCCTTCCTGCGCCGCCGTGCGCACGTTCTGGAGATGGCCGCATGAACACGTCCGCGACTCGACGCACTGCGCAGCGGGCGCACGAGCGATGCCTTGCCGCAACCGACATCGGACGCGCCGCCACACTTGCGTTGCACGACGAACTGGAACTCGCCCCCAAGCCGGGACTGGTGTCCTTCGTCGACAGCGGCAGCCACACGGACATGGATGCGCACACGTTCATGCGCAGCCTGTTCGCGCTGCGCCGCTATTTCGTGCAGATCAGTGCCTTGGGCGAAGCTCACGCACCCTTCGAAGCTCTGGAGCGTTGCGGCATCGCTGCCGAGCAATGCATGTTGGCGGCCACGGGAGGCATCAACACCCATCGTGGCGCAATCTTCACGCTCGGCCTGCTGTGCGCTTCGGCGGGCGCCCTCGTTCGCGATGGTGTGCCGCTCAGTCCCGACGCATTGCGCGAATCGCTGCGCCGGCATTGGGGTGATGCACTGCATGCACGCAGCCGGCGCGTCTCGACACTCCCGGGAGGCATTGCAGCGCAGCGGCACGGCTTGCGCAGTGCCTCGCAAGAGGCTGCGCTTGCATTCCCGGTGCTGTTCGAGAGCGCCATCCCTGCGCTCGCGGATGCACAGCGGCGCGGGTTGGGCGCAAGACCTGCGCGCATCGACACCTTGTTCACCGTGATGGCAACGCTGGACGACAGCAACCTCGCACATCGCGGCGGGCTTGCCGGACTGCGGTACGCACAACGCGCCGCACGCGGGTATCTCGCCGATGGCGGCGCCGCACGCGACCATCGATTCGAAGCCGCAGCGGAGATTCACAGCGACTTCGTCTCGCGGCGGCTTTCGCCTGGTGGTGCCGCCGACACATTGGCCGCAGCGTGCTGGATGCGCCGCGTCTGCGAGACCATCTGAAGATCCGTCGTCCATGGGCTTCGCGCTGATCTTCTCGGGCCAGGGCATGCAGCATCCTGCGATGCTTCCGTGGCTGACCGAGGACGAATCGCTGCAGACCGTCGAGCGCGCACTTGGGCGCGATTGGCGCGAACGTCTGGAAGATCCCGCATGGGCCGGCCGCAACGCGCATGCGCAACTGTTGCTGACAGCACTCGGCGTTGCCGCATGGTCGCAACTCGCGCCGGCCTTGCCCGAGCCTGCCGTGATCGCGGGCTACAGCGTCGGTGAACTGGCGGCCTTCTCCGCCGGGGGCGTTTTCTCGCCGCGCGACGCCATCGCCCTGGCGCAACATCGCGCCGCACTGATGGACCGCGACGCCGACAAGTGCGCCACAGGGCTGATGGCAATCAGCGGACTCGCACAAAAAGCGCTGGAACGGCTGTGTGCGGAGTTCGGCTTGGCGCTCGCCATCCGCAACGACCCGGCCAGTGTCGTCGTCGGCGGAGCGAAGGCGGCGCTCATGCCGGCCGCAGAATCTGCGCAGGGCCTCGGCGGCCATGTCACACTGCTCAATGTCCACGTCGCTTCGCATACACCGTGGATGGCCGATGCTGCGAAAGCCTTCGACGAATTGCTTGCCACTGGGCCTTTCGCGTTCGCGTCACCGCGAACCACCTTGCTCAGCGACTTCACGGGCCGCATTCGCGACGGCGCGCACGCCAAGCTCGCATTGGCCGCGCAAATCGATCACACCGTGCGATGGGATGAATGCATGGAAGGCATCGCGGCGCGAGGCGTCCGCTGCGTGCTGGAGATCGGCCCGGGACAGGCTCTGGCCCGCATGTGGAACCAGCAATATCCGGATATCCCGGCGCGATCGGCGGATGAATTTCGCACCGCGCGCGGCGTGATCGACTGGATCGAACGGCATGCCTCGTGACGAAGTTCGGCCGCGTTTCTGTGGATAACGTTGTGTGTTGTACGAGGACGGCTGTGCTCGAAGCGAGGCGCCATGCGGCTTGCCGCTGGATTGCCCGCAAAACGGGCACCACTCGCTGCCAGGAGCGGAACCGGGATCGAACCGGTACGGGAAGACCTGCCAAGGCCTGACCATCGACAGGCTTGGCAAGTCAAACCCCTAACTCATCAAGGCGTATATGCCGCGGTGTGGCAGGGCCCGCCGTTGCAGGTGTCCACGACCTTGCCATCGGACTTGAGAAACTCCGACTTCTGCAGCCGTGCCGCTGGCGTGGCGCGGGGATCGCTGTGCGGGTCGCTCGCCGTCGAAGGTGCCAGATTGTCTTGCGGCGGTGGGGTGACCCGGCCCGGGCCGCTGTCCCACACGACCAGTGCCGATCCGTCGTAGCCGGTGCTGTTGTCCATGCACGAGAGCTGGAAGTAAGGCACGGCGTCAGGATGGCGACCGGGTGCCAGCGCGGGGCAATGGAGCTTCGCACCCATGGTGCGCGCCTCGATCTCGGCCGCCCACATCGACACCTGGTGGTCGCCGAAGGCCGCATGCATCAGCACCTTGTGCGGCGGAGTGTTGGGCAGCGGCTTGTCGGTCATCGTTTGCGCGTAGCCGTTGGCCTCCGCCCGATCCCAAAGTGTCTGCCACAGCGAGAAGATGAACTGCTGATCCAGGCTGTCTGGATAGGCCGCGTACACCATCGAGGCAAATTGCGGGAAGTCGGCGCTGCGTTCGAGCAGCAGCGAGTAGTTCATTCCCGGCACGCCGAGCACGCCGCGATGAATGTCCTGGGCGACGCTCATCAGCATCCCGCCCAGGATGCCGCCTTGGCTGTTGCCGTCGTAGAACAGCTCGCTGGTGTTCAACACGCTCTGCGGGGCCGTGCCCATCTGGAACGCAGGGTCGCTGCCGAAGCCTTGCGCACTTTGCATCGCGCGCCCGAGCATCAGTGTGTTGAGCACGCCTTGCTGCGTGGTGTCAAAGGGCACGCGGGCATTGGAGAGATCGAAGAACGCGAACACCGCGGGAATCAGTTCCGTCTGCGAGAAGCCGTACCAATTGGTGGCGCAGAACACGAAGTTGTGTTCGTTGCCCATGTCGGTGACGTTGCCTGCGTTGACTTCTGTCGGCGTGCCGAACAGGCCATGTCCATAGAGCGAAATCCGCGCCGGATTCACGCTGCCATCGCCGTTGAGCGCGGCGCGCGGAATGTTGCAGATGAAGGGCACGTCCATGGTTGCGCTGCCGGCGCGTACCGGCAGGTCATTGACGCCCGGCGTCGCGGATGCGTAGTTGAACCGAGGCAGCGGCAAAGGGCTGTCGCCGATGGTCGCGAAAGCGGCCTTGATGCTGTCGAGAGCAAGCGGCGCGCGGCCCTGCAGATAAGGTGCGACCGCGTTCGCCACCGGGGAAATGTCGGTGCCGGTATTGGGCGTCACGATGAAACTCGGCACGGTGAGCACGCCCTCGATGTGGCGCGCGACCTTCGCATTCTGCGTGGGCGTGTAGTCCACCTTGGTCGTGACTCTGAACGCCGGCGTGCCATTGGTCAGCGCGGCAAAACCCGCATCGCGGATCGCGAGCATGCGACCGGTCAAGTTGCGCTGCGAAGCGACTGTGAAGTCCCACGTGAGGAAAAGCGAATCTCGCGAGACGCCGGCTTTCTTCAGCGTGGCGAACAGATCTTCAATGTGCGCACGCCGCTGGTTGACGAAGTCGAGGCTGCTTTCGTGGCTGTCGCGGTAGATCCGGAATGCCGGTCCGGCATCGATCGTCTCGCCCTGCGCATTCTTCAGGTTTCGCATGGCGACGATGTAGCGGTGGCCGTAGTCGAGGCTCTTCGCGACGCGGATGTTGAGGGCCTGGCGGTCAGGCGAGCTCACGGTGTTCTTGTCGAGCTCCACCCAGATCAGCTTTTGTTCCAGGGTGTCGGCATCGATCAGCACGAAAGGAGCGTCGGCCTTGAGAGAGGCCGAGAGGTCCGTCAGCATCGGAGCGCCAGTGCGCGCGAGATCGATGCCCGGCACGCGCGTGACGATCATCGCGCCTGGCGAGAAACCGTCGTTGCGGTTCCATTCGGTGGTGTCGATCGGACGATTGGCTGCGATGGCACTGCGCGGCATCGAGGCGGTCTGCAGGTTCAGATGTCGACCGGTGTCGGCGCCCTTGTCGGCCACGGTGTAGTAGTCGTTCGGAAACGGCAGCATGCAATGCGTCGCGTCGAGGAAATCGCATCGCTGCGCCGTGCTGGCGGTGTCGGCCGGCAGCTGGTCGTCGATGCTGGCGAGCATGATTGGCGACGAATTTCCGCCACCACCAGGGTTGTTGCCGGGGTTGTTGTTTCCGCCATTGCCTCCGTTGCCCGAAGGGCGGATGCTGCTCAGGTCAAAAGGTGCGCTGGACCCGCCACCACCGCAGCCCGCGATGACCGCCGCAAGCAATGCGGCGCCTGCGAGCGCAGTCCAGGGCTTGAGCCTGCGGCTAGATAAGGATGGGCGTGCCGTAGGCTGGCCTCGATCGGGCGATTGCATGGGGTCTTGTCTCCTCGTGGGTGTCGTCTGGAACGACAGCACTCTACGAGTGGGCAACCGACAACGCCATTGGCAAACTGCCCCGCGCCGCTGTGCATTTGCACAACTGCTGGTCAGGACTCAGTGCATCGCCGGCGGCGCACCACGGCTCAGGCGGCGCTGGCGCAGCGCCAGGTACATCCGCGACAGCCATGCCATGTCGTCGAAGCTCGCTCCGAGCACAGTCTCGATGTGCGCGAGCCGGTGGAACAAGGTGTTGCGGTGGATGCCCAGTGCAGCCGCCACGGCCTTGTGGTTCTGGCGGTGGTCGAAATACGCCTCGAGCGTCTCCAACAATGCGGGCTCGGCTGCGAGGCACGCGATCATCTCGCCGCAAAGGGCGGACACTTCGGAGGACTCGCGCATCAGGGTGTCCAGCGCGAATTCGGAGTAGCGAAAACTCAAGCTCCCCTTGTGCATCCTGCGACCGAGATCGATGGCGGCCATCGCCTGCTCGGCGCTGCTGCGCCAGCCTGCGACGCCGGCGCCCGGCAGGCCGACTCCCGCCGCCTCCACTTCCGGGCAAAGCCGCAACAGCTGCTTGACGCGTTCGGTCAGACCCCGTTCGCGGGCATCGGCCGACTCCCCGGCGAGCACCGGCACCCAGATCAACCAATGGCCGCGGTGCTGGCCTGCGGCGGCCGCAGCCGCAAGCTCGGACGCCGATGCAAGCAGCACCTCCAACGCGTGCTCAGGGAGCGACAGGTGTTCCGCGACGGGCCCCGTGATCTTCACCCGCATCGCCAACGCGACGTGGGGATGGTCCGCCGCAATGCCGAGCGCACGGGCCGCATCGTCAAAAGCGCCGGCGCGCACCGGATCGAACACCGCTGCGCAGAGCCGCGCCTGCATCTGCTCCCGCCACCGCATCTCGCGCGTGTGCTCGGCCAAGTACGCATCGCTGATCGTGCGGCTCATCAGGTCGCTGTAATAAAGCAGGAAAGGCGAGACCTTGAACAGCACCTCGTCACCGAGCGACCGATGCTGCCGCACATGCGAGAGCATCGCGTCCATGTAGACGCGTGAGCCCGTTCGATAGGCTTGCAGCAGCGCGGACAGCGAAAGCGCCTGGGCGTGCCGCCTTTGGCTGAATTGGCCGATCCATTGCAGATCGTCCACGTGCGGGCTGCCGCTCGCGAGGAGAGCGTCATACCAGAGTTCGGCGTTCTTGACGCCGGCACGATACACATCCTGCGCCAGGGAATCGCCCAGCGCGCCGTATTCGGGAATGGTGCTGCGCAAGATGTCGAGCATGCGTGAGGACAGTCCCGAGCTGTCTTCGCGCAGGTTTTGCACCAGGCTGCGCAGGTTTGGCGACAGTGGCTCGATGGCGGGATCGTTCGTCGGTTCAGGCATCGCAGCGGTTCTCGGTCGGCTTGTCGTCTCGTTTTCTTGTACTTTCGTCCTTCGCTGGGCGCATTCGCCTTGCCTGGACGCCACGGATCTTCGGCAAGGCGGCGTGCCGATGCAAGAGTGATAGCCAGAGGTACCCCAATGAAAAGAGGCCTCGTATCGGGAAGATACGAAGCCTCTATGTCGAGCCGAGGGCCAGGCCCTCATGCCGGAAAGCCGGTCAGTCGTTCGCGTAAATGTCCACGTCCTTCGTCTCGCGAATGAAGATCGTGCCGACCACGAGCGTCACTGCCGCGATGATGATCGGGTACCACAGGCCGTTGTACATGTTGCCGGTGCTCGCCACGATCGCGAAGGCAGTGGTCGGCAGCAGGCCGCCGAACCAGCCATTGCCGATGTGATACGGCAGGCTCATCGATGTGTAGCGGATGCGGGTCGGGAACAATTCCACCAGCATGGCGGCGATCGGGCCGTAGACCATCGTCACCAGCAGCACCAGCCAGAACAGCAGGACCACCGTCATGACCTTGTTCATCTTGGCGGGGTCGGCCTTGCTCGGGTAGCCGGCGGCCTTGAGCCCGTCGGCGACCGACTTCTTGAACGCGGCGATTTCCTTGCTCGAAGCTTCGTCGAACTTGTGATTGACGACATTGCCGGCCGGCGCGGTGATCGCCGCCTCGCCGATCTTGACCACGGCGGGCGAACCGGCCGGGCCATCGATGCGCTCGTAGCTCACCGAGTTCTGCACCAGGAAGCGCTTGGCGATGTCGCAGGAGCTGTTGAAGTCGATCTCACGCGCCACGGGGTTGCCCTGGAACGAGCAGGAGCGCGGATCGGCCGTCACGGTGACGCCGGCGGTGGCTTGCGCCTTCGCGAGGTCAGGGTTGGCGGCTTCGGTCAGCATCTTGAAGACCGGGAAGTAGGTCACCACCGCCAGCAGGCAGCCGGCCATGATGATCGGCTTGCGGCCGATCTTGTCGGAGAGCGCGCCCCACACGACGAAGAAAGGCGTGCCGATCAGGAGTGCCGCGGCGATCATCAGGTTGGCGGTGGTGCCGTCGACCTTGAGCTGCTGCGTCAGGAAGAAGAGTGCGTAGAACTGGCCCGTGTACCAGACGACGGCCTGGCCGGCGGTGAGGCCGATGAGCGCCAGCAGAACGATCTTGAGGTTCTTCCATTGGCCGAACGATTCAGCCAGCGGCGCCTTCGATGTCTTGCCTTCGGCCTTCATCTTCTGGAAGGCGGGCGACTCGGACAGCGACAAGCGGATCCACACCGAGATGCCGAGCAGCAGGATCGACACGAGGAACGGAATGCGCCATCCCCAATCGGCAAAGGCCGCTTCGCCCACGCCTTCACGCACGCCGAGAACGACCAGCAGGCTCAGGAACAGGCCAAGCGTCGCGGTCGTCTGAATCCACGATGTGTAGGCGCCGCGCTTGCCGTGGGGCGAATGCTCCGCCACATAGGTGGCCGCGCCGCCGTACTCGCCGCCGAGCGCGAGGCCCTGCAGCATGCGCAATGCAATGAGGATCACGGGTGCCGCGACGCCGATGGTGCCGTAGCTGGGCAGCAGGCCGACGATGAAGGTCGACAGGCCCATGATCAGGATGGTGACCAGGAAGGTGTACTTGCGGCCGATCATGTCGCCGAGCCGGCCGAACACGATGGCGCCGAAGGGACGCACCAGGAAGCCCGCCGCAAAGGCCAGCAGCGCGAAGATGAAGGCCGCGCCCGCATCCAGACCGCTGAAGAACTGCTTGGCGATGATCGCCGCGAGCGAACCGTAGAGGTAGAAGTCGTACCACTCGAACACGGTGCCGAGGGACGAGGCGAAGATGACTTTCTTCTCCTCCGCGCTCATGGGCCGGGGAGCGCTGTGCGGCGCGCCCCTTGAATCTAGTGTGGCTGACATGTCGTCTCCTTCGTATGAAATGCGCCCACGGCGTGGGACGTGTCGCATTCTTGGAGGGCCGACTGACCCGAGCCTGTCGCGAAACTGAATGCTCGCTGACGACTTAAGGTGAAACCCGCTCTTCGCATTTCAGCCTGTAGAAAAAGCCTATGTGCACCGCACAAATCCCCGCACGCCCCCGGTCGGGGGCGGAGAGCGACACGAAGTGCGCGAGCCTGGGGGCGAGCTACTTCCTCAGCAGCGAAGGCCGCTGATCCGCGGTCGCCCACTCAGGCCCGTCGAACCAGGCGTCGCCTTCGAGGTAGGCACGCAGCATGGCCAGGCCGTCGAAGCCCCACAACATGCGGCCGTCGACTTCATAGGCCGGCACGCCGAAGACGCCGTGCGCAATGGCCTCGTCGGTGTTGGCCTTGAGTTGCGCCTTCACCTCGTCGCTGCCCACGTCACGCACTTGCCGAAGCTGCGCCGACAGTGCGGCAAGACGCGTCGCATCGGCGGCTTCGGCGCCCGTGCACCACACGTCGCGAAAGATCGTCTCCGCCACGTACCGGTTGATGTCGCCATCCATCGTCGTCGCGAGTGCCAGACGCAGATGCGGCAACGGGTTGTACGGATGCGAAGCAGGCATCTGCATCGGGATGGCATTCGCGCGAGCCAGCCATAGCACTTGGCGATAGGTCCAGGCGCGCTTTGCAGGAATCTCCGCCGGCCCGAGCTGGCCGTGGTGCTTCAGCAGTGCGCCCAGCAGCACGGGCCGGTAGGCCACGCTGTAGCTCAACCCTTCGAGCGCCTGCGGCAACTGCTCGAAGGCGAGATAGGCATACGGTGAGAGAAAGTCGAGATAGAAGACGATGTGCTTCATGCCTTTTCTCCGGAAGCGACGAGAAACCCGGCTTCGGCGCGCAGCTCGATGGCGCGCCATACGCGGCGCTTCTCGGCGTCGTCCATCCGGCTCCATGCGGCGATCTCCGCGAGGGTTCGCAGGCAGCCTTCGCAGAAGCCGCTCGCAGGGTCCATGCGGCAGATCGAAATGCAGGGCGACGGCACATCGCTCGCTGTTTCGCGAGCCGCAATGGCGCGATCGGCAAGCCCGGTCACACCACGTCCGCTACCGGCGCGCCGGTCAATGCTTCGAGATCTTGCGGGCGCAGGCGCACCACCGCATGCGGATGTCCGGCTGCCGCCCAGATGTCCTCGAATCGAAAGAGCTCGCGGTCGATCAGCATCACGGGCGGCGTGGCATGCGCGAAAGGCGAGACGCCGCCGATCGAGAAGCCGGTGCGCGATTTCACGAAGTCGGCATCGGCACGGCCGAGCTTGCCGACCAGCGCCTCGACCTTCTTCTCGTCGACGCGCTTGTCGCCGGAGGTCACGACAAGCACCGCAACCTCGTCGACCTTGCGACGGAACACGATGCTCTTGGCGATCTGGCCCACGCCGATGCCCAGCGCATCGGCGGCCTGCTGCGCAGTGCGCGCGGCGTCGTCGAGCATCTGCGGCGCATGCGGATGGCCCTTGTCTTGCAGCAGGCGCGCCACGCGCTGCACGCCATCAGGCAAAGCTGTCAATTCAGCGCCGCACATCAGCCGGCCCTCTTCGTCAGGATGGCCTTCGACGCGCGCGAGTTCGGCGCACGGCCCAGCGCATCGCTGATGTAGACGCCCGCATCGATCAGCTTGTCGAGATCGATGCCCGTGTCGATGCCCATGCCGTGCAGCATGTAGACCACGTCCTCCGTCGCCACGTTGCCCGTCGCGCCCTTGGCATAGGGACAGCCGCCGAGCCCTGCCGACGACGTGTCGAACTGCCACACGCCCATCTCCAGGCTGGCGAGCGTGTTGCCGAGCGCCTGACCATACGTGTCGTGAAAGTGTCCTGAGATGTCGTCGATGGCGTAGTGCTTCAATGTCGCGTCGATGGCGCGCTGCACCTTCACGGGCGTGCCGGTGCCGATGGTGTCCGCCACGCCGATGTGCTGCACACCAATCCCCTTCATGAGGCCCGCCAGCATTTCGACGCGCGAAGGATCGATCTCGCCTTCGTAAGGGCAGCCGAGGGCGCACGACATGGCGCCACGCACGTAGATGCCCTTCTCCCGCGCCGCTTCGACGACCGGCCGGAATCGCTCGATGCTTTCGGAGATGGAGCAGTTGATGTTGCGCTGGCTAAAGGCCTCGCTCGCGGCGCCGAACACCACGATCTCGTCCGGCCATTCATCACGGGGCGCCGCAATGGCGGCCTCGAAGCCCTTCATGTTCGGTGTCAGCACCGAATAGCGCACGCCGGGCTTGCGCCGGATGCCGTGCATGACCTCGGCGTTGTCCGCCATCTGCGGCACCCACTTCGGCGACACGAAGCTGGTGACTTCGATTTCCTTCAGCCCCGCGTCCTGCAGGCGATGGACGAGGCCGATCTTGATTTCTGCCGCGACCGGCTGCTTCTCGTTCTGAAGGCCGTCGCGCGGGCCGACGTCGACGATCTTGACTCGGGTGGGGAGTTTCATGGCGTTGTCTTTGGGTATCTATCTACAAGGCTGCAATGCTGCGAGGCTGCAAAGAAAGGCGATCAGTATCCGCGCTGGACATCGACCACGCCGGCAACAGGCTCTCCGCGCTCAATCGCCCGGATCTTGCCCGCGATCTGCGCGATCGATGCTTCGCGTTCGGTGCGCGCCGAACAGTGCGGCGTCACGGTGATCTTCGGATGCCGCACAAACGGATGGTCGGCGGGCAGCGGTTCGACCTCGAACACATCGAGCGTCGCCCCCGCGAGCTGCCCGCTGTCGAGCAAGGGGATCAGATCGGTTTCCACCAGATGCGCACCCCGCGCCACGTTGATGAGATAGCCGCCAGGCTGCCCCCCATTGAGCTTCGACAGCGTGCCACGATTCAGGATGCCGCGCGTCGCAGCCGTCAGCGGCAGCAGATTCACCAGCACCCGGCTCGCCCCCAGAAAGCCGTCGAAGGCTTCTTCTCCGGCAAAGCAGCGAACCCCTTCGATGTCCTTCGCGGATCGGCTCCAGCCATTCACCGGAAACTCGAACTGCGCCACAGCCTTGGCGACCCGTTCCCCCAACACCCCCAGCCCCATGATGCCCACTGCAAAGTCCCGCCGTTCGCGAGGCTTGCGGTAACTCCACCGCCCCGCCCGCGATTCAGCCTCATACGCATCGAATTCGCGAAAGTGCCGAATCAGCGCATGACAGACGTATTCCGCCATCTGCACCGACATCCCCGCGTCGTCCAGCCTTACCACCTGCGTCTGCGGCGGCACCTTCAGCTTCAGCAGCGCATCCACCCCTGCCCCGATATTGAACAGCCCTCGCAGCCCCGGCTGATCGTCCAGCAGCGCCTGCGGCGGCGCCCAAACCACAGCATGGTCCGCCGCAGCCGCCCCTGGCGCCCAGTTTTCAACCTCCGCCTCCGGCAAGGCAGCACGAAGTCCATCGATCCATGGGTCAGGTCGGTTGTCGGTCAAGCAAACAGTAATGCGCATGTTCAGAAGGAAGAAACAAACCAGAAACCCACAAGCCTACATCCCCGCCCCAGCCTGCCCGCCCCGTTCGTGAAACACCGCGGAACCGGCTTTGCCGGGCCGCTGGTGTTGCCCCCTGAAAGGGGGTAGGCGAAGCGACACGAAGTGCGCGTAGCCTGGGGGTTAGTCATATAGGACACTGGCGATTTTCGGATCCGCGATGTTGGTCTTGTCATACCAGAAGAACCCCGTATCCACCACCTTCGGCACCGGCTCGCCCTTCGCCGCCTTCACCGCCATTTCCACCGTCTTGTAGCCCATGCCGACCGGGTTCTGCGTGATGGCGCCGGCCATGCTGCCGTCGAGGATCGCGTTCTTCTGCTGCTTGCCGGAGTCATACCCGATGATCACGACCTTGCCATTGCGCTTCATCTCTTTCACGCCGTTGACCACGCCGATCGCCGATCCCTCGTTTGCACCGAAGATGCCCTTCAGGTTCGGGTAGGCCTGCAGGATCGACTTGGTGATCTCCGTGGATTTGAGCTGGTCGCCACCGCCGTACTGCACGCTCACGATCTTGATGTTCGGGTAGTTCGACTTCATGCGGTTCAGGAAGCCGTCGCGCCGGTCGATGCCGGTGCGGCTGGTCTGGTCGTGCACCACCAGTGCCACTTCGCCGGACTTGCCGATCAGTTCGGCCATCTTGTCGGCGGCGAGCGCGGCAGCGGCCTTGTTGTCGGTAGCGGTGGTCGTCAACGGGATGTCGCTGTCGACACCCGAGTCGAAGGCAATGACGGGGATCTTCGCCGCCTGCGCCTTCTTCAGCAGAGGAATGGCGGCCTGGCTGTCGAGCGCGGCGAAGCCGATCGCCTGCGGCTTCTTGGCCAGCGCGGCGGAGAGCATGTCGATCTGCTTGTCCACCATGGCCTCGGTCTCGGGCCCCTCGAAGCTGATCTTCACCTTCAGGTCCTTCGCCGCCTGCTCGGCGCCGGCCTTCACGGCCTGCCAGAACTGGTGCTGGAATCCCTTGGACACGAGGGGGATGTACATCTCCTGCGACTGCTGCGCATGGGCGAAGCCCGAGAGCCCGACGAGGGCTGCGCCGAGCGCGAACGTGGCTGCTCTTCTCTGGATCATGCAAAGTCTCCTGTGGTGTGGGAATCGAATCTTCTACTGCTTGCTCGCGCTGCGGCGGCGCAGGATGTCGGCATACACGGCGAGGATGATGATCACGCCAGTGACCACCGTTTGCCACTCCTGAGCGACAGAAAGGATGCGCAGGCCATTGGTCAGCACGCTCATGATGAAGGCGCCGATGATCGTGCCGACGATGGTGCCGGTGCCTCCGCTGAGCGAAGTGCCGCCGATCACCACCGCCGCGATCGCATCGAGTTCATAGCCCTGCCCCAGCGCAGGCTGCGCGGAGTTCAGGCGCGAAGCGATCAGCAGCCCGGCGATGCCGCAGATGCCGCCGCTCACGGTATAGACGAGGATCTTCCAGAAGTCGGTGTTCACGCCGGACAGCCGCACCGCCTCTTCATTGCTGCCGAGCGCAAAGGTGTAGCGGCCCAGGATGGTCTTGTTGAGCACGATGCTCGCGGCCACAGCGACAACAAAAAGGATGAGCACCGCATTCGGGATCGGCAGCGCGGGGATGAAGTAGCCGATCAGCGAATCCTGCGAGATCACCGTGAAGCCCGGCGTGTCGTTGAAGTAGATCGGCTTGGTGCCCGAGATCACCAGCGACAGCCCTTTGAGCAGCATCATCATGCCAAGCGTTGCGATGAAGGGCGGGATTTTGAGCTTGGCGATCAGCACGCCGGAAACGAATCCTGACAGCGCGCCGAAGAAGATCGCCGCCGCAATGCCGAGCGCGAGCGGCATGCCCATGTAGGTGAGCACCACGCCCGCCATCACCGCGCAGAAGGTCATCAGCGTGCCCACCGAGAGGTCGATGCCGGCCGTGATGATGACGAAGGTGCAGGCGACCGCGAGCACGCCGTTCACGGCGGTCGATTGCAGGATGCCCACGAGGTTGTCGGTCTGCAGGAACTGTGACGAGGCGAGGCTGAAGAACAGCATCAGCGCGATCAGGCTGGCAAAGGCGAGCAGCTTCTGCCGCGTCGCCGGGCGGAACAGCCTCGCCCTCAGCGAAAAGCCCGGTGCGGCAACGGTCGAGCTGGCGGTGGGTGTCGTCAAGGCGCGTCTCCTGTCGTCGCGGCTTCGCGCCGCGTAGCGAGTTGCATGATCTTTTCCTGCGAGGCTTCGCGCCCGGCAAGCTCCCCGGTGATGCGGCCTTCGCACATCACCAGCACACGATGGCTCACGCGCAGGATCTCCGGCAGCTCCGAAGAGATCATCACGATCGCCTTGCCGCTCTCCGCCAGCGCCTTCAGCAGGCGATAGATCTCGGCCTTGGCACCCACATCGATGCCGCGCGTCGGCTCGTCGAAAAAGAGCACGTTGCAGTCGCGCAGCAGCCACTTGGCGACGACGATCTTCTGCTGGTTGCCGCCGGACAGCAATCGCACCTGCTGGCGCACCGAAGGCGTCTTGATGTTGAGCTGCTTGACATAGCGCTCGCCCGCCGCCTCGATGGCGGGCTGGTCGACAAAGAAGCCCATCGACAGGAATCGCTTCATGCTTGGCAGCGCGATGTTCGTTTCCACGTCCATGCCGGTGGCAAGCCCGAAATGCTTGCGGTCTTCGGAGAGATAGCCGATGCCGTGCGACACGGCATCTTGCGGCGACTTGATCTTCACCTCGCGGCCATGCAGCCAGACTTCGCCGGAGTCGATGGGGTCGGCGCCGAACACTGCGCGAGCCAATTCAGTGCGGCCTGCACCCATGAGGCCGGCAAAGCCCAGGATCTCGCCCTTGCGCAAGACGAAGCTGGCGTCGCGCACCATGGCGCCGCGGTGGATGCCCTTGGCTTCGAGCACGATCTCGTTCTGCGAAGTGTCCGGAAAATCGTTCTCGACGTCGGCGAGATGGCGTCCGACCATCATGGCGATGAGCGAGTCCATGGCGGTGTCGGCCATCCGCACGGTGGCAATGTACTGGCCATCGCGCATCACCGTCACGCGGTCGGCAATGCGCTTGAGTTCATCCATCTTGTGCGAGATATAGACGATCGCGACTCCCTGCGAACGCAACTGGCCGATGATGCGAAACAGATCGCTCACCTCCTCGGTGTTCAGCGCGGCGGTGGGCTCGTCCATGATGAGCACGCGCGAGTCGTACGACAGCGCCTTGGCGATTTCCACCATCTGCTGCTTGGCGACGGTGAGCTCGCCCACGGGCGTGTCCGGCTCGAGCCGCAGGTGCATGCGCTCGAAGATGCGCCGTGCCTCGACGCGCATCGCCTGCTCGTCGATGAACACGCCGAATCTCCGGCGCGGCTCCCGGCCGATGAAGATGTTCTGCGCGGCGCTCAGGTGATTCATCAGGTTCAGCTCCTGATGAATGATCCCGATGCCCAGCGCCTGCGCAGCGCGCGGGCTCTCGATGTCCACCGGCCTTCCGTCGAAAGTCACTTCACCGGCATCCTTGCGGTAGACGCCCGCGAGCACCTTCATCAACGTGGACTTGCCCGCGCCGTTCTCCCCCATCAGCGCGTGCACCTCGCCGGGCAGCAGGTCGAACTGCGCCCTGTCGAGCGCA
Source organism: Variovorax sp. 10N420 (assembly GCF_056394705.1). Taxonomy (NCBI): domain Bacteria; kingdom Pseudomonadati; phylum Pseudomonadota; class Betaproteobacteria; order Burkholderiales; family Comamonadaceae; genus Variovorax; species Variovorax sp. 10N420. The sequence continues at coordinate 32,221 of NZ_JBFTIJ010000005.1, read as the reverse complement.
CGGACGCCTGCGAAAGACTTGGTCAGATCACGGATGGTGACGATGGGTTGCGGCATGGGGTGTCGACCGGTCGTCCGACGACTCTGCCATAGGGCCGAATTGGCCTGACCAGAACAAACCCTCAGGCGCCGAGGGTAAGCAGCTCCGCGCCTTCGGCGACCTGGTCGCCCGGCGCGTAGAGCAGCTCTTGCACGGTGCCGTCCGCGGGCGCGGCGATCGTGTGTTCCATCTTCATGGCTTCCATCACGGCGAGCGGCTGGCCGCGCGTGACCTTGTCGCCCGCCTTCACCGCGAAGGAGACGACCTTGCCGGGCATCGGTGCCGTGAGGCGCCCGCCTTCGGCGTGGACCTCGCCCGCATGCGCGAGCCGGTCGATGGCCGTGATCCGCGTCGCGCCGTCGGCAGCGAAGACGTAGGCGGTCGACTCCTCTTCATAAACGTTCAGCGTGTGTCGGCGCCCGGCAAATTGCACTTCGATCTCACCCGAAGGAAAGCCGCCGATTTCGAGGATGCCCGATGTCCCGCCGACGCTGAGCGACATCGCGCCATCGTGCAAATAGCGCAACTCGGCCACCTGCGGTTCGCCACGAAACTCGAATTCGAAAGGCCGCACCGCCACGCCGTGCAACTGCCATCCGTCGCGGCGGCTGAACGGATCGGCCGTCGCTGTGGCGGATTCGTCCAGGAGCGTGCGTGCAATCGATGCGGCGGCCGCAAGCGGCAGGCCGAGCGGCTCCTGGTCGAACAGCACGGCGCGCTCGCGTTCGATCAGGGCGGTGTCGAGCTTCGCCTTCGAGAACGAATCGGTGCGCAAGATGCCGCGCAAGAACTGCACGTTGGTCGCAACGCCGACGATGTGCGTCTGCGCCAGCGCGAGATCGAGCCTTGCGAGCGCTTCGTCACGCGTGGCGCCATGCACGATGAGCTTGGCAATCATCGAGTCGTAGAAGGGCGAGATCACGCCGCCTTCGCGCACGCCGTCATCGATGCGCACCCGGCTGCGCTGGAACGCAGTCGCCTGCGGCTTGCGGTAGACGCGAAGGGTACCGGTGGCGGGCAGGAAGTTGTTGTCCGGGTTCTCGGCGCAGATGCGCGCTTCGATCGCATGGCCGTGGATCTGGAGCTGGTCCTGCTTCAAAGGCAATGCCTCGCCCGAGGCCACTCTCAGTTGCCATTCAACGAGATCGAGCCCTGTGATGGCTTCGGTCACCGGGTGCTCCACCTGCAAGCGGGTATTCATCTCCATGAAGAAGAAATTCATCTCACCTTCGCCGCGCTGCTCGACGATGAACTCCACCGTTCCCGCACCCACGTAGTTCACCGCGCGCGCCGCGGCGACGGCCGCCTCGCCCATCTGCTTGCGCATGGCCTCGGTCATGCCGGGCGCGGGCGCTTCCTCCAGCACCTTCTGGTGGCGGCGCTGCACGGAGCAATCGCGCTCGAAGAGGTAAACGTAGTTTCCCTTCGTGTCGCCGAAGACCTGGATCTCGATGTGGCGCGGGCGCTGCACATACTTTTCGATGAGCACCGCGTCGTCGCCAAAGCTGTTGATCGCCTCGCGCTGGCACGAAGCCAATGCCCCCGCGAAGTCGCCAGCCTTCTCGACCACGCGCATGCCCTTGCCGCCGCCGCCCGCACTTGCCTTGATGAGCACGGGATAGCCGATGCGATCGGCTTCGCGCTGCAGCAGTGCCGGGTTCTGGTCCCTGCCGTGATAGCCCGGCACCAGCGGCACGTCGGCCTTTTCCATCAGTTGCTTGGACTCGGCCTTCAGGCCCATCGCCTTGATGGCCGAAGGCGGCGGCCCGATGAAGACCAGGCCCGCATCGGCGCAGGCCTGGGCGAACTCTTCGTTCTCGCTCAGGAATCCGTAGCCCGGATGGACCGCTTCGGCGCCCGTGGCCTTGGCCGCTTCGAGGATTTTTTCCCAGCGCAGGTAGCTGTCCTTGGGCGCGCTTCCGCCAAGGTGGACCGACTCATCGCAGGCGCGCACATGATTGGCGTGCGCGTCCGCGTCGGAATAGACAGCCACCGTGCGAACCGCCATGCGGCGGGCTGTCGCTGCAACTCTGCATGCGATCTCGCCGCGATTGGCGATCAGGATCTTCTTAAACATTCGATGAGTCTCCGGGAGGATTCTTCTTGAGCTGGAACGCGGGCACCACGCCCGGATCGGCATGGCCGCTGAAGATGCGGGCCACGCGGCTGAAAAGCGATTTGAGGAAGCGCCAGCTCTTGCGGATGAGCCAAACGCTGAGCACGAGCACGCCGATGAACAGCACGCCGAAGACCAGCGGATGCGCAACCGCCAGCCACAAGCCGGCCGGAACCATGGTGTCTTCGACGAGCGAGGCGCCGATGTTGCTGAAGGGTTCCGGCGACGTATTGATGGCCGCGCGAGTCGTCGCCTTGGCCGCATGCGCCGTGGCCGCAAAGCTGCCACCGAGCAGCGCCGCGACCAGGGCCATCGCCGCATGGTCGGCGCCGAACACACCAGCCGCCAGCGCAGCGCCGGCTGGGATGCGGATCGCAGTGTGGACCATGTCCCAGATGGAGTCGAGGCCCGGGATCTTGTCGGCGAAGAACTCGACAAAAACCATGAAGCCGCTCGCCGCGATGACGACTGGATGCGCGAGCAATTGCAAGCCTTGGGGCAAGGGCAGCCAGCCAAGATAGCCGGCAAGCCCCGTCAACAGCACCACCAGATAGAGGCGAACGCCACTGGCCCAGCCCAACGCCGCGGCCAACGCCAACAGTTGGGGCATATCCAAAGACGTCATCGCTCACCCCCAGCATTCAGCATGCTTGTCAGGCCAGCCAACTCGGCTTGCGCTTCTGCAGGAAGGCCTGAACGCCTTCGCGCCCCTGTTCGCTCGCGCGGATGTCGGCGATGCCCTGGACTGTCTTGGCGACCAATGCGTCGTCGATCTCCTGGCCTGCGACATCGGCAATAAGGGTCTTGCACGCACGCACCGCCGCTGGGCTGGCGTTGGTGAGCGCCTTGACGATCTCCGCGACCTTCGCATCGAGACCGTCGGCGTCGACCACCTCATGCACGAAACCGATGCGGTGCGCTTCCTTGGCAGAAAAGCGTTCGGCCGTGAGGAACCAGCGTTGCGCTGCGCGCGTGCCCATCGCACGCAGCACGTAAGGGCTGATGGTGGCGGGGATCAAGCCGATCTTGACTTCGCTCAGGCAATACCAGGCGGTGTCGACGCTCACGGCGATATCGCAGGCGGCAACCAACCCCATGCCGCCCGCATAGACATCTCCCTGCACGCGAGCGATGACGGGCTTGGGGCTCTCGTGGATCGTGCGCAGCATCGCCGCGAGCGCCGCCGCGTCGGCGGTGTTTTCCTCGCGCGTGAAATCGGCCGCGCGGCGCATCCAGTTGAGATTCGCGCCCGCGCAAAATGCCGGGCCGTTGGCGCCGAGCACGATCACGCGCACCTCGGCCGCCGCACTCGCTTGCGCAAACGCTTCGCCCAATTCACGGATGACAACGTCATCGAACGCATTGCGCAGTTCGGGCCGGTTGAGCCAGATCCGTGCAACCGCGCCTTCGATGGCAAGTTCGAGTGTGGTGAAGTTATTCATTCAATGCTCTCTGTGAACACCTGCAGGCTGGGACGAGGGATTCATCCCTTGCTTTCCTGCTGCAACAGATACACCCAGTCCAGCTCGGGGCCGGGGTGGACCATTGCCGTCAGTGCGGCCGTCAATTGGCCGCGGTGATGGGTCGCATGATTGAAGACATGGCCAAGCGCCGGCGCGAAAGGGATCCGCACCTCCTCGCCGTTGTTCCGCGTGTAGACCAGCTCGCCATTGAAGCGCTCCGGCTCCAGTGTTGCCAGCCAGGGGCTCCAGCGTGTCACGGCTTCCCCGAGTTGCTTGCAGACCTCGGCGCGGTCGGTGTGCAGCTCGGTGTCGAGCGCAAGGCGCGGCGACTTGCCTTCCGCAAAGCGCGAAAACCAGATGGTGTCCGTCAGCAGCAGGTGATTGACGGTGCGATGCACGGAGCGAAAGAAAAGCCCGCAGTCGCGGTGCCAGTCGTCGTCGGACAGTCCGTGCAGGTTCGTTCCGATCAACCTGTTCGTCGCCCAGACGTGATAGCGCCCCAGGCTTGCGAAGTAATTCGGTAGCGTCATGGCACTCTCCTCACATGCGGAAGACGCCGAACTTCGGCTCTGGGATTGGCGCATTGCGCGCCGCCGCAAGACCCAGCGCCAGCACGCGGCGCGTATCGGCCGGGTCGATGATGCCGTCGTCCCACAAGCGCGCCGTCGCGTAATACGGGTGCCCCTGCGCTTCGTACTGGCTGCGGATCGGCGCCTTGAACGCCTCTTCTTCGTCCGCGCTCCACTGCCCGCCCTTGGCCTCGATGCCGTCGCGCTTGACGGTGGCGAGCACGCTGGCAGCCTGCTCGCCGCCCATCACGCTGATGCGCGCGTTGGGCCACATCCAGAGAAAGCGTGGCGAGTAGGCTCGGCCGCACATGCCGTAGTTGCCGGCTCCAAAGCTGCCGCCGATGATGATCGTGAACTTCGGCACGCTGGCGGTGGCTACCGCAGTCACCATCTTGGCGCCATGGCGCGCGATACCTTCGTTCTCGTACTTGCGGCCCACCATGAAGCCGGTGATGTTCTGGAGGAACACCAGCGGGATCTTGCGCTGACAGCACAGCTCGATGAAGTGCGCGCCCTTCTGCGCCGATTCGGAAAAGAGGATGCCGTTGTTCGCGACGATGCCCACCGGCATGCCTTCGATCTCCGCGAAGCCGCAGACCAGTGTGCTCCCGAAGCGCGACTTGAACTCGTGGAATTCGCTGGCGTCGACGATGCGCGCGATGATCTCGCGCACGTCGAAGGGCTTGCGGGTGTCGACCGGAATGACGCCGTACAGCTCTTCGGCTGCAAAGGCGGGCGGGCGCGGCGTCGCAACATCAGCGTTCGCGTCGTTCGCGCGAGCGCGTGCATTGAGGTTGGCGACCGCCGTGCGCGCGAGCGCCAACGCGTGCAGATCGTTTTGCGCCAGATGGTCGGCCACGCCCGAGAGCCGCGTGTGCACATCGCCACCGCCGAGGTCTTCCGCGGTGACCACCTCGCCGGTCGCCGCCTTCACGAGCGGCGGGCCGCCCAGGAAGATGGTGCCCTGGTTCTTGACGATGATGCTTTCATCGCTCATTGCAGGAACGTAAGCACCACCGGCCGTGCATGAGCCCATCACCACCGCGATCTGCGCGATGCCCTGAGCGCTCATGTTCGCCTGGTTGTAGAAGATGCGCCCGAAGTGATCGCGATCGGGAAAGACCTCATCCTGGTTCGGCAGGTTGGCGCCGCCGGAGTCGACCAGGTAGATGCAAGGCAGGCGATTCTGCTCGGCGATCTCTTGCGCGCGCAGATGCTTCTTGACCGTCATTGGGTAGTAGGTCCCGCCCTTCACCGTCGCGTCGTTGCAGACGATCATGCAGTCGACGCCACTGACGCGGCCGATGCCCGCGATGAGGCCCGCACCCGGCGCCGCGCCGTGATACATGGCATGCGCGGCGAGCGGTGCCACTTCGAGAAAGGGCGTGCCGGGGTCGAGCAACTGCGCGACGCGATCGCGCGGCAGCAGCTTGCCGCGTGCCGTGTGCTTGCTTCGTGCGGCCTCGCCGCCGCCGGCTTCGACCTTGGCGAACTGATCGCGCAGGTCATCGACCAGCGCGCGCATGGCCGTTGCATTGGCCTGGAACTCGGCCGAGCGCGCGTTGAGTTTCGAATCCAGTTTCATTGGGCCCCCACGCTCGGCACTGTTGTGTCCTCGCTTCCCCCCAAGGGGGCGCGAGCTTGCTTGAAGCGGTTCTGCGCTGCGCTCATCATGCTGTCTTGTCCTCATCGAGCCCCAGGCGGCCCTTCATCGCTTCGCGAATCTTGAATTTCTGAATCTTGCCGGTGACCGTCATCGGGAATTCGGTGACGAACTCGATGTACTTCGGCACCTTGTAGTGCGCGATCTGGCCCTTGCAGAAGTCGCGGATCTCGTCGGCGTTCACTGTCTGTCCCGGCTTGGCAATCACCCAGGCGCAGAGTTCTTCGCCGTATTTCTTGTCGGGCAGGCCCACCACCTGAACGTCCTGCACCTTCGGATGCCGATACAGGAATTCCTCGATCTCGCGCGGATAGATGTTTTCGCCGCCGCGAATCACCAGGTCCTTGATGCGGCCGACGATGTTGACGTAGCCCTCGGCATCCATCGTGGCGAGGTCGCCGGTATGCATCCAGCCTTCGGAATCGATGGCTTCACGCGTCTTCTCTTCGTCTTCCCAGTAGCCGTGCATGACCGAGTAGCCGCGCGTGCAGAACTCGCCGGACTGGCCGCGCTCGACGATCTCGCCGGTGACAGGGTCGATGATCTTGATTTCGAGATGCGGCTGCACCGTCCCAACGGTCGACACGCGCTTTTCGAGCGGCGTGTCGGTCGAGCTCTGGCAGCTCACCGGGCTTGTTTCGGTCATGCCATAGGCGATGGTGATTTCGCTCAGATGCATCTGTTCGACGACGCGCTTCATGACCTCGGTCGGGCAAGGCGAGCCGGCCATGATGCCGGTGCGCAAGGTCGAGAAGTCGAACTCCTTGAAGCGCGGGTGGTCCAGCTCCGCGATGAACATCGTGGGCACGCCATGAACGCCGGTGCACTTTTCGGCTTGCACCGTCTGCATCACCGTCAGCGGATCGAAGCCGTCATTGGGATAGACGATGGTCGATCCGTGCGTGATGCACGCCAGATTGCCCAGCACCATGCCAAAGCAGTGATACAGCGGCACCGGAATGCACAACCTGTCCGCCGGCAAAAGCTTCATGCATTCGCCGATGAAGAAACCATTGTTGAGAATATTGCGGTGCGTCAGCGTCGCGCCCTTGGGAAAGCCTGTGGTGCCGCTGGTGAACTGGATGTTGATGGGGTCCGTCGCCTTCAATGGCTTGGCCGCGGCTGCCACCTGCGGGTCGTCGGCCGATCCGCTGGCCAGCAGGCTCGAGAAGCGCATCAGCCCCGGAAGCTCGCCGCTGTCAGCATCGGTATCGATCCACGCCACAGCGCGCAAATGCGGCAAGCGCGCGGCGCTCAAGGCGCCAGGCGTTGCGCTCGCGAGTTCAGGCGCCAGTTCGCGCAGCATGCCGACGTAGTCGCTGGTCTTGAAACTCTTCATCGTGACCAGCGCCTTGCACCCCACCTTGTTGAGCGCGTATTCAAGCTCCGAGGTGCGATAGGCCGGATTGATGTTGACCAGGATGATGCCGACCTTCGCCGTGGCGAGCTGCATCAGCACCCAGGGCGCGTTGTTGTGCGACCAGATGCCGACGCGATCGCCCGGAACCAGCCCCAGCTTCAGCAGCGCGCTCGCGAGCCGGTTGGATTCGCGCTGGAGTTCGAGGTAGCTGTAGCGCTTCTTCTCATGCACGCTGACCAGCGCTTCGCGATCACCTTGCCGTGCGGCCATGTCGTCGAAGAAGTCGCCGATGGTCTGCTCGATCAGCGGGACGTCGGTGGCGCCTTGCGCCAGGCTGGGCGTCAGGGTCATGGCGACTCCTTCAGGCGGTTTCCGAAAACAACTCGCGGCCGATCAGCATGCGGCGGATTTCGGACGTGCCCGCGCCGATTTCGTAGAGCTTGGCATCGCGCCACAAACGCTCGACCGGAAAGTCCTTGGTATAGCCGACGCCGCCAAGCGCCTGGATCGCCTCGCCGGCCATCCAGGTCGCCTTTTCGGCCGAGTAGAGGATGGCGCCGGCGGCATCCTTGCGGAAGGTGCGCGCATGGTCGTTGCGGTCGCAGGCCTTGCCGACGGCATACACGTAGGCGCGCGTGGCCTGCCATGTCGAATACATGTCCGCCAGCTTGCCCTGCATCAGCTGGAATTCGCCGATGCTCTGGCCGAATTGCTTGCGCTCGTGGACAAAGGGCAGCACGGCATCCATGCACGCCGCCATGATGCCCAGGGGGCCGCCGGAGAGCACGGCGCGCTCGTAGTCCAGTCCACTCATCAGCACCTTGGCACCCTGGCCCTCGCCGCCGAGCACGTTTTCCTCAGGCACTTCGCAGTTGTCGAAGAAGAGCGGAAAAGTGTTGGAGCCGCGCATGCCGAGCTTGTCGAGCTTGGTCCCTGCCGAGAAGCCCTTGAAGCCCTTTTCGACGATGAAGGCTGTCATCCCGCGGGCGCCCATCTCCGGCTCGGTCTTGGCGTAGATGACCAGCGTGTCGGCATCGCCGCCGTTGGTGATCCACATCTTGCCGCCGTTGAGCACGTAGCGGTCGCCCTTTTTCTCGGCCCGCAGCTTCATGCTGACGACGTCGGAGCCGGCGTTGGGCTCGCTCATCGCCAGTGCGCCGACGTGCTCGCCGCTCACCAGCTTGGGCAGGTACTTCTTCTTTTGCGCATCGGTGCCGTTGCGATGGATCTGGTTGACGCACAGGTTGGAATGCGCGCCGTACGACAAGCCCACCGACGCCGAAGCGCGCGAGACTTCTTCCATGGCGACGATGTGCGCGAGGTAGCCGAGCTCGGTGCCGCCGTATTGCTCCTTGACCGTCATGCCGTGAAGGCCGAGGTCGCCGAGCTTTTTCCAGAGATCGTGCGGGAACAGGTTGTCGCGGTCGATGTCCGCGGCGCGCGGCGCGATTTCCTCGGCGCAAAAGTGCTGGATGGCGTCGCGAAGCGAATCGATGGTGTCACCCAGGTCGAAGTTCAGGCCGGGATCGTGCATGGGGTTGTCTCCTCAAAAGCATCGGCCGCGCGGGATTTTCGTGCGCGGAAAGACCGCAGCTTACGCCGTGTGCCGTTGCAATTGGCGCCACAATGGTTGCAAATCACGCCACCATCTTCAGCCGCCGCCATGTCCTCATCCCCCTTTCGCAGCGCCGGCCGAGCAGCCACGCCGATGGCCTTTGTGAGAGCGATTGCGCTAGGGTACGAGCGCTATGGGATGGACCCCGCAGGCGCCTTGGCAGAGGCACGGATTGCGCCGCAAGAGGTGCGAAATCCGCAGGCAAAAGTGACGGCAGCGCAGTTCGAGGTGCTCTCGGGGCACGCGATGCAAGAGCTGGACGACGAGGCGCTCGGCTGGTTCTCGCGCAAGCTGCCCTGGGGCACCTACGGGATGCTGTGCCGCGCCTCGATCGGATCTCCGGATCTGGGCGTGGCAATCAAGCGCTGGTGCCGCCACCATCGCCTGCTGACCGAGGACATCACGCTAGATCTGACGGTGACTGGCGGCACGGCAACCGTATCGATCACCGAACATCGCGCACTGGGTGTGTTCCGGGAGTTCTGCCTTGTATCGAGCCTGCGCTTCTTGCATGGCTACGCCTGCTGGGCCATCGACTCCCGCGTCTCGCTGAGCGCCGCATCGTTTTCCTTCGAGGCACCGCCGCACTGCGACGCCTACCCGTTGATGTTCGGCGGCGAATTGCGCTTCGGTGCCGACCGGACGAGTTACAGCTTCGATGCCCGCTACCTCGAGCTGCCATTGCAGCGCGACGAGCGGGCGCTCCGGACGATGCTGAAGCGCGCCCTGCCGCTGACGGTGCTGCAATACCGCCGCGACCGGCTGCTAGGACAGCGCGTGCGCGAACTCTTGCGAAAGCGCGGTAGCGAAGGCGCAACGGCCGATGCCATCGCCGCGCTGCTGAACGTGTCCAGCCGTACCTTGCACCGTCAATTGCTGGAAGAAGGCGTTTCGCTGCAGACGCTGAAGGATGAAGTTCGCCACGAATTGGCTGCGGAGCAACTGCGCCGCACCGACCGGCCCATCAAGCAGATCGCGCTGGCCGTGGGGTTCCGCAACGAAAAGAGCTTTTCGCGTGCCTTCCGGGCATGGTCCGGCGCCACGCCCGGCGCCTTCAGGCGTCGCGACCTGCCGAGCGGCTAAGGAAGTCGGCCCAACGAAAGCTGTAACCGCCGTTGGATTTGTGACTAAATGCTCACCCCAGCCATCCACGCCTTTGGCTACGCCAGAAGGCCCTCGATGGTGCCCCTACGATCGCCGTCATGCAGAACTTTCCCGACACCGACAGCGAAGACTTTGCCGACCTCATGGACTTCATCGTCACGTCCGGACGCACGCGCAACGGCACCTTCGTGACTGAAAACGCTGAAAAGCTGGTCAATCAGATGTGGGCCGGCCGCGCCCAAGCCATGACCCAATCGCTGATCGCCGTGGCGAATGCTGCAGCGCCGGGCAAGCGCTGAGCACCTTCATTCGCCTTCAGTCGCCTTCAGTCGCCTTTGACGCGCCCAGCGACTGCCTGAGCGCCTGGAAATCCGGCGATCGCCGCAACGCACTGCGGCCTGCTGCGATCAGCCGTGTGACTTCCTCGTCGCCGATCGAGAACGCCGTCGGGATCTGAAGCAGCCGCAAACGCAGTTCACCATCGGCTGCGTCCCGAAGATTCACCTGCACCACGTGGATCTCGGCATCTGGCGCGAACGCATCCTTGCCATCGGCGCTTCGGACTTTCAGGTCTTCGCGCCACTGCCGCGTGGTGTCGAGCAGGAATTCCTGCGTCTCCAGGGTCGCCCGCGCGCCAGCGCCGAACAGCAGTGTGTCGGCCACCGCCCTGATGCCCGGCAGCTTGTCGCTGCGATCGATGTTGTTGGCCGGATCGCGCGCCGAGTTGACGCTGATGACCACCAGCTTGCGCACCGTGCCGGGCGGAATGCCGACTTCCTCGAAACTCCGGCGCAATCCGCCTCCCACCAGCGCGCGGTCGAGCAGCCTGCGCACGGCGAGGTTGTCGGCGACGCCGCCGTCCACGAGGTGAATGAAAGGACGCGCTTCCCCATCGAGATAGCTGTTCGCCTGCATGCGGAACATGCGGGCGCGATAGTTGCCGCCGACGCGTGCGGCGAGCCGCGGCACGATGCCTCGTTCCCGGCACTCCAGCGCGTAGTTCTTCAGCGTCAGCGGGCTCAGCAGGATCGGCACGGCCGACGATGCCGCGACCGCGAACGACAGCGGAACGCTCTGCAGATCGGAACAGATCAGCTCGAACTGGTCCGCGGTGAACTCGAACGGTGTCCCCAGCGACATGTCGGTCGCGGCGATCACGAGCTGTGGATGGCGTGGATTGCGCTCCACGTCGGCGTAGGTCTTGCCTTGGTAGATCTCATCGAGCCGCCGCGCCAGCAGATGCGTGCGGCCGTACCAAGGCGAGGTGAGGTCGTACAGGCTGCCGGGCCGAAGCGCCTGCCATATCAGGCTGTTCTGGAAGTTCTGCCGCAGGAAATCGCGCTCGAAATCAGGCAACCTTTCGGCGCCGAAGGCTGCGTAGTAGGCAGCTAGGATGCTGCCGCCGGACACGCCGCTGATGACGTCGGTCGCGTCGAGCAAGTCAGTGTCGTGGCCGCTCCATTTGAATGTGGTGTTGTGGAGCTCTTCGAGCACGCCGTAGCCGAAAGCGGCGGCACGCGCGCCGCCGCCGGACAGGGTGACGGCCACCAGAATGCTCGGGTCGCGGCCCGTTGCGCCGGCGACCAGGCCGCTGGCCGGCGGATTCTCGGGCAGCGGCTCGTTGAGCCATGGGCGCAGCGACGAACAACCCGCGACGCAGGCGGCGATCAAAAGACCGCAGGCTGCGCGCAGACCCTGCATGCGACTCAGGCCGCAACCGCTCGCCAATCGGCAAGCAGCGACGGCAACTGCGCCATGTCGGTGAACACATGCGCGACTCCGACGGCGCGCAGCGCATCAGGGCTGCTGTGGCCAAGATCGCTCGGGCTGTAGCCGAAGACCGTCGCCCCGGCGGCCACACCCGCCCTGGCGCCGGTGATGGTGTCTTCCACCACCGCGCAGCGCGCCGGATCGACGCCCAGAGCGGCCGAAGCAGCCAGGTACACGTCGGGCGCAGGTTTCGAGCGCGGCTGTTCATGGCCGCTGAAGATGCGGCCTTCGAAGCAGTCGAGGATGCCGATCTTCTCGAGCTGCAGTTCGACCTTGAACCGGTCGGCGCCCGACGCGCAGGCGATGCGGCCGTCCAGGGCGGCATGCAATGCACGCGCCGCCAGTGCCGCGCCCGGAATGGCGACGAGGTCGCGTTCCAGCGCTTCGTTGCGGCGCAGGCGAAAGCGATGAAGCCATTCGGGCGTGATCGCAAAGCCGGTGCGTGCCTCGATCAGCGCGGTTTCGTCCTTGACCGCCTTGCCCGTGAAGATCCGCATGGATTCGTCGACCGTCAACTCCCAGCCGAGTTCGCCGAGCATTTCGGCGAGGACGCGGTTGGTGATGGGCTCGGAATCGACGAGGACGCCGTCGCAGTCGAACAGGACGGCATCGAAGGGGATGGCTTTCATGGCGGCCATCGTAATCATTTTGCGGACCCGGGCCGCGGGCCCGCCCTTGTCATTTCACTGCGTCTTGCGGATCGGGATGTACATCTCGCCGCCCGCCGCCTTGAACTCGGCCGACTTGTCCGCCATGCCGTCCTCCATGGCCCGGACCTCGTCGACGCCCTTCTGCGCCGCGTACTCGCGCACTTCCTGAGTGATCTTCATCGAGCAGAACTTGGGGCCGCACATGGAGCAGAAGTGCGCGACCTTGCTGCTGTCCTTGGGCAGCGTCTCGTCATGGAATTCGCGCGCGGTATCGGGGTCGAGGCCGAGGTTGAACTGGTCCTGCCAGCGGAATTCGAAGCGGGCCTTGGAAAGCGCATCGTCGCGCGCTCGCGCTCCAGGATGGCCCTTGGCGACGTCGGCCGCATGCGCAGCAATCTTGTACGCGATGATTCCCTGCTTCACGTCGTCGCGATCGGGCAGGCCCAGATGCTCCTTCGGCGTGACATAGCAAAGCATCGCGGTGCCGGCCCAGCCGATCATGGCGGCGCCGATCGCGCTGGCGATGTGGTCGTAGCCCGGCGCGATGTCGATGGTCAGTGGCCCGAGCGTGTAGAACGGCGCCTCATGGCAGTGCTTGAGTTGCTCGTCCATGTTGGCCTGGATGAGATGCATCGGCACGTGGCCCGGGCCTTCGATCATGGTCTGCACGTCGTGCTTCCATGCAATCTGCGTGAGCTCGCCGAGCGTGCGCAGTTCGGCGAACTGGGCTTCGTCGTTCGCGTCCGAAGCGCAGCCAGGACGCAGACCGTCTCCGAGCGAGAAGCTCACGTCGTAGGCCTTCATGATGTCGCAGATGTCTTCGAAGTGCGTGTAGAGAAAGCTTTCCTTGTGATGCGAGATGCACCATTTGGCCATGATCGACCCGCCGCGCGAAACGATGCCGGTGCGCCGATCCGCCGTGAGATGAATGAAGGGCAGGCGCAGCCCGGCGTGGATGGTGAAGTAGTCGACGCCCTGCTCGGCCTGCTCGATCAGCGTGTCGCGGTAGATCTCCCAGGTCAGGTCTTCGGCCACGCCGCCAACCTTTTCGAGCGCCTGGTAGATGGGCACCGTGCCGATCGGCACCGGGCTGTTGCGCACGATCCAGTCGCGCGTGGTGTGGATGTTCCGGCCGGTGGAAAGGTCCATCACGTTGTCCGCGCCCCAGCGGATCGCCCACACGAGCTTCTCGACCTCTTCTTCGATGCTGCTCGTCACGGCCGAATTGCCGATGTTGGCGTTGATCTTGACCTTGAAGTTGCGGCCGATGGCCATCGGCTCGACTTCGGGGTGGTTGATGTTGGCCGGGATGATGGCGCGGCCCCTCGCGACTTCGTCGCGCACGAACTCCGGCGTGATGATCTTCGGGATGCTCGCGCCCATGGGGTTGCCGGCCAGGCGCTTTTCGCGCGCGGCGTCGGCCAGGTATTCGGCCATCCATTCGCGGCGGCCGTTCTCGCGAAGGGCGACGTATTCCATCTCCGGCGTGACGATGCCGCGGCGTGCGTAGTGCATCTGCGTGACGTTGCCGCCGGCTTTGGCGCGCCGTGGCGTGCGCTGCAAGGCAGCGGCAGCGGCACGCAGGTCGGCGATGCGCTGGGAGTCGCGGTCGACGTTGGTGGCGCCATCGTCGAGCGCAAGGTGCAGGCGGCCTTCGTAGCTTTCGGTGTCGCCGCGTTCGGCGATCCATGCGCCGCGCACGCCCGGAAGGCCGCGCCGCACGTCGATGTCGGCCGCCGGATCGGTGTAGGGGCCGGAGGTGTCGTAGAGCGATACGCGCTCGCCGTTGGTGAGCAGGACTTCGCGCACAGGCACGCGCAAATCGGCTCTGCTGCCCGATATGGCGCTCTTGCTCGAAGCGGGAAAGGGCTCGCGCGTCAGCGTGAGGAGAGAGGCGAACTTGTCGACGGCATTCATGCGGGGCACTCCTGGTTGTGGGACAACGGGTGCTCCGCGATCGCTCCGGACGGCATCGGTCACAAGGGACGGACGGGATGCCGGGGAGTCGCAGCTCTTCTTACGCTGGTATGAACCAGATCAAGTTCGCGGGTTCGGCCGCTTGGCCATCTCAGCACACATCTGCATGCACCCCGGAGCGGGGCCGATTCTAGGCCCGTCCCAGGAAAGGGATCAAGCGGGATTGGCGGCGACGATGGACGAATCGACGGCAGGCGATGTCTCGCCGGACTGCGCCACCCAGGCGTCCAGACCGCCTGCAAGGACGCGCACGCGGGTCACTCCGGCATTGCGAAGTACCCGCGCCGCCGCGATGGCGGAGCCGTCATCGGGGCAATCGCAGAAGACGACGAGTTCGCGGCCGTCCGAGAAGGCTTCGAGACGCTTGGGCAGCTGCTTGAGCGCAATGCCGAGGGCGCCCGGGATCGCACGACCGTCGAGCGCCCGCGCTTCGTCCGAGCGCACGTCGATCAGCGTCAGCCCGGCGCCGGCCGCCATCGCGGCGCGCAGGGCAGCGGCTTCGATGCGCTCGATGTCGAGAGATCGAAGGGCCATGCGGCGCTGCCGATAGCGCCAAAGCACGAATGCACCAAGCAGCACGAGGCAGATCACCGTCGCGACCATCCCGATGCTGGAGAGCACCGAAAGGACATCCGTGATGGCGGCATGGAACACGCGTCCGATCAGGAGGAAGCCCAGCGTCCAGATCAACGCGGCCACCGTTTCATAGGATAGAAACCGGAGATTCGACATTCCGAGCGCGCCTGCCATGGGCGGCGCAACCACCGACACCCCCGGCACGAACTTGGCGGCAATCAGCGACAAGCCGCCCCAGCGCCCGAGGATGGATTCGCTGTGCTTGACGCAGGAATCGGGCGACAGCGAAATGCGGCAGAGCAGCCGCATGACCCGGTACCCCCAGCGGCGTCCGGCAATGAACCAGACGCCGTCGCCGAGGATGTTGCCGAGCACGGCGGCCAGCGTCACCGCGAGGAAAGAAACCTGTCCGCCAAAAGTCAGTCCGCCGGCAACGATCAAAAAAGGCACCGCCGGCACCGGCGCGCCCAGACGCGTCGCCAGGGTGGCGACGAACACCACGGCGGGGCCTTGGCTGGCGAGGAGCGAGACGAATTCGTTCATGACGGCGATATGTGCGATATGGGGGCGGTTTCGATGGTTTCGAGGCCGCTATTGCGCAGGTTTCGCCGCGCCGGACGCGGGCGCGGAAGCAGTGACACCGCGCAGATCGATGTCCGAGAAATACGAGATCCCTCGAGACTTGGTGTTGTCCGCGTCCGCCTGGATCGCCACGCCCACCACATCGGGCAGCGTATCGCCAGCCTCGGCGCCGAAGGCTCGCTTGTAGTCGGCCACCAGGTTCCGGCGCTCGCTGAGCCAGCCGCCGGCCTTGTCGGTCGCGCCCGATTCGATGACGTCCATGCGGATGCGCTTGGTGAAGGCATTGTCGAACTCGCTGCCCTTGCTTTCCTTGACGTCCCAGACGTAGCAGAGGGTTTCGGTGGGTACCGTTTCGCCGGTCGAGCCTTTTGCCAAGGCGAGCTTGGTTCGCTCACCCACGGACAGCCGGTCTGACGGGAAGTCGAAGAACACGCAGACCTTGGCCGCGCCATCGTCGCCGCCCTTGGTGCGCAGATCGGCGCCTTCCACGAATTCCTCGACCTTCCAGCGCCAGGCCAGCGTGGCCTGGTCGTTGAGCTGAACCCGCGTGGCATGAACCAGATTGCCGTAGGACTTGTCGGCGTCGACCTTGAGCACCTTCTGGCCGTCGAGTTGGGTGATCTCGAACTTGGTCGGCGCCTTGTTCGGCAAGGTCGTGAAGCGCCATGGTGCGGGCGCTTGCGGACCTGGCGCAGTCGAGAACGCCGTCAACACGCCCTCTGCGCGGGCCGCCGGGACCGCTATGCAGGCGATCGCGGCCACAACAGGGAATGCCGTCGCGGACAGCGAAGGCCGCCGGTGTCCAAACTGGAATCTTTTGTTGTCCATGGCTGGCCTCTGTGGCTGGTGGTTGAGGGTGCTGGCGGCGCTGGTGATGGGCGCCACGCGCCTGCACCAACACGGAGTGTGATCCAGGCGCGCCACAAGATAAATACCCATTTTGGGAATTGCTCTGTCTCCCGCCTGCACACAATCGCGCCGCACCGCGCGGCACAACCCGTCCTGTCAGTGCAGATCGCCGTCCACGTAATACCACCGGGGCAGCGGTCCGCTCTCCTCACGGACGAAGCGGCTGCGCTCGTGCAGGCGAGATGCCAGACCCGCACTGCTGCGCTGCCGGGCGACGAATTCGACTTCTGCATGGTCGGCGTCGAGGACCGAACGCGAGCGCACGTCGAGCCCGAGCCATTTCACGCCGGGCTCGAAGCCGATCGTCGCCGGCCGCGTCGAGGGGTGCCAGGTCGCAAGCAGATAGTCCGCCCGCTCGCGCACGAAAGCCGTGTAGCGCGAGCGCATGAGCGATTCGGCATCCGGAGCTGGCGTGTTGTCGAAATCGTCGACATAGCGCCCGCAACACTGCGCGTAGGCGAGCGGGAGTTCCCGCCGGTCGCGGCGCCCGCAGGGACAGGGAATACGGGCAGGATCGGGAGCAGGCATGGGGTATTGGCGAGGGGTTCAGCGCGTATTGTGCAGACCCTCGCGTAAACCCTTAGGCCAGGGCGCGCTGAATCAGCAGCTTCTGGATGTCCGAAGTGCCTTCGTAGATCTGGCAGACGCGCACGTCGCGATAGATGCGCTCCAGCGGAAAGTCATTGACGTAGCCATAGCCGCCGAGCGTCTGGATCGCGGCGCTGCAAACGCGCTCGGCCATCTCGCTCGCAAAGAGCTTGGCCATCGCCGCTTCCTTGAGGCATGGCCGGCCGGCGTCTCGCAGGCTGGCGGCATGCCAGATCAGTTGGCGCGCCGCTTCGATCTGCGTGGCGCAATCGGCCAGCCTGAAGCCCACCGCCTGCTGGTCGAAGATGGCGCCGCCGAACGCCTGGCGCTCCTTCGCGTAAGCCACGGCGACGTCGAATGCGCTGCGCGCCATGCCGACGCTCTGGGCGGCAATGCCGATGCGCCCGCCTTCGAGCGCACCGAGCGCGATCTTGTAGCCCTCGCCTTCCTGGCCGATGAGATTCTCGAAAGGAATGCGGCAACTGTCGAAGTTGATCTGCGCGGTGTCGCTCGAATGCTGGCCGAGCTTGTCTTCGAGGCGTGCAACGTTGTAGCCCGGCGCATCGGTCGGCACGATGAAAGCGCTCATCCCGCGCTTTCCGGCGCCCTTGTCGGTGACCGCGATGACGATCGCGACCTGGCCGTTCTTGCCGCTGGTGATGAACTGCTTCACGCCATCGATCACCCAGCCTTCGACGTCCTTGCGCGCCGTGGTGCGCAAGGACGATGCATCGCTGCCGGCTTGCGGCTCGGTGAGGCAGAAGGCGCCGAGCATCTGTCCCTGTGCGAGCGGCTGCAGCCACTTCTTCTTTTGCTGCGCATTGCCGTAGCGCATGAGGATGGCGTTGACCGGGCAGTTGGTCACGCTGATGGCGGTGCTGGTTCCGCCGTCGCCGGCAGCGATCTCTTCGAGCACCAGCGCGAGCGTCAGGTAGTCGAGCCCGGCGCCGCCGTCTTCTTCAGGCACGCAGATGCCATAGGCGCCGAGCGCCGCCAGGCCGGTGTGCGCCTCCTTGGGAAAGCTGTGCTCGCGGTCCCAGCGCGGCGCGTTGGGCCAGAGTTCGGCTTGCGCGAATTCGCGAACGGCATCGCGGATCGCTTCCTGGTCGGCATTGAGCAGCATGGCGGCTTCCTTGCTTTCTTGGCGTGCTTGTCGTACTTGGGCGTTGTCTACTTGGCCTGCCCGAGATCCATGATCAGCTTGCTGGCCATGTACAGGCGACGCGGAATGGCACTGGTGTCCACGTACTCGGCCTTGTCGCTGTGATAGCCGAAGCCGGGCAGGCCCAGGCTTTCGATGACGGGCTTGCCCGACAGCGCGGCGTAGGCGGCGTCGGTTCCGCCGCCGGTGCGCTCGACGATGGTGAGTTCGCCGCCGGCTTCCTTGTAGTAGCCGATGGCCTTGTCGACCAGCTTGCGGCCGCCTTCACCCGCATTGAAGGCCGGACGGCCGCGCGTGATCAGCACTTTGACGTCGGCATCGGGCAGCTTCTTCTGCTGGGCCTTCTGTTCGAGCGTCTTCATGGCGGCGTCGAAGTCTTCGTTCTTCGCGTAGCGAACGTCGGCGTTGAGCGTGGCGCTCGCGGGGATGATGTTGGACACCGCGCCGGCCTTGGCGATGGTCCAGTTGAAGCGCAAGCCCTTCGCCTTGTCGTCGATGCTCATCGTGCGCAGGACGAGATCGGACGCCTCGACGAGCGCGTTCACGCCAAGTTCGGGGGCGGCGCCGGCGTGCGAGGCCTTGCCCGTGATGTTGACCTGCACATAGGCGATGCCGGAGGTGCCAAGCGAAAGGTCTTCCTTGCCGGCGCCCGTGGGTTCGAAGGACAGCACGTAGTCCGCCTTGGCCGCTTCTTCCTGGATCAGGTCGCGCGAGCCGAAGGAGCCCTTTTCCTCGTCCGTATTGAACAGTACCGTGATGCTGCCGAAGTCCTGGAAGCCGCGCGCCTTGAGCAGCTTGAGCGAATGCACGATGACCGCGTTGCCGCCCTTGTCGTCAGCGATGCCCGGGCCGTACGCCTTGTCGCCTTCGACCTTGAACGGCGCCTTTGCGAGGATGCCCTTCAGGTAGACCGTGTCCATGTGCGAGATCAGCAGCAGGTTCTTGCCGCCCTTGCCCTTGAGCTTGCCGACGATGTTGTCTCCGACCACGATGCCGGCCGACTTGCTGCGCGTGACGGTGAAACCCAGCGACTTCAGTTCGTCTTCGAGGTACTTGCCGGCCGATGCGAGCCCTTCGGCATCGCCCGTGCCCGTTTCGATGTTGACGAGGTTCTCGAGCGTCTTGATGACCGCTGGCTTTTCAGCGGTTGCAGCATCGAACAAGGCCTGGTCGCGCGTCTGGCTCCAGACGGCGGGGGCGATGAAAGCGGAAGCGAGCAGCGCGGCAACTGCGCTGAGATGGAAGGCCGGATGCATGTGAACAGAGTCTCCAAGAGGGCAAAAACGGGGCTTCATTCTAGGCAGCCCCTTTGTGCGGATGAGAGCGAACTCAGAGCGGATCAGAGCAGTTCGATCGCCACCGCCGTGCCTTCGCCACCGCCGATGCACAGCGTCGCAACGCCGCGCTTCTTGCCGCGCTGCTGCAGCGCATGGATCAGCGTGACCATGATGCGCGCACCACTGGCGCCGATCGGATGGCCCAGCGCGCAAGCGCCGCCGTGCACGTTGACGATGTCGTGCGACACCGAGAGCTCGTGCATCAGCGCCATCGGCACCACCGCGAATGCTTCATTCACTTCCCACAGGTCGACGTCCTTCACCGTCCAGCCGGTCTTCTTGAAGAGCTTGGCGACCGCGCCCACCGGTGCGGTGGAGAACCACTCCGGCTGCTGGGCGTGCGTGGCGTGCGCGACGAGCCGGGCGATGGGCTTTGCACCGTACTTCTTCGCGGTGCTCTCGGTCATCATCACGAGCGCGGCGGCGCCGTCGTTGATGGACGAGCTCGATGCCGCCGTGATGGTGCCGCCGTCCTTCTTGAAAGCCGGCTTGAGCGTCGGGATCTTGTCGAGCTTGACCTTGCCGGGTCCTTCGTCGATGTCGATCACCGTTTCGCCCCCGCGGCCCTTGACGGTCACGGCGGCGATTTCAGCCTTGAATGCACCCGACGTGGTCGCTGCCTTGGCACGCTCCACGCTCGCGATGGCAAAGGCGTCCTGCTGCTCGCGCGTGAACTTGTACTTGGCCGCGCAATCCTCGCCGAAGGTGCCCATCGAACGGCCCGGCTGGTAGGCGTCCTCGAGGCCGTCGAGCATCATGTGGTCGAAGATGCGGTCGTGGCCCATGCGGTAGCCGCCACGGCCCTTGAGCATGAGATAGGGCGCGTTGGTCATGCTTTCCATGCCGCCGGCCACCATCACGTCATGCGTGCCTGCGAG
Source organism: Variovorax sp. 10N420 (assembly GCF_056394705.1). NCBI lineage: Bacteria > Pseudomonadati > Pseudomonadota > Betaproteobacteria > Burkholderiales > Comamonadaceae > Variovorax > Variovorax sp. 10N420. The sequence goes on along the minus strand of NZ_JBFTIJ010000005.1, from coordinate 11,863 downwards.
CAGCATGTCATGCGCGAGCATCGCCGCCTTCATGGCCGAGCCGCACATCTTGCTGAGCGTCACCGCGCCCGCGCTGTCGGGCAGGCCGCCCTTGTAGGCCGCTTGCCGCGCCGGCGCCTGGCCCTGCCCCGCCATGAGGCAGTTGCCGAACAACACCTCGCCGACGCTGTCGGCGGTGATGCCCGCACGCTCCACGGCGGCCTTGATGGCAACGCCGCCGAGGTCATGCGCTGCAAGAGAAGAGAAGTCGCCCTGGAAGCCGCCCATGGGGGTGCGGGCTGCGCCGACGATCACGATCGATTCGCTCATGAAAATGCTCCTTCAGTGGTCTTGGAAAGTGGTCTTGGAAAGTGGTCAGGGAAAGTGGTCAGAAATAAGGGTTGTGGCTGTCGTGACGAAAGCGCTGCGCCTCGTCATACGGAAAAACGTCCAGCATGTGACCGGCCTGGATACGCTGCTTGTGGCTCTGCCAGAAAGCCGCGTCGAGAAGATTGGCGTGATGCGCCATGAAGGCTTCGCGCACAGCCGGATTGCCGAGCAGAAAAGGGCCGAATGTCTCCGGGAAAACATCCTTCGGGCCGACGGCATACCAGACCTCGCCGCTCATCTCTTCCTCTTCGTTGCGAGGCGCCGGCACCTTGCGGAAATTGCAGTCGGTGAGGTATTCGATCTCGTCGTAGTCATAGAACACGACCTTTCCGCCGCGCGTGACGCCGAAGTTCTTGAACAGCATGTCGCCCGGAAAAATATTGGCGGCCACCATGTCCTTGATCGCATTGCCGTATTCGATGACCGCATGCTCGAGCTGCTTGCCTGCGCGCTTGGCATGGTCGGGATGATCGAGCTGGTCGAACGCCTCCTGCAGGTAGATGTTGAGCGGAATCATGCGGCGCTCGATGTAGACATGCTTGAGCACGATCTCCATCTCCCCATTCCCGTCGCGGTCGCCGATCTCGAGCTGGCTGGGCGCGAAGTTCCTGATCTCCTCAATGAGTTCGGGCTCGAAGCGGTCCATTGGAAAGCCGACATCGCTGTACTCCAGCGTGTCGGCCATGCGGCCCACGCGATCATGTTGCTTCACCAGCATGTACTTGCTCTTGATCTGCTCGCGCGTGGTGTCCTTCTGCGGTGGAAAGAAGTCCTTGATCAACTTGAACACGTATGGAAAGGACGGCAGGTCGAACACCAGCATCACCATGCCCTTGATGCCCGGCGCGATGCGGAACTTGTCCGTTGAATAGTTCAGGTGGGAGAGAAAGTCGCGATAGAAAAGCGTCTTGCCCTGCTTGGCGAGCCCCAGCGCGTTGTAGATTTCCGCGCGCGGTTTCCTGGGCATGAGCGATCGCAAAAACTGCACGTAGGCCGACGGCACTTCCATGTCGACCATGAAATACGCGCGCGCAAAGCTGAAGAGCATCTGCAAGTCTTCTTCGCCGAAGAGCACCGCATCGACATAGAACCTGCCCTTGGCATCGTGCAGGATCGGCAACGAAAAAGGCAGCTCCGTGAAGCCGTTGATGATCTTGCCAACCAGATACGCGCCCTTGTTGCGATAGAAAAGGCCCGACAGCACCTGCACCTGGAAATTGGCGCGCAGCTTGATCTGGTGAAAGCGCCCCAGGATCGCAGCCGCCACGCGCTCCGCATCGCGGCGCATGTCGGCGTAGCCGCTGCCTTGCAGCGCGTAGTCGTCCAGGATGCATTCAATGGTGTCGGCGAGCGTTTCCTGCGCCGGGTAGTAGGCGCGATAGGTCGGCGCACCGCGCGGCTCGATGTATTCCGTGCTGATGGCGGGCCGCACGAAGATGAAGTCGTTCTGGAAATACGCCCGGTGCAATATCTTGGTTGTCACCGAGTTGAAGAAGGTCTCCGCCAACTCGGGCTGGTGATGATCGACCAGCAGCCCGATGAAGTGCAGCTTGATCTGGTGCCAGACGTCCATCGGCTGCTCGCCGGCCTTGAATTCCTTTTCGAGCCGCGCAACGGCTTCGTTAACGCGCAGGTCGTAGAACTCGATGCGCTCCCGCTGCGCGCGCTGCTGGCCGTGCCAGTCCGCCGTCTCGAAGCGATGCTTGGCACGCGACGACTCGGCACGAAACAGCCTGTAATGCCGGTCGAAGCCGTCGCGCATCGCCTTTGCAACGTCGTAGGCAAGCGGCGAATCGAGGCGCTGTGGAAACATGGCTTCGACCGATGGCCTGACGAACTACTTGGCGGACTCGGACAGGGTCAGTTCGCCAGGCTTGCTCCACTTGTAGCGAATGCGTTGCACTGCGGCGCGATACTGGTTCTCGATCGGCTTGTTGCCGTCGACGGTGATGCCGAGGTCCTGGATGAGCCCGTCGTGCACGCCGAAGGCCCAGCCATGAATCGTCACGGCCTGCCCGCGGCTCCATGCGTCGACCATCACCGTGCTGACGGACACATTCACCACCTGCTCGGCGACGTTCAGCTCGCACAGCGCGTCGGCGCGTGCTGCTTCGGGCAACGTGTCGAGCATCACGCGATGCCGGTCGCGCACGTCCTGGATGTGGCGGATCCAGTTGTCCGCGATGCCGATGCGCGCGCCTTCGAGGGCGGCCTGCACGCCCGAACAACCATAGTGGCCCACCACCATGATGTGCTGCACCTTCAGCCGCTCGACGGCGAACTGGATCGCCGACAGCGCGTTCAGGTCGGAATGCACCACGATGTTTGCCACGTTGCGGTGCACGAACACCTCGCCCGGCTCCAGCCCGGTGATCTGGTTGGCCGGCACACGGCTGTCGGAGCAGCCGATCCACATGTAGCGCGGGGTCTGCTGCTTCACCAGGCTGGTGAAGAAGCCAGGACGGTCGCGCTCCATGCGTGCGGACCACGCCCGGTTGTGGGCGAACAGATCGTCGAGGGTTTCGGGTGCGTTTTCCATGGTCGTTCTTGGATGAGTTGAAGGTGAGATTGGCGCTCAGCGCGTCTTCTGTCTTGCGGCGCGCGCGAGCGCGGCGCGTGCCTGTTCTTCCTGCTGGCGGACCTCGGCGAGGTTGGCCTGCAGTTCCGACAATTGAGATTCGAGCTGTTCGCGATGACTGCCCAGCACGCCAAGGAAGCGCTGCAACTGCAAGGCTGTGTCGCGCGGACTGTCGTACATGTCGAGGATTTCCTTGACCTCGGTCAACTTCAGACCGAGTCGCTTGGCGCGCAGGGTGAGCGTCAGGCGGGTCCGGTCGCGCGCCGTATAGATCCGCTGCATACCAGCTCGCCGCGGCGCGAGCAGGCCCATGTCCTCATAGAAGCGGATGGCCCGCGTGGTGAGATCGAACTCCTTGGCGAGTTCGCTGATGGTGAAGGTCTGCGACGGCATGAGAATGGCTCAAAAGCAATGAGTAAGCGCGCCGGAGCGGCACTGCCTACAATGGTGGCTCCTTGCCATGACGTTTACGTTAACGTCAATCGTACATGAACCTCCTCGAACGCGAACTCCATTACCCCCACGGCGACACATTGCCGGCCCCCGGGGAGGCGCTTGAAGTCGCTCCCGGCGTGCGCTGGATCCGAATGGCGCTCCCCTTCGCGCTCGATCACATCAACCTCTGGCTGCTGCGCGACACGATCGACGGCGTCGAAGGCTGGACAGTGGTCGACTGCTGCATCTCCCACGAAGCCTCGCGCAAGCAGTGGGAACAGATCTTCGAAACACAGTTGCAGGGTCTGCCGATCCTGCGCGTGATCGTGACCCACATGCACCCGGACCACATCGGCCTGGCTGACTGGCTGTGCAAGCGCTGGAACGCGCCGCTGTGGATCAGCTCGACCGACTATCACGTCGCACGGGTGCTGACCTCCACGGGCGACACGCTGGCCGGCGGCGATGCCGCCGCGGATTTCTTCGCGACGCACGGCCTCACCGATCCGGAAGCGATCGCCAAGATTCGCGCCCGCAGCAACTACTACTCGAACATGGTGCCGTCAGTGCCGGACAGCTTCGTGCGCATGCTGGACGGCGACGTCGTCCAGATCGGCGGCCGGGGCTGGCGCTGCATCAGCGGCTATGGCCATGCGCCCGAGCACATTGCCCTGTATTGCGAGGAACTCAATGCGCTCATTGGCGGCGACATGATGCTGCCGCGCATCTCGACGAACGTGAGCGTGCATGCCGGCGAGCCGGAAGCCAATTCGCTGCGGCTCTTTCTGGACAGCATCGAGCGCTTCAAGTCCTTGCCGGAGAACACCTTGGGTCTGCCTTCGCACGGCAAGCCTTTCACCGGCATTCATCGCCGCGTCGAGCAACTCAAGGAACACCACCGCGACCGCCTGGCCGAACTGCTCGAAGCCTGCATCGCCAAGCCACACAGCGGGGCCGAAGGCTTGCCGATTCTCTTCAAGCGCGCGCTCGACCTGCACCAGATGACCTTCGCGTTGGGCGAGACCATCGCGCACCTTCATCTGCTGTGGTTCTCGGGACAGTTGCAGCGTCGGCGCGGCGAGGACGGGGTCTACCGGTTCGGCACCTTCGCATGAACACGTTGAGCCAACTGCGCGCGGGCGAGTTGGCCGGATCGCAGCGCCTGCATCTGGGCGGCGGCCTCTCGGAGTTCCCGCGCGAGATCTTCGACCTTGCCGACACGCTGGAGGTGCTGGACCTCTCCGGCAATGCATTGAGCGCGTTGCCGGACGATCTTCATCGGCTGCACCGGCTGCGCGTCCTGTTCTGCTCCGGCAATCGGTTCACCACGCTGCCAGAGGCCATCGGCCGTTGCCCGCGACTCAGCATGGTCGCGTTTCGGGCCAACGATATCGTCGAGGTGCCGGCGGCCGCACTGCCGCCCGAGTTGCGATGGCTGATCCTGACGGACAACCGGATCGAAGCACTGCCCGCCGAAATCGGCCGCTGCACCAAGCTGCAGAAGCTGTTGCTGGCCGGGAACCGCTTGCGCGCCCTTCCACCCGAGATGGCGGCCTGTCGCGCACTGGAGCTGGTGCGCATTTCCGCCAATGAGCTCGATGCACTTCCTGCTTGGCTGCTCTCGCTGCCAAGGCTGTCATGGCTGGCCTTCGCGGGCAATCCATTCGATGAAGCACCTGAGGCGACGGCGCTCGACTCGCAGCCGACTGCATCGATCGATTGGCGGCAGCTCTCGCTGCAGCACAAGCTCGGCGAAGGCGCTTCCGGCGTGATTCATCAGGCCGAATGGCGCCACCCTGATGGCAGCACGCGGCCGGTCGCGGTCAAGCTCTTCAAGGGCGCGGTGACCAGCGATGGATGGCCGCACAGCGAGATGGCGGCGTGCATCGCGGCCGGCACGCATCCCAACCTCATCAGTGTGCTGGGGCGCATCCAGGATCACCCCGAGGCCACGCCGGGACTCGTGCTGGAACTGGTGCATGCCGGCTTCGGGAACCTGGCAGGGCCGCCGAGCTTCGAATCGTGCACCCGCGATGTCTACGCGGAAGGCGCGGGCTGGTCTGTCCCTATCGCACTGCGCATGGCCAGCGGCATCGCTTCGGTCACGGCCCAACTGCATGCGCGCGGCATCCTGCACGGCGACCTGTATGCCCACAACATCCTGTCGAACGTCGAAGGCGATGCCTTGCTAGGTGACTTCGGTGCCGCATCGTTCCTTCCTGTTGACGACAACGCGAGAGCCCACGCGTTGCAGTGCATCGAGGCGCGCGCCTTCGGCTGCCTGCTTGAAGAGCTGCTGGCGCATTGCACGCCGACGACGCGAGACGAGCATGCGACTTTCGCGCTCCTCTCCGACCTTCGCTCGCGCTGCATGGATGCCGAGGTCATGGCGCGGCCAGCCTTCGGCGAAATGGCTGCCGCACTGGCCGCGGCCGGCCTCTGACGAACGAGCCTCGCAACTTATGCGCGCCTTGCCGTTGCCCATGCGAGATGGCGTCGGCGCAAGCTGTGTGGCCCTGCCAGATGGCGAGTGGCCGACCATCGCGGCTTTCCTCGTGCAGCGCTTCGCGGCGATCCCGCGCTCGACCTGGGACGCGCGCATGCGGGCCGGCGACGTGGTCGACGAGCACGGTGTGCCGGTCACCGAGGCCCGGCCCTACGAGCCGCGGCTGCGCGTCTACTACTACCGCAGCCTCGAAGCAGAACCTCGCGTTCCGTTCGAAGAGCGCATCCTTTTTCAGGACGAGCACCTGTTGGCGGTCGACAAGCCCCATTTCCTGCCCGTCACGCCCGTCGGCAAGTACGTGCAGGAAAGCCTCCTGGTGCGGCTGAAGCGCAAGCTGGGCATCGAAGATCTGGCACCCGTTCACCGCATCGATCGCGAGACAGCCGGGATCGTGCTGTTTTCGGTGCAACGCGCGACACGTGGCGCCTACAGCGCATTGTTCGCCGACCGGGCGATCACCAAGCAATACGAAGCCATCGTGCATCCGGCCGCCGAGTTCGCGCCGCCAGCCTTGCATCGAAGCCGGCTGGAGCCGGACGATCATTTCATGCGCATGCGAGAGGTCGCGGGGGAGGCCAATGCCGAGACTCGCATCGAGGTGCTGGCGACTGGTGAAGGATGGGCGCATCTCGGCCTCTCGCCCGTGACGGGCCGCAGGCACCAACTGCGCGTGCATTGCGCAGCGCTCGGGATGCCGATCCTGAACGACGCGATCTATCCCATGCTGCTGCCTGAAGGCAGTGACGATTTCGACCGACCGTTGCAGCTGCTGGCCAAGGAGGTTCGCTTCCGCGACCCGGTCACCGGCGCCGAGCGGCACTTCACCAGCACGCGATCGCTCGCACTGCCGGTGGCGCCAATGTGACCCCACTCGGCCGCGTGTCGCACTAAGCTGCTCACGAAACTCAGGAGACACGCACCATGGACACGACCCAACTTTTCTCGCTCAAGGGCCGCACCGCCCTCATCACCGGCGGCTCGCGCGGCATCGGCCGAATGATCGCCGAAGGCTTTCTGGCGCAAGGCGCGCGCGTCTACATCTCGGCGCGCAAGGCCGACGCCTGCGATCAGACTGCGAAGGAACTCTCCGCTTTCGGCCATTGCGTTTCGCTGCCGGCCGATGTGTCCACCATCGAAGGGGCGCAGGCCTTGGTGGACGCGTATGCCAAGCACGAAGGCTCGCTCGACATTCTGGTTAACAACGCCGGCGCCGCATGGGGCGCGCCTTACGAAGAATTCCCAGAAAGCGGCTGGGACAAGGTCGTCGACCTCAACCTGAAGGCGCCGTTCTTCCTGACCCAGGCTCTCACGCCGATGCTCAAGAAGGCTGCGACAGACCATCTCGCGAAGGTGATCAACATTGCGTCCATCGACGGCATTTCGGTCAATCCGCAAGAGACCTATTCGTATGCCGCGAGCAAGGCGGGGCTCATCCAGCTCACGCGCCGGATGGCCCTGCGGTTGGCGCAAGACCGCATCGCAGTGAGCGCGATCGCGCCGGGCGCATTCGCGTCCAACATGAACAAGGATGCGCGCGACCACGGCGATGAAGTCAAGGCGCGGATTCCGGCGGGTCGCATCGGTGAACCGGAAGATATGGCAGGCGCGGCGATTTACCTGGCTTCGCGGGCTGGCGACTACGTGGTGGGTTCGACGCTGATCGTGGACGGTGGAGTGACGCACGCGCGTTGAGAGGTCATCGGCGCGGGCACCTGCGAATCGTGAGGAGGCAGGACGAGCAGGCGCCAGGTCCCTGCCCAGCAACGAAGTGTCATAGCCGGCCGCCGCAGAGGCTCCTAGCCTACTTGCCCGCTGCTTGTGCCGCCGTTTCAACCCAAGCGCCTAGGTTGGTCCGGCCATCATCCTTATTCCAGAGGTAGTGCTTGTATCCGCTCGCGCGCAGAGAGCAGCAGTCCGTAGTGTTCCCCTGCATGTCGGCGATCTTGCTAATGTCAATCGTCAACAGGCCGTTGCCGCGGGCAATGCTTTGCTCGATCTCGTAACGGACCCACTTGCTTTTGTGGGTGTTCGCGCCGACGAGAACCACAGTCACGGACGTGCCGCTCAGTTGGTTGTCGATCCATGTCTTAATGGCGTTGTCGCCTTCTCGTTCGACCTTCTCAAAATCGGCCTTATCAATGAAGCCCGATTTCATGACGCCGCCGATAACATTGCTATTGCGCACATTCATGGCGCGATGCACGTCGTCGTACTTGAAGCTAAAAAATACCTTCCGAGCCATTTCAATTCCTCGATGCGCAGCGGCGCTTAGCGGTTTAGTTGTTTGACGATGTCGGTGATGGTTCTAACCATCTCCTTGTGCGGGGTTTTTGGGTCGGCGAGCTTTTCGACCATCGGAATAACCCATTTGAAATTGCCGTAGTACTTGTCCAAGTTTGTCTCGATGTCTTGCCAGAGCTCTTCCGCCATGAAGCCGGTCGCGGCGACCGGGATGGGCAGGAGACCGTGCTGCAGTGCGATCTCGAACTCACGCCTGACGCCATTGGCGTTGACCAAGTTTCCGCCATCGAGCTTGTTCCCAAACAGGAACAGCGCGATACCGGCAAGGCTGATCATTCGCTGGCGGTACTGCTCCCACAGCGCCGGCAAGTTCTCGCCTTGCTGGGGAAAGGGCCGGACGATCAGCTGAGCCTCGGAATACTTCTCGGGTTTGCCGTAGATGGCTTCCAAGGCGCCGTTTATAACGGCGCTGCCGATACCCCAGCCAAAGCCGTTGACCACGCGGCAGTTGGCCTCGACGCAGTTCGCTGCCACGTTGTGGACAAAGTCCATCGCGTCCCGCCGGGACCAGGTACCGTACTCCTCGGCACTACCTGAGAAGAACACGGTCCGCTTCCGGTACAGGGCCTCGATCTTCCTCAGAATATCGTTGATGTCCGAGTAGTTGTCGACCAATAGCGTCTGAATGCCGAAGCGCTTGAGGTCCTCAATGCGGAGCTCCTGCTTGCGGCGCTTGTAGTTGAAGAGCTCGTCATCGTCATCCGCAGTGCGCTGGGCCTCGCGCATGAAGCAGTAGTGGTTGCGCTTGGTGGTCCCGCCATGCAGCCGGCTCAGGACGTAATCGAGGTTTGGGTCGGTAAAGCTGAAGCCGATAAACAGGAAGGTCTTGGAGATGAGGTCGCCGCTCAGCGCCGTGATGAAGGGCGCGTGGGTGAAGTGGTACTTCTCATACTGCTCCTTGTAGATGATCGCCTGCTGGGGCAGGTGGACGTCGCCATGCATCTTGTAGACGATGGCGTCACGCTTGGGCCTAGTGATGCTCAAGTGATCCACTAGGTACTTCACGTCCGGCACCCTAAAGGCCCTACGCAGCGCGTCCTCGATCAGGGCGTCATAGTTGGTTGTCCAGAAGCTGCGGATGGGCAGGCGCGCGACAATGTCGTGCACCTCGGACGGCTCGGCCTGCTCGGAGAATTCCTGCAGGATCTTCTTGGCTAGGCCGTCGCTGGTTCGCCGCGTATTCACATGGAACTGAGCTAGCGAGATGAGGTCGTGCTCCTTCTCGACGTTCAGGCCAAGTTCTTTGGCGATGTCGCGCAGCAGCTCTGGCCAGTCCACGTAGCCGCAGCCCTTGGACATACCCGCGCCAGCAAAGATCGCAGCGCTATCGTTGTGCAAGTCCTGGACGAAATCCTTGATGAAGCTATCGATGACGTGTTGCGGCGACATGGTCTAGAAGCTTGCAAGGATTTGGGGCGACTGCGATCCCTTCTGGTACCAATACAGGGATCCACCCGCTGCGGCCTGGTCAATCCGCCGGTAGAGCTGGAGGTACTCGTTGCCGTAGTAGTTGCCCGAGGCGTCGCGCGTCGCGATGACCGCGATCTGCTCGTTGCGCTTTATGCCATCAGCGAAGCCCAGTTCCCATGGACACCAACGCGAGCCCATCGAGTCCCTCGTCGCAAGGAACAGGAATACGTCTGCGCCGCGGATCACCGTGCGGATGCGAGTCGCGGTCGTCGCGTCGGGCGACTCGGGCATCGACGCGTCCTGCCAGTCGATGTACAGGTCCATCCCCTGCTCCTTAAGCCACTGCTGCAGTCCCACCGCCAATTCGCGGTCTTTGTGGCTGTGGCATAAAAAGCCCGTCTTCTGCGAGAAGCCCTTGCTCTGCTGGTTCTTGGCAAAAACGTTTCTGGTTGCAGCGCTTCTCAAATCGTATTGAGCGATCGTCATTCGTATATCCCAGTCGTCCTCAACCCAATAGCTTTTTCAGATTGTCCCAGTTCCATGCATACAAGCGACCAGCGTTTGGAACAGGTGTGTAGTCACCGTCTTTGTAGCCAATGACTTGAACGATCTTCACGCCGGCCTCTCGTGCCATGGCAACTTCTTTGAGAACGCCGCGAGCCTCAGACGTCTTCGGGCCGACCATGACTAGGACAATTTCAGACCTTTGGATCGCTGTTCGAGCTTTCTCTTCCCAGTCTTTCTCGGGTGCTGCTTCTTTGAGCGAGTGGTCGATGACCTCGAAGGGCGAGTCTGCCAGTTTGGCTTGACCCAAAATGAAGTCCTTGATCACTCGATCGTAGTCGAAGTCAAAGCTCACGAAGACGCGTGTCTTTGCCATTTAGCTCTCCTCCACAGATGAATAAAGGAATGCAAAGGGGACCGTCCGTTCTTATCCTCTTGCGGCCGCCCACTGCGTTGCCCCGCAATGTAGTCGATCAGAAAGGAGCGGCTTCTCCTCAAAAGGATGGAGTCCAAGCACGGCCAGTGAAATATGTCGCAGCATCCGAGCATCTTTTGTGCAGGCGTCATCGAACTAAGTGCACTGTGCCGACATTCGTTGTTAGGTTCAGGTACCTTGAACAACCAGGCGAACAAAGCCGTGCTCACCCATACTTGGACACGATCCTCGCTCGCCATCGCAACGCGTCCTGGGCCTTCTCGGCCTGACCCGCGCTGGCGCCCCAGCTAGTGCTTTGGCGCGAACGGGAGCCGCCTCCAGTGTCGGCGCAAGAGTAGAGCAAGATGCAAATGAAGCGGGTCGTTGTCCTAGCCGTGATGGCCTGTTGCTGTGCGACGGTCTTTTCGCGACAAGGGATCTTCGTGTGCGGCACCGAGTACGGCAACGTCGACGACGGGGACGCAGCGCGCGCGGAATGGTTCTTGTCCAAGGGTTGTGCGCCTGTATCGTCGAATAATGACGTCAGCGAAGGTGCTCCACCGGTGCCTGAGTTTGCCAACGAGGTCGCCAGAAGCGCGTACCTTCGTTGGTCTGCTGCCATTTCGGATGGGCTGCGTCATGTGATCACGGTTGAAACTGCGCGAAGCGAGTTCGTGCAACTGGTCTGGTTTGAGAGCCAGCGCCAAAAGACCGATCCGGGAGTGGTGCTGGCGCTCATCGAGCAGTCGTCCAACTTCAACCGCTTCTACAGGGGCGCCAACGATTCGCGCGGGCTCTTGGCGGTGCCGGCGCGATGGGCCAAGCGGATTGGCAACGGCGACGAGACGCTGCTCTTTCACGAGCAGACCAACCTGCGGTACGGCACCGTGATCCGCGCCCACTACGCCGCGGAGGCGAACGGGGACATGCAGCACGTGGCGATCGCCGCTACCTGGCCGACAGCCGGGGCCTGAAGCCCACGGATCCCCAGATCCCCGGCCTGGTCGCGAAGTTCTAAGAACTAGGCGTTCACCGAATAGGCGACCCAATAACCGGGCAGGCTCCTTCCCTCAGGGCACAGCAACGGGGACTTCCGAGGCGGCTTCCGGAGGAGCCCTCGACCGCTCGTTGCGAATGACCGCAGGGCCCTAACTTGCAGTCATTCGCGACGCCTGGGTCTGAGGACCGCTATCGCTTGCGGATTCAACCGGTCGATGCAACGGTTTGGCTGAACATCTCAGCCGGTGTTCGGAAGTTGAGAGTCTTCCTGGGTCGCTCGTTTAATCTTCTCGCCAACGCATTCAGCTTGGCTTGCGAGTAGGTCGAGACATCAATGCCCTTGGGG